>NZ_CP141799.1:4731811-5346697 GCF_035621475.1 Pseudomonas paeninsulae
CCATAAAACCAATAACATACGTGTTGCTTGATAAAAGCCAGCTTGCTGCGGTCCGGCGTCCCGGCGACCAGCAGCCGCGCCGCATGGGGCCGGCAGCCACCGTCCCAAGCCAGCGCCGATAGCGCAAGCGTCATGACACGCCTAGCCACCGCGCAGATCTTGCTATGCTCGACAACTTGACGCCGATTCGCGCGAAGAGCGGCAGCCACCCCAGCCAAACCCCGGCAACGCACCCCCATGGACAGTATCGACACCCTGATTATCGGCGCCGGCACCCTCGGCCTGGCCTGCGCCGCACGCCTGGCCCGAGCGCCGCAGAGCTGCCTGATCGTCGAGGCGGAACAGCTGATCGGCAGCCACACCTCCAGCCGCAATTCCGAAGTAATCCACGCTGGCATCTACTACGCCCCCGGCTCGCTGAAAGCCCAGCTATGCCTGGAAGGCCGCGAGCGCCTGTATGCCTGGTGCGCCCAGCACCGGGTAGCGCACCGCCGCATCGGCACGCTGCTGGTGGCGGTCAGCGCGACCGAACGCAGCAAGATCGACGCACTGGCCGCCAATGCCCAGGCCTGCGGCGTGCATGACCTGGAATATATCGAGCAAGCCCGGCTCGCCGAACTGGAACCCGCCGTGCGCGGCGTTGCAGCGCTACTGTCGCCGAGCAGCGGAATCGTCGACAGCCATGCCTACCTGCAATCGCTGCTAGCCGCCGCCGAGAAGCAGGGCGCACAACTGATCCTGCAGACCCGCGTCGACCAGCTCGAACCCGGCCCTGACGGCTGGATCGTCACGGGCCGCAGCGCCGGCGAAGCCTTCCAGCTCAAGGCGCAGCGGGTGATCAATGCCGGCGGCCTGTTCGCCCAGCAACTGGCGGCCAATACCCAGGGCTTGCAAGGCATACCGGCCCTGCACCTGTGTCGCGGCCGCTACTTCGGCTACAGCGCCCGCGCGCCCTTCCAGCACCTGATCTATCCGCTGCCGGAAACCAACACCTCGGGGCTGGGCATCCACGCCACTCTCGATCTCGGCGGCCAGGTGCGCTTCGGCCCGGACACCGAGTACCTCGAGCATATCGATTACCAAGTCGACGAACAGCTGCGCGAGCCGTTTGCCAACGCGATCCGCCGCTACTACCCGGGCCTCGACAGCACGCGCCTGGTGCCAGGCTACAGTGGCATCCGGCCGAAACTGGCCGGCCCCGGGGAACCGGCCGCCGACTTCCTTATCCAAACCGCAAGCGATCACGGCCTACCGGGGCTGATCAATCTGTTCGGTATCGAGTCGCCAGGGCTGACCGCCAGCCTGGCGATTGCCGAACGCGTGGCCCGCGAGCTGTAACAGCCGCTTGCAAAATCAGTGCATTAGCCGGACTTTCGCCGGCCTATTGCAGCGGTCGGCGCTATACTCGCCGACTCAATTCAAGTTCACCGAAACAAGGAATCGTCCATGAAAGCGCTCGGCAAAATCCTGGGTCTGTTTTTTCTCGGGCTGTTGCTGATCCTGGTGGCGCTGGGCTTTGCCCTGACCCATCTGTTCGATCCCAACGACTACAAAGACGAAATTCGCCAGCTGGCCCGCGACAAGGCCAACCTGGAGCTGACCCTCAATGGCGACATCGGCTGGAGCCTGTTCCCCTGGCTCGGTCTCGAACTGACCGACGCCACCCTGGCCAGCGCCACCACCCCCGACCAGCCTTTTGCCGACCTGCGCCTGCTCGGCCTGTCGGTACGCGTGCTGCCGCTGTTGCGCCGCGAAGTACAGATGAGCGACATCCGCGTCGACGGCCTCAACCTGAACCTGCAGCGCGACGAAAAAGGTCGCGGCAACTGGGAAGATGTCGGCCGCCCGCCCCAACCGGCCGTGGCCACCAGCACGCCGACCGGCGAGGCACCCGCGCCATCCGCCGACAGTGCGCCAGCCAGCACCAGCGAAAGCGCCCAACCGATCAAGCTGGATATCGACAGCCTGATCGTCAACAGCGCACGCATCGATTACCACGACGCGCAGAAAGGCCAGCAATTCAGCGCCGAAAGCATTCAACTGACCACCGGGGCGATCCGCGAAGGAACCGCCATCCCGGTCAAACTCAGCGCTTTCTTCGGCACCAACCAACCGGTCATGCGGGCGCGCACTGAACTGCAAGGCGAGCTGCGCTTCGACCGGGCGCTCAAGCGCTACCAACTGGAAGACGCCAAGATCTCCGGCGAAGCCTCCGGCGAGCCCTTCGACGGGCAAACCCTGACCTACTCCCTGCAAGGCCAGCTGCTGGTCGATCTGGCCGCCCAGGTTGCCGAATGGAACGGCCTGAAACTCTCGGCCAACCAGTTGCGCGCCCTCGGCGAAGTGAAAATTCGCGACCTGGATACCCAGCCAAAACTGACCGGCGGCCTGTCCATCGCGCCGGTAAACCTGCGCGAATTTCTCGCCACCATCGGCCAAACACTGCCGCCGTTGAACGATGACAAGGCCCTGAGCCAATTCGAACTGGTCACCCGCCTCAACGGCAGCCCGACCAGCCTGACTATGCAAGAGCTGAAACTGAAGCTCGATGACAGCAGCTTCAACGGCCAGATCGGCATCGCCGATTTCGCCAAGCAAGCCCTGCGCGTGCAATTGAAAGGCGACAGCCTGGATCTCGACCGCTACCTGCCGAAGCCAACCAAGGACAGCCAGGATGCCGGCGCCGCGCGCCAAGCCGAGGTCAAGGAAAGCGTCGCCAGCGCCGGCCAGAGCGGTAGCACGCCGCTGCCCAAGGCACCAACCCAGCACGCCTGGAGCGCCGCAACTGTGCTGCCGATCGAGCGCCTGCGCAGCCTCGACCTGCAACTGGCGCTGAGCCTCGACCAGCTGACTTACCAAAAGCAAGCCTTCAGCGCCGTCAACCTCAAGGCCAAGAGCAAGACCGGCCTGCTGACCCTGGAAGAGATGCGCGGCAAACTTGGCAGTGGCAATTTCGACGCCAAGGCGACGGTCGATGTACGCCCCGCCACCCCCCTGCTGAGCCTGCAAAAAAACCTGCTCCGAATCAGCGTAGAGCCCTTCCTCAAGAGCGAACAGCAGCCCTCGCCGGTCAAAGGCCTGCTCGACCTGCAGGCCAACCTGAGCGCCAGCGGCAACAGCTTGAAAGCCTGGATCGACGGCCTCAATGGCACGGCCAGCTTCGCCCTCAACGACGGCATTCTGGTCGGCGCCGACCTCGAACAACAACTCTGCCGCGGTATTGCCGCACTCAATCGCAAGGCACTGAGTAGCGAGCCGCGCAACAAGGACACGCCCTTCGACACGCTGCAAGGCAACCTGACCTTCCTCAATGGCGTAGCCCATAACCCTGATCTGAAAATCCAGGTTCCAGGCCTCGCGGTCAGCGGCAATGGCGACCTGGACCTGCGCGTACTCGGCCTCGACTACCGCGTCGGCATCACCCCCAGCGGAGACCAGCGCGAAATGCCCGATCCGGCCTGCCAGATCAACGAGCGCTATGTCGGCATCGCCTGGCCAGTACGCTGCCGTGGCCCACTGGAAATGGGCGGCAAGACCTGCCGCCTGGACCAGGACGGCATGGGCAAGGTCGCCGCCAAGCTGGCCGGCGACAAGATCAACCAGAAGCTCGAAGAAAAGCTCGGTGACAAGGTCAGCCCCGAACTGAAAGACGCGCTCAAGGGTTTGTTCAACCGATGAGTCCCGAGCAGTTCTCCATGGCGGTCCTCGACTGGTACGACCGCCACGGACGCAAGGATCTGCCCTGGCAGCAGGGCATCAATCCTTACCGCGTATGGGTCTCGGAAATCATGCTGCAGCAGACCCAGGTCAGTACCGTGCTCGGCTACTTCGACCGCTTCATGGCCGCCTTGCCGACCGTGCAGGACCTGGCCGAAGCAGCGGAAGACGAAGTACTGCACCTGTGGACCGGCCTGGGCTACTACACCCGCGCGCGCAACCTGCAAAAGACCGCACAGATCGTCATGCGTGAGCACGGCGGCGCATTCCCCCCCGACACCGAACAACTGACCGAACTCCCCGGCATCGGCCGCTCCACCGCTGGCGCCATCGCCAGCCTGAGCATGGGCCTGCGCGCGCCGATTCTCGACGGCAACGTCAAGCGGGTGCTGGCGCGCTACGTGGCCCAGGAGGGCTACCCGGGCGAGCCGAAAGTGGCCAAACAACTGTGGGCGGTGGCCGAACGCTTCACCCCGCAGGCACGGGTCAACCACTACACCCAGGCGATGATGGACCTCGGCGCCACCCTCTGCACCCGCAGCAAACCCAGCTGCCTGCTCTGCCCGCTGCAAAGTGGCTGCCAGGCCCACCTGCTCGGCCTGGAGACTCGCTACCCGATCGCCAAACCGCGCAAGGCGCTGCCACAGAGGCGCACCCTGATGCCGATCCTGACCAGCCGGGCTGGCGAGGTCCTGCTCTACCGCCGCCCCTCCAGCGGCCTCTGGGGCGGCTTGTGGAGTCTGCCGGAGCTGGACGACCTGCCCAGCCTCGACCTGCTCGCCAACCGTCACGCCCTGCAACTGGGCGAGCGCCGCGAACTGGCCGGCCTGAGCCACACCTTCAGCCACTTCCAACTGGCCATCGAACCCTGGCTGATCCGCGTCGAAGCCGCGCCATCGGCCGTGGCCGAGGCCGACTGGCTCTGGTATAACCTCGCCACACCGCCGCGCCTGGGCCTTGCCGCCCCGGTAAAAAAACTGCTGAAGCGCGCGGCCGACGCACTCGCGACCGAACAGAACACTGGAGAGCAGCCATGACCCGCACCGTAATGTGCCGCAAGCACAAACAAGAACTGCCTGGCCTCGACCGCCCACCTTATCCGGGCGCCAAAGGCGAAGACATCTACACCAACGTCTCCAAGCAAGCCTGGGACGAATGGCAGAAGCACCAGACCCTGCTGATCAACGAACGCCGCCTGAACATGATGAACGCTGAGGACCGCAAATTCCTCCAGGCCGAGATGGACAAGTTCCTCTCCGGCGAGGACTACGCCCAGGCCGAAGGCTACGTGCCACCCAGCGAGTAAACCGCCCAGCCTCGCTCGCGAGGAAAGCGTAGAAACGCAGGGTGAGTTGAGCGCAGCGCCACCCATCAACAATCGATGGGCTACGCCACTGCTCGGCTAACCCCTCTACGGACTGGCTGCAACCCCGTCGCCTCCAAAAAATCCCCACTTGAACCTAAGCGCCCGTAATAACTAAATATTTTTCAAACTCACGCTTGACACCTACCCTTCAAATCCGTCTAATAGCGCCCCGTTGGCCCAGGTAGCTCAGTCGGTAGAGCAGGGGATTGAAAATCCCCGTGTCGGCGGTTCGATTCCGTCCCTGGGCACCATAAATACCGAAAAAGGCTCACAGCGATGTGGGCCTTTTTTCTATCTGCAGAAAGAGCTGGCGACCTCGCTCGCCGTACGCCATGGCCACCAGCGACGTCCGCTGCCATGCATGACCTGACTCTCTACAGCTCCGATGACGGCAAGCTCGCGCTACCCCTGCGCGTCAGCGAGGCCTCGATGTGCGCTAAGCGCAATATTGCGCCTGCGCGACAGGCAACAACGGCCAGGCGACACCCGCGACACGCCAGGCCATGCACGCACACCAAACGGCTTGGCGACTGGCGAAACGCTATGCTAGCTTGACGCCTCGCCAGGAAGGCAACGCTATAGCCGGAGCGCATCCGAATAAGAAGAGGACACCCCATGGCCGAGGCCACGCCCGCGCTGGAAATCCGCAATCTGCACAAACGCTATGGCGACCTCGAGGTGCTCAAAGGCATCTCCCTCACCGCCCACGATGGCGACGTGATCTCGATTCTCGGCTCATCCGGCTCCGGCAAATCGACCTTCCTGCGCTGCATCAATCTGCTGGAAAACCCCAACCAGGGTCAGATCATCGTCGCCGGCGAGGAGCTCAAGCTCAAACCCGGCAAGCAGGGCGAATTGGTCGCCGCCGATGGCAAGCAGATCAACCGCCTGCGCAGCGAATTGGGCTTCGTCTTCCAGAATTTCAATCTGTGGCCGCACATGAGCGTGCTCGACAACATCATCGAGGCGCCGCGCCGGGTGCTCGGCCTGAGCAAGGCCGAGGCCATCGAGCGGGCCGAGGCGCTGCTGGCCAAGGTCGGCATCTCCGACAAGCGCCATGTTTATCCCAATCAGCTCTCTGGCGGCCAGCAACAGCGTGCGGCGATTGCCCGCACCCTAGCCATGCAGCCGAAAGTGATCCTGTTCGATGAGCCGACGTCGGCCCTCGACCCGGAGATGGTCCAAGAAGTGCTTAATGTGATCCGCGCGCTCGCCGATGAAGGTCGCACCATGCTCCTGGTCACCCACGAGATGGGCTTCGCCCGCCAGGTCTCCAGTGAAGTGGTGTTCCTGCATCAGGGCCTGGTGGAAGAACAAGGCTCACCCGAGCAAGTGTTCGACAACCCGGCTTCGGCGCGCTGCAAACAATTCATGTCCAGCAATGACTAAACACGGAGCAACTCTCGCATGCTGAATTACAAGAAAATCCTGTTGGCCGCGGCAGCCACCCTGGCGTTCGGTACCGGCGCCGTCGCTGCCGAAAAGCTCAAGATGGGCACCGAAGGGGCCTATCCACCCTTCAATCTGATCGACGCCAGCGGCCAGGTTGGTGGTTTCGACGTGGACATCGGCCAGGCCCTCTGCGCCAAGATGCAAGCTGAGTGCGAAGTGGTCACCTCCGACTGGGACGGCATCATCCCGGCCCTCAATGCCAAGAAGTTCGACTTCCTGGTGGCTTCGATGTCGATCACCGATGAGCGCAAAGTGGCAGTCGACTTCACCGAGCCCTACTACACCAACAAACTGCAATTCATCGCACCGAAAGACAGTGACTTCAAATCCGACAAGGCCAGCCTCAAAGGCAAGGTGATCGGTGCTCAGCGCGCCACCATCGCTGGCACCTGGCTGGAAGACAACCTGGACGGCGTCGTCGACATCAAGCTCTACGACACCCAGGAAAACGCCTACCTCGACCTGTCCTCGGGTCGTCTCGACGGCGTACTGGCCGACACCTTCGTCAACTGGGAATGGCTGAAGAGCGATGCAGGCAAAAGCTTCGAATTCAAGGGCGAGCCGGTATTCGACAACGACAAGATCGGGATTGCCGTGCGCAAGGGCGACCCACTGCGCGAGAAGCTGAACACTGCGCTGCAGGCCATCATCGAAGACGGCACCTACAAGACCATCAACGATAAATATTTCCCGTTCAGCATCTACTGAGCAGCCTGCCCTGCGTCGCCCTCACGGGCGATGCAGGCTTCTGACCCCCCATGAATTTAGACCTCTACGGATTCGGCCCGGCTCTGGCCGCCGGCACCCTGATGACCATCAAGCTGGCACTCTGTGCGCTGAGCTTGGGTCTGGTGCTCGGCCTGCTCGGCGCCCTGGCCAAGACTTCGCCGTACAAGCCGCTGCAGTGGCTTGGCGGCACCTATTCGACCATCGTGCGCGGCATACCCGAACTGCTTTGGGTCCTGCTGATCTACTTCGGCACCGTGCAGTTGATGCGCAACCTGGCCGACCTGCTGGGCATCGACAGCCTCGAACTGAGCGCCTTCGCCGCTGGCACCATCGCCCTGGGCATCTGTTTTGGTGCCTATGCCACCGAAGTATTTCGTGGCGCGATCCTCGCTATCCCTAAGGGCCATCGCGAAGCCGGTCAGGCCCTGGGCCTGTCCGTACCGCGGATCTTCTGGCGCCTGATCCTGCCGCAGATGTGGCGCATCGCCCTGCCCGGCCTGGGCAACCTGTTCATGATCCTGATGAAGGACACCGCCCTGGTGTCGGTAATCGGCCTGGAAGAAATCATGCGCCGCTCGCAGATCGCCGTAACCTCCAGCAAAGAACCCTTCACCTTCTTCCTGGTGGCGGCCTTTATCTACCTGGGCCTCACCGTGCTCGCCATGATCGGCCTGCATGTCCTTGAACAGCGTGCCGGCCGTGGTTTTGTCAGGAGCACCTCATGAACTGGGAAGTCATCATCAAGTGGTTGCCGCGCCTGGCCGAAGGCGCCGTACTGACCCTGGAGCTGGTCGCCATCGCGGTAGTCGCCGGCCTGATCCTGGCGATACCCATGGGCATCGCCCGCGCCTCCAAGCATTGGTTCGTCCGCGCCGTACCCTACGGCTACATCTTCTTCTTCCGCGGCACACCGCTGCTGGTGCAATTATTTCTGGTCTATTACGGCCTGGCCCAGTTCGACGCCGTGCGCGAAGGGCCGCTCTGGTTCTACCTGCGCGACGCCTACTGGTGCGCCATCCTGACCATGACCCTGCATACCGCCGCCTATATCGCCGAGATCCTGCGCGGCGCGATTCAGGCCGTACCGCCGGGCGAAGTGGAAGCGGCGCGAGCCCTGGGCATGGCCCGCTGGCAGACCATGCTCTATATCGTCCTGCCGCGCGCCGCGCGCATCGGCCTGCCGGCCTACAGCAACGAAGTGATCCTGATGCTCAAGGCCAGCTCCCTGGCCAGCACCGTCACCCTGCTGGAGCTGACCGGCATGGCGCGCACCATCATCGCCCGCACCTACCTGCCGGTGGAGATCTTCTTCGCCGCCGGGATGTTCTACCTGCTGATCGCCTTCATCCTGGTCCGCGGCTTCAAGCTGCTGGAACAGTGGCTAAGGGTCGACGCCTGCCAGGGCCGCTGACGCGCCGGGGCGTTCACTGCCCCATCCAGGCTTGACGACACGACCATGAACGACTCCCCCCTCAGCGGCGACAGCCTGCTCCAGCGCTTCCAGGCGCTGGATGCATTTCTGCTGCAGCACCAAGCGCTATGGCAACCGCGGCCATTCACCCACCAGCAACTGCCGTGGGAAAACCAGCATCCAGAACTCGCCCACTGGCTCAGATCGCGCAGCCTGGAACAGGCCGAGGCCAACCACAATCAGCCACACCTGCTGGATGCACCCGCGCCCTTTGTCGAACTCGCTGCGCAAGCGCGCACCCTGGGCCAGATCGGCGCATTCGCGCCACAACCATTGCCGCCACTGCCGGCCCGCTTCTCGGTCGACGTCCCGGGCCGCAAATGGCAACAGATCCAGGCCTTCGCCGGCTGCCTGCAATTTCACCAACCGGCACGACACTGGCTCGACTGGTGCGCCGGCAAAGGCCATCTCGGGCGCATGCTGGCGCATGACGGGCGCCCACTGACCTGCCTGGAGCACAACCCCGAACTGGTACACAGCGGCCAACTGCTCAGCCAGCGCCTGCACCTCAACGCCCGGCATCTGCAGCAGGATGTACTCGGTGCCGATGCCGGCGCCCAGCTCCGCAGCGAACACACCCCAGTCGCCCTACACGCCTGCGGCGACCTGCATGTACGCCTGATGCAACTCGCCAGCGCGACCGACTGCCAGCAGCTGGCCATAGCGCCGTGCTGCTACAACCGCATCACCACCCCCAATTACCAGGCGCTCTCCTCAACGGCCCAGGCATCGGCCTTGCGACTCTCGCTGGATGATCTGGCCCTACCCCTTAGCGAGACCGTCACCGCCGGCGCTCGCGTACGCCGCCAGCGCGATCGCTCCATGGCCTGGCGCCTGGCGTTCGACGTGCTGCAGCGCGAACTGCGCGGCATCGACCAGTACCTGCCCACACCTTCGTTGCCGACGACCTGGCTGGCTAAAGATTTCGCCGACTACTGCACAGACCTCGCCGCCCTGAAACAACTGCCCGCACCAGACCCTTCAAGAAACTGGCAACAACTGCAGAGCCAAGGCTGGCAACGACTGGCCCAGGTGCGCAACCTGGAACTGCTGCGCGGCTTATTCCGCCGCCCACTGGAACTCTGGCTGCTACTCGACCGTGCGCTCTACCTGCAAGATCAGGGCTTCAGCGTGCGCCTCGGCAGCTTCTGCCCACGCCAGCTCACCCCGCGCAACCTGCTGCTGCTCGCTGAACGCTGAACGCCGCTGCGTTCACCCAAGTTGTCCACATTATCTGTGGATAACTGTGTTGATAGTTTCTGAGCAACCCCACCTAACGCCTCTACCATCGGCTCTCGCGGCGCCTGCTCGTTTTTTGAACAACAAATAAAAATCAATTAAAACATACACTTATAAAAATCAGAGAAATACCTCGCAAAACGCATGTGTACTCTCGCCAAACAACGTCAGCTTGTGCATAAGGATTTCGCAGCTAATCGCCAGAACCGCATTAAACGACCTGATTAGCCACACTCATCAGCCCGGAACGCCCCTTCCATAGCGGCGCGCCGCTGTTGCAGGAGAGCCGCTCAGGCGCGCAATTCTAGGTCGCAGAATGGCCTGCTTTCACCGCGGCGATGCGTACCCCATATGAATCTGAAAAATGCCGCAATCCCATCCCCTGGATGCACTAAGCAGAAAAATCCGGGAAGCATTTCCGAGCACGCAGTCCGCGCCCAAGACATACCCGAGAGCGCCGCCCACGCCTTGCCGACTTCAGACCGAGTGAGGCTTGAAAATAATCAGAATAAACAATGCGCAGACGTCTTTACTCGGCCAGATGAATGGATATAATGGCGCCCCTGAAATGCCGGTATAGCTCAGCTGGTAGAGCAACTGACTTGTAATCAGTAGGTCCCGAGTTCGACTCTTGGTGCCGGCACCATCTAAGCGTTTCATGCAGTGCCAAGCAGTGTCATGAAAACTCCAGAAAGCCCGCCCAGTGCGGGCTTTTTGCTTTATGCAGTGCCACTCAGTCCCACCCAAGCGCTTGCTATTTGAGTGCCCAAATAAGTACCTTTGAGTTGTTCAAAGAATCTTGGGTACTCAGCCTATGCCATTAACTGCCCTGCAAGTTAAGAACGCTGCCCTTCGCGACAAGGATTACGGCCTTGCTGATGGTAGCGGTCTATTCCTATGGATTCGCGCCGAAGGCGGTAAATCGTGGCGCTTTCGCTTTCGCCTAGATGGCAAACAGTCCCACATTTCTTTGGGCACCCTCGACCGAGTGACACTTGCACAAGCCCGACAACTGGCGGCCGAGGCTCGCCAGCTTGTAGCCCAAGGCAAGCACCCAGGGCAGGAACGCCAAGCTAAGCGAGTGCAAGAAGCGATAGCTCGAGCGAACACCTTCAAGGAACTTGAACTGGAGTGGCATCAGCACAAGACTCCTCGATGGTCCGAGGGCTATGCCAGCGACGTTATGGAAGCTTTCGAGAGGGATATTTTCCCGCAAATGGGAAACCTTCCCCTCGCGGATATCAAACCACTGCAATGGCTCTCCACCTTTCGCCGGATAGAGTCGCGTGGAGCCTTAGAAATCTTACGCAAGGCTCGTCAACGCTGCCAAGAGGTCTACCGGTATGCAATTGCTACCGGTCGTGCCGAATACAACCCCATCGCTGATATCGGCAGTACGTATTCCCAGGGCGCAGGCCAGGAACCACGCAGACGCAACCGTCACTTAATCGCGCTATGCGCCGTTTTTACGACAGCTACGTAAAGGATCAGGCGCGCATGGACGAAGAAGGGCTTCTGCGCGTGGCAGATGGCTACCCGCGACCGACCGTGCATGACTTGCGCCGCTCGGCGACCACGCACATGTCCAGTCGTGGCTTGGGTAAGGATGTGCGCAGCCGAATCCTGAATCACAAGGACCTGTCGGTGGACGCGATCTACGACCGCTACTCCTATTTCGATGAGAAGGCCGAGGCTCTTTCTGAGTTGCATACTTTCTTGCGAGGTCTGTTGCAGAAAGAGTTCGGCGACGTTGACTGGGTAGAGTTCTACGGGCGGCGCATGGAGGCTATCGCGGTTGAAGATATCCATGATAGCTAAGGCTCATAAATGAGCTTTTATTGATTATTTATAGGTTTAATGGTCTATATTTGATCCATTGATAGATCAGTTTTTAGGCGCAACCAGCAAGGCGAATTCGATGGCGCTCACCCATGCACTGTTCTCACCTAGCGAATTGCAGCAGCGGATCGGCGAGAGCGCCCGCGCTCTGCGTTTGGCGCAGAATCTCTCGCGCAAGACGCTGGCCGAACGGGCCGGTGTATCAGAATCGACCATCAAGCGTTTTGAAACGACCGGCCAGATAAACCTGGATGCGCTGGTGCTATTGGCATCGTCCCTCGGCGTGGCGCAGCAGTTGTCTGGGTTGTTTACGCAGGCGCAGCCCGTCTCGCTGGATGAACTCAAGCAGAGCGGACGAGTCCGGGGGCGCAAATGAAGAACGTGACCTCGGTCGAGGTACTGCTCGCGGGCACCCGGGTCGGTGAGTTGGTGTCAGTGCCTCGGCGCGGAACCTTTTTTGCCTACGACGAGCAGTGGCTGGCGACAGGGTTCAACCTCTCTCCGTTGAACATGGAGTTCAAGTCCTCCCCGCAGGCGGCACCTGATCCTCATCTGTTCGGCGGGTTGATGGGCGTGTTCGCTGACTCCTTGCCGGATGGCTGGGGCATGTTGCTGATGGATCGGTTCTTTCTGCGCGAGCGTGGCATTGATCGACGCGCCATTACGGCACTGGATCGGCTGGCTTACATGGGCGACCGCGCCATGGGTGCCTTGGAATATCGGCCTGTTTTGGAAAAATCCGAGACCGATTCATCACTGGATCTTGAGCGCTTGTACCAGGCTGCGCTTGAGGTCTACGAGGGTGACACAGAAACGACGTTGGATGCCTTGCGGTTGGCGGGCGGCTCGCCTGCGGGGGCGCGACCTAAGGTGGTCGTGGCGTTGTCACAGGACAAGCAGCGTTGTGCGTCGTCATTCAAAACGTTGGTCGAGGGCTACGAGCATTGGTTGGTAAAATTTCGTGCGCCAGATGAACACCGTGACACAGGTGCCATTGAGGATGCCTACGCGCAAATGGCCCGGCGTGCCGGGATCGAAATGGCGGAGCCTGCCCTTTTAAATGTGCAGACTGAGAACGGGGTAGAGCGCTTCTTCGCCGCGAGGCGTTTTGATCGTGACGGGGAGCGCAAGATCCACATGCTGACGGCATGCGGCATCCTTTACGCCGATTACCGAGCCCCCTCGTTGGATTACGGCGACCTGCTGCGCGCCACCTGGGCCATCACTGGGCATGCTGGCGAGGTCGAGAAAATGGCGCGTTTAATGGTCTTCAATGCGCTCGCGCACAACCACGATGACCATTCAAAAAACTTCGCGTACCTGTTTGATCAAGGGCGTTGGGTGCTGTCTCCGGCGTATGACCTGACCTTTGCGCGAGTGCGTGGCATGGCTGATGAGCACACGACAGCCTTTGCCGGAGCAGGACTGCCCACACGCAAGGCGTTGCGTAAGGTCTGTGAGGCCTTCAGCTTTTTAAAAGTGGATCAGTACATCGAGCAGACGCTGGATGCGCTGTCAGGTTGGCGCGGGTTATGTCGTGAACTTGATATTGCTGGGCAGCAAGAAGTTGAGATTCAGGCTGCGTTGGAGCAAGTCCGAAGTCGGCTTGGGTAATCGATAGGCTGGCTCGCGTACAGGTATACCAAGGAGGATCTAATGCTTCGTCGCCCCATTCACGATGAGGTCATGGGCTTGCCGCTCACAAAGGCATTTTCCGGGCGAGCATTGAATGATGGCGCCCCCTTCGCTTGAGGACTGGACGGCCAGACTTTTCACCCGCCCTTCCTAGGCGAGCTGGATGTTAGCTTTTTCTTAGCTTTGCTTAGGCCCGCGGTCGCCTCGCGCACGTGCGCGGCGCGGAATGTTCCGGAAATACTGTCTTTCGGAGTGTTAGTGGCGTCCTGATCCACAAATGATTACTAGCTGTTGGCGCTCCATTTTGGCTCATCAAAGCTCAAGCTGAAGTACCACATCAACCATTTCACTCCTGAATTCATAGACGGAGATGTTCAGATAGCGCAAAATTCGTCATTTTCGCGAAGGGTGTCACATTCGTGGCGTCAAAAACGCGGATTTTTACTCTGCTTTTGATTAATAAGCTCTTGCGCTGCAGCATGCCAATCCATTCGAGCGAAAGCTGGCAGCGAATCTACACGCCGGCCTGACGCTTGAGCTCGATCGCCAATCGCTTTCGCGCGTACTGGGCAGCGCGGCCTTACTGCTGGATAGAACGGTAACCGTTGACCTTCTGCTGAGCGCAGAAGGGGTCAGGATGAAGGCTGCAGAGGTCTCGGATGCGCTGCTGCCGATGTGGGCCGATTGCAGTGGCAACCTGGGGTATGCCCTCGGCTGGTTTACCAGCATGGCGAATATGAGCTGCGGATTTCGGTCTGCGCTCATGCTTTTTTCTGGATACACCGCCGAAAGGCTGTAGGCGTTTCAGGCAGGCTCTGAAGCTGCTGGCAGCTGAACCTAGGCGCTGTAAGCTTCGGGACATTGGTATGCCAAAAACAGCACAGCACCAGTAAATACAGACACTTATAGGTATGCCCACTCCTTGCTTGAGCGGCTAAAGCTGGCCGCAGCTAGGTTGGGCGAAAATATAATGGTAAAGTGCCATGCCCGCGATATCGCCGATTAAATCTCTTGACAATACTCTATTATTCAGCTTCTTACTTATACTCATAGGAAAGGGATTTTGTGCTTAGTTGCCTTGATTCTCATCTTGGTTCCGTCTGTGCCAAGTTGAGCGATTGCAGTACTGAAAAAGTCGCAATACTGATGTGTACTTACAACGGGGCGTCGTTTCTAGCCGAGCAGTTGGAGTCATTCCAACGGCAAACCCATCGTAACTGGACGCTCTATGTCTCAGACGATGGCTCCCAGGACCAGACCTTGCACCTTCTGCAGGTATCAAGCATTCAGTGGGGGGGGGGGGGGCGCCTCCAGATCGTTGAGGGGCCTCGGCGAGGCTTCGTTGCCAACTTCCTCTCATTGACCTGTCGGACACATATAAAAGCAGACTTTTATGCGTGGTCCGATCAGGACGATATCTGGAAGGAGGACAAGCTTCAGAAGGCATTAGTCTGGCTAAAGACTATTCCCGGTCACATTCCGGCGCTTTACTGTAGTCGAACCGAGCTGATGTGTGAGTCAGGCATGCTCCTTGGGTATTCACCAAAGTTCAGTCTTGCGCCGCATTTCTCCAATGCACTGGTTCAAAATATTGGTGGCGGTAACACCATGGTGTTTAACCAGGCTGCGCGTGAGCTCCTGCAAGAGGCGGGCGATAACTTGGCTGTCCCTTCTCACGATTGGTGGGCGTACCAGCTTATTTCCGGCGCTGGGGGGAAGGTCCATTACGATCCAGTCCCCACGGTGCTATACCGCCAGCACGACGAAAATCTGGTCGGCAATAACTCCTGTTGGATCGCACGATTCAAGCGTTTACGCATGGTTTTTCAAGGGCACTTTTACGAGTGGAATACTCAGAACATCCACGCGCTTGAAACAATGCGCCATCGCTTGAGCCAAGAGCATCAAGCGAAACTCACCCAATTCAAGGCTGCGCGCAGGCAAAAATTCATTCTAAGAATTTTAGGCTTCCAGCGGGCTGGTTTATACCGGCAGACCTTGTTTGGAAATCTGGGGTTGATCCTCGCGACTTTACTGAAAAAGATCTAAATCAATGACCATCTTAGTAACCGGCGGTGCGGGCTTTATCGGGGCGAATTTTGTACTGGATTGGCTGGCGCAGTCGGACGAGCCAGTGATCAACCTGGACAAACTGACCTATGCAGGCAACCTTGATAACCTCCGCAGTTTGGCGGGTGATGCGCGGCATGTTTTCGTGCATGGTGATATCGACGACAGCGCCTTGGTGGCGCGCCTGCTGGCTGAACATCAGCCTCGTGCCATTCTGAATTTTGCCGCCGAGTCTCATGTTGATCGCTCCATCCATGGGCCGGAAGACTTTATCGAGACCAATATCGTTGGCACCTTCCGCCTACTGGAGGCGGTACGCGCCTATTGGAAGAGCCTTGCGTCTGACGCGCAGCAGGCGTTTCGCTTTCTGCACGTGTCGACCGATGAGGTCTATGGCTCGCTAGGCAAAGATGAGCCGGCGTTCAGTGAACACCATCAGTACGAGCCCAACAGCCCCTATTCGGCGAGCAAGGCCGCCAGTGATCATCTGGTGCGCGCCTATCATCACACTTACGGCCTGCCGGTGCTGACCACCAATTGCTCGAACAACTACGGCCCCTATCACTTCCCGGAAAAGCTCATCCCGCTGATGATCGTCAACGCCTTGTCAGGCAAGGCCTTGCCAGTGTACGGCGATGGCCAGCAGATTCGTGACTGGCTGTACGTGAAAGACCACTGTAGTGCCATTCGCCGCGTGCTTGAAGCCGGTAGTGTGGGTGAGGTCTATAACGTCGGTGGCTGGAACGAGAAGCCCAATCTGGACATCGTTCACACCGTCTGCGCTTTACTGGATGAGTTGCGTCCGCGTGCCGACGGTCAGCCTTATCAGCAGCAGATTACCTACGTGACGGATCGCCCTGGTCATGACCGTCGTTATGCCATTGATGCCCGCAAACTCGAGCGCGAGTTGGGCTGGAAGCCGGCGGAAACCTTCGAAACCGGTATCCGCAAAACGGTGCAGTGGTATCTGGATAACCAGGATTGGGTCAGCAATATCCAGTCTGGCGCTTACCGTGAGTGGGTTGAGAAAAACTACGCCGGGCGCACGGCATGAAAATTCTCTTGTTCGGTAAAAACGGCCAAGTGGGGTGGGAGTTGCAACGCAGCCTGGCCCCTCTGGGTGAGTTGCTCGCGCTGGACTCCAAAAGCTCGGATCACTGTGGCGACCTGAATGACCTAGCGGGGCTGGCTGCCACCGTACAGCGCTTTGCGCCTGACGTTATTGTCAATGCTGCAGCTTATACCGCTGTAGACAAAGCCGAAGCCGAGCAACAGCCCGCGCGCAGAATCAATGCCGAGGCGCTAGCGGTGCTGGCCCAGGAGGCGCGGTGCTTGAATGCCTTGTTGGTGCATTACTCCACCGATTATGTGTTCGCCGGGCATGGCGATACTCCCTGGCAAGAAACCGATCCGGTAGCGCCGTTGAATGTCTACGGTTCCAGTAAGCTGGAAGGCGAACAGGCGATTCAGGCTTCTGGCTGTTCGCACCTGATCTTTCGCACCAGCTGGGTATATGCCGCGCGGGGCAATAATTTTGCTAAGACCATGCTGCGCCTGGCCCAAGAGCGCGACAGTTTGAATGTGATCGACGATCAGTTCGGTGCGCCAACCGGAGCTGAATTGCTGGCCGATGTTACCGCCCATGCCATTCAGGCTGTTCAGCAGCAGCCCGCGCTGGGCGGGCTCTACCACCTTGCGGCAGCGGGCGAAACCACCTGGTTTCGCTACGCCCAGTTTGTGCTTGAGCAGGCCGATGCGGCGGGTATACACCTAAGGGTCACCCCGGCAACGCTCGGTGCGGTAGCCACAGAGGCTTACCCTACGCCGGCCAAACGACCAAGCAACTCCCGAATCAATACCCAAAAACTGCAAAAGGCCTTTGCCCTGAACTTGCCTGAATGGCAAGCCGGTGTGGCACGGATGCTCACAGAAACACTAGAGAAATAAGCATGCTCAAACGTAAAGGAATCATCCTGGCCGGCGGCTCAGGTACTCGTCTGCATCCAGCAACACTGGCCATCTCCAAGCAGTTGCTGCCGGTTTACGACAAACCGATGATCTATTATCCGTTGACCACCCTCATGTTGGCAGGCATCCGCGACATTCTGATCATCTCCACGCCGCAAGACACTCCGCGTTTCGAACAGCTGTTGGGAGATGGTGGCAATTGGGGGCTGAACATTTCCTATGCCGTGCAGGCCTCTCCAGATGGCCTGGCGCAAGCCTTCATCATCGGTGAAGATTTCATCGGTAACGATCTGTCGGCCTTGGTACTCGGTGACAACATTTATCATGGTCATCATTTTAATGAGCTGCTGCAAAGCGCCATGACGCGGCAAGAGGGGGCCAGCGTCTTTGCCTATCACGTCAATGATCCCGAGCGTTATGGAGTGGTTGAGTTCGACGGCCAAGGCAAAGCCATTAGCCTGGAAGAAAAACCTCTACAGCCAAAGTCGAACTATGCAGTAACCGGCCTTTATTTCTACGATCAGCAAGTGGTCGAAATTGCCAAAAGCATCGAGCCGTCGCCTCGTGGCGAGCTGGAAATTACTGATCTGAACCGTGTTTATTTGGAGCAAGGCAATCTATCGGTAGAAATCATGGGCCGTGGCTACGCCTGGCTCGATACCGGTACCCACGACTCACTGCTCGAAGCCAGTCATTTCATCGCCACGCTTGAGCACCGCCAGGGCCTTAAAGTCGCTTGCCCTGAAGAGGTCGCCTTTCGGCAAAAATGGATCAGCGCCGAGCAGCTTGAAAAACTTGCAACACCACTCTTGAAAAATGGCTACGGCCAATACCTTAAACGCCTCCTGCAAGAGACGATTTACTAATGAAAGCCACACCGTTAGCTATTTCTGACGTCGTGCTATTTGAGCCCAAGGTGTTTGGCGACGAACGTGGATTTTTCTTTGAGAGCTTCAATCATCTCCAATTTGAGGAAGTTATTGGCCGCACTGTGCAATTCGTACAGGACAATCATTCACGTTCAGCCAAAGGCGTGCTGCGTGGTCTGCATTACCAGATCCAGCAACCCCAGGGGAAACTGGTGCGCGTAGTGCAAGGCGAAGTTTTCGACGTAGCGGTGGATGTTCGCAAAAAATCGCCGACCTTTGGCCAGTGGGTTGGGGCGTATCTGAGTGCCGAAAATAAGCACCAGCTCTGGGTGCCTGAAGGGTTTGCACATGGTTTTGTCGTGCTCTCGGAGTCAGCCGAGTTTCTGTACAAAACCACGGATTACTACGCACCCACCCATGAGCGCTGCATCAGCTGGAATGATCCGCAAATCGGCATTCAGTGGCCCTATGAAGGTACGCCGGCATTGTCGACCAAAGACAGCGAAGGCAAGCTCCTTGCCGATGCAGACGTGTTCTAAGCGTCCACACCTTAACAATGACATGATATCTACGCAGGGCCTGGCGCCCTGCGTTCAGTGACAATCCGGCAGACCATCCACTATGTCTCAAACAGAAACGCTTGCCCCGGCAGAGGCTTTTGCATTGGCGATGACGCCTATGCGAGAAGGCCGCTGGGCTGATGCCGCAGCCCTATGGCGGGTCTTCAGGGAGCAATATAAAGGACATCTCGCCCCCTGGTTACAGGGTGCTACCAGTTATATGCGTCAGGGGCACTACACCCAGGCCGACGAACTGCTGGCCCATGCGCGAATAAACTTTGCACAACATGCCGGCAGCTGGCTGCTCAGCGCAGAGTCAGCGCGACTGCAGGGCAGCCTCGCTCTCGAAGAGCGCTACCTGGCTCAAGGTCGGGAAGCGCTGGGCAATCACTGGGAGTTGTTCAGCCATTCGGCAGCGCTTGAATTGCGCCTAGGGCGTATTCAGCAAGCCGAGGCGTTCAATGGCACAGCCCGTGAACTGACCGCAGAGCGCATTGAACCCTGGGTTCAATTTGCTGAAATAGCGGAAAAGCAAGGCAACTGGGAGCAAGCCAAACAACGCTGGCAAGCAGTGATCGACCTGCGGCCTGACTTTACCCGCGGCTATAGCCAAATCGCTAATGCCTTTAAACAACTGGGCAGCCCGGCGGACGCTCGGCGTTATCGTCTGGCCGCGCAATACGGGCCAGATCTGCTGCAGCTACCTGTGGTCGTGGCACAAACGGATACAGACCCAAAAAAAGATAAAAGCCGCCTTAAGCATTTTCTGCAGTTGGTGAATACCAAAGCCATTCTTAATTTGAAGTCTGAGTCGGCACGCACCCACCTGAACTATGCCTGGGTCATTATTGAACCCTTGCTGCATCTGATTATTTACTACGTTCTGTTTGGCCGGTTGTTAAATACCGGTGTGGAAAACTACGGCCTTTTCCTGCTCAGTGGGCTGGTGCCCTGGATGTGGTTCAACAAGGCGGTAGCGACCAGTGCCACCAGCATTATCGGCGGACAAGGTTTGATGGTGAACAGCAACGTCAGGCCAGAGTTCTTCCCTTTGGTAAGCATCGTTCAGTCCACATACAAGCAACTGCCCGCACTGCTGCTGTTGCTATTGCTCGGATTGGTAACTGACGAAAAGAGCATGAGCTGGAGTTTGCTGTATTTGCCATTGATCATTGCCGTCCAGTTTTTGCTGACCGTAACCCTTGGCATGCTGCTGGCGGCGATCCTTCCTTTTGCCCGTGATCTAGCCAACCTGATTGGCACTGGCATGACCCTGCTGATGTTTATGTCCGGGGTGATCTACAACTACCAGGCCTTGCCCGGCACCATTGGCCAATGGCTGCAATACAACCCATTGACCCAGCTGATAGCCGCGTATCGCGATGTCATCCTGCAGGGCAGCACCCCCGATTTTCTCGGCCTGGGATATGTGGCTGTTTTTGCTGCGGGGGTTGGCCTGTTGAATGGGCTCATCTACAGCAAGCATCGGCGCAATTTTGTACGCAGAGGCATGGCCTGATGTCCAGAGTGGTCTTGTCGCTAAGCGACGTAGGTGTACGCTTTAAAATGACCGGCGCGGCAAGCAAGACCGGGGTTTTTGAACCGCTGAAAAACATCAATCTTGACATCTATGCCGGAGAAACCCTCGGCGTTCTCGGTGCTAATGGCGCCGGGAAGTCCACTTTACTGAGAATAATTTCCGGCGCCTTGAAGCCCGACTCCGGTCGGGTGATCAATCACGGGGCATCCGTGTCGCTACTCGCATTGCAGGCCGGGTTTGATAGCAATTTGACCGGCCGCGACAATGCCATCTTCGGCGGCATGTTACTGGGGCATCCTAGAAAGCAGGTCCTACAGCGGCTGGAGCAGGTCAAGGAGTATTCAGAGCTTGGTGACTTCTTCGATGAACCTGTGCGCAACTACTCAACCGGCATGGCGGCCCGGCTAGGGTTTGCCATCAGCACGGTGATCAGCCCGGATATATTGCTGGTGGATGAAGTATTAAGTGTGGGCGATGCGCACTTTAAGAAAAAAGCCGAACGCACCATGATGGAAAAAATAGCCTCGGGGCAAACCGTTGTCCTGGTTTCTCATTCGCGCGGCCAGATCGCTAACCTATGTGATCGATGTGTGATATTGAATCAGGGCGATTTGATTCAAGGCGCCACGATGGACGACACGCTGACGCAGTATGACCAGATCATGATGAATAAATAATAGGAGAAAATTATGTTACATAAAAAAACCACGGTAGTTCTGGCATCGGCTTTCGTATTTGTAGTGCTGGGTGGCTGTGATGATACGAGCAGCAGCAAGCCGAGTGAGCTTCTAAAAGTACAAAGCACGAAGTGCGCTCTAGATGTTATTAATGGTGATGGTGGCATGGTTGCATATGCCGATGGCGGTACCGTAAGTTTTGCCGGCTGGGCAGTGGACAGCAATACCAATACCACTCCTCCACTGTTGGATTTGATTCTAACCGGTGCGAATGGAAAGTCTTTTGTCTTCGAAGGCGCCGCTCGGTATGATCGCCCAGGCGTGGTCAAGGCTTTTAAGCAGGATGAGTTTTTGAAGTCTGGGTTTTCGCTAAAGGCTGATGTTTCAGCCCTGGAAAAAGCCACTTACAGTATTAGCCTGCAAATGCCTACCGCTAATAATTTGATAACGTGCAAAACAAAGAAAGTTATTGTATTGAAATAGCTGGACGTTTTTAAAATCGTAGACTTTCTAAAATCAGGCTGAAATAGCAGACTCCATTACTATGGGCCTGCTAGGGGCTTTATAAAACAGCGTCAAACATAATCGCTATTTGGATTTTTAAATGATTTTTTTCGACCAGTTAAAAAACAGACTGATGTACCCTGTAGCGTTGATGTACATTTCTTGGCAGTCAAAGGTAAGCTGGCTGAAGAGTATTGGTAAAAAAGATCAAGTACGATTTTCTGAGCCCTATGCTGGGCAGAAAATCATGTTGATGGCGCTGTATGAAAAAGGACGGATTCGTGAAGACGTCGTCGCCGCCATGGCCGCTGCCAGAGCGCTGGGTATTTATGTTATCGGTGTCAATACGCTGAAGCTTGGGACACCAGACGACTACCGCCACTGCATGGACTGCTATATAGAGCGGTACAACTTTGGCCGAGATTTCGGTAGCTATAAGTCAGGCTTTGGATACATCTACTCAAATGGTTTAGCCGAGACCTGCCCTTGCCTTTTGATGATTAACGACAGTGTATTTTTTAGTAAAAAACACATCTCAACGTTTCTCGAAAACATGCTAACAGGCACTGTTGAGGTGCTTGGCAGCACCGAGAACTTCGAAATAGAACATCATTTGGGTTCATTTTGTATCGCCATAACTAATCCCGTACTCAATAATGAAAAGCTTAAAAAGTATTGGCGGCGTTACACCTGTACTGATGTGCGCCCGGTGGTGATCAAGACCGGGGAGATGGAGCTATCTAAGACACTTAAAAAAATCGTCAGCTCCTCAGATAGCTTTCGATCGTTATATGATACGGCGCATGTTGCCGATTTACTGCAATCAAACCCTGATTTACTTGATCTGGTGGCTCAGCTGTCAAGGCGTTCTGATTCAGTCGGTTGGCCGAGGTTCTCGTTTGCAGCGGTGTCTAAGAATATAGTTGCCGGCTACTTTCACAGCTCGGCTGCAAGCTTGGGCGTTGGAGTGAATGTAGATCTTAACGATATTTCGACAGTCGCTTTGCACTACGCGAATTCGGTTAGTCAGTTTCAAACTTTTTTGCACCAAACAATTGCTAATGTGCAGGACGTAGACTCCAGCCTGGAAGTGGTGATAAAGGATGAAGTAATTTCACACTTTCTCGATTGTTTTACTCGAGGTTCGCAAATACACCAGAATAATGTCATTTTGCACAAGATAGGCCTGTCTATCATCAAGCTGGATGGCGTTTATCGTGGGATGTTTAACACCCGCGATGTGGAAAAAATAACAGAAGATCTAGACGTGGATCAGCAAGAAGTATTCCGCCGCATCATGTACTCTCGGCCATTTGGTAGCGCTGTGTTGTTCGGCTGGAGGCGGGCAGCGTTTGAGCGAGGGCTTATATAGGCCATCTGGTGACTAATAGTTTACGGTCAAGAGTTTAGTTGTTATTTTTTCATGCTTCATGAGGTGTATTGTGAGTAAAGAGTTAGTGAATAAAGGTATTTCAATAATTGGCGCTCATGATGAAAGAAAAATACCCGTAGTGGTCGTAGGTGCCGCCCGTGGTGGTACCTCTATGGTGGCTGGGGCTCTAGCAAAGCTCGGGGTGTTCATGGGTGACCAAGCGAGCCCTCCTGTTTTTGAGGATGTGCGGTTGTCAGAAAAATTTGAATCTAAAGATTATATTGAGGCTGGTAATATAGTAAGTGAATACTCCAGTAATCATGAGTGTTGGGGATGGAAGCGACCGTCTTCGATTGATTATCTGTCTGATGTGGAGCGTGTTTTTGAGCGTGTGAGATATGTTTTTATATACAAAGATGTTTTTTCTATTTCTCAGCGAAACGCGATTTCAATGCGAAGTGAAATACTTCCAGGAATGCAGCGCGCTTTAAATCAGTATGCGGGCACCTTGGTTTTTTTAAGCGAAACCAGCGCCCCAGCAATGTTATTATCTTATGATAAAGTGCTTGCGGACCCTGTTAATTTTGTCAATTCACTAGTTGCGTTTTGTAGGCTAATCCCGTCGGCTAATCAAATAAAATCTGCTGTGGACTTTGTCAGGCCAGATCCGCAAGATTACCTTGAGGCTTCTAGGATAACTAAAGCGCAGGGTTGGGTCGATAAAATATCAAATCGTTCAATATATGGTTGGGCTCGTTATGTGCATAGCGAGGCTCCTGCTGTTGTTGAGTTTTTTTTGAATGATGTAAGTATTGGGAAGATTATTGCTGATATGCCTCGCGCAGACCTGTTGACTAAATTTAAAAAACCATGTGCATTCGTTTATGAAATTACAGATGCGCTAGACTTTAAAAGGGGTGATGTGGTGCGCGCTAGAGTCCTGCATGAGGTGAGGGACCTAAACAACTCGCCGCTGATAATTGAGTAAGTCTTGTCGGGGGGTGGGTTGCGAGAGTTCATTCAAAAATATGGCAAGGCGCGCTACAGTCCCCGTTATTAAAGCACGGGGACTTTATCAGTCTGTGTGAGAACTCTCTGACCAAGCGCTGACAATTAATAGGTACCCAGGCTAAGTGAGAGCCGTTTGTCATTCCGGGAAGGCCAAAAAAGTTCCTGATTACGCATAAACCTCAGCCAGCTTGAGGAGTCGGTAAGGCATAGGCGGTGTTCTCAGTGCGGCATAGCTGAACCGCTCTATCATGGCACCAAGGTCGAAGCGCCGGTTGAAGCGGTACTCGAACTCGGCCAGATAGCGCGGAGCATGCTTGAGATCGAACGCATGAAAAGTCCCGGTCAGGGCGTTCTTGACGTTGCCCAGCAGGGTGTTGACCCACTTGAAGGTCGGATGCTGGGCACTGGCCCGACCACTCCCTGTCACGATGGAAAAATGCTGGCACTCCCGCGCATCGAAAGCCCGGAAACACGCAAGACCGTCGCTGAATACGGTACTTCCAGGCGCCACCGACTGTTGCGCGTAACTCCCGATCGCCTTGAGCGTGAAGGCCCGTACACGGCGTAGCTGCAGATATTGAGGGTGGCCTTCTGCGCTGGTCTGCACCGCCGCGATGAAGGGAACCTTGTTCTCCGAGCCGCGACCGCGCTTTCCCGGCCGCTCACCACCCAGATAGGCATCATCGACTTCAATGCGACCACTGAGCACCGTGTTCCGTTCGCGCTCGAACATCACCTGCATGATCTTGTGCTTGAGCTGCCAGGCCGTGTTGTAGCTCACGCCCAGTTCACGCGAGAGCTGCAAGGCCGACAAGCTGTTCTTGCGTTGAGTCAGCAGGTAGATCGCCAGGAGCCAGGTGGTCAGAGGGAGCTTGGTACTGTCAAAAATCGTCCGCGCGGTCAGCGAGGCCTGATGATGGCAGCGGTTGCACTGATACAGCCGCCGTGCCAATTGGCAGCAGGCGCCCTGATGGCCACACTCGGGGCAGATGAAGCCGGCTGGCCAACGTAGCTTGAAGAGCGCTTCGCGACACTGCTCCTCGGTTGCGTAGTGCTTAAGGAAGTTAGTGAGCGAAAGACCGGGCTGGAATTGAACCTGATTGCGGGCCATGGGACACCTACTGCTGGTTATTCATACAGTTAACCGTAGCAGGGGATTCCAATGAAGCAACTGAGCTTGGTACGTAATCAGGAAAAAGTTATACATCATACAGAGAAGACACATAGTTATAAGCCGTGAAACGATCTTCCTTAGCGCCAAAACTTTTAAAATGCTTAACTGGATCGGCGCCGGCTGCCAATACATCTCGATTCAGCAATAAATAATGAATCGGATCAAAGGCTTCCTTGGTGGGTTTCAGTTTGCTCGTATGCTCTACGAGTGCTTCTTCAAATTTGCTAAGTTTATTTATTTCCTCGAGCGCCATCAGCAGTAAAGTTTCTCTTTGAGGCGTCTTCTTCGCTTTGTTTTCCTGGTATAAATTTTTGTTTTGTAAAGTACCAGCCTCGAACGGAGGCGTTGTCCTTGCTAGAGTATTCCCTATCATTGTTTTGCACGTCGCCGAGCTTAATGTGTATTCGCTTGCGGAAAGGGTGATATTGAATGCCTGAAAAAGTCTATCTGGGTCAGGGGTTTCTCTATGGCTAAGCGTTTCTGGTTGTGCATAAATCCAGCGGTCACTAATGCTGGTCGATAGTTTGTCGTTTTTGAAAACGCTATTGATGGCGCGCAGCAAGTCTAATTCGCTTTCGGTTAATGAGCGATTAACGACAGAGTTATTAAATTGTTTTTCGAGCGCTACATCTTCGCCAATAATTTCTAGTAGAGTGACTAATAAATTACAGTTGTTGTAATTTATTACCTGCACATGAGCGTATTCAGAAATTAGTCCAAAATTGGAGAATTGAGTGATTAGCCTTTCGCTAAACTTCAAAAAATAAATATCATCATACGGCGTTGACAGGCTATGACGTTTAATTTCCTGATGGTATTTTGATTGGCAAAGTTCGGCCAGTGGGCGTGTGCAAACAATTATTCCAACTTCTTTTGTGTGTCCTAGCAGAAGCTGAATAAGGCATTTAAATCTATCAGGTTCGGCGTCGCTAAAATGCTCGCTTGATATTAGGAGCGAAGACTTTGTCTTGTCAGACTCGTCAATTAAGCTTTTCACTAAACGGTTAATGGCTTCCTCTGAGCATAAAGGGACTTGTTCTTTTAGTAGCTGAAAAGCAATGGCTTCGCCATTGCCTGATTGTATCCGTGTAAATTCGTTGTTTTCATTTAGTACGGGATAGGCAGTATGTGCGAGTTCCTCGTTTCGAGAAAGTACGTCTAAGCAGTTTTGCAGGTAACTAGTTCCAGTCTTATGAAGTCCGGCGTGTATAAATATCTTGTTGAACATATGAGTTTTAGTCCGAAAAATTGCTCATTATAACTCCAGAGGTATTCTAATCGTCTAAGTGCGTCGTATTGCTTCGCCGTCTGATCGAGTCGCTGTATTGTAATTTATTATTAGGCGCGGGGTTCGCCTTTAGGCTATTGAAACATCTTCTGAAAGATTTGCTTGTTGTACTGATCTCCCCACCATCGCCTACTATAATATATTCTCGATCTTGTTCAGGATTTTAGTCACGGCAGTATTCGGCTCGCCGTATGCGGTATTAATCTCGAAGTCTGCTGCAACAGGTGACTCATATGAGCTGCCAACCCCAGATAGGTTCGGCAGCTGCCCAGCGCGAGCTTTTTTGTAGAGCCCTTTCACATCCCGCTGCTCACAGACTTCCAGAGATGTACTGACGTATATTTCAAGGAAGTTGTCTTCCCCTATGAGTTCTCGCGCCATTTGCCGCTCTCGCCTGAACGGTGAAATAAATGCGGTCATCACAATTATACCGGCATCCATCATTAGCTTGGCCACTTCGGCAATGCGTCGAATATTTTCCACACGATCCGCATCGGTAAAGCCGAGGTCTTTGTTCAGGCCTTGACGCACGTTATCGCCATCCAGGATGTAGGTTCGATAGCCGCGGTTGTGCAGTTCTACTTCCAGTGCGTTGGCGATTGTTGACTTGCCAGAACCCGACAGACCTGTGAACCAGATCACTTTGCCCTTGTGGGCGTTGAGCTTTTCTCGGTCCACGCGGGTGATGGCGAGCGCCTGTTTGTGCACGTTTTGCGCGCGGCGCAGGCTGTGGTTGATCATCCCTGCGGCAACCGTGGCATTGCTTATGCGGTCGACCAGAATGAAACTGCCGAGTGATTTTGCGTGTTGATAACTGTCAAAAGCCAAGGGTTTACTGATGGCTAAGGTGCAGATGCTGATGTCATTCAGGCTTAGTTGTGTACTGGCCTCGTGGTTAAGGTTGTTGATGTTGATTCTGTGCTTGATGTTAGTAACCGATGCTGTTGCCCACTGTGCGGCGAGCTTGATGTCGTAACTGCGGCCGATCAGCCCGGCTTCTTCATTCATCCACACCAGTGTTGCTTCAAACTGGTCGGTGGTTTCCAGTGGGCGCTGGCTTGAGGAGAAAATGTCGCCGCGAGATGCATCAATTTCTGTGTCGAGCCTTAGGGTGATGGCGTCGCCACATGCGGCCATTTGCTGTGGGCCGTCCATGCTAACAATCTCCGCGACTGTGGCGGTGTGCCCTGATTGGGTAACCCGAATTTCGTCGCCAACCCTCAGTTGACCTTCACTCAAGTAACCACTAAAGCCACGGAACGAGGCGTTGGGGCGGTTTACCCACTGCACATGGAACACCAAACGATCCGATTTTTGGGTGGTCACTTCGACTGTTTGCAGGTAGCCCATTAATGTCGGCCCCTTGTACCAGGGGGTATTGGCCGAGCGCTCGGTGATGTTGTCGCCCTTGAGTGCGCTCAGGGGCATAGGTGTAATGCTGGCGAAGCCGAGCGTTTGCGCGAAGTCTTCAAAAGACTGGCAGATCTGGTTGAAAATGCTGGCATCAAAACTGACTAGATCCATCTTGTTGACGGCTAACGCCACATGGCGGATGCCCATCAGCGAAACAAGGTAGGCGTGGCGCCGGGTTTGGGTCAGAACGCCTTGCCGGGCATCGACCAGGATGACAGCCATGTCTGCCGTCGAGGTGCCGGTGACCATGTTTCGCGTGTACTGTTCATGACCGGGCGTATCGGCAACGATGAACTTGCGTTTGCTGGTCGAGAAGAAGCGATAGGCCACATCGATGGTGATGCCTTGTTCGCGCTCCGCGGACAAGCCATCGACGAGCAAGGCAAAGTCAATGTCAGGACCTTGGGTGCCATACTTTTTCGATTCGTTTTTTAGTGCTGCCAACTGGTCGTTAGTCAGTTGTTGGGCGTCCCAGAGCAGACGTCCAATCAAGGTGCTTTTTCCATCATCGACGCTGCCGCAGGTTATGAAACGCAGCAGGTCTTGATTTTTTTGCTGTTCAAGGTAGGCCTCAACCGACGAAGGCTTACTGGCGGCTGTTGTTTGTGCTTTATGTGTCATCAGAAATAGCCCTCCTGTTTTTTCTTTTCCATGCTGGCAGAGCTGTCACTGTCTATGGCGCGTCCTTGTCTCTCGGAGCTATTGGAGCTGAGCAGTTCCAGCAGGATGTCGGCCACGGTGACGGCATTCGACTCTACTGCGCCGGTCAAGGGGTAACAGCCAAGGGTGCGAAAGCGGATGTTTCTGGCTTCAATCTGCTCGCCTGGCAATAGGCTCATGCGTGCGTCATCAATCATAAGCGTCATGCCGTTACGCACTACGACAGGCCTCTCCTTGGCAAAGTACAGCGGTACCAGCGGGATGTTTTCCTGGTAGATGTATTGCCAGATATCGAGCTCTGTCCAATTGGATAGCGGAAATACGCGAATGCTATCGCCCTGGTTTTTGCGCGCGTTGTAGATATTCCACAACTCGGGTCGCTGCTGTTTCGGATTCCAGTGATGGCTCTGGGTGCGGAACGAAAAGATACGTTCCTTTGCACGCGACTTTTCTTCATCCCTGCGTGCGCCGCCGAACACGACGTCGAATTTGTATTTATCCAGCGCTTGCTTGAGCCCTTCGGTCTTGGTGATATCGGTGTGCAGCGCCGAGCCATGATCGAAGGGGTTGATATCTTTGCTAATGGCTTCTGGGTTGATGTGTACCAACAGGTCCATGCCGCTTTCGCGTGCCATGAGGTCGCGAAACAAATACATCTCTTTAAACTTCCAGCGCGTGTCCACATGCAGCAGTGGGAAGGGGGGCAACGAAGGGTAAAAGGCCTTGCGCGCTAGGTGCAGCATCACCGCGCTGTCTTTACCCATGGAGTAAAGCATGGCGGGGTTTTCGGCCTCAGCCACCGCCTCACGAATAATCTGCAAGCTTTCAGCTTCAAGGCGCTTGAGGTGTGGCGTGCGAACCGTTGATGCATTGACCGCGCCGCAGCGTCTTGTTTCATCTAGTACGGCCGAATAACTCAACAGCCCCAGTTCGACATTGGCGGGTGCGCTGACGTGCCTGCAAGCAACAACCAGTCGACCGCAGGGAAAGATTACAACGGGCTTGGCGATATGTTCTTGCAGGCGTTGCAGTGCGCTCGCGAACTGTTTCGCGTCTACATCACTGGTACCAAGCGGCAACCAGTAGCGCGCGCCCCTGGCGTCGTTGGCATGCAAAAACTCTTCTCCGCTAGAGGTGCGGTGCAGCTGAACAAAGAGCACTAATTTACGTTTTGCGCGTGCTTTTTCAATCTCCCACGCCAGGACCGATGGCGTTGGCTGACGCCCTAGCTCATCGCACAGGTGTTCCGCTGTTAGCTCGGGAGGAAGGAGTTGCAGCTCGTGCAGTCGCCGTTCGGCTGTGCGCTTGGTATCGGCTTGATTGAGTTGATTGAGATGGAGAAATGCCAGCTGCGTATCCCACACCACGGGAGCATCCAATCCTAGAAGATCAGGGTTTAACATGAACAGCCTTCCTTGTCGCAATGCGTAATTTATTTTGATTTGCTCTGTAAAAAATTATTTTCTCAATCGAGCTTGAATATTTTTGACATTAAATCACAATCTGCGACATATTTTCCCTGGAAAGCTTCCACATGACAACTCTGTATCAACATGATTGATGGTGCCTACACATTGGCAGGTGCCCTGACGGGGTTTGTTGTTGGCCTTACCGGCGTAGGAGGTGGGGCCCTGATGATGCCGATTCTGTTGCTGCTGGGTGTGCCTGCGACGACGGCAATTGCCACCGACTTATGGTTTGCCGCCCTCACCAAGGCAGTGGCTGCCAGCATTCACAATGGTTCGGCTCAAATAGATTGGGTTGTCGTTAAACGCCTGTGGTTGGGTAGTCTGCCGATGGCGCTATTGGTCGTCGTGTTGGTTAGTTTCGGTGCCAAAGTACAGAAAGTTGGCTGGTTGACCGAAGCGATAGGCGCCGTCGTTCTGATTACGGCACTGGGTATGCTGCTCGCCCCTGCGTTGAGATTGCTCGCGAGAGAGCGTCGCCTAGGTAATCCAGGTCACTTCAAGGCATTGCAGCCTGCTTTAACCGTGCTCAGCGGTTTGGTGCTTGGCCTTTGCGTGGCTTTAACATCGGTTGGTGCTGGTGCGCTGGGGAGTGTGATTCTTCTGTACTTGTATCCACTGCGGATGACACCGCATCGTCTGGTCGCAACAGACATCATGCATGCCATACCTCTGGCATTGGTTGCCGGGCTGGGTTACCTGTTTGCCGGCATGGTTGACGGCCATATGTTATTGAGTCTGCTCGTGGGTTCAATTCCGGCTGTCGTGGTTGGAAGCCTAATGAGTAGACGGCTCAACGGCCGCTGGATACAAGTGTTGCTGGCTTTTGTTTTGCTCTCTGCTGGCATAAAAATGCTTATTTGACGGGGTGTTTAAGCTTTATGCGTACTCACTCGCCCCCTATTACTTGGTCCTCGGGGGAGAGTGCCGATCAGGCTAGGTGCTTAGTGACTGCCATTTTTCGTGAATAATGTCAGTCGTTTGTGGTAGATTTACCTGCAAATAACAGCCTGTTATTTTTGGATTTGCTGCGCTGGGACAGCCCTTGGGCTGGCCAGGCCTCACGGTAGAGTTCTTATGAATGGTGTGCAGGCGCTCCGCTTCATAGCGGCCATGATGGTTGTTATCTACCACGTGTCGTTACATTACACTGCGCGCAAAGGCGAGCTGGACGTGACTTTTTTAAAGTACTTCCTGTATTCGGGTGTTGATATATTTTTCGTGATATCCGGCCTTGTGATATGGGAGAGCACCAATAATAATACGACCGCAAAAGAGTTTTTCTTAAAAAGAACATGGAGGATCTATTCCGGATACCTTCCAGCGCTTGCCATTTGCGGTCTTTTAATTGCGATTTCGTCAAGCGACAAGGCAAAATCAGCAATAAGTGTATTACCTTCTATTCTACTTTTGCCAATACCACCTCAAGAGCGCATGCTTGATGTTTCATGGACTCTTACCTATGAGCTGATTTTCTATATAGCAATGGCAGCTTGCCTACTATTCAAGCGCAGAAGTACCGTGATCGCACTACTACTGGCAGGCGGGATTTATGGTGTTATATCTTCATTGGCTGGCGCAAAGCAGGCGAATTTCGCTGCAGGCTACCTGACAAGTCCCCTTCTTTTTGAGTTTGCTATTGGCTGCTTTATCTCTTTTATTTTGAGTAAGTACAAAACCAAATCTCCTAAAGTGTACGTAGCGGCAGGATTTTCACTGATACTTATGGCTGGGATAGCTGCATTTAAACTCAAATATTTACCCGGCGGGAAAATTGGAGAGGCTGCAAGAGTGATTGCCTTCGGAGTACCTGCGGCTCTAATCGTTTACGGTTGTGCCTGTCTGCGCGCGCAAGGCACCATCGCTGACTCCCTTAAAAGGCTAGGAGATGCCAGCTACGCAATCTATCTTCTGCATATGCCTGTACTTGTATTTACATGGCACGCGCTCCCCGTCGCGGCAAACGTTTGGTTTTTCTTCAAGAACCTAGAGATCGGAGCGATATTCATAGTTGTGACCACCGTACTACTGAGCCTTGCCTACTACAAATTCATAGAAAGACCACTAATTAAAGCCCCGTTCATTTCGCATAAAAAGACCGAACCTACAGTGGTGACGCAGTAGTGCGACTGGGCGCCTATAGCGATATAGGCGCTCAGTTCAAACTGGTCAATCTCCCGCTTCGATTATCAGCGTAACCGTAGATGCGGCCACTGGGGGGGGGGCAGAAACGACCGAAACACGAGGGCTGTAAGGTTATTTTGTCGATTTCGGCGCGTCCCAGCAACTACAAAAAACACGGCAAGGAAAGTGTCATTGGCCGAGTGAAGCGCAAGATTGAATATACCAAGTCGCAGGTGCGCGCCAAAGTCGAACATCCGTTCCGAGTGCTTAAGCGCAAGCTTGGCTACACCAAGGTGCGCTTTCGTGGCTTGGCGAAATGCACGGCCCAGCAGGTCACGCTGTTTGCGTTATCGAACCTGTGGATGGTGCGGCAAAAGCTACTAACCGCAGGAGAGGTACGCCTGTAATGCCGGGAATGCAACCGGCGAAACGCCTTTCAAGGGCAAATGAATGAATATGAAGGCGAAAAATGGCCATATTTCGGGTTGAGCAGCAGTTTCTTTAAAATCGAAAAAAACGGCTGAAAAAATCTGGGCTAATTTAGACCTTCCTTAAGTGCTGCAACTACACACAAGGGATTCAGCTTTGAGCAAATCAAGGAACACTCAAATTGATGCCATGCGAGGACTGGCAGCAATTGCCGTGGCTATTTACCACCTAAAACTTATTGCTGTTGGGGGACCGCTTCAAGTCCCGTGGTGGATGGATAAAATAACCTCCTTAGGCGGCACTGGTGTGGCCCTGTTTTTTGTCCTGTCGGCATATCTATTGACCAAAATTACTGCCAATACAAATATTGATTCACGCTGGGTTGCCGGATTTTTAGTTAAGCGATGGTTCAGAATAGCTCCAATGTTTTTCTTTTCATTCTTTGCCTGGGTGCTTTATAGATCCTTTTTTGGAGGAAATCTATTTCCATCAGACACCAGTATGATCTGGACATTCTCGCTTATGTTCAACTTCTCGCCCACTCACGCCCACACATCAATATTTGCGGGGTGGACCGTAGGCGTAGAATTTCTTTTCTACCTGATATTTCCGGCCTTATTTATTCTGCTGAAGACAAAAAGTCATATAACCTTAGCAATAGTTTTTTCATTAATAATAAAGTCACTTGCAGAAGGGTTCATACAGAAGTCTGGGCTTTCGCAGGGGGTAAAGCAGCAATACATGATGATAAATTTTTTCAGTCATCTGCCTGTATTCCTTATCGGAATGCTCATTGCAAAAATAAATACAAGCAACATTCCAAGAAGCGCTCACCACTATATTTTTGCGATAAGCATTTTAATTTTCTATGCAAACCTCACAGGAAACCTCAATGTTGTTTTTGACTACAGAACATGGAATGCAATAGCGTCTGCCCTGGCTCTATACGCTGCAACTCTAATGAAAGAAAATTTAACAACCAAGATTCTTGCGCCTCTCGGAACTATCAGCTTCTCAATTTACCTGCTTCACGGCCCAATATTCAAATCCATGGGTTCTACATTCATTGAAATATACAGTATTGGAATCGGATCTTTCTTTAGTTTTCTTATTTCATGCTCGGTCGGACTGTTAGCCGTAGCGTTAGCATCCAAGGTTACTTATGAGCTAATAGAAAAACCGTTCATGAAAATAGGCAGAAAGTTATGCGTTATTATCGAGAACAAAAAACCTCCAATAATCTAACATACCAAACATAGATCCAAAAAATAGGCGCTCCCAGCCGGCCTCCTGAAAACAGCCTTTGTCCTGGCGGACGCGGTTTATGGAGCGCTTACGGCCTGTCTGGCGGGCCGCCGGCTTGTACCCACATCCAGGATTGGCTGCTCGGGGGGGGGCCGGGGGGGGGTGCGCCCCGGTTCTTTGAGCACCTGCACGCGGGTCTCGTCGCAGTGCAGCACCGGGTAGTCCAGTAGCTTGTCGCGCATCAGGTTGAGCAGCGGCTGAAGGTGTTCGCTGCACTGGATCACCCAGCGCGCCAGGGTCTGGCGGGGGATGTCGATGCCGTGGCGGCTGAGGATCTTCTCGAAACGATACAGCGGGGTGCCGTCGGCGTATTTGGTGGTCAGCAGCATCGCCAGCACGCTGGGGCTGGCCATGCTTTTTTCGATCAGTTGTGCCGGCTTGTCAGCAGTGATCGGGGCGGCTTCGCAGTCCTTGCAGGCGTAGGTCTTGCGGATGTGTTTGATCACCCGGATTTGCATCGGGATGATTTCCAGCTGTTCGCTGGTTTCTTCGCCGATGGCCTGCTTGCGGCAACCGCAGGCGCAAGTCAGCTCATGCTCGGACAGCTCGTGGACGACTTCGACGCGCGGCAGCTCCGCCGGCAGCGGCTTGCGCTTGCCACGACGCTTGGTCGGCGCAACGACTTCTTCCTCGACCTCATCGTCAACAGCTTCAGGCGCTTACCTTCGGCCAGGCTTTCGGCCTCGTTGAAGATCTCCAGCTGCGGCGAGTCGGGGTCGATGGTCTGCTCGGATTTGCGGCCGAACAGACGCTGAATCAGCAGCGCGTTTTGTTCTTGAAGCTGGACGATTTTTCCCTGATCCAGCTGCCGCGCACCGACCATCTGCACATGCGTACTGCTTGAGCAAAACAGGATCGTCGGGAAGGGTTTCTGGCATGGAAATCATGCCGTGGATTATACCGGCTTAGGTCACGAAACGTGGCGTCAGTACCTTGTGAGGTTGGTTGCCCCAAAGGTCGACTCCCTCCAGTAGACGGTTCAACTCGCGCACAGTCAGCTCAATGGCTTCGTCACCCGCATCTGGCTTGGTCTTGAACCGTTCGGCTTCCAGGCGCTTGAGCCACAGACAGAAGCCGTTGCGATGCCAGTACAGAATTTTCACTTGGTTGCGCGTGCGATTGAGGAAGACGAACAACACCGGGTCGAACACCGCGACCTTGATATCCAGCTCGACCAGGGCCGCCAGGCCATTGATGGATTTACGGAAATCGACCGGTCTGGGGTAGAGGTATACGGCTTTGACCTTGGGGTCGGGGCGCATCATGGGCGTGATTCTCAATGCGCTGGATGGTAAACCGCTGCCGGTGTACGGCAATGGCCAGCAGGTGCGCGACTGGTTGTATGTCGAGGATCATGCCCGCGCCCTGTTTAAGGTGGTGACCGCAGGCAAGGTCGGCGAGACCTACAATATCGGCGGACACAACGAGCAGACCAACCTGCATGTGGTGCAGAGTATTTGCACCCTGCTCGATGAGCTGGCGCCGCGCCGGGACGCCGGACCGCAGCAAGGCGGCGCCTATGCCGAGCTGATAAGCTTTGTCGCGGATCGTCCCGGCCATGACCTGCGCTACGCCATCGATGCCAGCAAGATCGAACGCGAGCTGGGCTGGACGCCGCAAGAGACCTTCGCCAGCGGCTTGCGCAAGACCGTGCACTGGTATCTGGACAACCTCGACTGGTGCCGCCGCGTACAGGACGGTAGCTATCAACGCGAACGCCTCGGCGCGCTATAAAGGAACGCACCCCATGAAAGGAATAATTCTCGCTGGCGGCTCTGGCTCGCGCCTGCACCCAATCACCCTGGGTATTTCCAAGCAGCTGCTACCGATCTACGACAAGCCGATGATCTACTACCCGATCTCGGTGCTGATGCTCACCGGCATCCGCGAGATCCTGATCATCTCCACCCCCGAGGATCTCCCCAACTTCCAGAAGGTGCTTGGCGACGGTAGCCAGTTCGGCGTGCACTTCAGTTATGCCGAGCAGCCCTCGCCGGATGGCCTGGCCCAGGCCTTTCTGATTGGCGAAGCGTTTATCGGCGACGATTCGGTGTGCCTGATCCTCGGCGACAACATCTTCCACGGCCAGCACTTCGGCGACCAACTGGCGCGGGCTGCGGCTCAACCCTCAGGCGCCAGCGTATTCGGCTACTGGGTGAAAGACCCCGAGCGCTTCGGCGTGGTCGAGTTCGACGCCAACGGTCGAGCCCTTTCCATCGAAGAGAAGCCCCTACAACCGAAGTCCAGCTACGCGGTCACCGGCCTGTATTTCTACGACAACGCCGTGATCGAGATCGCCAAGGCGGTCAAGCCGTCGGCGCGCGGCGAGCTGGAGATCACCGACGTCAACAACGCCTACCTCGAGCGCGGCGAGTTGCGCGTCGAACGCTTCGGCCGCGGCTTCGCCTGGCTCGATACCGGCACCCACGACAGCCTGCTGGAGGCCTCACAGTACGTGCAGACCATCGAGCATCGCCAGGGCCTAAAGGTGGCCTGCCTGGAGGAAGTCGCCTTCCACAATGGCTGGATCGATCGCGCACAATTGCTCAAGCAAGCCCAGGCCTTCGGCAAGACCGGCTATGGCCAATACCTGTTCAAACTGGCGGAGGAGCACGCATGAAGGTCATCGCAACCGATCTACCGGAGGTGTTGATCCTCGAGCCTAAGGTGTTTGGCGACGAGCGCGGCTTCTTCTACGAGAGCTTCAACGCCCGCGCCTTCACCGAGGCCACCGGCCTGCAGCGCGAATTCGTCCAGGACAACCACTCGCGCTCGCAGCGCGGCGTGCTGCGCGGCCTGCATTACCAACTGCAGCAAGCTCAGGGCAAGTTGGTGCGGGTGACTGCCGGCGAGGTGTACGACGTGGCCGTGGATATCCGCCGCGGCTCGCCGAACTTCGGCCGTTGGGTCGGCGTGCACCTGTCCGCCGACAACAAACGCCACCTGTGGGTGCCGGAGGGCTTCGCCCATGGTTTCCTGGTGCTCAGCGAATTCGCCGAATTCCTCTACAAGACCACCGACTACTACGCCCCGGCCCATGAACGCTGCATCCGCTGGGATGATCCGAGCCTGGCCATCGACTGGCCGCTGAGCGAAGCCCCGCAACTGTCGGCCAAGGACCAGACCGGTTTCAGCCTGGCCGCTGCGGAGCTGTTTCCATGAAGATTCTGCTGCTCGGCCAACAGGGCCAAGTCAGTCGCGAATTGCAGCTGAGCCTGCACGATCAAGGGGAATTGATCGTGCGCGGTCGCGATCAACTCGACCTCGCTGATCCTGCGCAGATTCGCCAGCAAGTGCGCGGATTGCGCCCCGACTTGATCGTCAACGCCGCCGCCTACACGGCGGTCGACCAGGCCGAAAACGAGCCCGAACTGGCCTTCGCGATCAACGCCACGGCGCCCGAGGTGCTGGCCGAGGAAGCCGCCAGCCTAAGCGTGCCGCTGATCCACTACTCCACCGACTACGTGTTTGACGGCCGTAAGCCGGCGCCTTATGTCGAGGACGACACGCCCAACCCGCTCGGTGTCTATGGCCAGAGCAAGCTGGCCGGCGAGCGGGCGATTCAGGCCGTCGCTGGCGCCCACCTGATTCTGCGTACCAGCTGGGTCTACTCGCTGCACGGGCGCAACTTTCTGCTGACCATGCAACGCCTGCTGCAAGAACGCGACGAGCTCAAAGTCGTGGCCGATCAAATTGGCGCGCCCACCTGGGCCGGTAGCATTGCCAGTACCACCGCCCAGTTGATCGAGCATTGGCGCAGCGGCCAAAACGGGCCCTGGGGCGTTTATCACCTGACCGCCCAGGGCGAAATCTCCTGGTTCGGCTTTGCCAGCGCGATCGCCGAGCAACTGCGCACGCAAGGCAAGCCCACCGCGACCCTGCAGCCCATCCCCACCAGCGCCTACCCGACCCCGGCGCAGCGCCCGCTCAACTCGCGCCTCGACTGCAGTCGCCTGCAACGCGACTGGCAGGTCCAGCTGGTGGACTGGCACAGTAGCCTGCTCGAGTGCCTGCACAACCCGGCACATCGCTGCTAGTGTCACGACAGGGTTCAACTGTCGCAAACCTGTAGGAGCACGCCATGCGTGCGAATCGCCGGCATGGCCGGCTCCTACAAGCCGATGGCTAACGACGCAGGGACTCCACGACCAATGATCTGTGGCGCGACACTGGCCTGAACAAGCGCCAGCGCAATCCGGGAGATCCCCCCGGATCGCACCGCGTCCCGCGGTTTATCCAGGCCTACACCTGTGCTTCGACAGGCTGACGAGCCAGCGCCAGCAGAAGCCTCACCGGGGTGCCGGATCATGGTGGGTTGGCAGGGCACCATAGTGGGCTGAATTCCTCCTACCCACGAGCCACTGGCACAGCCCTTGCTAATGCTCGAAGATGCATAATTCCTGCGACACCCGGGCACCTGACTCCATGACTGCAACCATCCGCACTCCCAAACGTCTCCGCTGGCGCAGCCTGGTGTTGCTTGCCTTGCTCCTGACCCCGCTACTCTGGCCGCTGCAACAACTGGCCGAGCGTTATTACAGCGGCGTGCTGAACGAGCAGAACCGTCAGACCCTTGACCTGTATGTCGCCAACCTGCTCGGCACTCTGAACCGCTATGAGGTGCTGCCGCCGATCCTCGGGCAACTGCCGGCCCTGCGCCAGCTGTTGCAGCACAGCGCCGACGGGCAATTGCGCGACCAGACCAACCATTTGCTGGCCGGCCTGCAGCAACAGACCGGGGCCGACGTGATCTACCTGATGGCTCCCGACGGCCAGACCCTGGCGGCCTCCAACTGGGATCAAGAGGACAGCTTCGTCGAGCGCAACTTCTCCTACCGCCCCTATTTTCGCGACGCCATGCAAGGCCGTCCCGGTCGCTTCTTCGGCCTCGGCACCACGTCTGGCAAGCGTGGCTACTTCTTCGCCGCGGCGGTACGCGAGGGCTCGCAGATTCTTGGCGTGCTGGTGGTCAAGGTCGACCTCGATCACACCGAAACCCTGTGGGGCAATCGCCCAGAGCAGTTGCTGGTCACCGACAACTACGGCGTGGTGATCCTCACCTCGCAGGCCGACTGGCGCTTCCATGCCACCCGCGAGCTGGACAACGCCGAACGCGCCGCGATTACCGCCACCCAGCCTTACCGCATCCAGTCGCCGCCGCCCCTGAGGCTCGACCCAGGGGCCTGGCTACGTCAGGGCCGCGATCTCGACGAGATCGGCTGGACCGTGAGCATTCTGGCGCCGCGCCTGCTGCTCGATCGTCCTGTGCGTAGCGCTGTCGCCATCGGTGGCGCGGCGTTGCTGGTACTTATCCTGCTACTTGGTCTGCTGATGCAACGCCGCCGGCATTACCTCGAACGCATCGCTCTGGATGCCCGTGCCCGCCAGGAGCTTGAGCAGCGCGTGCAGGAACGCACCCAGGATCTGGAGCTGCTCAACAGCCGCCTGAAACAGGAAGTGCTGGAGCGCGAACACGCCCAACAGGAACTGGTGCGCGCCCAGGATGAACTGGTGCAGGCCGGCAAGCTGTCGGCCCTGGGCACCATGAGCGCGAGCATCAGCCATGAGCTCAATCAGCCGCTGGCGGCGATTCGCAGCTATGCCGACAACGCCGGCGTGCTGCTCGACCACCAGCGCAGCGAAGACGCGCGCGCCAACCTCAAGCTGATCAGCCAGATGACCGAGCGCATGGCCTCGATCATTTCCCACCTGCGCGCCTTCGCCCGCCGTGACCGCCACGCCCCGGAAAGCGTGGCCCTGCAGCCAGCCCTCGACGACGCCCTGGCGCTGCTGGCCAAGCGCCGTCGGGCCATGCAGGTCGAACTGATCCGCGATTTGCCGGAGGCCACCCTGTGGGTCCAGGCTGGCGAAACCCGCCTGCGCCAGGTGCTCGGGAACCTGCTGGCCAACGCCCTCGACGCCCTGGGCGAAAAAGCGCCACCACGGCGCATCTGGCTCAGCACCGAACGCCATGCCACTGGCATCGACCTGCACCTGCGCGATAACGGCCCGGGCTTCAGCGCCGAAGCCCTGCAACGCGCCCGCGAACCCTTCTTCACCACCAAGACCAGCGCCCAGGGCCTGGGCCTGGGCCTGGCGATTTGCGATACCCTGATACGCGCCCTCGGCGGTGAACTACTGCTGGCCAATCACCCCGACGGCGGCGCCCTGCTGACCCTGCGCCTGCGCGCCGCCGAACACGGCGTTAGAACCCAGTCGCCCGAGGACTATTACCTATGACCACCCTCGACCCACGCACTCAAGTGCTGTTGATCGACGACGACCCGCACCTGCGCCAGGCCTTGAGTCAGACCCTCGACCTGGCTGGGCTGCAAGTCGTCAGCCTGGCCGACGCCCGCGGCGTCGCTGCGCGCATCGCGCGCGACTGGGCCGGTGTGGTGGTCAGCGATATTCGCATGCCGGGCATCGATGGCATGCAACTGCTCGAACAGTTGCACGAGCAGGACCCGGACCTGCCGGTGCTGTTGATCACCGGCCATGGCGATGTACCGCTGGCGGTGCAGGCGATGCGCGCCGGCGCCTATGACTTTCTCGAGAAACCCTTCGCCAGCGCAGACCTGCTCGATAGCGTACGCCGCGCCCTCGCCCTGCGCCGCCTGGTGCTGGATAACCGCTGCCTGCGCCTGGCCCTGGCCGACCGCCAGCAGTTGAGCGCGCGCCTGGTCGGCCAGTCGCCGGCCATGGCGCGCCTGCGCGAGCAGATCGGTGCCCTGGCCAACATCAGCGCCGATGTATTGATCCTCGGTGAGACGGGTGCCGGCAAGGAAGTCGTCGCTCGCGCCCTGCACGACCTGTCCAATCGCCGCGACGGCCCCTTCGTGGCGATCAACGCCGGCGCCCTGGCCGAGTCGGTGGTGGAAAGCGAACTGTTCGGCCACGAACCCGGCGCCTTTACCGGTGCGCAAAAACGCCGTATCGGCAAGTTCGAGTTCGCCAACGGCGGCACCCTGTTCCTCGATGAAATCGAGAGCATGAGCCTGGAAGTCCAGGTCAAGCTGCTGCGCCTGCTGCAGGAACGGGTGGTCGAACGCCTGGGCGGCAACCAGTTGATCCCCCTGGATATCCGCGTGATCGCCGCGACCAAGGAAGACCTGCGCCAGGCCGCCGACCAGGGCCGTTTCCGCGCCGACCTGTATTACCGCCTGAACGTCGCGCCGTTGCGCATCCCGCCCCTGCGCGAACGTGGCGAAGATGCCCTGCTGCTGTTCCAACACTTCGCCGATGGCGCCAGCACCCGCCACGGCCTGGCCGTGCGCGAACTGCAACCGGGGCAACGCGCCATGCTCCTGCGTCACCCCTGGCCGGGCAATGTGCGCGAACTGCAGAATGCCGCCGAGCGCTTCGCCCTCGGTCTCGACCTGGGTCTGGATCTCGGCCTGGAGCTGAACCTGGACAACCCGCAGAACGGCGTGCCGCCCAGCGGTAACCTCAGCGAGCAGGTGGAGGCCTTCGAGCGCGCCATGATCGCCGCCGAGCTGAGTCGTGCCCATGGTTCGCTGCGCAGCCTGGCCGAAGCCCTCGGTGTGCCGCGCAAGACCCTGCACGACAAATTACGCAAGCATGGCCTGAGCGTCAGCGACACTGGCGGAAGCTCGCCAGATGACTTCGACTGACTGGCGGATTCCCGCCATCTCCGCCCACCCCAGCGCGCCATAATCTGCAGCAGCGGCGTGCCGAACCGCTGGCGGGAACCTCTCTGCTCCCCGCACAAGCCAGTTCCCGCAAGGTGCCAGCGCCTTCTGCCAAGGATTATCCGCGACTGTATGGCGCGCCGATCAACAGTCTGGCATGGCGGTTGCTCTAGTACCTGCAGGCGATCCAACAAGCACAAGTCCAGGCAATCGCTGCCCAGCGTCCGTCGTTTTCCGGCAGGCCGCCTAGACTTATTCTTGTTCGCCCGCTCTACAGCGCTACGGCGCATACCGAAGCACAAAAACAAGAGGAAGCATTTCATGTTCAAACTGACTGCCAAGGCGCTGGCTTGCGCCCTGTCGCTGAGCATCGCCGGTATGGCCCAAGCGGCCGATCCGATTGTGATCAAATTCTCCCACGTGGTCGCCGAGCACACGCCGAAAGGCCAGGGTGCCGCGCTGTTCAAGAAGCTCGCCGAAGAGCGCCTGGGCGACAAGGTCAAGGTCGAGGTCTACCCGAACTCCTCGCTGTTCGGCGATGGCAAGGAAATGGAAGCGCTGTTGCTCGGTGACGTGCAACTGATCGCCCCGTCCCTGGCCAAGTTCGAGCAATACACCAAGCAGATCCAGGTATTCGACCTGCCGTTCCTGTTCCAGGACATGGCCGCCGTCGACCGCTTCCAGCAAAGCCCGGAAGGTCAGGCACTGCTGAAATCCATGGAAGACAAGAACATCACCGGCCTGGGTTACTGGCACAACGGCCTCAAGCAGCTGTCGGCCAACAAGGCGCTGCGTGAGCCCAAAGATGCCCGTGGCCTGAAGTTCCGCGTACAGGCGTCCGCCGTACTCGAAGAGCAATTCAAGGCCGTGCGCGCCAACCCGCGCAAGATGAGCTTCGCCGAGGTCTACCAAGGCCTGCAGACTGGCGTGGTCAACGGTGCCGAGAACCCCTACTCGAACATCTACAGCCAGAAGATGCATGAAGTGCAGAAGTACATCACCGAGTCCAACCACGGTGTCCTCGACTACATGCTGATCACCAACACCAAGTTCTGGAACGGCCTGCCGGCAGACGTCCGCACTGAGCTGGACAAGATCATCGTGGAGGTGACGGCCGAAGTGAACAAGCAAGCAGGCGCGCTGAACGAAGGTGACAAGCAACGCATCCTCGATGCCAAGACCAGCGAAATCATCAACCTGACCCCGGAGCAACGCGGCATGTGGCGCGACGCCATGAAGCCGGTGTGGGCCAAGTTCGAAGGCGAGATCGGTGCCGACCTGATCAAGGCCGCCGACGCCGCCAACCAGTAGAAGGGTGGGTTTAGCCACAAAGTGGCGTAACCCACCGGCAGCGGCGGCTGCTCGTCCCGCTGTCGGGCTATTGCGCCAGGTACTGCCGTAGATGCAGTCCTGGCCCCCCTTCTCTCCACTGGAGATGCTATCGATGAACGCCTTGCGACGCGCGTATGATCACTTCGAGGAAGGCTTTATCGCCTTTCTCCTGGCGCTCATGACGCTTGTGACATTCGTCTACGTGATCCTCAACAACCTCTACACCCTGTTCTACAACTGGGGCGATCGCTGGGAAGGCGCCAGCGACCAGCTCTTCGCCATCGGCGACTTCATTCTCGGGCTGGCCCAGGACATGACCTGGAGCATCTCTCTGACCAAGGCACTGTTCGCCTGGTTGATCTTCTTCGGCCTGGCCTATGGCGTGCGCACTGCCGGGCATATCGGCGTCGACGCGCTGGTCAAACTGGCCAGCAAGCCAGTGCAACGGATTATCGGTCTGATCGCCTGCCTGTGCTGCCTGGGCTATGCGGGGCTGATCGCGGTAGCCAGCTTCGACTGGATGCACACGTTGTTTACCGCCAACATTGGCGCCGAGGACCTCGGTCACTACGGCATCAAGCAATGGCATATCACCCTGATCGTGCCGTTCGGCTACGCCATGGTGTTTATTCGATTCCTGGAAATCTTCGTGCGTATTCTGCGCCACCAGCAGACCGGTCTCGGCCTGGCCGATGAAGCCGCCGAAGCCATGAAGTTGACCGAGCACGAGGAACCCAAGCAATGACCATTCTGTTCCTCTTCATTCTGCTGTTCGTGCTGATGTTCATTGGCGTGCCGGTTGCCGCGTCCCTCGGCCTGGCTGGCTCGGTGACCATCATGCTGTTCAGCCCTGATTCGGTGCGTTCGCTGGCGATCAAGTTGTTCGAGACCAGCGAGCACTACACCCTGCTGGCGATTCCGTTCTTCCTGCTGTCCGGCGCCTTCATGACCACTGGCGGCGTGGCCCAGCGCCTGATCGATTTCGCCAACGCCTGCGTCGGCCATATCCGTGGCGGCCTGGCCATCTCCGCGGTGATGGCCTGCATGCTGTTTGCCGCCTTGTCCGGCTCCTCGCCAGCCACCGTGGCCGCCGTCGGCTCGATTGCCATCGCCGGCATGGTCCGCTCCGGTTACCCGCAGGCATTCGGCGCCGGCATCGTCTGCAACGCCGGCACCCTGGGCATCCTGATTCCGCCGTCGATCGTCATGGTGGTGTATGCCGCCGCGACCGAGCAATCGGTCGGCAAGCTGTTCATGGCCGGTGTGATCCCGGGCCTGATGCTGGGTGTGGCATTGATGGTGGCAATCTACATTGTCGCGCGCAAGATGGACCTGCCCTCTCTGCCGCGCGCCAGCCTGCGCCAACTGCTGACCACCGCACGCAAGGCGATCTGGGGCCTGCTGCTGATGGTGATCATCCTCGGCGGTATCTATTCCGGCATGTTCACCCCGACCGAAGCGGCTGCGGTGGCGGCGGTCTACGCCGGTTTCGTCGCCCTATTCGTGTACAAGGACATGACGGTGAGCGAGTGCCCCAAGGTGCTCCTGGAGTCCGGCAAGCTGACCATCATGCTGATGTTCATCATCGCCAACGCCATGCTCTTCGCCCACGTACTGACCACCGAGCAGATCCCCCAGACCATCACCGCGATTGTGATCGAGATGGGCCTGCAGCCTTGGCAATTCCTGCTGGTGGTGAACATCGTGTTGCTGGTGGCCGGTGCCTTCATGGAACCCTCGGCGATCATCCTGATCCTCGCGCCAATCCTGTTCCCTATCGCCGTGCAGCTGGGCATCGACCCGATCCACCTGGGCATCATCATGGTGGTGAACATGGAGATCGGCCTGATCACCCCGCCGGTGGGCCTCAACCTGTTCGTCACCTCGGCGGTGACCGGCATGCCGCTGACCGCGGTGATCAAGGCCGCCTGGCCGTGGTTGATGCTGCTGCTGGGCTTCCTGATGATCATCACCTATGTGCCGGCCGTGTCCATGGCCCTGCCAAACTGGCTGGGAATGAACTGACCGCGCTCTATTGAAGTACTCCGTGTACCTTCTGCCCGGCCTCAGTGCCGGGCTTTTTTTGGGCGCGATTCCGGTCACAGGCTGCGCGCGGGTAGTCTTTTCGTAGCAGCGGATTTATCCGCGAAAATCGTCTAACCACAGACAATATTTGCTGTTGAAGCCGCCACAGACGGCGATCGGATTCAACACCGCTCCGGGACAGCGTCCAGACAACTCCGGCCAGCACCTGACAATCATTCCTATCCTTGACCCAAGTCAGCACCGCCTGAGACCCGACATGGGTAAATGGCGATTGCCATACCCTCAAGGAGAGTCACCATGCCCCAGGCTTCCACAAAACTCCGTCTGGCCGCACTGATAGCACTGGTGGTCGGTTCGATGATCGGCGGGGGAATCTTTTCGCTGCCGCAAAACATGGCGACCAGCGCCAGCGCTGGGGCCATCCTGATCGGCTGGGCCATCACCGCCGTGGGCATGCTGACCCTGGCCTTCGTGTTCCAGAGCCTGGCCGTGCGCAAACCGGAGTTGGATGCCGGGGTCTACGCCTACGCCAAGGCCGGCTTTGGCGACTACATGGGCTTCTCCTCGGCCTGGGGCTACTGGATCAGCGCCTGGATCGGCAACGTCAGCTACTTCGTCCTGCTGTTCAGCACCCTCGGCTACTTCTTCCCGGTCTTTGGTGAAGGCAATACCTTGCCCGCCATCATCGGCGCCTCGCTGCTGCTCTGGGCCGTGCATTTTCTGGTGCTGCGCGGCATCCACGAGGCGGCGTTCATCAACCTGGTGACCACTGTTGCCAAGATCGTGCCGTTGCTGCTGTTTGTCGTCATCACCGCCATTGCCTTCAAGCTCGAGGTGTTCACCGCCGATTTCTGGGGACGCGGCAACCTGGAGCTGGGCAGCGTGATGGACCAGGTGCGCAACATGATGCTGGTCACCGTCTGGGTGTTTATCGGCATCGAAGGGGCCAGCGTTTATTCGGCCCGCGCCGAGAACCGCGCGGATATCGGCAAGGCCACGGTGATCGGTTTCGTCGGTGTCTTGCTGCTGTTGGTGATGGTCAACGTGTTGTCCATGGGCATCCTCAGCCAGGCCGAACTGGCCGGATTGAAGAACCCCTCCATGGCTGGCGTGCTGCAACAGGTGGTCGGCCCCTGGGGCGCGGCGCTGATTGGCATCGGCCTGATCGTCTCGCTGCTCGGCGCCCTGCTGTCCTGGACCCTGCTGTGTGCGGAGATCCTGTTCGTCGGCGCAGGCGATCACACCATGCCCAACTTCCTGAAAAAGGAAAACGCCCAGCACGCGCCGGTCAACGCGCTGTGGCTGTCCAACGGCCTGATTCAGCTGTTTCTGATCATCACCCTGTTCAACGACGCCACCTACCTCAAGCTGCTGTACTTGGCCACGTCGATGATCCTGCTGCCGTATTTCTGGTCCGCCGCCTATGCGGTGCTGCTGGCGGTACGCGGTGAGACCTACGCGGGCCAGCCCGGTACGCGCCGCAAGGATCTGCTGATCGGCCTGATCGCGGTGATCTACGCGGTGTGGCTGGTGTATGCCGGCGGTGTGCAGTACGTCCTGCTGTCGGCGCTGCTCTATGCGCCGGGCGCGCTGTTCTTCGCCAAAGCCAAGCGTGAACAGGGCCAAGCTGTTTTCACCCGCGTGGAGCAGCTGATCTTCCTGGCCGTATTGATCGGTGCAGGCATTGCCGCCTATGGCCTCTATGCCGGCTTCCTCAGCCTCTAACAGAAGGATTTATGACATGAGTAATGGAAAACTTGGAGTGCATTCCGAAGCCGGCAAATTGCGCAAGGTGCTGGTCTGCTCCCCCGGCCTGGCCCATCAACGCCTGACCCCGAGCAACTGCGACGAGCTGCTGTTCGACGACGTGATCTGGGTCAATCAGGCCAAGCGCGACCACTTCGACTTCGTCACCAAGATGCGTGAACGCAATATCGAAGTGATCGAGATGCACAACCTGCTCACCGAGGTGGTGCAAAACCCCGACGCCCTGAAGTGGATTCTCGACCGCAAGACCTCGGTTAACCAGGTGGGCCTCGGCCTGCACGACGAACTGCGCAGCTGGCTGGAAGGCCAGGCGCCGCGCAAGCTGGCCGAGTACCTGATCGGTGGCGTTGCCGGCGTCGACCTGCTCACCGGCGGTGGCAGCGAACTGGCCAAGATGTTCAGCGAGTTTCTCGGCGCCTCCAGCTTTATCCTGCCGCCGCTACCGAACACCCAGTTCACCCGGGACAACAGTTGCTGGATATACGGCGGCGTGGTGTTGAGCCCGATGTACTGGTCAGCGCGGCGCCAGGAAACCCTGCTGATGACGGCGATTTACAAGTTTCACCCGGACTTTCTCAATGCCGATTTCCAGTTCTGGTATGGCGACCCGGATCTCGACCACGGTGCTGCCACCCTCGAGGGCGGCGACGTGATGCCGATCGGCAACGGCGTAGTCTTGCTCGGCATGGGCGAGCGCACCTCGCACCAGGCCATCGGTCAGTTGGCGCAATCGCTGTTCAAGGCCGGCGCGGTGCAACGGGTGATAGTCGCCGGCCTGCCAAAGTCGCGGGCGGCCATGCACCTGGATACCGTGTTCAGCTTCTGCGACCGTGACCTGGTGACCATCTTCCCATCGGTGGTCGAACAGATCGTCGCCTTCAGCATTCGCCCGGATGAAAGCCGCCCCGGCGGTATGGATATCCGCCGTGAAGCAAAACCGTTCCTCGAGGTGGTGGCCGAATCGCTCAACCTGAAGAAGCTCCGCGTGGTGCAAACCGGCGGCGACAGCTACGAGGCCGAACGCGAGCAATGGGACGACGGCAACAATGTAGTCGCCATCGAGCCCGGCGTGGTGATCGGCTACGACCGCAACACCTACACCAACACCTTGCTGCGCAAGGCCGGGGTGGAAGTCATCACCATCGACGCCAGCGAACTGGGTCGCGGCCGCGGCGGCGGCCATTGCATGACCTGCCCGATTATTCGCGACCCGATCGATTACTGAGTAACCCGCAGCGGCCCTTACCCGAGCCGCGACAATCCCGACGCTGATCCAGCGCCGGGGTTAAAACCGTTAATTTCTCAAGAGGAAATTCGTCATGGCGTTCAACCTGCACAACCGTAGCCTGCTGAGCTTGATGCATCACAGCGCCCGCGAACTGCAGTATCTGTTGGATCTGTCCCGCGACCTGAAGCGCGCCACCTACACCGGCACCGAGCAGCAGCACCTCAAGGGCAAGAACATCGCGTTGATCTTCGAGAAGAGCTCGACCCGTACCCGCTGCGCCTTCGAGGTCGCGGCCCATGACCAGGGCGCCCATGTCACCTATATAGAGCCGAGCTCCTCGCAGATCGGCCACAAGGAGAGCATGAAGGACACCGCCCGCGTGCTGGGACGCATGTTCGACGCCATCGAATACCGCGGTTTCGGCCAGGAGATAGTCGATGAGCTGGCCAAGTACGCCGGCGTGCCGGTGTTCAATGGCCTGACGGCGGAATTCCACCCGACCCAGATGATTGCCGACGTGCTGACCATGCGCGAGCACAGCGACAAACCGCTGCATGAGATCAGCTACGCCTACCTCGGCGATGCCCGCTACAACATGGGCAACTCGCTGCTGATGATCGGCGCCAAGTTGGGCATGGACGTACGCATCGGTGCGCCCAAGGATCTCTGGCCGACGCCCGAGTTTATCGCCCAATGTCAGGCCTTCGCCGCCGAGAGTGGCGCGCGCCTGAACCTCACCGAAGACCCCGAGGAAGCAGTCCAGGGCGTCGATTTCATCCACACCGATGTCTGGGTCTCCATGGGCGAACCCGCCGCGGTATGGGACCAGCGCATCGCCCAATTGCTGCCCTACCAGGTGAATGCGCAGATGATGAAAGCCTCGGGCAATCCCCGGGTGAAATTCATGCATTGCCTGCCGGCCTTTCATAACAGCGAGACCGAAGTGGGTAAGGAGTTGGCCGAACGTTACCCGCACCTGGCAAACGGCGTGGAGGTCACCGAAGAGGTGTTCGAGTCGCCGGCCAACATCGCCTTCGAGCAGGCGGAAAATCGCATGCACACGATCAAGGCGATTCTGGTATCGGCGTTGGCTGATATCTGACGGATCACCCCGCCCCTGGGGCTGCCGATAGACCGCGAAGGAGTCCCGTGCGCGGGTGTAATTGCCACAGCGCACGGGGCAAGTCGCTGGCCAGCCAGCGGCTACAGGCAAGAGCCATCACCTTTGAGAGGGACATGCACTATGCGTATCGTCGTGGCACTGGGCGGTAACGCCCTCCTTCGCCGTGGTCAACCCATGACCGCGGACAATCAACGGATCAATATCCGTATCGCCGCCGAACAGATCGCCAAAATAGCCCCCGGCAACGAGCTGGTAGTGGCGCACGGCAATGGCCCCCAAGTAGGCCTGCTGTCCTTGCAGGCCGCCGCTTACACCGAGCTCAGCCCTTACCCGCTGGATGTGCTGGGCGCCGAAACCGAAGGCATGATCGGCTACATGATTGAGCAGGAGCTGGGCAACCTGCTGCCCGTCGAGGTGCCCTTCGCCACCCTGCTGACCCAGGTGGAAGTCGACCCGGCCGACCCGGCCTTTCAACACCCGAGCAAACCGATTGGCCCGGTCTACAGCAAGGTCGAGGCCGAGCGCCTGGCCGCCGAAAAAGGCTGGAGTATCGCCGCCGATGGCGAGCAGTTTCGCCGCGTGGTCGCCAGCCCGCGGCCGATACGGATCTTCGAAATCCGCCCGATCAAGTGGCTGCTGGAGAAAGGCAGCATCGTCATCTGCGCCGGCGGTGGCGGTATCCCGACGCTGTACGGCGCAGACGGCAAACTCAAGGGCGTGGAAGCGGTGATCGACAAGGACCTCTGCTCGGCGCTGCTGGCCGAACAGCTGCAGAGCGACCTACTGGTGATCGCCACCGATGTCAGCGCGGTATATGTCGACTGGGGCCAGGCGACGCAAAAAACCATCAGCGCCGCCCACCCGGACGCCCTGGAGCAACTCGACTTTGCCGCCGGTTCCATGGGGCCGAAAGTCCAGGCCGCCTGCGAGTTCGCCCGTAATACCGGCAAAGTCGCGGTGATCGGAGCATTGGCGGATATCCAAGCCATCGTCCAAGGTAAGGCCGGCACCCGGATCAGCACGGCGCAACCGGGCATTCACTATCGCTGACATCCCCATATTCATACTTACAGGAGCCTCGCCATGAGCGAACCCGGCCATCTGCATATCATCCGTGCGCCCTTGCAGCCCAACGACTTTGGCTACGACATCAACGTCGAGTATCAGGTGGTCAATGATCCTGCGACGGGCACGGCCATGCACTTCAGCATGCACGGTGAAATCAACGGCGCAGCCTTCACGGAAGAATTCGAACTGCCCAGGGACATGGCCTGCAACTTTGCCAGCAACTGTTTTCACCTCGCGCAGAAACACGGCCTGCCGAAAACGGCGAATATCATCTCAATGCACCATAAATACGACGCCATGTTCGAAGACATCCGCCAGCGCCTCGACCTCCATTCCGGTGAGGCGGTCAAGCCAGAGCACTTGCTGTAACTGCCCGTGCTTGTTGCGCGCCAGGCCCGGGGCGGCACCAACGGGGCGATAGCGCGCCCATGCCGAGCCTCGCGTTGCAGCCATACGTCGATGATGATCGGCCCCGTCGCGCCAGCGCGCAGCAACCCGAAGACCTAGCGCTAACGGCGCAGCACGCTCGCCCATCGACCACACTGCCGCGCACAGCAACCATCACCTGTTGATTCGCAGCAGCGGCGCCGCTTAGCCCACAGGCGAGTACGCACACCAGGCTCCTAGGTCGCCGCCTGCCCGCCCGCCGCCATCGCCCTGGCCTGCTCGCGCAGGACGAACTTCTGCACCTTGCCGGTGGCAGTTTTTGGCAGCGCGGTGAAGACCACGCAACCGGGCACCTTGAAGCGCGCCATGCGCTGTTGGCAGAAGGCAATCACTTCGGCCTCCGTCAGTTCGACTCCCGGCTTGGCGGTGACGAAGGCGCAGGGGGTTTCGCCCCACTTGTCGCTGGGCATGGCCACCACCGCCGCTTCGAGGATCTGCGGATGACGGTAGAGCACGTCCTCCACCTCGATCGAGGAGATGTTCTCGCCGCCGGAGATGATGATGTCCTTGGAGCGGTCCTTGATCTCCACATAACCGTCGGCGTGCCACACCGCCAGGTCGCCGGAGTGGAACCAGCCGCCGGCGAAGGCTTCGGCGGTGGCCGTGGGGTTCTTCAGGTAGCCCTTCATCACCACATTGCCGCGCATCATGATCTCGCCGATGCTCTGGCCGTCCTTGGGCACCGGCTGCAGGGTGTCCGGGTCGGCCACCATCAGGCCGTCGAGCAATGGCGCCCGCACGCCCTGGCGGGATTTCAGGCGCGCTTGCTGCTCGGGGGTTTCGCTGTCCCACTCCTCCTTCCATTCGCAGGCCACGCTGGGGCCATAGGTTTCGGTCAGGCCATAGACGTGGGTGACGCGAAACGCCATGGCTTCCATGGCCTCGATCACCGCCGCAGGTGGCGCGGCGCCGGCAGTCAGCACCTTGACCGGGCGGGTCTTCAGCGCCTTCAGCTCATCGGCGGCATTGGCCAGCATGTTCAGCACGATCGGTGCGCCACAGAAGTGGTCGACGCCATGCTCGGCAATCGCCGGGTAAATCGCCTCGGCGCGCACATGGCGCAGGCACACATTGACCCCGACATAGGCCGCCAGCGCCCAGGGGAAACACCAGCCGTTGCAGTGGAACATCGGCAGCGTCCACAGGTACACCGGGAAGCGGCTCATGTCCCAGCACATGGCGTTGGACAAGGCATTCAGGTGCGCGCCGCGGTGGTGGTAGACCACGCCCTTGGGGTTGCCCGTGGTGCCGGAGGTGTAGCTGAGCGAGATCGCCTGCCATTCGTCGGCGGGCATCTGCCAGGCATAGTCGGCGTCGCCTTCGGCCAACAGCGCCTCGTAGTCGAACTGGCCAATCAACTGGCCGTCCTGATACTCCGGGTCGTCGATGCCGATGATCAGCGGACGGTTGGGCAGGTGGCTGGTGGCGCGCTGCACCAGTTCGCCGAATTCCTTGTCGACCAACAGCACCTTGGCTTCGCCATGCTGCAGGATGAAGGCGATGGCTTCGGCATCCAGACGGGTATTGATGGCATTCAGCACGGCGCCGCACATGGGTACGCCGAAGTGCGCCTCGAACATCGCCGGGCCGTTCGGCGCGATCACCGCCACCGTATCGCCCAGGCCAATGCCACGCTGGGCCAGGGCCGAAGCCAGGCGAATGCAGCGGCTGTAAGTCTCGCCCCAGGTCTGCCGCAGGCTACCGTTGATCAGCGCCGTTCGCTGCGGGTAGACACTCGCCGCGCGCTCGAGAAAACTCAAGGGACTGAGCGCCTGAAAATTCGCCGCTTCGCGCGGCATGCCATATTCGTAGGGGTTGAGGCTGTGCATTATTGTTCTCCAGCGAGACCTTGGACTGGAGAAACCTTAGCAGGAGTATGGTTTTGCCGAAGCGCTACCTTGGTCGAAGCAGTGACTCACAAGTCATAAATCACGTCAGCATAAGCACCCAAACAGTCGAGCCACTGCTCGCCCCCATTGTATGTCCCCGTGTTTACGGGTTCCTGGGCGAGCGACAAGCAGGTATCGCTTCATCTGAGCTTGTCCGGCGTATTTATTTGAAGGAGTTTCCCGCGTGAAGTCTCGCTTACCCGTGATTGTTGGTTTTGGTGGTTATAACGCAGCCGGCCGCAGTTCCTTTCACCACGGCTTCCGCCGCACCGTGATCGAGTCGATGGACCTGCGCGCACGTCAGGAAACCCTCGCCGGCTTGGCCGTGATGATGAAACTGCTGCAGGTACTCGACGGCAGCTACCAGACCATCGACGGCACGGCGTTGAGCCTGGCGGAGATCGACAGCCGTTTTGCCGAACAGATTCTCGCCTCGACCCTGGTACGGCGTATCGAAAAGCAGCACCTGGATGTCGACGCCGCCCACTGGCAGAAAAACATCAGCGTCAGTGGCGCGTCCGGCACCCCGCTGAGCTTCATTAGCAACCGCAAGCAACTGCCCGAGCCACTGCCGGCCAACTGGTCGGTGGAGGAGCTTAACGCCACCGAGGTGCGCGTCACCCTGCACGACAACTGCGACTTCAAGGTCGACAGCTACCGCGCCCTGCCGGTGAAATCCGCCGGTCAGTTGCCCAGCGGTTTCGAGCCGAGCGAACACTACAACTCACGCTTCCACCCGCGCGGTCTGAGCATGGCCATCGTCGGGGTGACCGACGCCCTGCGCTCGACCGGCCTGCCCTGGCAGTCGATCGTCGATCGGGTACAACCGGACGAAGTCGCGGTGTTCGCCAGCTGCATCATGAGCCAGCTCGACGAAAACGGCTTCGGCGGCATGATGCAATCGCGCCTCAAGGGCGGCCGGGTCACCGCCAAGCAGCTGGCCCTGGGCCTTAACAGCATGCCGGCTGACTTCATCAACGCCTACGTGCTCGGCAGTGTCGGCAGTACCGGCAGCATCACCGGCGCCTGCGCCACCTTCCTCTACAACCTGCAGAAGGGCATCGAGCAGATCACCACGGGCAAGGCCCGGGTGGTGATCGTCGGCAGCAGCGAAGCACCGGTCAATCAGGAGTGCATCGAGGGTTACGGCGCCATGGGCGCGCTGGCCACCGAAGAGGGCCTGCGCCAGATCGAAGGCCAGCAACAGGTGAACTTCCGCCGCGCCAGCCGCCCGTTCGGCGACAACTGCGGCTTCACCCTGGCCGAGGCCTGCCAGTTCGTGGTGCTGATGGACGACGAACTGGCCCTGGAGCTAGGCGCTGACATCCACGGCGCGGTGCCGGATGTATTCGTCAACGCCGATGGCTTCAAGAAATCCATCTCCGCCCCCGGCCCCGGTAATTACCTGACCATGGCCAAGGCCGTGGCCAGCGCCGTGCAACTGCTCGGCCTCGATGCCGTGCGCCAACGCAGCTTCGTCCACGCCCACGGCTCCAGCACCCCGGCCAACCGTACCACCGAATCCGAACTGCTGGATCGCATCGCCGCCACCTTCGCCATCGAGCAATGGCCGGTGACCGCAGTCAAGGCCTTCGTCGGCCACTCCCTGGCCACCGCCAGCGGCGATCAGGTGATCTCCGCCCTGGGCAGCTTCAAGTACGGCGTCATCCCCGGAATCAAGACCATCGACTCGGTCGCCGACGACGTCCACCAAGAGCACCTGAGTTTCGCCACCACGGATCGCCAACGCGAGCCGCAGCAACTCGATGTGTGCTTCATCAACTCCAAGGGCTTCGGCGGCAACAACGCCAGCGCCGTGGTGCTGGCCCCCCATGTGGTCGACAAGATGCTGCGCAAGCGTCACGGCACCGAGGCCTTCGCCGCCTATTGCGCACGCCGCGAACAGACCCGCGCCGCCGCCCGCGCCTACGACGAACAGGCCATGCGGGGACAACTGGAAATCATCTACAACTTCGGCCGCGACCTGATCGACGACAAGGCCATCGAGCTGGGCACCGAACAGATCAAGGTGCCGGGCTTCGCTCAGCCGCTGGTGTTCAAGCAGGATGACCGCTTCACCGACATGCTCGACTAACCGCCTACCTGGTGGTTGCGGACCGGTTCGGATCGCTCCGCTGGGTATCGATTTATGCCTTTGCATGCCAAGAAAAATGCCGCTCACTTGACTCAAGTGAACGGCATTGCGGCATATGGCCAGAGCGATGCAAACTACAGCTGACTGGCTGCGAAATGGCTTACCAGCCGACACCAAAGCCGAGACTGTAGTGGGTTTCGTCTATATCGCCTTCCGAACCACTGACTATATCTTTCTCGGCCTTCATGTTCAGCGAAGCCCAGTCGGTGACCTTGTAGCGCAGTCCCACCTCGGCTTCCAGGGCGTATTCGGCGACATTAGCCAGCGGCTTGCCGACCTCACCGGTGCTGAACAGCTCGACGCTCTTGCCAACCAGATAACGGTTGTAGTCCCACTTCGTGCTCACGGCATAGAAGCTATCCTTCTCGCCGTTGGCATACAGATAGTCGGTGCGGTTCATCAAGCCGACGACGGAGAAGGCGCCCAATTCGTTATCCCAGAACTGGTAACCCGGACCAGTACCTACCGTGCGCTGGCGCCGCAGTTCTTCGATCAGATCGCGCTCGTATTCGACACGCCCCTCCCAGAACCATTGTTCATCAAGGAAACGGTCGAGGGCATATTCGGCGCCCCAGTTATCCGTGGCCACTACGCCGTCCTGGAACTCACGGTTGTACTCGGCCGTGGCATTGTGCCGCCAGAGGCCATGGCGCATCTGAGTTTTCAGGTCGACATCATAGTCATCGGTATCAGTTTCGGCGCGCTTGTAGTCCAGCGCCGCGTCGATATTGCCCTTCCAGGTCAAATCCTCGATCAGTGGCTTGGGCTTCATGATCCGCTCGATACTCGCCAACTCGATAGTTCTCGGTCCTTCGCCATTGGCCAGGGTGACTTTGCCCTGCTCGGCAGCCAGCAAAGCTTTGGCCCGCTCACCGGTAAGTTTGCCTTCCTTGATCAGCAGCTCCTGGTCGCTTTCGAGGGTGGCGATTTTCTTCCAATCCAGCGCGATCGAGCCACCGTACTCGGTTTCCAGGAGCAGTTTTTTCCCTTCAAAGAATTTGATCGTACCGCTCAGCCGATCGCCGTTTTTCAACCACACGGTATCGGCCAGCAGAGGACTGGTAGCGGCCGAAAGGGTCAGGCACAGCAGGGTTCTGAAAATCATAAGAATGCTTGAAAAACTCTGATTGAATAAACGCCAGGCATTATGCGCAAGCCCGACCTCTGAACAAGCACTGACCGTCGGAATTAATCGGAGTTCAAGCCAGGCGACCGGCGCCATGCTGGCACGAGCCGAGCAGCCGGCCCCGAGCCCAGCAGATAATGGCGCTCGGAGGAGGTACGCCCCAGGCCACCCATTTGCGCCAGCTCGTACGGCAGCAACAGGCGGGGCCGGCGGTTGGTTGCAGTGCCCGCAGCCCAATCCCTGGCGGCGCAGCGACAGGGGTTTGCCCGATCGCCAGGTATCGATATCCTTGCAGGCGATCGGCACCTGGCCGGCATAGCGGGTTTTCAGCGCCCGCTTGCCGCTGGCGAGCAGCAGGATGTCGCCTGCTCAGGCGGTCGCCATTATTCAGCGCGACCCTGTCCGCCACCACTGGCCTGGCCCAACCTACCAACGCAGATAACCGCAGGGTGCGCAGCCGCATGATCAATCGACCACCGCCAGCTCAGGATGAAGCCGCCACGCAAGCCGCTTCGCCCCGGTCAGCGGCAAGCCCGGAAGGACGACGCGAGGCGCTGTATATGACGCTCGCGCAGGTTCCGGCGGGCAAGGTGGTCAGCTATGGGCAATTGGCTGAGCTGGCCGGCCTTGGCCGCGCCGCCCGCTGGGTAGGACGCAGTCTCAGCCAGCTGCCGCAGGGTACGACGCTGCCCTGGCATCGGGTGATCGCCGCCAGCGGTCGCCTGAGCCTGCCGGCGGGCAGTGCTTCCGGCGCGGAGCAACGGCAGCGCTTGCGTGCCGAAGGCGTGCTGGTCATCAATGATCGCGTGGATATCCGACGGCACGGCTGGCGCCCAATGGAGCACAGCGGTTAGAGTGCGCCCTGAACCCACTCTCTCTCCGCAGACAGATACCCGCTCAATGCCCCGTAAAAGTTGGCGCGAAGCCATCGCCGCCTATTCCAGCCCCTCCACGCTGGTGCTGTTGCTCCTCGGGTTCGCCGCCGGCCTGCCCTATATGCTGGTGTTCTCCACGCTGTCGGTGTGGTTGCGCGAAGCTGGCGTGGCACGTGAAACCATCGGTTTTGCCAGCCTGATCGGCCTGGCCTACGCCTTCAAATGGGTCTGGTCGCCACTGCTCGACCAGTGGCGCCTGCCGCTGCTCGGCAGGCTCGGCCGGCGCCGCTCCTGGCTGGTACTGGCCCAGGTGCTGATTGCCATCGGCCTGGCTGGCATGGCGTTGTGTGACCCGCAGACCAATCTGACCTGGCTAATTTCCCTGGCGGTGCTGGTGGCCTTCGCCTCAGCCACCCAGGACATCGCCATCGATGCCTACCGCCTGGAGATCGTCGAGGACACCCGCCAGGCGGCCCTGGCCGCCAGCTACATGGCCGGCTACCGGGTCGCCGCGCTGCTGGCCACCGCCGGTGCGCTGTACTTCGCCGAAGGTTTCGGTTCTACCGTACAGCTTTACCAGCACAGCGCCTGGTCCGGCACCTACCTGGTGTTTGCCCTGCTGATGTTGCCGGGCCTGCTCACCAGCCTGTGGATGCGCGAACCGGCGGTACCGCTGCAAACCCAGTTGGCCGCGGCGCGCTATGGTTTCAGCCACCAGATCGCCTCGGTGCTGGTGTTGATCGTGCTGCTGGTCTCGATGCCGGCGATGTTCACCCAGTTTTATTACACCGACTTCGCCAGCCTGGTACGGGGCGAAATCAGCCTGTTCGGCCTGCTCCTCGAAGATCGCGCCTTTCTGCGCGCCTTGCTCTACACCATCCTCACCACGCTGTGCCTGTCGAGCATGGGCCGCCGCGGCCTGGCACCGGTACTGACCCCGATCAACGACTTCATCGTGCGTTACCGCTGGCAGGCCTTGCTGCTGCTCGGGCTGATCGCGACCTACCGCATGTCGGATACCGTGATGGGCGTGATGGCCAACGTGTTCTACATCGACCAGGGCTTTACCAAGGATCAGATCGCCAGCGTCAGCAAGCTGTTCGGCCTGGTCATGACCCTGCTCGGCGCCGGTTTTGGCGGCTTGCTGATCGTGCGCTTCGGCATCCTGCCGATCCTGTTCATCGGCGGCATAGCATCGGCGGCGACCAACCTGCTGTTCCTCATGCTCGCCGGCATGGGCGCCGACCTGCAGATGTTGATCGTCACCATCTCCGCCGACAACTTCAGCGCTGGCCTGGCCACGGCGGCGTTCGTCGCCTACCTGTCGAGCCTGACCAACCTGCAGTTCTCGGCCACCCAATACGCCCTACTCAGCTCGATCATGCTGCTGTTGCCGCGACTGATCGGTGGCTATTCCGGCGTGCTGGTGGAGAAACTCGGCTATGCCGAGTTCTTCCTGATCACCGCCCTGCTGGGGATCCCGACCCTGGTTCTGATTGCCCTGCAATGGAAGCGCGAACGCCCGCAGGCCAATGGCTCGACGCCAACCGAAACGCTCGACATCCCGCCGCTGAAGACTGAAGCCAACCACTAGCCCATCGCCAGTAGATGTAAAAAAGCCCCGGTACATGACCGGGGCTTTTGCGTTGCAGGGTGTGGCTTAGAACTGCGCCGCATCCAGCAGATAGAGGCTTGCGCTGCCGGCCTTGACCGAGGCGGTCAGCGAGTGGATGCGCGGCAGGATGCGCGCGAAGTAGAAGCGTGCGGTACCCAGCTTGCTGGCGTAGAAGTCGTCCTGACCTTCCTTGCCCAACGCCGTCCTGGCCATCAGTGCCCACATGTAGGCATAGGCGGTGTAGCCGAACACCTGCAGGTACTCGACCGAGGCGGCGCCGATTTCGTTGGGGTTGGCCTTGGCCCGCGCCAGCAGATCGACGGTCATCTGCTCCAGATTGCCGATGGCAGCTTTCAGCGGCTCGGTGAACTCGGCGAGCGAAACATCGGCCGAATCGGTGAAGGCCTTGATCTCATCAGCGAAGTGTTGGTAGAACGCCCCGCCGCTACCGATCACCTTGCGCCCGACCAGGTCGAGGGCTTGGATGCCGTTGGTGCCTTCGTAGATCTGGGTGATGCGGCAATCGCGCACCAGCTGCTCCTGGCCCCACTCGCGAATGAAGCCATGACCGCCGAACACCTGCTGGCCGTGGAGAGTGGTTTCCAGGCCCATGTCGGTGAGGAAGGCCTTGGCCACCGGGGTCAGCAGGGCGACCAGTTCTTCGGCGCGCTTGCGCACGACTGGGTCCTCGCTGAACTTGGCGGTATCGAGCTGCATGGCGACGTAGCTGGAGAAGGCGCGACCGCCCTCGTTCAACGCCTTCATGGTCAGCAGCATGCGGCGGACGTCGGGATGGACGATGATCGGATCGGCGACCTTGTCCTTGGCGACCGGGCCGGTCGGCGCGCGGCTCTGAATGCGCTCACGGGCGTAGTCGATGGCGCTCTGGTAGGAACGCTCGCCGGTGGCCAGGCCCTGGATGCCGACGCCCAGACGCTCGTAGTTCATCATGGTGAACATCGCGGCCAGACCGCGATTAGGCGCGTCGACGATCCAGCCGGTGGCGCCATCGAAATTCATCACGCAGGTGCTGGAGGCCTTGATGCCCATCTTGTGCTCGATCGAGCCGCAGGACAGCGCGTTGTGCTCGCCCAGCGAGCCATCGGCGCCCACCATGAACTTGGGCACCAGAAACAGCGAGATGCCTTTCGGCCCGGCCGGTGCATCCGGCAGCTTGGCCAGCACCAGGTGAATGATGTTCTCGCTCAGGTCGTGCTCGCCCCCGGTGATGAAGATCTTGGTGCCGCTGATCTTGTAGCTGCCATCGGCTTGCGGCTCGGCCTTGGTGCGGATGATGCCCAGGTCGGTGCCGGCGTGCGACTCGGTCAGGCACATCGAGCCGGCCCAGATGCCGGCGTACATGTTTGGCAGGTACTGCTCTTTCAGCTCTTCGCTGGCGTGGGCGTTGATCGACAGGCAGGCGCCGGCGGTGAGCATCGGATAGAGGCCGAATGACAGGTTGGCCGAGTTGACCATCTCCTCGACTTGCGCGGAGATCACCTTGGGCATGCCCATGCCACCGAACAGCGGGTCGCCGCCGACCCCTACCCAACCGCCTTCGGCGTAGGCGTTGTAGGCTTCGGGAAAGCCGGCCGGCGTCTTCACCGCGCCATCGTTCCAGGTGCAGCCTTCCTCATCGCCGCTGCGATTGAGCGGGGCAATGATGCCCGCGGTGACCTTGCCGGCTTCTTCGAGAATGGCGCTGGCAGTGTCTTCATCCACCACGTCGGCCAGGGCAGGTAATTGGGCCCACAGCTTGGACACCTCGAACACTTCGTTGAGCACGAAGCGCATGTCGCGCAGGGGAGCTTTGTAGTCAGCCATGGAAAATCCTCGAACGGAGCAACAGGGTTAAAGCAGGCCTGGGAGTTTAACCGAGCAACATTTCAGACACATAGGGTCGTGTTATGACCGAACAGTCTCAGGCTGCTTGCCAAATCGCAGATAACCAAAGCCCGCCAACAGGCGGGCTTTGGTTCGTTTCAAGCATCGCTCAGAGCGCGAAATGCTCGGCTGGCAGACTCATCATGCACTCGCTGCCGGCCTCGGCCGCAGCCAGGTGGGCGGCCGTACGCGGCAGCAGGCGCTTGAAGTAGAACGCGCAGGTGGCCAGCTTGGCCTGGTAGAAGGCCGCATCGCCGGCACCCGCGTCGAGCTTCTCCTGGGCCACCAGCGCCATGCGCAACCAGAAGTAGGCCAGGATCACGTAGCCGGAGTACATCAGGTAATCCACCGAAGCGGCGCCGACCTCGTCAGGATTCTTCATCGCCGCCAGACCGATCTTCTGGGTCAGCTCGCCCCACTGGGTGTTCAGCGTCGCCAGCTGCGCCACGTAGCCCTTGAGCTGCGGATGCTCGGCCTGCGCCACGCACAACTTGTGCACGATCTTGGTGAAGCCGCGCAGCAGCTTGCCCTGGCTGCCGAGCACCTTGCGCCCGAGCAGATCGAGGGCCTGAATACCGTTGGTGCCTTCATAGATCGGCGCGATGCGGCAATCACGAACCAGCTGTTCCATGCCCCACTCGCGGATATAGCCATGGCCGCCGAAGATCTGCATGCCGTGGTTGGTCACCTCCAGCCCGGTGTCGGTCATGAAGGCCTTGCAGATCGGGGTGAGCAAGGCCAGCAGGTTTTCCGCCTCCTCGCGCTGCTGGATGTTTTCACTGAGGTGCGCGACATCCAGTAGCTGCGCGGTGAAGTAAGCCAGGGCACGGTTGCCTTCGTTGAGCGCCTTCATGGTCAACAACATGCGCCGCACATCGGGGTGCACGATGATCGGATCGGCCGGCTTATCCGGCGCCTTCGGCCCGGTCAGGGCACGCATCTGCAGGCGCTCGTTGGCGTATTTGAGCGCGCCCTGGTAGCTCGCTTCGCCGAGGCACAGCCCCTGCATGCCGGTGCCCAAGCGTGCGTGGTTCATCATGGTGAACATGCAGTTGAGGCCTTTATTGGCCTCGCCAATCAGAAACCCGTGGGCGCTGTCGAAATTGATCACGCAGGTGGCCGAGGCCTTGATCCCCATCTTGTGTTCGATCGAGCCGCAGCTGACCCCGTTGCGCTCACCGGCCTGGCCGGCGGTGTCGGGGAGGAACTTGGGCACGATAAACAGTGAGATACCCTTGGTTCCGGCGGGCGCGTCGGGCAGCTTGGCCAGCACCAAGTGCACGATATTCTCGCTCATGTCGTGCTCGCCGGCAGAGATGAAGATCTTGCTGCCGCTGATCGCATAGCTACCGTCGGCCTGGGGCACGGCGCGGGTCTTGATGATGCCCAGGTCGGTGCCGCAATGCGCTTCGGTCAGGCACATGGTGCCGGTCCAGAGCCCCTCGGTCATGCGGGTCAGGTAGGTTTGCTTCTGCTCTTCCGTGCCGTGGGCATGGATCGCCGACATAGCGCCATGGGTCAGACCCGGATACATGCCCCACGAGGTGTTGCTGGCGCCGACCATTTCGCTGTTGAGCAAACCCAGCGAATGCGGCAACCCCTGGCCACCGTAGGCCGGGTCGGCGGCCAAGCCCATCCAGCCACCTTCGGCATACTGGGCGAAAGCTTCCTTGAAGCCTTTGGGCGTGGTCACCACACCGTTATCGAACTGACACTCTTCTTCGTCGCCGGAACGGTTCAACGGCGCCAGCACCTGCTCGCAGAACTTGGCACCTTCTTCGAGGATTGCACCGACCATGTCCGGCGTCGCCTCGCTGGCGCCGAGTGCGGCGTAGCTGGTGTGGAAGTCGAAGACATCGTCGATCAAGAAGCGCATGTCGCGTAGGGGGGCCTTGTACTCGGGCATGGTTGTTCTCCGTCAGGCAGGCGCGCAAGGCGCGGGTCAATACCCCCACGCTACCGCCGAAGCGGGCTGACTCACAACAACCGTACGCCCGCTGAATGCGTCGTCATAAATGGCTGGTGCACGGCCAAGAGATGCCAGCCTCCTCGCGAAGCCGGGGCCAGGCCTGAGCAGAGACAGACCCATTAGCGCTTGGCGGGTTACGTGGCGCACCACTACCGCAGTTACTGCGCAAATCCTGCAGCGCCACTAACCCACCCGACAAAAATTACGTGCAACAAGTAACAGGGACAGAGCATTGCTGGCGGAGCTGTTTGAGACTGTCGCCAGACAACGCTGGTCATGCCTACGCCAATGGAGCCGCGGCCGTGGTTGGTAACTGATCGGAAATAGAAAAGCCGCTACCCCGAGAGGTAGCGGCTTTTTCAGGCGAAATCGCGGGAGGGCTTAGTAGCCCAGCGCGAAGTCGTCTTCGTGCATGTCCATCAGGTTGCCGGCGCCGGACAACATGGTAACCACGTGGGTGCGGGTACGCGGCAGGATGCGCGCGAAGTAGAAGCGCGCGGTCTGCAGCTTGGCCTTGTAGAAGGCTTCGTCGGCAGCACCAGCAGCGATCTTCTCGGCGGCCAGGCGCGCCATATCGGCCCAGAAGTAGGCCAGGCAGACGTAACCGGAGTACATCAGGTAGTCCACCGACGCAGCGCCGACTTCTTCGCGATCCTTCATCGCCGCCATGCCGACCTTCATGGTCAGGTCACCCCACTCCTTGTTCAGCTGGGCCAACGGCTCAACGAAGGCCTTGAGCTCCTCGTTGCCTTCGTTGGACTGGCAGAACTTGTGCACGATCTTGGTGAAGCCTTTCAGCGCCTCGCCTTGAGTCTGCAGCACCTTGCGCCCGAGCAGGTCGAGAGCCTGGATGCCAGTGGTGCCTTCGTACAACATGGAGATACGGCTGTCGCGCACGTTCTGCTCCATGCCCCACTCGGCGATAAAGCCGTGGCCGCCATAGATCTGCACGCCGTGGTTGGCCGCTTCGAAGCCGACTTCGGTCATGAACGCCTTGGCGATCGGAGTGAGGAAGGCCAGCAGGGCGTCGGCCTGTTTCTTCTCGGCTTCGTCCTGGCTGTACTTGACGATGTCGACCTGCTTGGCGGTGAAGTAGACCATGGCGCGATTGCCTTCGGCGAAGGCCTTCATGGTCAGCAACATGCGGCGTACGTCGGGGTGCACGATGATCGGGTCGGCAGCTTTTTCCGGCGCTTTCGGGCCAGTCAGGGAACGCATCTGCAGACGCTCGCGAGCGTACTTCAGACCGCCCTGGAAGCCGATTTCGGCATGCGCCAGGCCTTGCAGTGCGGTACCCAGGCGCGCGGTATTCATAAAGGTGAACATGCAGTTCAGACCTTTATTCGCCGCGCCGATCAGGTAACCGGTTGCGCCGTCGAAGTTCATTACACAGGTGGCGTTACCATGGATACCCATCTTGTGCTCGAGCGAGCCACAGGACACGGCATTGCGCTCGCCGGCAGCGCCTTCGGCGTTCGGCAGGAACTTGGGCACGATGAACAGCGAGATACCCTTGGTGCCTTGCGGCGCGTCGGGCAGGCGGGCCAGCACGATATGGACGATGTTGTCGGCCATGTCGTGTTCGCCAGCGGAGATAAAGATCTTGGTGCCGGAAACCTGGTAGCTGCCATCGGCCTGCGGTTCGGCCTTAGTGCGCAACATGCCCAGATCGGTGCCGCAATGCGGCTCGGTCAGGCACATGGTGCCAGTCCACTCGCCGGAAACCAGCTTGGTCAGATAAGCATGCTTCTGCTCGTCGGTGCCGTGCTCGGCAATGGTGTTCATCGCACCATGGGACAGGCCTGGGTACATGCCCCAGGACCAGTTGGCGGTACCGACCAATTCGCTGACGACCAGACCCAGCGACTCCGGCAGGCCTTGGCCGCCGTGGTCGACGTCATGGGCCAGGCTCGGCCAGCCACCTTCGACGTACTGCTTGTAAGCTTCCTTGAAGCCGGTCGGGGTTTTAACGCCGGACTCGCTCCAGGTGCAACCTTCGGTGTCACCCACACGATTCAGCGGCGCCAGTACCTGCTCACAGAACTTGGCGCCCTCTTCGAGGATGGCGTCAACCATGTCCGGGGTAGCGTCTTGGCAGCCAGGCAGGCTCTGATAATGCGCTTCGTAGCCGAGCAGTTCGTCACGGACGAAGCGAATATCACGCAAGGGGGCCTTGTAGTCAGGCATAGCGAATAACCTCTGCGGTGGACTCATTAGTGTGTTTGGGTGACCGAGTGGACGGTCGCTTGGGGGATCACTCCCGATTGCCTGGAGACATCTTGGCCACCCAGCAATCAAACAAGTGTTTGAAACATACGTTTACGGTCCAGCCTTGTCAAGCATCGCGGGAATAGCCGTCTGTCGGAGTCGGCCGTCCGCAGCGAAATATGTCCGTAGTTCCGGCGCGGAAGCCCAGGCGTTCGGCTGCAGGCTTTTGCCCAATAGGGCAGGGTTAAGTCGAATGGGCTGGCGGTGATCAGCCAAGCAGGTCGATCAGCGGCGCAGAGTCCGGCGACTCGGCGGTGCGCCGATACAGATCGAGATCGGTTGCAGAGGAACGCGACGACTGCCGTGACGCCTCGGGATCGCCGCCCTGCTGCGCAGGTTCAGTCGCCTCGCTCGGTTGCACGCGCTCTGCTTGCCCTTGTGCGGCGTCGCTGCGCTGCAGCTCGGCCAGATCGACGCGCGCCTGGACCATCTGCGCCTGGGCTTGCGCCGCCACACGCAGGTCCTGAGCGGAGGGCTCGGCCGGCGACAGGGCCGCACGCACGACGATGCCCATCTTGCTCAGGGTCGCTCGCGGGTCGTTCGCCACCGCGCCGGTGTCGATACTGACCTCACCCGCGACGGCATAGCGCTGGCCATCTGGACCACGGGTGTAGGTAAAGCTCGGTGCGCCGGCATAGCCACCACCAACCGCCGCGTGGGCCTGCTCGTGGGTACGTACTTCGCGATCACGACTGGCCAGCTCGGCAATTTCCAGCTGTTCGATGCGCTGTTGTTGCGAGCTGGGTTCGGCTGTGTCCCGCTTGCCAGCGGACTGGGTCGCCTGCTCGGCAGGCTGATCCGCTTCTTCGCGGGCAGATGCGCTCTGTTCATCGCTCAGGGCGGGCGATGGGGTAGCGGGCGCCTGGGCAGCGCGGGTCAGGTCAGGGGAAACCTCAGCCGAGGCGGCGGGCACAACAAGGCGAGCCGGCGATGGCGGCACTGCCGGTGAACGATACGTCGGCGCAGCGCCGATTTGCATGGCGTACCTCCTTGTCGTCGCGCATGAGTACTGGTCGCGTCAGCGACCTCAGGCTTTGGTGTCGATCAGCGTGCCCAGCACTTCATCGGCAGTGCGCACGACACGCGCGCCAGCCTGTGCCTCGTTCTGGCCCACACGCAACGCGACCAGGCTTTCGGCCAGGTCCGCAGGGTTTTTCCCGGCCGCTTCTGCTGACGGGTTGACCTGATTGAGCGCGGCCGTTTGCGCCGCCTGTTGGGGCCCTGCGATGCCACTGCCGGCGATTTCGGCGGCAGCCTGATCGACCCGACGCTGCCCCGACTGAATGGTGCTGATACCCGAACTGAAGGCGTTAGCGGAGATTTGCATGAACCAGCTCCCGCAGGTGTACTACATGAATGCACTGCATTGAAGCAGATAATCCGCCTGATGCGTACTGGCAAAATGCTATGGCAAAAGGCCTGCTTATAGCACCAACTCCAGCAGCGCCAGATCGAGACACTCGGCCACCGCCGCCGGCGTCGCGCTGGCCAGGCGCGGCACCCGCCCAAGGCAAGGCGCCGGCAAGCGCTCGGCGAGGGTCGCCAGGTTCTCCTCCAGACGTGACGTCTTGGGATCGACCACGTTGGCCACCCAACCGGCCAGGGTCAGGCCATCGCGAGCAATCGCCTCGGCGGTCAGTACGGCGTGATTGATGCACCCCAGGCGCACCCCGACCACCAGAATCACCGGCAAACCCAGGCTGATCGCCAGGTCCGACAGCGCCGCCTGGCCGGCCAGCGGCACGCGCCAACCGCCGGCGCCTTCGACCACGGTGAAATCCGCGCCCTTGTCGAGAATCTTCTGCACCGGCCCCTGCAGGGCCTCCAAATCCAGGCGCACACCGGCTTCGCGGGCCGCCAGATGCGGGGCGATAGCCGGGGCAAAGGCCAGTGGATTGACCTCCTCGTAGCGCAGCGCCAGGCTGCATTCGCCAAGCAGGGCCAGGGCATCGTCGTTGCGCAGGCCTGCGGCAGTCTTGCTGCAACCGGAGGCGACCGGTTTGGCGGCGGCAGTCGACAGCCCGGCCATGCGCGCGGCATGCAGCAAGCCGACGGCAATGGTGGTCTTGCCGACCTCGGTGTCGGTACCAGTGACGAAGAAGGCTGCAGTCATCTCAATTCTCTTTGCGTAAAAGGCCGTAGACCACCTGATAGCTCGCCGGCAGGCCTTGCGGCTGACGGAATTGCTCATAGGCGGCGATCAGCGCCAGCATGCGGGCGCGCCCGGTCAGGCCGCCCGGGCGACCGGGATTAAGGTTGTGTGCACCCAACGCCTTGAGTTCATGGGTCAGGCTGCGCAGGTCGGGGTAATGCAGCACCTCGGCCTGGGTTTGCAGGCTGAGCACCTGCAGGCCGCTGCCTGCGCAAAGCTGCTGGTAATCGGCGAGGCGGCGGAAGCGGTTGACGTGGACGAAACCGTCCACCGCCTGCCAGCTATCACGCAACTCCTGCAAGGTGCCGACGCACAGACTGCTGAAGGCCAGCACACCGCCGGGGCGCAATACGCGCCGGGCTTCGCTGAGCACCGCGGCAAAGTCCGCACACCACTGCAGCGCCAGGCTGGAAAACAGCAGGTCGCAGGACTCGTCGCGCAGCGGCAGGCACTCGGCATCGCCGGCGGCAAACTGCTGCGCGCCGCCCAATGGCTGGGCGTGGCGCAGCATGCCCTCGGCAATATCCAGGGCCACGCCCTCGGCAGCGCCGAAGCGCTGGCCCAGAGCACGACTGAAGTAGCCGGTGCCACAGCCCAGGTCGAGCCAGCGTTGCGGATCAATGGCCGCAGGCAAGCGCGTCAGCAACTCGCCGCCAACCTTGCGCTGCAGGGCCGCGACACTGTCGTAGCTGTCGGCCGCGCGGGAAAAGGACGCGGCGACCTGACGCTTGTCCGGCAGGCCGCTCAGCGGGCCTTGTGTCCACTCAGTCATCGCCGGCCTCATGCAGAAAGGCCTGGATTGCCGCGGCGATCTCGTGGGGACGCTCCAGCGCAAAGGCGTGACTGGCGTTATCGATCAGGCCGATCTCGACATCCGGCAGCAACGCCAGCAGTGCGGCCGCCGCATTCGCCGGTACCAGTGCATCGCGGCCGGCAAATAGATGCAGTTGCGGGCCGACGAAGGCCTGCACGGCGCCGCGGGTGTCCAGCGCGGCCAGCACATCCAGCCCCGCCAGCAAACCCTCTGGGCGAGTCTGCGGCGCCGCGCCCTGCAGCAGCCGCGACAAGCCGCGCGGATCCGCGGCGCCCTGGGCGCAGAGCAGGGCAAAGCGCTTCAAGGTGGCGCGCGCATCCGCGGCGCAGCCCTGACGAAACACACCGAAGGTTTCAGCCGCCATCGCACTGGGCCATGTCGGCTCGGCGACGAACCGCAGATTGCTCGCCAGGGTCAGCAGGCCGGCGCAGCGCTCACCGCGCCGCGCCGCCAGTTCGCTGGCGAGCATGCCGCCAAGCGACCAGCCGCCGAGCCAGGTGTCTTGGGGCAGGCTGGCATCGAGCTCATCCAGCCAGTCAACGGGGTCGTTGGAATCCAGTAGCGGCAAGGGTTCGATCTCGACCCGCAGGCGCGAATCGAGGCCACGCAAAGCCTCGGCCAGCGGCTCCAGCGGAGCACTGCCAAGGCCCCAGCCGGGCAGCAGAATCAGGCGGTCACGCATCGCTGCTCTCCAGTAACGTCCAGCATTCGGCCAAGGCTTCCAGCAGCCGCTCGAGCTGGGCAGCGCTGTGCGCCGCCGACAAGGTAACGCGAAGGCGCGCACTGCCGGCCGGCACCGTGGGCGGACGAATCGCGGTGACCAGCAAGCCACGCTCGCGCAGCAGCTGCGACAGGCGCATGGCGCGGCCGCTGTCACCGATCAGGATCGGTTGAATCGGCGTAGCGCTGTCCATCAATTCAAGACCAATAGATTGAGCCCCTTCACGGAAGCGTTTGATCAAGGCGTTCAAGTGCTCGCGCCGCCAATTCTCGCTACGCAGCAACTCCAGGCTCTTCAGGGTGGCGCAGGCCAGCGCTGGCGGCTGGCTGGTGGTGTAGATATACGGCCGGGCGAACTGCACCAGGGTTTCGATCAACTCCTCGCTGCCGGCGACGAAGGCCCCGGCGGTGCCGAAGGCCTTGCCCAGGGTGCCGACCAGCACCTGGACGTCGTCCTGGCCCAGGCCGAAGTGCTCGACGATACCGCCACCGCTGGCGCCGAGCGGGCCGAAGCCATGGGCATCGTCGACCATCACCCAGGCGCCCTTGGCCTTGGCCGCCGCACACAGCGCCGGCAGCTCGGCCAGGTCGCCGTCCATGCTGAACACCCCGTCGGTGACCACCAGGGTATTGCCGACGGCCTTGTCCAGGCGGTTGCTCAGGCTGGCGGCGTCGTTGTGCAGATAGCGGGAAAAGCGCGCACCGCTGAGCAAACCGGCATCCAGCAAGGAGGCGTGATTGAGGCGGTCCTCCAGCACCGTATCGCCCTGCCCCAGCAGCGCGGTGACCGCGCCGAGGTTGGCCATGTAGCCGGTGGAGAACAACAGCGCCCGCGGTCGCCCGGTGAATTCGGCCAGGGCTTCTTCCAGTTCGTGGTGCGGCGTGCTGTGACCGATCACCAGGTGCGAGGCGCCGCTGCCGACCCCCCAACGCAGGGCGCCGGCGCGCCAGGCCTCGATCACCTGCGGGTGATTGGCCAGGCCGAGGTAGTCGTTGGAGCAGAAGGCCAACAGCTCGCGGCCGTCGACCTTGACCAGCGGCCCTTGCGGCGAGTCGAGCAAGGGCCGCTGGCGGTAGAGGTTGGCAGCGCGGCGTTCGGCGAGGCGGGCGGCGAGAGCGAAGGACATAGGCAACCTGGGTATAAGGGCGCAATACCGTGGGAGGGGCCGGGCGGCGATCCGCTTTAGCCGCGACCGACCTCGTGCCGGGTCGCGGCTAAAGCCCCTCCCACCTATTCAGAGCACAGCCATCAAACCGCGGCGTTATAGAACAGCTTGGAATCGCGCTGCTCGACCAGGGCCTGCTCGATGGCCGCCTGGTGCACTTCGTCGCCATGCTCTTCGCGCTCTTCCGGCTTGATGCCAAGGCGGGCAAACAGCTGCATGTCCTTGTCGGCTTGCGGGTTGGCGGTGGTCAGCAGTTTCTCGCCGTAGAAGATCGAGTTGGCACCGGCAAGGAAGGCCAGGGCCTGCATCTGCTCATTCATCGCCTCGCGCCCGGCGGACAGGCGCACGTGGGACTGCGGCATCATAAGCCGCGCCACGGCGAGCATGCGGATGAAGTCGAAGGGGTCGATGTCCTGCTCGTCGGCCAGCGGCGTGCCCTTGACCTTGACCAGCATGTTGATCGGCACCGACTCCGGATGCTCCGGCAAGTTGGCCAGCTGGATCAGCAGGCCGGCGCGGTCGTCCAGCGACTCGCCCAGGCCGAGAATGCCACCGGAACAGACTTTCATCCCCGAGTCGCGCACGTAGGCCAGGGTTTCCAGGCGATCGGCGTAGGTACGGGTGGTGATGATCTTGCCGTAGAACTCCGGCGAGGTGTCCAGGTTGTGGTTGTAGTAGTCGAGGCCAGCCTCGGCCAGGGCCGCGGTTTGCTCCTTGTCGAGCTTGCCCAGGGTCATGCAGGTTTCCAGGCCCATGGCGCGCACGCCTTTGACCATTTCCAGCACGTAGGGCATGTCCTTGGCCGACGGGTGCTTCCAGGCCGCGCCCATGCAGAACCGGGTGGAGCCGATGGCCTTGGCCTCGGCGGCCGCTTCCAGGACTTTCTGCACTTCCAGCAGTTTTTCCTTTTCCAGGCCGGTGTTGTAGTGGCCGGACTGCGGGCAGTATTTGCAGTCTTCCGGACAGGCACCGGTCTTGATCGACAGCAGGGTCGAGACCTGCACGCGGTTCTGATCGAAATGCGCGCGGTGCACGGTCTGCGCCTGGAACAGCAGGTCGTTGAAGGGTTGTTCGAAGAGCGCCTTGACCTCGGTGAGGGTCCAATCGTGACGCAAGTGGGCAGCGGTAGTGGCGCTCATCGGTGATTCCTGGTTAGTTGTAGCGGCTGCTAGAGTCAGCCAGCACGACACGGATGTCCGGCATATTTAAGGAAGCCTTATGCGCTGTCAACCAGATGCACCACTCCAGGTTTACAACTGGTTAAAAAACAAACAGACCTGCCTGCTCTGCGACGAGCCAGCCGACAGTGCAAACAGCCTCTGCGTCAGCTGTGAAAGCGAACTGCCGTGGCTCGGCCCACGCTGCCAGGTCTGCGCCCTGCCGTTGCCCCACGCCGGACTGACCTGCGGCGGCTGCCTGCAACGACCGCCGCGGTTTGATCGGGTCGAGGCGCCTTGGCGCTACGCCTTTCCTGTCGACAGCCTGATCACTCGCTTCAAGCATCAGGCCAAGTGGCCATTGGGACGTCTGCTCGGCGAGCTTTTGTCACAACACCTGCTGCATGCCTTCGACGAAGGCCTGACCAGGCCCGACCTGCTGCTGCCCGTGCCTCTGGCCGAGCGCCGGCAACGCCAGCGCGGCTTCAACCAGGCGGCGTTGCTCGCCCAGTGGCTGAGCGAACAGTTGCACCTGCCGTTGCAACAACACTGGCTACAACGGGTTATCGACACCCCGGCGCAGCAGCAACTAGACGCCGCCACCCGTAAACGCAACCTGCGCCGCGCCTTTGCCCTGGCGCCCAAGAGCCAGGTCAGCGGCCTGCACCTGGCCCTGGTCGACGACGTGCTGACCACCGGCGCCACCGCCGAGAGCCTGGCGCGCCTGCTGAAAAAGGCCGGGGCGGCGCGGGTCGACATCTATTGCCTGGCGCGCACACCGAAACCAGGGGACTGACGCCAGCGATCGCATCCGGGCTCGAACCGATTCGTAGGATGGCGTTGAGCGCAGCGATACCCATCACAGCGAATGCCAACTCACTTCCAGGCAGGTAATTGCTGACGATGGTCATAATCGGCCTGCGTGCGGATTGACTGATTACCGATAGGTATCGCTACGCTCAACCATCCTACGGAGCGCCCAAACACCGCCCGGCCATGCATAAGCGCTACACTCGTCGGCCCAGAGACCGGAGCCGATCATGTCCCACCCATTTGCCGCACTTACTCCCGACCTGGTGCTGGATGCCGTGGAAAGCATTGGCTACCTCAGCGATTGCCGCATATTGGCGCTCAACAGCTATGAAAACCGCGTCTACCAAGTGGGTATCGAGGACGAAACGCCGCTGATCGCCAAGTTCTACCGGCCGCAGCGCTGGACCGACGCGGCGATTCGCGAGGAGCACAGCTTCACCTTCGAACTGGCCGAGTGCGAGGTGCCGGTGGTGGCACCACTGGTGCGCGATGGCGAAACCCTGTTCGAGCATGCCGGCTTCCGCTTCACCCTGTTCCCGCGGCGCGGCGGCCGCGCACCGGAGCCGGGCAATCTGGATCAACTGTATCGCCTCGGCCAGTTGCTCGGCCGCCTGCATGCGGTCGGTTCGCTGCGACCCTTCGCCCACCGGGAAACCCTGCAGGTAGAGAACTTCGGCCACGCCTCGCTGGCCACCCTGCTCGAGGGCAACTTCATTCCGCGCAGCTTGCTGCCGGCCTACGAGTCGGTGGCCCGCGACCTGCTCAAACGCCTCGATGGGTTGTTCGCCGACAACCCGGTGCAGGCGATTCGGCTGCATGGCGATTGCCACCCCGGCAACCTGCTGTGCCGCGACGACACCTTCCATATGGTCGACCTCGATGACTGTCGCATGGGCCCCGCCGTGCAGGACCTGTGGATGATGTTGGCCGGCGAACGCCATGATCGCCTCAGTCAACTGTCCGAACTGATGGACGGTTACCAGGAGTTCCACGATTTCAACCCGCGCGAGCTGCCACTGATCGAGGGCCTGCGCTCCCTGCGCCTGATGCACTACAGCGCCTGGCTGGCGCGGCGCTGGGACGACCCGGCATTCCCCCACAGCTTCCCCTGGTTCGGCAGCGAACGTTATTGGGGCGAGCAAGTGTTGATGCTGCGCGAGCAATTGGCCGCGCTGGATGAAGAGCCGCTGAGACTGTTCTGATCGGAGGGACAACGGCAAGCGACCAGCAAGAGCAACAATTCCGTCGCCCGCCTGAATTCATACAGAGCAGGTGCAGTGCAATCCGCGGCCGTCGTCATCCCGGATTGCACCGGAGCGGGCAACGGTATTACGGGCTTTGCCGCGCAACAGAGTATCTACGACTGTAACGCTACGAGGCCGCAGACGTTGCCCTTGCACACGGGTCTAGGGCTGTAACGTCCGCGTTACGCAAATCAGCGTTTCCCCTGGCAGGAAAAACCTGAGTCTGCAGACAAGTGTCGCGCCCCACGGCTAAAATCCAGGGCTTTAGTTAGTAGCCTAAGCAAGGATTCTGCATGGCCACCGCCAACCCGCGCCGCGGGTACATTCTCGGCCTGACCGCCTACGTCATCTGGGGCCTGTTCCCGCTCTATTTCAAAGCCATCCAGAATGTCCCCGCGCTGGAAATCATCGTCCATCGCGCGCTCTGGTCGGCGGTCTTCGGCGCCGCGCTGCTGCTGGTGTGGAAACACCCCGGCTGGCTGCGCGAGCTGCGCGACAACCCCAAGCGCCTGGCGGTACTGGCGCTAAGCGGCCTGCTGATCGCCAGCAACTGGCTGGTGTACGTCTGGGCGGTGAACAACGAGCGCATGCTCGAGGCCGCACTCGGCTACTACATCAATCCGCTGGTCAATGTGCTGCTCGGCATGCTGTTGCTCGGCGAACGCCTGCGCCGCCTGCAATGGCTGGCCGTCGGCCTGGCCGCCGTGGGCGTGGCGCAGCAGGTGTGGCAGCTCGGCAGCCTGCCCTGGGTGTCGCTGGTGCTGGCGCTGACCTTCGGTTTCTACGGCCTGATCCGCAAGCAGGCGCCGGTCGCCGCGCTGCCCGGTCTGGTGGTGGAAACCTGGCTGCTGTTGCCATTGGCGATCGGCTGGCTGCTCTGGCACCCGGCCGCGATGAGCAGCCAGGGCGAATTTTGGAGCACGCCCGAAGCGCTCTGGTTGGTCGCGGCCGGGCCTATCACCCTGATCCCGCTGGTGTGCTTCAACGCCGCCGCGCGCCACCTGCCCTACACCACCCTGGGCTTTCTGCAATACATCGCACCGACTCTGGTGCTGCTGCTGGCGGTAACGGTATTCGGCGAGCGTTTCGATCCGAGCAAGCTGCTGGCCTTTATCTGCATCTGGGCCGGCCTGGCGCTCTACAGCGTCGATGCCTGGCTGACCCTGCGCAAGCGCGGCAGACGCCAGTCGCTGGGGGCGGACTAGTCCGCGCCCAGATAACCACGAACTGTACAAAAAATGCTCAAGCCTGCGCACACTCGACCGCGCCTGGGCTGCAGCCATCCATCCCAACCTTATCCACAGAAGCATCCCCGACCTATGTGCACAAGTTATTGAAACAGCTGCTTTTTTAACCAACCTCCGGAGAGTCGCGGGGGACTAACAGGACAGCCGAGTCTCCCCAGCTTATCCACAACGATACCCACGCCAGCTGGGGATATGTGCATACCCGCTCAGGGCTTGTGAAAATATCGAGCGTCGTCGCGAGACCGTCTCCAGGCGTTCGCGGCAAGGCACGCAGCGGCCGCTTGGAGGCGGCCGCAATAGGCGAGCGTTTTTTCACCAGCGCTCAGGAATCGGTGCGCAGAATGAGTTCCACCATCAGGTCATCGGCGAGGGTTTCCAGCTTGGCCTGCAACACATCCAGGGAGAACTCCTGCGGCACCGCCAACTGCGCTTGGGCGTGGAACAGCAACTCGCTGCTCATGGGCGCCGGCGCCACTTCGGTGATCAGGCTTTCCAGGTTGACCCCGTGCTCGGTGAGCAAGCGGGTGATATCGCGGATGATGCCCGGGCGGTCATTGCCGACCAGATCGAGATGAATCGACTTCCAGTTACCGGATGGTTCGGCGCCACCTTGCTCCAATAGCACGCGGATGCCCTCGACGCTCAGGCCCTGCAGCGCCTCGACCAGTTCGGCGTGGGCCTTGGCCGGCACCGCGACGCGCAGAATCCCGGCGAACTGGCCGGCCATGCGCGACATGCGACTTTCCAGCCAGTTGCCGCCGTGGTCGGCCACGCACTGGGCGAGACGCTCGACCAGCCCGGGTTGATCCTTGGCGATGACGGTTAATACCAGATGATCCATGACAAGCCTCTCGTGGTTATTCAGCAGTCAGGTAAGGAGGTCCGCGCGCACGGCAACGGCTCCGTTTTCAGTCGCCGCGTGGCGGCGGCAAGTCCAGCCAGTAGGTATGAAACAGCTCGTCGCGCATATAACCGAGCCGCTCGTACAGTGCCTGCCCAGCCAGATTGCTCTTCGCCGTCTGCAACTGCAAACCACAGGCGCCAGTGGTTTCGGCATGGGCGCGGGCGGCGTTCATCAGCGCTGCGCCAGCCCCCTGACGCCTGGCGGCCTCGAGCACATAGAGGTCGCTCAACAGCCAGGCCGGCTGAAGCACCAGCGAAGCATGAAACGGGTAGAGCTGGACGAAGCCAAGCGCCCTACCCTGCGAGTCACGCGCCAGGAACAGCACCGAGTCGGCGCGACTCAGGCGCGCCGCCAGAAACTCGCGAATCGCCGCCAGCGACTTGTCCTCCCGATAGAACTGCAGGTAGCCGGCAAACAACCGGGTCAGATCGTCGAGATCGGCCGAGCTGGCCGCGTGTATGCGCATCACATCAACTCCTTCGGTAACTCGCGTAGGGCAACCGTACAGCGGTCGCAGTAGGCGCGGTTATATACACAAGCTTCAATACTGTCGTCGCAGTATAGGCAGCCTGACAAACACCCGCCGCAAGGCCTGGCGCAATTAATGTGTACCGTTTTCATGGTTTTATGAAACAATAATTGCCGTTTTTTGAGAGCACAGCGCCCTCATCGTGACTGCAAAGCGCCTCTTGGTCGCACAACGACGCGCACCCACTGATTTTCCAAGAATCTTGATGTAGTATGCCGCGCCTCGGACTACACGACTTAAACCCCAGGTCCGAAGCGGCTATCGAGTAGAGCTGAAGAGCTGAGCAGAGTGAGGCAAGTGATGACTGAACGCGTTCAAGTGGGTGGCCTGCAGGTCGCCAAAGTACTGTTCGACTTCGTGAACAACGAAGCCATCCCCGGTACCGGCATCGCTGCCGACAAGTTCTGGGCCGGCTTTGAGGCCCTGATCAACGAACTGGCCCCGAAAAACCGCGCCCTGCTCGCCAAGCGCGATGAGATTCAGGCGCAGATCGACGCCTGGCATCAGGCCCGCGCCGGTCAGACCTTTGATGCTGTGGCTTACAAAGCCTTCCTCGAGGAAATCGGTTACCTGCTGCCGCAGTCAACCGACTTCCAGATCACCACTGAGAACGTCGACGAAGAAATCGCCCGCCTGGCCGGCCCGCAGTTGGTAGTGCCGGTGATGAACGCGCGCTTCGCTCTGAATGCCTCCAACGCCCGCTGGGGCTCGCTGTACGATGCCCTTTACGGCACCGACGTGATTTCCGAAGAAGGTGGCGCCGAGAAAGGCAAGGGTTACAACAAGGTTCGCGGTGACAAGGTCATCGCCTTCGCCCGCGCCTTCCTCGACCAGGCTGCACCGCTGGCCGCCGGCTCCCACGTCGACGCCACCGGCTACCGCATCGAAGCCGGCAAACTGCTGGTCAGCCTCAAGGGCGGCAGCAACAGCGGCCTGCTCGACGACGGCCAACTGGCCGGTTTCCAGGGCGACGCCCAGGCACCGATCGCCGTGCTGCTCAAGCATAACGGCCTGCACTTCGAGATCCAGATCGACGCCAGCACCCCGGTTGGCCAGACCGATCCGGCCGGGGTCAAGGACCTGCTGATGGAAGCCGCCCTGACCACCATCATGGACTGCGAAGACTCGATCGCCGCCGTCGATGCCGACGACAAAGTCGTGGTTTACCGTAACTGGCTGGGCCTGATGAAAGGCGACCTGGCCGAGAGCGTGGCCAAGGGTGGCCAGACCTTCACTCGCACCATGAACCCGGACCGCGTCTACACCCAGACCGACGGCGGCGAGCTGACCCTGCACGGGCGCAGCCTGTTGTTCATCCGCAACGTCGGCCACCTGATGACCATCGACGCGATCGTCGACAACCAGGGCTTCGAGGTACCGGAAGGCATCATGGACGGTCTGCTGACCAGCCTGGTCGCCATCCACAACCTGAATGGCAACACCAGCCGCAAGAACACCCGCACCGGCTCGATTTACATCGTCAAGCCGAAGATGCACGGCCCGGAAGAAGTCGCCTTCACCAGCGAACTGTTCGGCCGCGTCGAAGGCGTGCTCGGCCTGCCGCGCAACACCCTGAAAGTCGGCATCATGGACGAAGAGCGGCGCACCACGGTCAACCTCAAGGCCTGCATCAAGGCGGCCAGCGAGCGCGTGGTGTTTATCAACACCGGCTTCCTCGACCGCACCGGCGACGAAATCCACACCTCGATGGAAGCCGGCGCCATGGTGCGCAAGGCTGCCATGAAGAGCCAGAAGTGGATCGCCGCCTACGAAGACAACAACGTCGACGCCGGCCTGGCCTGCGGCCTGCAGGGTCGTGCGCAGATCGGCAAAGGCATGTGGGCCATGCCCGACCTGATGGCGGCGATGCTCGAACAGAAGATCGCTCACCCGCTGGCCGGCGCCAATACCGCCTGGGTGCCCTCGCCGACCGCCGCCGCACTGCACGTGCTGCACTACCACCAGGTCGACGTGTTCGCCCGTCAGGCTGAACTGGCCAAGCGTGTGCCGGCTTCGCTGGACGACATCCTGAGCATCCCGCTGGCCGCCGACAGCAACTGGACGCCTGAGGAAATCCAGAACGAGCTGGACAACAACTCGCAGGGCATCCTCGGTTACGTGGTGCGCTGGATCGACCAGGGCGTCGGCTGCTCCAAGGTGCCGGACATCAACGACATCGGCCTGATGGAAGACCGCGCCACCCTGCGCATCTCCAGCCAGCACATGGCCAACTGGCTGCGCCACGGCGTGGTAACCGAGGAACAGGTGATCGAGAGCCTCAAGCGCATGGCGCCGGTGGTCGATCGGCAGAACGCCAGCGACCCGCTGTACCGCCCGCTGGCGCCGGACTTCGACAGCAACATCGCGTTCCAGGCGGCCCTGGAGCTGGTAGTCGAAGGCGGCAAGCAGCCCAACGGCTACACCGAGCCGGTACTGCACCGCCGGCGCCGCGAGTTCAAGGCCAAGAACAAGGCCTAGAACGGCTTGTAATACGCAGCCACCGCACTGCAAAAACCGCCCTCAGGGGCGGTTTTTTTGTGCCTGAGCGCCAGCCTTCTAGACTTACGTCCAATGGGCACCCTGACCGTTGCGGCAGACCATAGACACCCACAGTTGCTTCGAGGCCGTGCGGCATGAGCAAATCGGACGCTTACACCCAGGCCGGCAAGACAGCGGTGTTGCAGAACATCCACGGCACCGTGGAGTTCCTGCAGAAATACCCCCCGTTCAACCAGATGGACATGGCCCACCTGGCCTACCTGGTGGAAAACTGCCAGCTGCGCTTCTACAGCGCAGGCGAGACCATCATCAAGCCGACCGACGGCCCGGTCGAATACTTCTACATCGTCAAGCAGGGCCATGTGCATGGCGAGCGTCCGCACTCGGCCAAGCGCGGCACCGAAACCACCTTCGAGATCACCAGCGGCGAATGCTTCCCGCTGGCGGCGCTGATTGGCGACCGCGCCACCCGCACCGAACACCTCGCTGCCGAAGACACCTTCTGCCTGCTATTGAGCAAGCCGGCCTTCGTCAAGTTGTTCGCGCTGTCCAACCCATTTCGCGACTTCGCCCTGCGCGGGGTCAGCAGCCTGCTCGACCAGGTCAACCAGCAGGTCCAGATGCGTGCGGTGGAAAGCCTCGGCGCGCAGTATTCGCTGGACAGCCGCCTGGGTGAACTGGCCATGCGCCAGCCGATCAGTTGCCCGCCCACCACGCCGCTGCGCCAGGCCGTGCAACTGATGCACGAACAGCACGTCGGCAGCATCGTCATCGTCGATCCGGCGCTCAAACCCCTGGGCATCTTCACCCTGCGCGACCTGCGCCGGGTGATCGCCGACGGCAGCTCGCTGGATCAGGCGATCGACAGCCTGATGACCCTCGAACCCTTCTACCTGCCGCCCGACGCCAGCGCCTTCGAGGCGGCAATCGCCATGACCGAGCGGCATATCGCCCACATCTGCCTGGTCGAACACGAGCGCTTGTGCGGCGTGGTCTCCGAGCGCGACCTGTTCTCCCTGCAGCGGGTCGACCTAGTCCATCTGGCCCGTACCATTCGCCATGCCGGCACGGTCGAGACCCTGACCGCGCTGCGCAGCGATATTCAGCAACTGGTCGAGCGCATGCTCGCCCACGGCGCCAGCTCGACCCAGATCACCCACATCATCACCCTGTTCAACGACCACACCGTGTGCCGGGTGATCGAACTGACCCTGGAAGACCTCGGCGACCCCGGCGTGCCCTTCACTTGGCTGTGCTTCGGCAGCGAGGGCCGCCGCGAACAGACCCTGCACACCGACCAGGACAACGGCATCCTGTTCGAGGCCAGCGACGCGGCGAGCGCCGCCGACATGCGCCGCCGCTTGCTGCCGCTGGCCACCGAGATCAACCAGCGCCTGGCGCTGTGCGGTTTTACCCTGTGCAAGGGCAACATCATGGCCGGCAACCCGGAGCTGTGCCTGTCACGCCGCGAATGGACGCGGCGCTTCACCAGCTTTATCGATGAGGCGACCCCGGAGAACCTGCTCAGATCGAGCATCTACTTCGACCTGCGCGTGGTCTGGGGCGATCCCTACGGTTGTGACCTGCTGCGCCAGGGCCTGCTCAAGCAGGTCGCCAGCAACAGCCTGTTCCAGCGCATGATGGCCGAGAACGCCCTGCGCCAGCGCCCACCGGTTGGGCGTTTCCGCGATTTCGTGGTGGCCCGCAAGGGCGTCGAGAAAGACACCCTCGACCTCAAGGTGCAGGGCCTGACCCCCTTTGTCGATGGCGCCCGCCTGCTCGCCCTGGCCCACGGCATCGAAGCCTGCAACACCCTGGAGCGCCTGCGCGAGCTGATCGCCAAGGGGGTGATCGAACCACTCGATGGCGCGGCCTATGAAGAGGCCTATCACTTCATCCAGCAGACGCGCATGCAGCAACATCAACGGCAAGCCCAGCAGGACCTGCCCTACTCCAATCGGATCGATCCCGACAGCCTCAACCAGCTCGACCGACGCATCCTGCGTGAGGCTTTTCGCCAGGCCCAGCGCCTGCAAAGCAGCCTGACGCTGCGCTATCAGCTATGAGTCAGTTCACCTGGTTCACTGGCCGCGGTCCCGCCCTGCTCGAGTCGCAACTGGACCGACGCATCGGCCTGGCCGAGCCGGCCGTCCTCGACCACAGGCCGCTGCACGAACAGCGTCTAGTGGTCCTCGATCTGGAAACCAGTGGCCTCGACACCAAGCGCGACCAGTTGCTGTCGATTGGCGCGGTGGTGATCGAAGGCGGCGCCATCGACCTGGGCCAGCAGTTCGAATGCACCTTGCAGCGCCACGACCACAAGGTCAGTGCCAGCGTGCTGATCCACGGTCTGGCGCCCAGCGCCATCGCCGCTGGCATCGAGCCGGCCGAAGCCCTGCTGGGCTTTATGGCGTTCCTCGGCGACAGCCCGCTGCTGGCCTTCCATGCCGGCTTCGACCAGCGCATGCTCGCGCGCGCCCTCAAGCAGAGCCTGGGCTACCGCCTGCACCACCATTTCTTCGATGTCGCCGAACTGGCGCCGCTGCTCTGCCCGCAGGCGAAGGTCCCGCGCGGCGGCCTGGATGACTGGACCCGCTATTTCGGCCTGCAGGCGCAGCAGCGCCACAATGCCAGCGCCGACGCCCTGGTCACCGCCGAGCTGGCCCTGATCCTGTTCAGCAAGGCGCGCCAGCAGCAACTGGACAGCCTGCTGGCGCTGGATCAGCGCCTGGCCAGCTGGCGCCGGCGGCCGCGCGCGCATTCGCTCTGATCGACGCCACGGGCATCCGTCCGCCCCACTCGCCGGCGCGTCTCTGGCCACGCGCCACCCTTAAGGCGCGCGGCTAACCGAGTGCCGCACCGAGCGCTGCCCCTGATCAGGCCTGCGCCCCGCGCCTGCCTGCCGCGCAACGCAAAACCCGGCCGCCACCCCCACTGACATCGAGCGCCGCCCTCGCCGTTTCTTCAGTGTCGTCCTGGCGCACAGGATCTGCTGGAGCCTAAACCCGAGCAAGGCCGGCCAGCGGTCGACTCCCGGTGCAAGCATCGCGTCGAGTATTTCCGCGCCGACTGCATTTATTTCGCGATATGCCTGTCTGGCGGAGACACATATTCGCAATGAGAATTTATATTTATCATTAGTTATCAGTCTATTAGCTAGACTAATAATCAGAATATCGACAATCGCCAATAGGTTGACACGGCCAAGACTGGCGTCTTTAGTTGAATGTGCGAGCGCGAGACGTGCGGACAGTGCACGCAATGCACGCAATGCACGAGGCCGCGCTGCGCAGCCGCTCTCGGGGAGAACAACACCAGTGCAATCAACATTCCTTGGCACAACAATGGCAAGGATGTGGAGGCAATCCATGAGCAAAAAGGGCAAAAAAAATCCGTCGGCCGCTCCAAAAGACCCACCCGACGGTCCCGCAAGACGCACATTCCTCAAACTTTCCGCCAGCGTACTGGCCGCCCCGCTGCTGCTAAACGGGCGTAACAGTGATGCGGTGGAGTGGGTGACCACGCCGCAGCCGGTCTTCCCGCCTAGCCCGCCGACCCAGCCCTGGCTGGTGACGCTGCCCAGGGCGATAGTGCCGGTCCAACCGGTCAGCGTGCTGACCCCAAGCGGCGAGGCGGCACCGAAGAAAGCTGACGACGAAGCCGGACGAGAACCGCACCAGCGTTTCGACGAAATCATCGGCGCGCTGGGGGCGCCAGAACTCTATAAGTTAACGGCCAAGGAAATTCCCTGGGAGTTCCATCCTGATCTGACCACGCAGACCACACAGACCGCCTGGGCCTACGTTGCCGACACACCGGACGCAACCGCGCCCGCTACCATCTTCGCGAAGTACGGCCAACCGATCCTGTGCCGTTTCCATAATGAGCTGCCGCCGGGTCATGTCGGCTTCGGCAGCCCGGAAATCTCCACCCACCTGCACAACCTGCACATGTCCTCAGGCTGCGACGGCTATCCATCTGACTTCTACAGCGAAACGATGGCAGGGTCGACCCTGGATCAGGATGGGCCGAACCAAGGCCGAGGCAAGTTCAAAGACCACTTCTACCCCAACATTTACGCCGGCTTCGACGAATGGCGAGCCCTCCACGGCGAGGGTATCGGCGATCCGAATGAGGCTCTGGGTACGCTGTGGTTTCACGACCACACTGAGGATTACACCGCACCTAACGTCTACCGCGGTCTGGCGGGTTTTTACCTGCTATTCGACCACATCGACTCGGGCAACGAGCGCGATCCGGCACCCGGCGCGCTACGCCTGCCGAGCCACCCCTACGACTACCCCCTGGCCTTCGGCGACAAGCGCTTCGCCCCCAACGGCAAGCTGTTCTGGGACGACCTGCATGTCGAGGGCGTGCTCGGCGATAAGGTGACGGTCAATGGCAAGATCGAGCCGGTGTTACATGTCGATGCGCGCAAATATCGCCTGCGCTTGCTCAACAGTGGGCCCAGCCGCTTCTACGAGTTCTATCTGGTCACGGCGAAAGACCAGGTGCAGCCCTTCACCTATATCGCCAACGACGGCAACCTGCTGCCGGCGCCGCTGCTCAACCAGCGCAAGGTGCATCTCGGCGTGGCCGAGCGCGCCGACATCGTGGTCGACTTCTCCCAGTACCCAATCGGCACCGAACTGTACCTGGTCAACCGCCTGCGCCAGGACAGCACGCGCAAGCCCAAGGACGTCAAGGCGCCCGGCACTCGCGTACTGAAGTTCATCGTCGACCAATATCCGCCGCAGCAGGACCTGAGCCAGGTGCCCGAGCAACTGCGCGAACTGCCGAAGCTGCCTTCAGCCAAGGAGATCGCCAAGTTGCGCGTGCGGCGCTGGGAGTTCGATCGCAAGAATGGTTTATGGACGGTCAACGGCCAGCTATTCGACAGCCACAACCCGCGCGCCAAGATCAAGCAAGGCAGCGCCGAGGTCTGGGAGCTGGTGAGCAAATCTGGCGGCTGGTCACACCCCATTCACATGCACCTGGAGGAAGGCCGCATCCTCAGCAAGAGCGTGGACGGTATCGATATCCCCGTGCCAGCGCACGAGCGCGGACGTAAAGACGTATTCGTGCTCGAGCAAACCATGACCATTCGCGTGCTCGTGCGCTTTCGCGACTTCCACGGCAAGTACGTCATGCATTGCCACAACGTGATCCACGAGGACCACGCGATGATGGTGCGCTGGGACGTCGAGGATCCAGATGCTTGATTCGCGCGCAGTAACACCCTTGATCAATGAGGTGAACCGCACATGAACACTCGCAGAGAACTAGTGCTGGGCATGGCCACCCTGGGCGCCGCCGCGCTCACCCCCACAGTCTGGCGCGGCGCCGAGGCCCAGCCCCGGCTTGCCATAAACGCTAGCTCGCGCATCCCCAACATCCCGCTGGTTAGCCACGAAGGTAAGAACGTCAGGTTCTACGACGACCTGGTGCGCGACAAGGTGGTCACCATCAACATGATGTATGTCTCCTGCGCCGATATTTGCCCGACCGCAACGGCGAACCTGCGCCGCGTGCAACAGCTATTAGGCGCGCGCGTGGGCCGGGATATATTCATGTACTCGCTGAGCCTGCAGCCTGAGCTGGATACACCAGAAACCCTCAAAGCCTACGCCAAACTGCACCGCATCGACCCAGGCTGGCTGTTCCTCACCGGCGCAGCCGCCGACATCGAGGAGCTGCGCTACAGCCTCGGCTTCTCCGATCCCGATCCAGAGGTCGACCGCGACCAGACCACCCACACCGGCATGCTGCGCATCGGCAACGACGCTTACCAACGCTGGAGCATGGCCCCGGCCCTGGCCGAGCCTCGGCAGATCCTCGCCACTATCAACCATGTCAGCCGGACGCTGACGCTTTAGCGCCGGGACTGGACGCGGGCCAAGCGCCGGCAAAGCAGCCCAATTTAAGAGCGCCGGCAGCTCTGGGTCGAAGCGAACTCCCCTGCCTGTGCGTATGCGCGACGGCTACAGATCGCGCATCAGCAGTCCGTATTCCAGCGACACCTCGGCCGGCAGCGGCAGGTAGACCACGTGGCCGTCGCCCGGCGCCACGTTGATCGCCTGGCCCTGGCGATTCTCCAGGACCTCCAGGCGCAGGCGCAGGTTGCCCTGGGGTGTCATCAGTTCCAGGCCATCGCCCAGAGCGAAGCGGTTCTTCACCCGTACTTCGGCCAGCTCGCCGCGGCGTTCGCCGGTCAGCTCGCCGACGAATTGCTGCTGCTCGGACACCGAGCTGCCGCGCTGGTAATTCTGGTATTCGTCGTGCACATGACGGCGCAGAAAACCCTCGGTGTAGCCGCGGTGGGCCAGGGATTCCAAGGTGCCCAACAACGACTGGTCGAACGCTCGCCCGGCCACGGCATCGTCAATGGCCTTGCGGTACACCTGGGCGGTGCGCGCCACGTAGTAATGGGACTTGGTGCGGCCCTCGATCTTCAGCGAGTGCACGCCCATCTGCACCAGGCGTTCGACGTGCTGCACCGCGCGCAGATCCTTGGAGTTCATGATGTAGGTGCCGTGCTCATCCTCGTAGGCGGCCATCTGCTCGCCGGGGCGGCTGCCGTCCTCCAGCAGAAACACCTGTTCGGTCGGCGCACCCGCACCCAGGGTCGGCTCGACGATGCGCACGATATCGCCCAGCTCGTTCTCCTGGGCAACTTCGGCCTTGTACTGCCAGCGGCAGGCGTTGGTGCAGGAGCCCTGGTTGGGGTCGCGCTTGTTGATATAGCCGGACAGCAGGCAACGCCCGGAATAGGCCATGCACAACGCGCCATGGACGAACACCTCCAGCTCCATCCCTGGCACTTCGCTGCGAATCTCGGCGATTTCCTCCAGCGATAATTCGCGCGACAGAATCACCCGACTCAGCCCCTGCTGCTGCCAGAACTTGACGCTGGCCCAGTTCACCGCGTTGGCCTGCACCGACAGGTGGATCGGCATCTGCGGGAAATGCTCGCGCGCCAGCATGATCAAACCGGGGTCGGACATGATCAGTGCATCCGGGCCCATCTCGATCACCGGCTGCAAGTCCCTGAGAAAGGTCTTCAGCTTGGCGTTGTGCGGCGCGATATTGACCACCACGTAGAACTGCTTGCCCTGGGCATGCGCCTCGGCAATACCCAGCGCCAGGTTGGCGTGGTCGAACTCGTTGTTGCGCACCCGCAGGCTGTAGCGCGGCTGCCCGGCATACACCGCATCGGCACCGTAGGCGAAGGCGTAGCGCATGTTCTTCAGGGTGCCGGCCGGGGACAGCAGTTCGGGGTGACGGGGTGAAGAGACCATATGCCGCGCGCTCGAAAATCCAGGAGGGGCGCGATTCTAAGCACGCAGCTGGCGACCGGCCTTGATCTGCATCTATAAAAAGTACGAATGCTGCAGACAGCAAAACGCCCCGTTTCCGGGGCGTTGTGTTTTAGCGCTTTAGCGCTTTAGCACTCAGTGCTCGATCGCAGCACCTGCACCACGGGGGATGCGGATGTCTTCGATGATGTGCTGGATATGCTCCGGCGGTGCAGCAGTGACCTGGGCCACTGCGATTGCAGTGATGAAGTTGAAGATCATGCCCAGGGTACCGATGCCTTCAGGCGAGATACCGAACCACCAGTCAGCAGGCCCGGCAGTCGGGAAGATGAACTTGTAGTAGACGATATAGCTGAAGGTGAAGGCCAGACCAACCACCATGCCGGCAATCGCGCCTTCCTTGTTCATCCTCTTGGAGAAAATCCCCATGACGATGGCCGGGAAGAACGAGGCTGCCGCCAGACCGAAGGCGAATGCCACCACCTGCGCCACGAAGGCCGGCGGGTAGATACCGAACAGACCGGCCACCAGTACCGCCACACCTGCGGCCAGACGTGCCGCGAGCAGCTCCTTCTTCTCGCTGATGTTGGGCATCAGAGTGCTCTTCAGCAGGTCATGCGAGATCGAGGTCGAAATCACCAACAACAAGCCTGCAGCAGTCGACAGTGCAGCCGCCAGACCACCCGCAGCGATCAAGGCGATCACCCAGCCCGGCAGACCGGCGATTTCCGGGTTGGCCAGGACGATGATGTCGCGATCCACGTAGAACTCAGTGGCTGCCGGTGTAGCAACGTTAGTCACCACGCGCTCGCCATTCACCCCAAGCTCTGCGGCGAAGGTCGGAGCACCCACGAATGGAGCACCTGGGCCGTACTGGATCTTGCCGTCACCGTTCTTGTCCATCCAGGCGATAAGACCGGACTTCTCCCAGTTCTTCACCCACTGCGGCGCTTCGCTGTATTGCAGCTCAGGAATGCTGGTCAACAGGTTGATCCGGGCAAAAGCCGCGAGAGCAGGAGCGGTGGTGTAGAGAATGGCAATGAACAGCAGGGCATAACCGGCAGACTGACGGGCAGCACGGACGGTCGGGGTGGTGAAGAAGCGTACGATCACGTGCGGCAGACCGGCAGTACCGACCATCAACGCCATGGTGATGAAGAACACGTCGATGGTCGACTTCTTGCCATCGGTGTAGGTGTCGAAGCCCAGCTCAGTGCTCAGGCCATTCAGGCGTTCGAGGACCGAGGTGCTGGTGCCGATCACGTCACTGCCGAAGCCCAGCTGCGGGATCGGGTTGCCAGTGATCATCATCGAGATGTAAATCGCCGGCACCATGTAGGCGAAGATCATCACGCAGAACTGCGCCACCTGGGTGTAGGTGATGCCCTTCATGCCGCCGAGTACGGAGTAGAAGAACACGATGGCCATGCCGATCAATACGCCGGTGTTGATGTCCACTTCCAGGTAGCGGGAGAAGACGATGCCGACGCCGCGCATCTGCCCAGCCACGTAGGTGAACGAGATGAAGATCACGCACACCACAGCAACCAGACGCGCGGTCTGCGAGTAGTAACGCTCGCCGATGAAATCCGGCACGGTGAACTTGCCGAACTTGCGCAGGTAGGGTGCCAGGCACATGGCCAGGAGCACGTAACCGCCGGTCCAACCCATCAGGTACACGCTACCGTCGAGGCCGACGAAGGAGATGATCCCCGCCATCGAGATGAACGACGCCGCCGACATCCAGTCGGCGCCGGTGGCCATGCCGTTGAGGATCGGGTGTACGCCCTTGCTGGCGACGTAGTATTCGCTGGTGGAGCCGGCCCGGGTATAGAGGGCGATGCCGATATACAGCGCAAAAGTCGCGCCGACGAACAGATAGATCAGAGTTTGGGTATCCATGTTCGGCGCCTTATTCTTCGTGGACGTCGTGTTTGCGGTCGTACTGATTCATCTTCCACACATAGAAGAAAATCATCGCCACGAACGAATAGATTGAGCCCTGCTGAGCAAACCAGAAGCCCAGAGGGAAACCGAAGAACTGGATATGGTTAAGCTGTTCGACAAACAGAATCCCTGCGCCGAATGACACTGCGAACCAGATGGTCAGCAGGATCAACATCAGTCGCAGGTTATCTTTCCAGTAGGCCTTGGCGGCCTCTTGCTTAGATACGGACATATGAGGGACTCCTCGTTTTTTGTTGTTTTGACCCTTGCAACTTAGCAGTCCCAGTGGCGACCGCCAGTGAGACTTTGGTCGAGTGCCCGCGCCCAGCCACGTGCATAAGCCTTTCCAGCCCCCAGTGGCGCGGCTTACAGGCACAGAACCCGAACCGCCGGGCACAGCCGCCCCTACCAAGGTCGAATGCACGAGCGCCGCTCTAGTCCGGGATTGGCGGACAAACCGGCGATTGTCGCAGTGGCTGTGACTGCAAGCGGTAACCTTCGGCCGGTTTTCGGGGCCATACCGCGATGCCCTGAGCTTCGGGAGCCCACCATAAACCGCCTCATCAGTCTCGGCCTCGCTACAGGCCGCGCAGGTGCAGTACTGGCCACTGCCAGGCAGCGCGCCGCGCCTTTTCGGTGTATGTCGATGAGCGGGATCAGGTCTGGCTGACCGACTTCGCGGCCAAGGCCATCGTCCATGTCGAGTCGGCCGGGAACGCTCCAGAGCTTCCCCAGCGACCGAGCAACGCCAACGTGCGGCAGATGCTCGGCCGCCCCGGCGAAGCCTGGGGCGCCGGGGCGGCAACCGGTCGGCGGATGGTCATTGGTTACTGAGTCATGCAGGCGTGGGGCGAACGCAGTAATCTTCCAACGATTGCGCTTAACCGCCTGTAAGGAGGCAGCATGTCCAGCCCCAGCATGACCCTGTTCTACTCGCCCACCTCGCCCTTTGTACGCAAGGTCATGGTGCTGCTGCACGAGACCGGTCAACTCGACCGTGTGGCCTTGCAGCAGGTCCAGGCCCCCCCGACCACCACCGACGGCGAACTCAACCGGCTTAATCCGGCAGGCAAGATCCCCGCATTACGCCTGGCCGACGGCAATGTGCTGCACGATAGCCGGGTGATCCTCGACTACCTCGACCAGCAACATGTCGGTGACCCGCTGATCCCGCTACAGGGACCTTCGCGCTGGCGGCGCCTGACCCTGGCCTCCCTGGCCGACGCGATCCTCGACGCGGCCGTGCTGATCCGCTACGAGAGCTTTTTGCGGCCAGCGGACAAGCGCTGGGAACAATGGCAGCAAGGCCAGCAGGCGAAGATCGAGCGCGCCCTGCAACAGTTCGAAGATGAGGCCATTGCCGAGCTGGCCTGTCACTTCGATATCGCCGCGATCGGCGTCGCCTGCGCCCTCGGCTACCTGGATTTCCGCCAGGCGCAACTGGGCTGGCGTGAACGCTTCCCGCAACTGGCCGGCTGGTATGCCGAGATCAGCCAGCGGCCATCGATGCAGGCCACCCAGCCGCCGGACTGACATCAACCTGCGTAGGAAGAGTTCCAGCGCCTGCGACGCTGCGCTGTCGCGCAGCAAACTGGAGGCGGCAATCGCGCCTGTCGGCCTGTGGGCTCCTGTAGAGACTCTGTTCACGCTCAAGCTTTTGCTCATTCGAGCGTTTTCGCGGATAAATCCGCGCCTACACAAAGCGCCATAAGCCATAAAATCAAAGACATACGGGTTGTTTGATAAAAGCCCGGGGGACACCTGATCCTTGCTGGCTCCTGCAATCTTTGCGACTGCCCCCATCCACCGGCGCGTGGCCCTGCGCCGGGGCAAATAACCGGGCGATCCGCCGCGCCAGCAGATGCCCGGCACGCGCCTCCTCGCGCAGGCCGATATGCCCGCTCATCGCCAGTACCACAGACGAAAAAAGCCACCAGCCAGTAGCAGACCAACCTGCCCGAGCCCCGCGCACAGACTGAGAAAGGACTGCAGCGCACGGTTCTGCGCGGCGTCTGCCAGGCCAGTCAGCTCACTCCAGAACGTCTCGGGTAGCAAGATCAGGCTCAACTGCGCCAACGGTTTACCTGACAGCAGCAGGCTGTCGATCAGGTTGAACTGACCGCCGAACATCAGCCCCAGCAGCATCAGCCCGGCGACCACCAGGCCCAGGGCCAGACAAGCAGAAAACTGGACGAATATACGCATCATGATTGGCTCCCCGGAGTGGCGCAGCCAGGGCTGCGCCACTGTCCGTCAAAGGCTATTGGCAGGGCTGGACGGCGGGGTTTGACCGACGCCGTACCAGTCGAACTTGCGGGTCAACACCATCACGCAACCCAGCACTCCGAAGACCAGCAGCGAGCCCATCAGCAGGGCATAGTCCTCGGCGCTGAGCAGGGCGAACAGCAGGCCATAGAGCGCCGCCAGCAACACCGCGAAAGCCCCGCCGCGCAGCCAGCTGTGCAGCACATGGCTGATGTAGAAACCGATCAAGGACACACAGGCCAGCGCCGAAATGCCGTAGGCGCTGGCAAAGCTCAGGTGCTCGGACAGGGACAGCAACAGCAGATAGAACAAAGCCAGGGCCATGCCCACCAGGGCGTACTGCACCGGGTGCACCGCCATGCGCTTGAGCACTTCGAACAGAAAGAACACGGCGAAGGTCAGGCCGATAAACAACAGGGCATATTTGATCGCCCGCTCGGTCTTCAGGTATTGATCCACCGGGTCGACAAAGCTCACGCCAAAGTTGCGCGCCGCCAGCCCCTGGCAACTGTCCTTGCGCACACAATCCTGCAGCGCTTCTTCCAGATTGGTGGCGAAAAAGCTGGTCTGCCAATGCGCCTTGAAGCCCGCCGCACTCACGGTGCGGCTACTCGGCAGGTACTCGCCGACAAAGCTCGGGTGCGGCCAATCGGAGCTCAGTTCGACCCGGCTGTCGCGGCCCACCGGGGTGATGCTCAGTTGCTCGGTACCCTGCAGCTTGAGGTCGAAGGCGAACTCCAGCAATTGCCCGCCCTGGCTATCCAGCGCCGGCAAAGGTGCATGCACACCGGCACCGAAACGCTTGTCGCCACTGCCCGGAGCAAAGCCCAGGGTCGTGCCATTCAGACGCAATTGCAGGTCATTGCCGATGCCGCGGATATCGCTGATGCCCACCGCCAGGAACGGCTTGTCGAAACGGTACAGGCCCAGCTCATCGCCCAGTCCCAGACGCACCGGCAGCTTGAAGGCGCCGCTGATCTGGTTATCGCTGCGGTACAACAACGCCTGATAAATACCGCGCGCACGCAGCTCGGTGGCGACCGTGCCATTGAACACGAAACGCTCCGGCAGAAAGTACAACCGCCCACGGGACTTCTGCTCTTGCAGATAGCGCTCGCCGCTCTTGGCGTGGGTTTTCCACTCCTGCCATACCTTGGTGTAGGGCTGGACCAGGACAGGCCCGGTGAGCTGCTGGCGATAGCTGGAACTGCGGGCGATGTCCTGCAATACCGCCTCTCGCTGATACTGCCGCTCGCTAACCAGCCCGCCGATCATCGACAACGGGACCAGCAATAACAAAATCAGCAAGGCAATAGCGCCCAGCTTGAAACCCAGAATGCGGCTCATGGTGCAACTCTCCGATACGGTTTAGGTAGGCAGAGTCTGGGCAGCGCGGGTGGTGGTTTTATGGAGGGAGGATGGAAAGTTCGTGGAGATGCTGTGCAACCCACCGCAGCGCGAATAGACAGCGATGGGCGAAATGCGTAGCGTGCCGCTGATCGCCCATTCAGGATGAAAGGCCATGACCCCGTACAACCCCTACGCCACCCCGCAAGCCAGCGTCGCCGATTCAGAATCGCGGGTGTCCGACGAGCAGATCGCCGCGCTACCCATCTCCGATAAATGGAAGCAGCGCTTCAGCGCGATTCAGCATGCCGGCGGCAGCAAGATGCCAAGGCTCAAGGAACTGCCCGCGGCAGAACGGCGCAAGGCATTCAGCTTCAACTTTCTGGCGTTCCTGTTCGGCCCTATCTACTACGCCATCAAGGGCATGTGGAAAAAGGGCCTGACACTTTTCCTGGCCTGCGCGGCCGTCGTAATCGCCTTGGGGGTGGGCCTGGATTTCCTAGGTTACGGCAAGATCGCCAACGCCCTCGGCTATGGCGTGGGTGCGATATTCGTCACGCGCGCCAATGTCGATTACTACAAGAAGATGCTGCTTGACGATAACGGCTGGTGGTAACTCCACCAGTCAGTCTGACCGACAGCCACTGCTTTCTAGTGACCCAACAACATCAGGAGAATACCCATGGCTGAGTATGTCGCCGAGGTGATTTGGCAACGCGGTGCACAGGATTTTCTCGGCAACCGCTATAGCCGCAAGCATCTGCTGCGTTTTGATGGCGGCCTGGAGGTCGCGGGTTCGTCCTCGCCGCATGTGGTGCCGCTGCCGATGTCGGATGAAAGCGCAGTCGACCCCGAGGAAGCCTTTGTCGCCGCGCTCGCCAGCTGCCATATGCTGTGGTTTCTCTCCATCGCCGCCAAGCGCCGCTTTTGCGTGGATGACTACCGTGACAGTGCCAGCGGGCTGATGCAGGCAAACGAGGCCGGTAAGCTGTTTATCGCCCAGGTGACCTTACGCCCTGCGGTCAGCTTCTCCGGTGAGCGCATGCCCACGCGCGAACAGATCGAGCAGATGCACCACCAGGCTCATGAGGAATGCTTTATCGCCAACTCGGTGAAATCCGAGATACGTTGCCAACCGCGCTTTGCCGAGTAACACCACAGTGGCGACAGCGATTCACCTCACAGAACCCAAGGACGGCGCCATGAAAAAACTCGCACTGCCCCTGATCACCCTGCTGGCGTTTAGCGCCTACACCCTCTATGTGATGCTGCATGCGCAGCAGTCGCTGCTGCAATTTGCTATGCAATTGCTGTCCAGCGCCGACACCGCCCAAGTGGTGATCGACCTCTACATACTCGCTGCCCTGGCCTGCATCTGGATGTACCGCGATGGCCGTGCACGGGGCAAGTCACTGGCCTACCTGCTGCCGTTCTTTGCCCTGACTGCGCTGTTTGTCTCTGTCGGCCCGCTGCTCTATCTGGTGCTCAAGGCCATAGACCCGGACAGCCGCACGCTGCTTAAAAACGCAGATTGAAATTGCCCGTGCCGAATATGCCGACCAGGCCAATCACGATCAGATAAATCGCCACGATGTAATTCAGCAAACGCGGCACCAGCAGAATCAGGATACCGGCGATCAGCGAAATCAGCGGGGTAAGGGCAAGGTTCATGGTTATCTCCTGATGGGTTATTGAAGCGCCAGTATGCGCGCCACTTCCAAACCACACAGCACTATCCATCTGCCGAGCCGTAAGGCATACACCACCCGTTAGACCATCCGCGTATTGAAGGCCATCTATGAGCAGCGCCAGCCTGTTAACCTCATTACTGCAGTACAAAGCCTGGGCCAATCAGGAACTCTTCAGCGAGTTGCTGCGCCTTGATCCAGTCGCCCACCCAGCGGAGTTGCACGCCGCCCTGCGCATCCTCAATCACATCCATGTGGTCGAACAAATCTTTGTCGCCAACCTGCAAGGCATCAGCCACGGCTACAGCGCCACCAACACCCAAGAAACGCCCACGCTGGAAGCGCTCTACCAGGCGGTGCAGGCCACCGACCGCTGGTATCTGGGCTATGTGGAGGGATTAAGCGCCGAACAGTTGCGCGAGCGTATCGCCTTCGGCTTTGTCGACGGCGATGCCGGCTGCATGAGCCGCGAGGAGATGCTGGCGCATATCATCAGCCACGGCGGCTACCACCGCGGCGCAGTGGGGCGGATCATGGCGCAGCTGGCGCTTGTCCCGCCGCGGGATATCTACACCCGCTTTCTCCATCAGGCCGAGCCCGAGCGCCGCCAAGCGAACCGAGATGGCAACCATGCAGCCTCCCCATCCAACTTCAGAGCCACCCCGACCAACCCTGGAAAATGACATGCCATCCATGCGAATCGCTGCGGCGCAGTCCTTGTCCGTCCCCGGTGACCTCGCCGCCAATGTCGCCATCCACTGCAGCTTTATTGCGGCGGCCAGCGCAGCCGGCGTCGACCTTCTGGTATTCCCCGAGCTGTCGCTCAGCGGTTATGAGCTGCCACTGCTGGGCAGTCGCACGGTTCAGCCTGAGGATGAAGTGCTGGCCCCCATTCGCCAACTGGTTCGCGCAAGGGCGATGACTGTGGTGCTTGGCGCTGCGCTGCCAAGCACCACAGCGCGCCCCTATATCGGCGCTATCACATTCTTCCCGGATGGCCGCACCAGCCGCTATTGCAAGCAGTACCTGGATCCCAGCGAAGCGCCCTTTGCGACTCAGGGCGAGCGCGGCGCCAAGCGCCATAACCTGGCAGGTGAGTCGTTCACTCTGGCAATCTGCGCCGACACCACCCACGCGCAGCACGCGCAAAACGCCGCCGCCACGGGTGCATCCCTGTATCTGGCCGGTGTGCTGGTGTCGCAGAAAGGCTATCCGTTGGATTCCGCCAACCTCAGCCGCTATGCCGCCAGTTACGCCATGACCACGCTTATGGCCAATCACGGCGGCACGTCCGGGCGCTACCTGGCGGCCGGTAGAAGCGCGATTTGGGCACCCGGCGGCAAGCTGGTGGTCGAGGCGCCAGGCCCAGGCAGTTATCTGGTGATCGCGGCAAAAGAGTCTGCGCGATGGACAGGCGAGCTACGTTCGCTCGCAACCTGACAGGTCGTTGAAAACGACGGCGGCGGCCAAGACATACAACTGCTATACCGATCATCGACCAGCCAACCCCTCATGGAGCCCCCCATGACTCAGCCAATACGCTGTAGTTGCGGCAAGTTCAAAGGCACCCTCGCCCGCACCCACAAAGAGAATCGCGGCCTCTGTTATTGCACGGATTGCCAGGCCTTTGCCCGCTACTTGCGCCGCGCAGAGCAGATACTCGATCGCAACGGCGGCACCGATATTATTCAAACCACACCGAAGCACGTCAGCTTTACCGATGGCATCGAGCACCTGGCCTGCATGCGCCTCACGCCGAACGGCCTGCTGCGCTGGTATGCCAGCTGTTGCAATACCCCCATCGGCAACACCCTGGCCAACTACAAGCTGTCCTTCGTGGGCCTGGTGCATAACTGCCTGGAGTCCGCGCCGGTTTCGCTGGACGAGGCCTTCGGGCCAATCCGCATGCAGCTGAAGACCCGGTCCGCCCAGGGCAAACCCAAGCCCAAAGCCTTTGGCTTGCCGGCCGCCATGGTGCGCATTGCCAGCATGCTGCTCAAGGCGCGCCTGGATGGCAGCTACAAGCGCACGCCGTTCTTTATCCCCGGCTCCAACACGCCCCTGGTCACGCCCAAGGTGCTCAGTCCGCAGGAAAGGGAGGAGGTGATGTATGCGGCCTGACAGGCAGCTGCGCCTATGAAAGCCACGATTCAAGCCGTTGCGCTCAGCCATCAGGTGCAGCAGTTGCTTGCTGCCTGCCAGCTGCCCAGCGACGACCTGCAGGACGCCGCGAACAACCTGCGTCTGTTTGGTTGCCAGGCTGACGGCCGTCTCGTCGGGCTGGTGGGCCTGCAGATGCATGGCGCGGATGCACTGTTGCGCTCCCTCGCTGTGGCCGACTCCGCGCGCGGCCAGGGTCTCGGCGCCGAGTTGCTGGCCTATGCCGAACGGCAGGCGGCGACCCACGGCGTGCAAGCCATCTACTTGCTCACTACTACGGCCGAGGTCTTCTTTGCCCAACGCGGCTACCGCCTGAGTGATCGCGCAACGGCCCCCCCGGCGATTGCCGCGACCCGGCAGTTCAGCGGGCTTTGCCCGGCGAGCGCGGCGTTTATGCGCAAGCGGCTGAGTGCTGGCGAAGCCTGGTCCACCGCCCCGCCAGTCCCGTAGTTCGAATGAAATCCGCGAGCCCGGCCCTGACCGCCAGCGTTGCCGCGGATGGCGCCAAGGCTATTCGGGCTATGGGCGCTGGGTCGTGTGGATGACGCCTTGTTCATCCACCAGCGCAGACCTTGCATATGGACCCAGGATCCACGGGCGGCTACGCGCGGCTAACGACCAGGCGCACCTGCACCCCGCCCTCGACATTGCCCACCTGCAGCTCGCCGCCATGCAGCTGCATCACCTCTTGTACGAAGTTCAGGCCCAGGCCGGTGCTCTTGCGTCCGCTGTCGGGGCGCGGCAGGGAGTAGAAGCGTTCGCACAGGCGTGCCAGGGCGTAGTCGGGAATCGCTTCGCCCTGGTTGAATAGCCGCAGTTCGAGCTGCTCGCCCTGCGCCTGGGCGCTGAAGCGGATCAACCCAACGGGCGGGGTGAAATCGAGGGCGTTGTCGAGCAGGTTGGCCAGGGCCTGGCGCAGCAGGAAGGCCTCGCCGCGGGCACACAACTCGGCATCAATCAGGTTGTCGATGCGCAAGCCCGCCGCCTCGATACGCGCCATCTGCGCCTGCAGCAGGGATTCGACCAGCGCGTGCAGCGGCACCGCCACCTGCTCTTCCAGGCCCTGGCGTTGCTCCACCTGGGCCAGGTGCAACAGGCGTTCGATCAGCTGCTGGATGCGCGCGCTTTCCTGCCCGATATTGGCCACGAAGCGCTGACGCTGCTCGCTCGGCATCTCGCCGTCGAGCAGCTCGGCGGCGCCGCGGATGGCCGCCAGGGGGCTTTTCAATTCGTGGGTCAGGGTGTGCACATAGCGTTCGACATAGGCCTTGCCTTCCAGCTCGGTGCGCATACGTTCGATGGCCTGCGCCAGTTGCCCCAGCTCACCACCGCGCACGCTGGGTAACTCGGCCCGCTGCCCGGCGCTAACGGCCTGGGCATAGCGGGTCAGTTTGCCCAGCGCGACGCTGAGCCACCAGGACAGCAGTGCGCCGATCAACAGCCCCAGCACTATCAGGCCGCCGCCGAGCCAGGCCAGACGCTGCTCGGAACGTTCGATATAGGGCTGCAGGGTGCGGTTGGGCTTGGCCACCGAGACCACGCCGATGATCCGCGCGCCATCCATGATCGGCGCCGCCACGTACATCACCGATGAGTCGGGGTCGTGCGGGTCTTCCTTGGTCGAGCGCGCGCCGTATTCGCCGCGCAGGGTCAGCAGCACATCGTTCCAGCGCGAATAGTCCTGGCCCACTGCCGCCCCCGTGGAGTCGAGCAGAACCATGCCCTTGGCGTCGGTGACATAGATGCGGTGGTTGACCTGGGTTTTCGTCACGCCCCAGATACTCGCCTGCGGCTGGCGCTGGCCGTAGGCCTGGAGCATGGCGGGCAGGCGGCCCTGCTGCAGGCTGCCGGCCTTGACCTCGTCGCGGAGGATTTCCGCCAGCAGGTTGGCGGTGTCCACCAGGGTTTCCTCGGTGGACTGACGCACGCCGGGGCGGATTTCGTCCATCACCGTGCTCAGTACAAACCAGCCAGCGAGGCCGACGAAGAGGAAATAGACCAGGAAGATACGCACTCCCAATGGCATCAGGCGTGCCTCGGCGAGTAGCTATAACCCAGGCCGCGATGGGTCTGGATCGGCTCGGCTTCGGCGGCCACCTGGCGCAGCTTGGCACGCAGGCTTTTGACATGGCTGTCGATGCTGCGCTCGTAACCCACATCAGCGGCCACCCCCAGACCGTCGAGCAACTGCTCGCGGGAGAACACCCGTTCGGGCTGCGCCAGCAGGTTCTGTAGCAAGCGGAATTCGTGGCGCGTCAGGCTCAGTAGCTGACCGTGGTAGTGGATCTGTACCCGTTCGCTGTCCACCTGAAAAGGGCCACTCGCCGCAGGCGCGGCAGACTCACGCGGAGCCGTGCGCTTGAGAATGGCCTTGACCCGCGCCGCCACTTCACGCGGGCTGAATGGCTTGACCACATAATCGTCGGCGCCGATCTCAAGACCCACCACCCGGTCGATCTCCTCGCTACGGGCGGTGAGGAAGATCACCGGCACCTCGGAGAAACGACGCAGGCGCTTGCAGACTTCGAAACCACCGATATCCGGCAGGCCGACATCGAGAATCACCAGGTCGAACGGCTCGCCCGCCAACCGCTCCAGCGCCACGCCACCCAGGCCCAACCAGCACGTGGTGAAACCCTCGGCCTGCAGGGCATAAACCAGGGTGTCGGCAATCGCGGCTTCATCTTCGACGATCAGAATGTACGGCATGGGCGTCCTGCACACGGGCGGTCACGGCCGGCAGCCTGCGACAGGGCGGGCGCAGCGTCAAGGTGCGGCGCAGTCGCGCGCAACCGTGGGAGGGGCCGGGCGGCGCTCCGCTTTAGCCGCGATCGGCGCAAGCCGACAAAGCCAACCCCGCCATCAGGTCCCGCTCGCGGCTGAAGCCCCTCCCACAGCAAAGCCTTCGCAGCGACGCGTCAATCCAACTGGAAGCGCCCCGTGTTCTGCGCCAGCACCTGGCTGCCGCGACGCAGCTGCTCGGCCGCTTCGCTCACCGCCTGCGCGCCGTCGAGCATGGCGCTGGCGCCTTGATCGACCTGCTGGATATTGCCGCTGACCTCGTCCGCGGTGGCCGCCTGTTGTTCGGCGGCGGTGGCGATCTGCGCCAGGCGGTCGCTGACCCGCTGCACCGACTCGACGATCCCGGCCAGATCCTCGCCCATGGCCAGCACGCTGCCGACATCGCCCTCGGCCTGCTGCACGGCCTCCTCCATCTGGCTGACCGACTGGCCAACTACCCGGTGCAGATCGGCAACGGTCTGGGCGATCTCCGCAGTGGAGTTCTGCGTACGTTGCGACAGCGAGCGCACCTCGTCGGCGACCACGGCGAAGCCGCGGCCCTGCTCGCCGGCACGTGCCGCCTCGATGGCCGCGTTGAGCGCCAGCAGATTGGTCTGCTCGGCGATGCCCTTGATCACATCGACCACCCGGGTGATCTGCTCGGTCTGCACGCGCAGCTGCTGCAGGCTCGCGGCACTGTCGCCCAGGCGGCTGCTGAGTTGACGCATGCTGGCGCTGGTACGCACGCTGCGCTGGTTGCTCTGGTTGGCGATTTCACGGGTCTGCCCGGCTTCCACCGCGGCCTCCTCACAGCTCTGCGCAACGCTTTGCGCGGTGGCCGCCATCTGCGTGGCGGCGGTGGCGATCTGGCTCATCTGCCCCTGCTGCTGTTCCACTGCCGCCAGCGCGCTCTGCGCCTGACTGCTGAGCAACTGCACGGTGCCGCCGAGGCTCTGGCTTTCCTGATCGACGCCCTGCAGCGAACCACGCAACTGGGCGACCGCGGCATTCAGCGCGGTGGCGATGCTCGCCAGATCATCCTCGCCATGCACCTGCATGTGCACGCGCAAGTCGCCGTCACGCAGGCCCTGCGCGGCAGCGATGATGCCGGCGGTACTGCGCCGAATCGAGGCATTCAGGCAGAACAGCACATAGAGCGCCAACAGGGTTAGCACGCCGAATACGGCGATCACCTGCCACATGTCGCGCTGCGCCTGTTGCCGGTAATCGCCCAGGCTCTGGGCGAACTGCTGGTACAACGCCTGCTGCAGGCCGGTCAGCTGAGCCTGCAAAGTATCGACGCGTTCGATGAACTGCTGCGGACTCAAGGTCATCGGGCTGGCCTCGAACATATCGCGGTCGATCTCGAGGAGAAACGTGTCGAAACCTTGCTCGGCCGCGACGAATGACGCCTGCAAATCACCCATCGACTGCGACGCCTCCTGACCGAGAGTCGCACGCGCCTTGATCAACTGGCCGCGCGACTCGTCCAGAGTGCGGCGCAAATCGCGGATCTTGACCCGGCTTTGCAGGGTGAAATGCTCCGAGAACACCGCCCCATAACCCTGGCTGGCGAAGCTGCCGAGGCTTTCCTGCAAGCGCGGCAGAGTGAAGGTCAGCTGCTCCATCATCAGGTAGGTGTCGAGGTGCGGATCGAGAATCAAACCGCTGTCGGTGGCCACCTGCTCGCGCAGCGCCATCAGTTGCAACAGGGTCTTTTGGTAACGCTCCAGGGCATCCGGTAGCGCCATCGCGCCCAACACCGCCACACTCAGCTCGGCGCGCAGCGCTTGCAGCGCAGCCAATTGCTCACGCGCCTGGGCGCTCGACGGAACACTCGCCAGCTGCGTAGCGGCCTGCTCCAGCGCTTGGTCGAGGCCGCCCGCGCGTTGTTGCAGCAGCGCCTTGGCCGGCTGGTCGGTGCCCTTCCAGCGCGCCAACAAGGTGCGCTGGGCGATAATCTCACGCTGCACTGCGCCCAGGGCCTGTACCCCGTGCACGCCCTCCAGCTCATGGTCGATCAGCGTCAGGCGGGCCAGATGATCGCTAGAGATCACCCACAACGCATAACCCAGCGGCAGGGCGAACAATACAAACAGCAGCTGAAATTTACGCGCGAAGCTGAAACGCTCCAATACGCGTATACCCGGCTTGAGTACTCCAGTCATAACGACACCTCAACGAGTCCACCCACACCTGGCGAAAGGTGCGGCAAAGAACATCATCAAGCAAGAATTACGCCGGGCGACTCGAGTCAGCGCTTGTGAAAATTTCGAGCGCCGTAGCGAGCGTCTTTTCACAAGCCCTCAGGTCAGGCAAGCAGCGCGGACGGCTGCGTGCCGCCTAGGTCAATAACCTTTCAGCACTGCGGCTGATTGGCGGTATAGCGCTGCGCCGGATTGATCGCCACGCCGAAATCACGCAAGGCGCTGGTGCCGATCAGCAACGGATAATCGAAGTGGCTGCGGTCGGTGAGGTTGACCTCAACGGTGCGCAATTGGTTACCCAGGCAGAGCTGCATATCGACCACCGGACGCTTGGCCACCGCAGGGGTGCTGGCGGCACCTTGCTCTTCGGCACGGCTCTTGATTTCGCTGATGCGGGTCAGGGGCTGCTCGAACTGGGTGTCGTCGGCACTCGCAGTGGCCAGGCGAAAACGCACCCACTCCTGGCCACCACGCCGGAACTGCTCGATGTCCTTGGCCGACAGCGAGGCAGTCACCGCGCCGGTGTCCATCTTGGCTTTCAGGGTTTGGCCGACTTGCGGCAACTCAATGTATTCGTAGCGCCCGTAGAGCGCCGGCTGATTGGCCATCGCCGGTAAAGCGACCAAGACCAAGAGTGCAGCAACAATCTTCATAACCTGTCAGTGCTCCGTAAAAACGTCAGGAACTCCGACCGGCTCAGCGGCGGATGGTTCGACCGGATGTCGGTTTGCGGCGCGCCAGTTATCTGGCGGGCATGCCCGTCCACAACTCATCCAGGTGGCGAAAACCCCAATCGGCGGCGGATTCGCGGCTGACGATCTTGTCGCGGCCGACCCAGTCGGCCAGGTCGATTACTTCCTGGGCAATCGGGGCCTTCGAGGTGGCCGAGAAGAACACCTTGACCCTGGGCATCAACAGCGAAGTAGCGTGCTGCTCCAGCACCACCCCGAGACGGCCACTCTGCAGGCGCACCAGCGAACCGGTCGGGTAGATACCGACGGCCCGGACAAACGACTGGAACACCTGCTCATCGAAATGCCCCTTGCTCCACTCCGCCATCTTGTGGATCGACTCAGCCGGCCCCCACCCAGCCTTGTACGGACGGTTTGAGGTGATCGCGTCATAGACATCGCAGACCGCACCCATCCGGGCAAACAGGCTGATCTGCTCACCGACCAGATGATGCGGGTAGCCACTGCCATCGACCTTTTCATGGTGATGCAGGCACACACCCAACACCTGCGCGCTGACCTGCCGGCTGTCGAGCAGAATCCGCGCGCCCTCCGTGGGATGGCTGCGCATCGTGACAAACTCGCTGTCGCTCAATTTGCTCGGCTTATTCAGCAGCGCCGACGGTATGCGCATCTTGCCGATGTCATGCAGCAGTCCGGCCATGCCCGCCTCGCGCACCTGAGCCTCGTCCAGGTCGAGCTGCCGCGCCAGGGCGATCATCAGCGCGCAGACCGCGACCGAGTGCATATAGGTGTATTCATTGGCGTGTTTGAGACGCGCGAGGCTGATCAGGGCACTCGGCTGACGCATTATCGAGGCGGAGATTTCATCGACCAACTCGGTCACATGGCCAACGTCAATCGCCAGGCCCATGCGGGCATCGCCGAACATCTGCACCACCGCAGCCTTGGCACTGTCGCAGAGCTTGGCGGCACGGCCGATTTCCTCATCCAGATCGGTCCGCCTGCGCTCCACCCGCGGCGCGGCGACCTGCAACACCGCCGCAGTTTCCTCCTCCACCTGTTCGAGCGTCTGCCCGCTCGACATATCCAGCCCCTTGCTGGTGTCGATCCACAGCTCGCGGATACCACTGTCGCGGATACGCTGCAGGTCCTTGGGGTTGCTCAGGAGAAATTGGGTCTTCCAGAACGGATGCTCCATCCATGAACCGCACAGCTCATGGATGTACATACCCTCAAGCAACTCGGTGACGGAAATGCGCTTAAGCACGGCGGCGACCCTGGTGACTATGGGAGGACGCCGTAAGCATAAGCCATCCACGACAGTGGCAGAGTGGCATCGCGCAGCTATTTTCCTCCTCCCCCTGCACTCAGCGGCGGTGAAAAAGCCGAGCACCGGCGACCCATGCAAAGCGTGGGGCGATCCGGGCCGCGATCCGCTCGGAGCGAAGCGACAGCCCGCCGAATGTGTGGCGTACCGGTGATCTACGGTGCACTGCCTGCGGCGATTGGCACCCTACAGTTCGCGGCTCTCACCAGCCCCAGCCAGCCAGCGGGCCGGGCCGGTCCGGGCGTAGGGCGGCCTCGGAGCGAAGCGACAGCCCGCCAGTTTTTGCGCCGCGCCGATTATCCACGGTGCACTACCTGCGGCGAGTGGCACCCAACGAATCACGGATTGCTCGAGGCCATTAGTCGGAGCCAAGGGCGTTGCGGCGATGCCCCCCGGTCGCACCAGCAGTAACGCCAGCGCCCGCGCCTGCTACACTGCGCGCCATTTCGATTTGCAGGCCTGAACCGTGACCAACACCGCATTCTCCTCACTGCCGCTGTCCGCCGCCATGCTGGCGAACCTCGAGTCGCTCGGTTACACCGAGATGACGCCGATTCAAGCGCAGAGCCTGCCGGTGATGCTCAAGGGCATGGACTTGATCGCCCAGGCCAAGACCGGCAGCGGCAAGACCGCGGCCTTCGGCGTCGGCCTGCTCAATCCGCTGAATCCGCGTTACTTCGGCTGCCAGGCGCTGGTCATCTGTCCGACCCGCGAACTGGCTGACCAGGTGGCCAAGGAAATCCGCCGCCTGGCCCGTGGCGCCGACAACATCAAGGTCCTGACCCTGTGTGGCGGCGTGCCCTTCGGCCCGCAGATCGGCTCGCTGGAGCATGGCGCGCAGATCATCGTCGGTACCCCCGGACGCATCCAGCAGCACCTGGCCAAGGGCACGTTGAAGCTCGACGGCCTCAACACCCTGGTGCTCGACGAAGCCGACCGCATGCTCGACATGGGTTTCTACGACAGCATCGCCGATATCATCGGCCAGACCCCGAGCAAACGGCAGACCCTGCTGTTCTCCGCCACCTACCCGTCGAGCATCAAGCAGTTGTCCGCCGCCTTCATGCGCAACCCGCAGCAGGTCAAGGCCGAGGCGATGCACGACGACGCGCAGATCGAACAGCGCTTCTACGAGATTTCCCCCGAAGAGCGCATGGACGCGGTGGTCAAGCTGCTCGCCAGCTTCCGGCCCGAGTCCTGTGTGGCCTTCTGCTTCACCAAGCAGCAGTGCCAGGAAGTGGTCGACCACCTGAGCGCCAACGGCATTTCCGCCGCGGCCCTGAATGGCGACCTAGAACAGCGCGACCGCGACCAGGTGCTGGCGATGTTCGCCAACCGCAGCCTGTCGGTACTGGTGGCCACCGATGTGGCCGCACGCGGCCTGGACATCGACGCCCTGGACATGGTGATCAACGTCGAACTGGCGCGTGATTCGGAAATCCACATCCACCGCGTCGGCCGTACCGGCCGCGCGGGCGAGAAAGGCATGGCCATGAGCCTGGTCGCGCCCGCCGAAGGCCATCGCGCCCAGGCCATCGAGACCCTGCAGAAAAGCCCGCTCAACTGGCACCCGCTGAACAGCCTCAAGGCCAAGGCCGGCGAACCCCTGCAACCGCCGATGATCACCCTGTGCATCAGCGGTGGGCGCAAGGACAAGGTCCGCCCCGGCGACATCCTCGGCGCCCTCACTGGCGATGCCGGCATCCCCGGCAGCCAGGTCGGCAAGATCGCCATCTTCGACTTCCAGGCGTATGTCGCGGTCGAGCGCAGCATGGCCCAGCAGGCCTTGAAACGCCTAAGCGAAGGCAAGATCAAAGGCCGCACCCTGCGCGTCCGCTCGCTGTAAGGCCCTCGCCACGGCCCGCCGTGGCGACACCTTTGGCCTTGATGGCAGCCCTGCGGCCTGCATTCGCCGCGGGGCGCGCCTCCTACCAAAGCCTGGCGATACCCGCGCACCTGTAGGAAGCCCGACCCCGGGGCGATGCGTTTGCCCGCTCCCGGACCCAGAGCAGCAGCCCTGCGGCCTGCATTCGCCGCGGGGCGCGCCTCCTACAAGAGCCTGGCGATACCCGCGGACCTGTAGGAGGCCCGACCTCGGGGCGATCCGTTTGTCCTGGCTCCCGGGTCCAGTTATCCAGTACCCCGCCCACGCGCTTGTCGCCACCCCGCCCCTTGGGCAATCATGACCTTTCCCGTCGGCGCTCGCCGGCATCCGCCTGACGCCCCTTGCCGCGGGCGCCCCAGCCCAGGAGCCGCCGCATGTTCGAGGCTTTCGCCACACTCAAGCAGCACTTCGCCGCCCTGCACAGTGACGCCGAATACTGGTCGCTGCGCTATGTCGGCGAAGACCAGCAGCAGCTGGCGATGCGCAAGCAGGTGGCCGAGCCGCCGCGCTTCAGCCGTGATCAAGGTGCGATGCTCAGCGTGCGGGTGGCCGGGGTCGAGGCCTACGCGGCGACCAGCGACCTGTCCCGCCAGGGCCTGCAGGCCGCGCTGGACCGCGCCACTGCACTGGCCCGGCGGATCGCTCCGCAGGCCTTGCTCGACCTGCGCGCACTGGCGCCCTCTAGCGAACGCGGCGAGTACCGCTCGCCCGGGCTGGAGGACGATTTCCCCTCGCTCGCCGCCTGCTACCAACTGCTCGCCGCCGAGTCCGCCGCCGTGCCCAGCGATCCGCGCCTGGTTAACTGGCGGGTCGGCCTCGACCTGACCAGCAGCACCCAGCTCTACCTCAACAACAGCGGCGCCGAGTTGCACCAGACCCAGCGCTTCGTCTACCCGCACCTCAGCGTCACCGCCTACGACGGCCAGGACAGCCAGACCCGCAACCTCGGCGGCGCCCACCTCGGCCAGCAGGGCGGCGCCGAAGTGATCGAGCGCCTGGGCCTGATCGGCGCCGCGCCGCAGGTCGCCGACCAGGCGCTGCAACTGCTGCTCGCGGCCAACGCCCCGAGCGGCCCGCGTGACCTGTTGTTGATGCCGGACCAGATGATCCTGCAGCTGCACGAATCCATCGGCCACCCGCTGGAGCTGGACCGCATCCTCGGCGACGAGCGCAACTTCGCCGGCACCAGCTTCGTCAAGGCCAGCGACTTCGGCAACCTACAATACGGTTCCAGCCTGCTCAACGTGACCTTCGACCCACACATCCCCGAGGAGCTGGCCAGCTACGCCCATGACGACGACGGCAGCCCGGCGCGCCGCGAGCACCTGATCCGCGACGGCCTGCTGCTGCGGCCCCTCGGCGGCGCCCTGTCGCAGTGGCGCAGCGGCCTGCCGGGCGTAGCCAACAGCCGCGCCTGCAACTGGAACCGGCCACCGATCGACCGCATGGCCAACCTCAATATCGAACCAGGCGAACAGAATCTTGAGCAACTGATCGGCGGCATCGAGCACGGCATCCTGATGGCCAGCAACCGTTCCTGGTCGATCGATGACGCACGCAACAAGTTCCAGTTCGGCTGCGAATGGGGCCAGCTGATCGAGCACGGCCAGCTGCGCGGCGTGGTCAAGAACCCCAACTACCGCGGCATCTCCAGCCAGTTCTGGGGCTCGCTCGCGGCCGTCGGCGACGCCAGCACCCGCGAGGTGCTCGGCACCGCACACTGCGGCAAGGGCGAGCCCAACCAGGTGGTCCGCGTCGGCCACGCCACCCCGGCCTGCGTATTCAGCCAGGTCGACGTATTCGGCGGAGCCGCCTGATGAACAACCTGAACCAATTTGCAGCGCTGACCGAATGGCTGCGTGGCGCGCTAAACGCAGACGAAGCATTCAGCCTCAGCTACAGCGCCGAATCCTCCGAATTCATCCGCTTCAACCAGGGCAAGGTACGCCAGGCCGGCCATGTACAGCAGGCCAGCTTGACCCTGCAGCTGATCCGCGACGGCCGCCATGCCGAGCTGCAAGTCACCCTCAGCGGCGCGGCACCGGATGACCGCCAGCGCCTGGCCGACGCCCTGCAGCACCTGCGTCAGACCCTGCCGCTGCTGCCAGCCGACCCTTACCTGCAGCTCAACCTCGAGGCCTGGCACAGCCATGTGCTGCAACTCGAAGCGCTGCCGGACAGCGCCGCCGTGGTCGAGCAGATCGGCCAGGCCGCGCAGGGCCTGGATCTGGTCGGCTTCTACGCCGCCGGCCCGATCAGCCGCGGCTTCGCCAGCTCCAGCGGCGCCTTCGGTTGGCACCAGGCGAGCAGCTTCAACTTCGACTGGAGCCTGTTCCACGCCAACGGCCAGGCGCTCAAGGCGCAGTACGCCGGACAGACCTGGCAGGCCGACGCCTTCGCCCGGCGCATGCAGCAGGCGCGCGAGCAACTGAGCTATCTGGGCCAACCAGTGCGAACCCTGGCGCCCGGCAGTTACCGCGCCTACCTGGCGCCCGCCGCCCTGCAGGAAATTCTCGAACTGATGAGTTGGGGCGGCTTTTCCGCCCAGGCCCTGGCCGACAAGGACAGCCCGCTGCAACGCCTGCATGCCGGCGCCGCCAGCCTCAGCCCGCTGCTAAACCTGCACGAGCAGGTCGCGGGCTCGCTGACCCCGGCGTTTTCCAGCGAAGGCTACCCGCGCCGCGACCTCAGCCTGATCCAGGCCGGCCAGCCCGGCGAGCAACTGGTCAGCTCTCGCAGCGCCGCCGAATACGGCCTGCCGGCCAACGGCGCCAGCCCCTGGGAAAGCCCGCAGGCGCTGGCCATGGCCGCTGGCAGCCTGGAGCAGGACGAGATCCTCGCCCGCCTCGGCACGGGCCTGTACATCGGCAACCTCTGGTACCTCAACTACTCCGACCGCCCGGCCGGGCGCCTGACCGGCATGACCCGCTTCGCCACCTTTTGGGTGGAGGACGGCAAGCTGCAGGCGCCACTCACCAGCATGCGCTTCGACGACAGCCTCTACGACCTGCTCGGCAGCCAGCTCGAAGCGCTGACCCGCGAACGCGAGCTGAGCCTGTCCACCAGCACCTATTACCAGCGCCACAACGGCTCGACCCTGCTGCCCGGCGCCCTGCTCCGGCGCCTGACCCTGACGCTCTAGCTCGCCAAGACCGGTCGCCCGATCAATGCGCAGGCGTAGGGCGGGGGCAACCCGCCACCCTCGGCCTGGAGGGCGGAAGATCCTCGCTCAAAGCCCATGGCGCTGGAGAATCGCCGCATAGCTGCCATCGGCGTGCATGGCGACTATGGCCTGGTTGAACGCCTCGGCGATCGCTTGATGCTGCGGATGGCTGCGGCTGATCAGGATATGCAGGCCGTTCTCGCTCAACGGCCGTTCGAGAAACTCCAGCTCATCACGGATACCGCTCAGCTCGCGGTCGAAGTGATAACGCGCGACGAACTCGTCCTCCAGGGTCAACTCGACCCGCTTGGCCTGCAGCATACGCGCAGCGCTCTCGAAACTGCCGACCCCCACCTTGTGCAGCAGCGGATCGCTGTCGAACGCGCTGGAATAAGCGTAACCACGCACCACCGCGATGCGCTGGGGGTACAGATCGGACAATTGTTCGAACCGAATGGCGCTGCCCTTGCGGCGCAGCAAGCGGATGCGGTTGACCAGGTAAGGCTGGGAAAAATAACCGACGCTGGCACGCTCATCAGTAAACCAGGCATTGATCAGCACATCGTAGTCGCTGCGCTGCAAGCCACGCAGCGCCCGCGCCCAGGGCACCTGCGCATAGGTAGTGGCATAACCGGCACGGCCCAGCGCACTGCTCACCAGATCGGCAGCCACACCGTTATTCAGCAGGGTCTGGTCAGTGAACGGCGGCCAGGGGTCAGCCACCAGCCGCAGGGTCTGCGCCACCACGCCCAGCGGCAACAACAAAAACGACAAACACAACGCACGCAGTCCATTCATGACGGGCTGTCCACAAGGCAAAGATTCCTGACTAGTCAGTCCCCGCACATCCGGCGGGTCTGCAAGCCTTATTGGTTAGCGCCGTACTGAACCACCCTGCAGGTTACGAGGCAACAGCTATCTGGTACGCCAGTACGCCAGTACGCCAGTACGCCAGTACGCCATCAAAGCAGCATAAAACGGGCCAGGATCAATGGGGTCAGTGTGATTGATTTTAGAGGATCAATGTTCAGATCAATGTCTCTGACCACATTGATCTCGAGCGCAGTCGCGGGGAAAACAGGCGCAAATCGCTAATGCAACGCCACCACGCGCGCCGGAGCCTGAGTCCGGCGCTGGGCAAGAAAGTCCTCTAGCTCGCGCAAAGGCAGCGCCTTGCTGATCAGATAGCCCTGCACCTGGTCGCAGCCAAACTGCTGTAACAGGTCGAGGTCTTCTTCGCTCTCCACCCCCTCGGCCACCACTTCCAGGCCCAGATTGCGCGCCAGGTTGATCATCGCGTTGACCAGCCGACACTGCTCGGGGCGCAGGTGCATACCGCTGACGAAACTCTTGTCCAGCTTGAGCAGGGCAATCGGCAGGCTCGCCAGGTGCACGAACGACGAGAAACCGGTACCGAAGTCGTCTAGGGAGAAGCGCACCCCCAGTTCGCCCAGGGTTTGCATGGTATTGAGCACATAGTCGATGCGCTGCATCACCGCGGTTTCCGTGAGTTCAAACTCCAGCCAGCGAGCATCCACCCCGGAGCCGGCAATCAGGCGCTGCACGGTGGGCAGCAACTGGCTGTCCTGAAACTGGCTGAACGACAGGTTGATCGCCATATGCAGGCTCAGGCCGCGCTCGCTCAGCCAGCGGGAATCATGCAGGGCACGGGCGATGACCCAGTAGCCGAGCGGCACGATCAGGCCGCTCTGCTCGGCCAGGGGAATAAAGTCCTGGGGATAGAGCAGCCCGCGCTGGGGATGACGCCAGCGCACCAGCCCCTCGATCCCGATCACCTCGCCGCTGGCCAGGTCCAGACGCGGCTGGTAGAACAGTTCGAGTTCGTCGCGGCGCAGGGCGCGGCGCAACTCGGCCTCGATGTCGGCCAGGCTGCGTATGTCGCTGGACATGCGCTCGTCGTAGAGGTGGTGGGTACAGCCCTGGCGACTCTTGGCCTGCTGCATGGCAATGTGGGCATGCCACAGCAGCGGATCGGCATCCTCGCCGGCGCGGCCATAGGCCAGGCCCAGGCTGCAGCCCAGCGACAGGCTCTCGCCCTGCAGCCAGTAGGGCTCGCCCAGCGACTCCATCAGCGCCTGCACCAGGGCATCGACCCGCGTCGGCGCTTCGCTGATATCCAGCAGCAAGGCGAACTCGTCGCCGCCGATACGGCCCAGCACATCGCGCGGCCCGAGCACCTGTTGCAGGCGCTGGACCACCTGCTGGATCAGCTCGTCGCCGGCCTGATGGCCGAGGCTGTCATTGGCATGGTTGAAATTGTCCAGATCCAGATAACCGAGCAGCAGGCCACGGCCACGGTTGCCCTGCAGGCGTTTGTGCAACAGCGCCTGGAAGCCCTGGCGATTGGGGATACCGGTAAGCGGGTCCTGCTTGGCCAGGCGCTGCAAGGCCAGCAATTGCTGGCTGTAATGCAGGCAGCGGCGCAAGACCTCGCCATTCAGGCTGTCGCGCGCCAACCAGTCGCAGATATCGGCGGGCAGCTGGCCCGGCGCACTGTCGAGCAGCAGGATCGGCGGCAGCGGACATTGGCTGGCGGTGGGCAGGCATTCCGGGGTGGCGAACACCAGATCGGGCATGCGGCCCTGGTAAAGGCTCTGCGCATCGCTCCAACTGCTGGCGGCAAACAGCCAGACAGGTTCGTCCTGTTCGGCTAGCAGCTTGTCCAGCAACGCCACCCAATGGGGTTCGGTTGCCAGAATCAGCAGTCGCGAGAAATCGGTTGGGCAGGACACATAGCCTCCAGCGCTCGCTATTTAATAAACTACTTTAAGTTATAGACGCACTTACCTAATACATTGCAATAATTTTTTTACAGCCGGTTTTATCGAGCACTCGTCGGTGACAGGTCAGCAGCCCCCCGCAACCCTGCTAGAGTCGCCAACCTTTTCTCCAGTTCATTTCGCCATGACCCGACTCAATCCCCGGCAACAAGAAGCCGTGAACTACGTCGGCGGCCCTCTTTTGGTGCTCGCCGACGCAGGCTCCGGCAATACCAGCGTGATCACGCGCAAGATCGCCCATCTGGTGCAAAACTGCGGCATCCAGGCGCGCCAGAATCAATGGGGTCAGAGCTGAATGGCACTGAGTTAAGCGTTGGCTCATCGTAAGATGGTGCAGTTAGAGTGCGTTTGCGCGCCGCGCCTCAGCGCTGTTTTTTCGGATGTCCATTTTTCCTGACATCTTCTTTGGCGATATGCCGCGGCTTGGTGAGCAAGGGGAAGGGCTTCGGTCGTCGTTTCACCGCACGTGGTTCGATTCGACCGGGGCGTAAACCTACCCGTGGTTCTGCAATCAGCACCAGCAAGGCGTTGATGGCGGCCGAGTGGGCCGAGTGGGCCGGGGCGCCGCGTTGCTGCCAAGCCATCCAAATTTGGATCGTATGTTTGAAGCTGAGCTGGCGCGGGATTTGATCGGCCAGCAAGGCAGCCTGGGCCATCAACAGTCGGATCAGGTTGTAGGCGAGCAGGTAGACCCATAGCTCTTTCATGGCCATCTCTGGGCACTTGCAGCGCAGGTGCTCCATGCCGAGTGTCGTCTTGATGTTGCGCAGATCCAGCTCCACGTTCCAGCGGCACCGATACAGCGCTTTGAGCACATGCTTGGGAGTCTCCTTGGGGCACAGGAAGGTCGTGACCATGATCTTTCCACCCGCTTGGAACTCGCGCACCGTCAGCGTCTCGGGTGCCTCCTCGTACTCCGCGGGGCTCATCCAGTGCGGACAGCGCGGCGGCTTGCTCAGTACGATGAGGTGGTCGCGCACCCCCTGTTTCTCGCCCTTGGCGAAGTCGGTGCTGCGCTTGCGTGCCCCATACTGCTCGAACACGCCGTCGACACCTCTGCGGTTCAGTTCCCAGAGCAGAAAGTAGGTCGCGTAGAAGGCATCGCCGAGCAAGATGTCATCGCCGTCGAGCAAGTCGAGCATCTCGCGCAACAGGCTTTGCTCGTCGCTGCCCTTGCCTTTGCAGGGGCCCGTAGCGGCATCGAGCAACGCGCCGCTACCCAGGCACAGCAGCGCCACGATCCGACACTGCGGAAATCCCAATCCCGCCTTTTGACTACCCGGCTGCGGATAGGCGGCCTGATTCTCTTCGGTGTCCGCCAGCGTAACAGTGGCCCCGTCGACCAGGCGCACCCGCCGGCCCCGCCAGTGCCACCAGGAGGCGGCACCTTCGGCGATGATCTCCCCGGTTTGGCGTGCCAGCGACGAGATCATTGACTGCGGCAGACGCGAGCGCGCCTTGCAGTATCCACCGGTATCCGTACTCCCAGGCTTGAGCCCCCCAATCACCCGTTTGACCATGGCGTCGTTGACCACCGCTTGACAGCTGCCGTCCGCCGACAACGCCTGGGAGAGAAACATCGACAAGGTTTCCGTCGGCGGAAACAATCGTTCGCGGTGCTCCGGTAGCAACGCCTCAATACGGTCGAACAACTCTGGGCCGGTCAGTAGATTGAACAGGGAATAGCTGTCCGCGCTGCTTGCATAGTGGCGTACACGCTGTTGTTGCCCCGTCGTTGGGCGATGGCTAGGATGCATGTAGGCTGGCTCCTCGGATGGTTGCTGTGGATTTCGCAACCTCCAGCCTACTATCCGGGGCGGCCAGCCCTCTACTTCCCCTGAAAATCAATGGCTTGGGTTTAACTCAGTGCCATTCGGGTCAGAGCTATTGATTTTAGAGGATCAATGTTTAGATCAATGTTTCCAACCCCATTGACCCCGCCCCCGAAATGGCCTGGTTAAGGCCTGATAACGCGGCCTTTCTGGATGAGGTTCTCTAAGTTTCAGTGAGCTGGATAGGTCCGCCGCCACGACCCAATCTCGGGAAGACGGGCATTCACCAGGGGAGTTCTTCACCGCGATAGTCGAGGAATTTCCCCGAGTCCTCAGGCGTCAAGCCGCGCAGCACGCGGATGATCCCCGCGACGCTTTCGGTCGGGGTCTGCTCCGCTTGCGGGCCGCCCATTTCGGTGCGGACCCAGCCCGGACTGATCACGATGCAGATGAATCCCTGGGGGCGCAGTTCCGCGGCCAGCGTCCGGGTGAACATGTTGAGGCCGGCCTTGCTCTCCCGATAACCGTACGCGCCCCCCCGCGTGTTGCGCTCGAGACTGGCGAGATCGCTGGTGATGTTGACTACGGTCCTGCCGGTGCTGCGGCGAAGCGACGGCAGCAGCGCCTGGGTCACGCGCATCGGCCCCAGGGTATTGACTTGGAAATGGCGGTCGAGCGCGTCGGCATCGACGTCTTCGAGCCGATACAGCCAACTACCAATGCCCGCGTTGTTGATCAGGATGTCCACCGGCATATCGCCGATCCGCTGCCTGAATTGGGCCACCGAGGCGCTGTCGGCTACGTCCAGTTGCTCGATCCGGACCCCCAGCTTGCGCAGCTCTTCGGCGTCGTCGGGTCGCCGCGCGGTGGCGATGACGGTGGCACCGGCCGCTGCGAATTGACGCGAGAATTCCAGGCCGAGCCCACGATTCGCCCCGGTGATGACTACGGTCGGTTGGGAATGTCTGCTATCTGCGACGGATTGGTCTGGGTGCTCCGCGGCAATCGGATTACCGACTGGGAAGAAACAGACAAGCAACACCGCGATAATGGATAGTCGCCGGGCCTGACACATGCACTGTATCCTCTGGGCCGCGAAAGCGGCGCCGCGTTACGGGTTGCCTGGCATTTTGCCGCCGGTGCTTGCACGGTACAACCGGCTACGACGGTCATCCGGGTGATGGTTGAATGAAGTGTTGGTCCTCATCGCGCAGGGATTTTCTCAAGACCATCGCGGGACTCGCGGTATCGGGCACAGCGCTCGCACGAACCCGCCGACCGCTTGAGCGCCCGGTATTGATCGTGGGGGGCGGTCTGGCCGGGCTCGCGGTGCTCGATGCGCTGAAGGCCGCTGGCCGGCAAGCGGTGCTTTTCGAGGCGTCGCCGCGCCTCGGTGGACGCATCCTGACGATACGTGACGGACTGGAACCGGGGCTTCGCGCCGAAGCCGGCGGCGAACAGATCATGCGCATCCACCAACGTGTGCACCGGCTCGCCAGCGACTTGCGAATCCCGCTGATCGACTACCCGTTCCTCGAAGGGGATCTGGTCTTCCGCTACCACGGCCGCATGCTTCGTTTCCGTCTGCCGTCCGACCTCCCCGCCGCTTTGACCGACGGACTGTCACCGTGGGAAAAAACCCGCTGGCCGCACCGCCTGCACCTTGCCTATACCGAGAATGCCGACCCGCTGGCCGACGACGATCCCCGCAGCGCCCTGCAGTGGCTCAGGGACCTCGGACTTTCGCGCCGCGGCGAAGCGTTCGTGCGCGCCTTCGCCGCCATTGACCCGGAGCAAACCAGCGCCGCGTACTTCCAGCGCATCGCGCGCCGCGAGGCCGCCGGTGGTAATTCACAGGTGCTGGCGGGCGGCAGCGATTGCCTGAGCGAGGCATTGGCCGCACGCCATGCGCAATCGATCCGGCGCAACACGCCAATCAAGACCGTGGTGATCGGCGCAAACACCGCGACGCTCCTGGATGCGGCTGGCGTGGCCCACGTCGCCGATCAGGTTGTGCTGGCACTGCCGCTCGGGCCGTTGCTGGAGTTGGACTACCGGCCGGGGCAACCACGCTGGCTGTCGCGCTGGGGTGCAGCGCGGGTCGTCGCGCATGAATTGAAGGTGCATGGGCAAGTGGATGCCCGGGAGTTGGCGGCACTTGGCATCCGCCAGCACATCATGGGCTTCGAATTTCCGAGAATGACCTGGCTCCTTCCGGAGCGTTCCGCGAACGGCAAGGCGGTGCTTAGCGCCACGGCGGTCAACCAGGAAATCCCGCTGCTCCAGGCGGCCCGGTTTCGCGGCGTCCAGGACATGGACCGGCTGCTCAGGCAGCAACTTCCCCTGCTACGCAGCTTGGCGGTGAAGACGCGCGGGGAAGACTGGGAGCACAATCCGCTGATCGGCGGGGCTTACACCTATGCTCCCACCGGGTCGCGGGGCGCGCCCCCGGTGCTGCGTGAAGGCCCGCTGGTTCTCGCGGGATCGGACTACTCCGATTATTCGGGTTGGATGGAGGGCGCCCTGCAATCCGCCGAAGCGGCCGTTAGCGAGATCCTTCGCTATTCCCCCTGAAATCAGTGCTCGTCAGACATAGAATTTTCGCCGAATCGGACCCAGCAAATTCTGCGTGAAGACATCGCGTTGTTCGCGACAGCCAGATCATCACCATCTTCAAGCTCGGCGAGCGTTTACACGTGGCGCGCCAGGTTCGGCGGCATGGATGCTTCATTTACCCAGGCGGTCGTTATTCTTGCTAGCTGGCCGCACGATGAGAGCGGCTCACGGTTCACGCCATTCGCTCCGCTCATTACAGGAGCCTGTCCCCCGCCCCCTCCTTTGCCTGATGGTTAGGCTTTTTACCTGGTTCACTCGAGAGAACAGTGAAAAAACCACCCACTACTGCAGCACTCAAACCCGCTGGCAAGGCACTCAAAATGTCTTCGTTTTGTGCCATGGATGGCGAAACGCTGGTGCTGAATATCCTGGGAACTCCGAGCGCGAAGAAGGATGCGATTGGCAAGGCCAAAGGCGCTCAGCTCAAGGTTAGCGTCACGGCCACCCCGGTCGCGGGCAAAGCCACTGACCATATGGTTAGATTTCTCGCTGAACAGTTTGGCGTATCCGCGACCGACATAACCGTTGTGTTCGGCCGCTACAACATCAATAAGCAGTTACGGATCAGGGCGCCGGGACAGTTGCCTCCGGTAGTGGCCAAAGCCCTTTCAGGCATATTGAAGGGTACGTAACTGGGCCTCCCAGACCACCCCCGACCATCGCAGCAAACAACAAACACCAAAGTACTATTCGTGTCGGGCGCCGGGCTTCGTACCCTGAAGCGATGATGCGTTTATTGCTGTTCCTCGCCCTGCCGGTTCGCCGCGCCCTGCCTGCTGCGCGCGGCGTGACTGCGGCGCTGATGCTGCTGGCGTTTGTCGGCTGTGCGTCTGCGCTGGCCGCAGAATCGCCCGCGGCTGGCAGTGATCCTCTGCCTGTACTGACCCTCAGCGTGCTGCAGTTCGGCACCGCGCACTGGGAGCTGGAGCATCTGCAACGCCGGCAGCTGGACCGGGCGCAGGGTTTCGAGCTCAAGGTCAGGCTGGTGGCCGACTTGCCGGCGTCACGGCTGGCCGTGGCCAGTGGCAGCGTCGATGGTGCCGTGGGCGATCTGCTCTGGGCGCAGTCGCGTTATGCCGCCGGCACGCCGTACCTGTACCTGTACCTGCCGTTTTCGGCGCAGATCGGCGAGATCGTGGTCGCCAGCGACAGCACCATCGAGCAGGTGGCCGATCTGGCGGGCAAGCGCATCGGCGTGGCCGGCGGGCCTGAGAGTCTCGGCTGGCTGTTGCTGCAACAAGTCGCCCGCCAGCAGGGTATCGACCTGGCCCGCGAGGCCGAGGTGCAATTCGCCGCGCCGCCGCTGCTCAGCCAGGCCCTGCGCCGGGGTCAGGTGGATGCGCTGGTGACCTATTGGCACTTTGCCGCGCGACTGCGCGCAGAGGGCGGCAGCCGTACCGCGTTTGCCCTGGCGGACCTGCTGCAGGCGCTGGACCTCAACCCCGATCTGCCGGTGCTCGGCTATGTCTTCCCGCAGACCTGGGCAGCCCAGCACCGGGTGTTGCTCGACCAGTTCGAGCGGGCGCTGCGCCAGGGCAAAACCGAGCTGGCCGACACCCCGGCGTATTGGGACGCCATCAGGCCTTTGATGCGCGCCGAGGACGACGCGGTATTTGCCGCGCTGCGGGCCGGCTTCGTCGAAGGCACCCCCGAACCGCTGAATGCCGAGCGCATCGCCGACCTGCGCCGCCTGCTGACCCTGACCGGGACCAAGCCGGCGCAACTGATGCCTGAGTCCTTGTTCTTTCGAGCCGGCCGATGAAACCGCCACGCTGGACCTACTGGATCATGCTGCCGCTGGCCGTGGCACTGTGGGCCTTGATCGCCGCGCTACTCAAAACACCGCTGCTGCCCACCCCGAGCGCCGTGCTGGCTGCACTGTGGCAATCGCTGCAGAGCGGCGACCTGCAGCAGCACCTGGGCGTGACCCTGCGCCGAGTCCTCATCAGCTTTGTCCTGGCGATGCTGCTCGGCGCGATGCTGGGCGTGTGGATGGGCCGCTCGCCGCTGGCCAATGCGCTGTTCGACCCCTTGCTGGTGCTGTTTCTCAATCTGCCGGCGCTGGTCACCATCATCCTGCTGTATGTCTGGTTCGGCCTGGTCGAGGTGGCGGCCATCCTGGCGGTGGTGATCAACAAGGTGCCGAATGTCGCGGTAACCCTGCGCGAGGGCGCGCGCAGCCTCGACCCGCGGCTGGAGCAGATGGCTCAGGTCTACGCCTTCAGCCGCTGGCAGCGGGTGGCGGATGTATGGCTGCCGCAGCTGTTCCCCTACCTGATGGCCGCGACCCGCGGCGGCCTGGCGTTGATCTGGAAAATCGTGCTGGTGGTCGAGCTGCTCGGTCGCTCCGACGGCATCGGTTTTCAGCTGCACATGGCCTTTCAGGTGTTCGATGTGGCAAGCATCCTGGCCTACAGCCTGGCATTCATCGCGGTGGTGCAGTTGATCGAGCTGGCGCTGCTGCAACCCCTGGAACGCCGGGCCTCGCGCTGGCGTGAAGCGGGAGCGCAGCATGCTTGAGCTGCAGATCGACGGCCAGGCCAGCGGCCATCCGGTCCTGGGCGCTATCACTGCCCGGGTCGCCGAGGGCGATCGCATATGCCTGCTGGGGCCTTCCGGCATCGGCAAGACCACCCTGCTCAATGGCATCGCCGGGCTGGATCGGCGCCTGAGCGAGCGGATGATCCAGCGCAGCAGCAAGCTGCGGGTCGGCTACCTGTTTCAGGAACACCGTCTGCTGCCCTGGCGCAGCGTGCGCCAGAACCTGGCCATGGTCGGTGCGGGCAATACCGAAATCGACCGGCTGCTGGCCCAGGTCGGCCTGGCCGAGGTGGCCGAGGCGCTGCCGGATCAGCTGTCGCTGGGCATGGCCCGGCGTGCCGCGCTGGCCCGCAGCCTGGCGATCAAGCCGGATTTGCTGTTGCTCGATGAGCCCTTCGCCTCGCTGGACCCCGATCGTGCCGCGGAGCTGCGCCGACTGCTCAGCCAGTTGCTGGATGCGCACCCGCGCATGGCGATGATTTGTGTCACCCACGATGCCCGGGACGCCGACGACCTGGCCAACCGGCTCTGGTACCTCGATGGCCCCCCGGCCGAACTGCAATGGGACCAGCCCTTGACCGCGCTCACCAGCGCCAGCCGTATCAGCGAGCAGTTGCGCCACCTGAGTGCCTGAACAACGAGATGCTCGCTTGCCCGCCAGCAGCTGCAATACCCTAGCCCGAATAAGCCTAGTGTCACGACAGGGCCCGAATGTCGCATACGTGTAGGAGCACGCCATGCGTGCGAATCGCCGGCATGGCCGGCTCCTACAAGCCGATGGTTAACGGCGCATGGGACTCCACGACAAATGATCTGTGACGCGACACTCGGCGCAATCCGGGAAATCCCCCCGGATTGCGCTGGCGCTTATTCGGGCTACGTAGCTGACTTTCTCGCGGGCGACCCACCGAGGGCCAGGGCCAAGGCCAAGGACTAGACTCAGGGGTACCAACCCGGCCCGATCCAGGCAACCTGGGCCACAGCATTCGAGCCACCCGGCACTCCCGGAGCCACAAGATGCCAACCACAGTCCACGCCCTGCAGGGCGATATCACCCAGCTGCCGGTGCAGGCCATCGTCAACGCGGCGAATGCGGCGCTGCTCGGCGGTGGCGGAGTCGATGGGGCGATTCATCGCGCCGCCGGGCCACAGTTGCTGGAGGCGTGCCGTCAGCTGGGCGGTTGCACGACCGGTGAGGCCAAGCTGACCTTGGGTTATCGCTTGCCCGCCGAATACGTCATCCACACGGTCGGGCCGGTCTGGCATGGCGGCGACCGGGCCGAGCCGGCGCTGCTGGCCGCCTGTTATCGGCGCGCGCTCGAACTGGCCGCCGCCCAGGGCATCCGCAGCCTGGCCTTCCCGAGCATCAGCACCGGCGTCTACGGTTACCCGCTCGCACTCGCGGCGCAGATCGCGGTAAGCACGGTGCGTGCGGCGCTAAAGGAGTGCAGCGGTTTCGACGAGGTGATCTTCTGCTGTTTCTCGGCCAGCGACCTGCAGGTTTACCAGCGTCTGCTCGCGGCCCCGCCCGGCGCCAAGCCCGCACCGATCTAGCGGCTTCGGTTAAGATGCGCGCTGTTTGGCGCCGCGCTCGCGGCGCCTGGGCTGTTGTGGGGACGTGGCTGTGTTGGTTACTCAAGTTGTGATTGTCGGTGCCGGGGCCGCCGGCCTTATGTGTGCATTGACCGCTGCCGGGCGCGGGCGCCGGGTGCTGTTGCTCGACCATGCGAACAAGGCCGGCAAGAAGATCCTGATGTCTGGCGGCGGGCGCTGCAACTTCACCAACATGTACTGCGAGCCGGGCAACTTCCTCTCGGAGAACCCGCACTTCTGCAAATCGGCCCTGGCGCGCTATACCCAGTGGGACTTCATCGGCCTGGTGGGCAAGCATGGCGTGGCCTACCACGAGAAAAAGCTCGGCCAGTTGTTCTGCGACCACAAGGCCAGCGACATCCTCGGCATGCTCCTCGACGAGTGCACGCAGGCCGGGGTCGAGCTGCGCCTGGATACCTCGGTCAGCGAGATTGCCAAGCTGGAGGCCGGCTACCAGTTGCAGACCAGCGCCGGCCTGGTCAGCTGCGAGTCACTGGTGATCGCCAGCGGCGGCCTGTCGATCCCGACCCTCGGCGCCAGCGGCTTCGGCTATCAGGTCGCGCGCCAGTTCGGCCACAGCGTGCTGGCGACCCGCGCCGGGCTGGTGCCGTTCACGCTTACCGATCCGCAGTTGAAGACGCTGTGCACCGAGTTGTCCGGCACCTCGGTGGAGGATTGCCTGGTCAGCTGCAACGGCCAGAGCTTTCGCGAGAACATCCTGTTCACCCACCGTGGCCTCAGCGGCCCGGCGATCCTGCAGATTTCCTCGTTCTGGCAGCCGGGCGACACCGTGCATATCGACCTGCTGCCGCATATCGACCTGCCCGAGTGGCTGGCCGAGCAGCAGCGCGACCGACCGAACAGCGAGCTGAAGACCCTGCTCGCCGAGCTGTTCACCAAGAAGATGGCCGGCCTGCTGGCCGACAACTGGTTCGCCAGCAAGCCGATGAAGCAGTACACCCCGGGCGAACTCAAGGCGATCGCCGACAAGCTGGCCGACTGGCAACTGGTGCCGGCCGGCACCGAGGGCTACCGCACTGCCGAGGTGACCCTGGGCGGCGTGGATACCCGCGAGGTGTCGTCGAAGACCATGGAGTCGCTGAAAAGTCCTGGGCTGTATTTCATCGGCGAGGTGCTGGATGTCAGCGGCCACCTCGGCGGCTTCAACTTTCAGTGGGCCTGGGCCTCGGGCTATGCGGCGGCGCAGTACGTCTGAAGCGCAGCGCTGAGCCGGCGTGTACCCGGCTCAGCGCGCAACCACGAATCAGCGACAGGCCGCAGCCGCACCTACAGGTACGCGGCAGACTCGCCCATGAAGCTGGGCTCAGGCGGGCTGGCCGAACAGCAGCTTGCGTGCCTCGGCACTCATGAGTGCCTGCGGATCGTTATTGACCTCCTCGACCAGGGCATAAGCGCGCTGCACCGCCGGACGCGCTGCCATGCGCTCCAGCCAGAGCGCCATCTGCGGGAAGTCGTCGAGCTTCTGCTGCTGGCGTTGCCATTGTTTGGCCCAGGGGTAGATCGCCATATCGGCAATCGAATAATCCCCCGCCACGAACTCGCGCCCAACCAGCTGGCGGTCCAGCACCCCGTACAGGCGCGCGGTTTCCTTGACATAACGCTCAATGGCGTAAGGAATTTTCTCTGGCGCGTACTGGCTAAAGTGATGGTTCTGCCCGGCCATCGGCCCGACTCCACCCATCTGCCAGTGCAGCCATTGCAGGACCTCGAAGCGTCCGCGCAGATCCTGCGGCAGGAAGCGCCCGCTTTTCTCGGCCAGATACTCGAGGATCGCCCCGGATTCGAACAATGCCAATGGCTCGCCACCATCAGCCGGAGCCTGGTCGACTATCGCCGGAATCCGGTTGTTCGGGGCAATCTTGAGGTAGTCCGGGTGGAACTGTTCGCCCTTGCCGATATGCACCGGGCGCACGCGGTAGTCGAGGCCCGTCTCCTCGAGAAAAATTGAGACCTTATGGCCGTTGGGTGTAGTCCAGTAGTAGAGGTCGATCATCTTGATGTTCCTATACCGCCCGTTTGACCGGACCCAGTTGGGCTTCGTATTGACTGAGCAGGCGCTGGAACCAGACCCCTATCGGTGAATCGCCAGACCAGGGCTGCTCGCCCAAGCACCAGGCCCAGAAGAAGAAACCCGCCACCAGGTAATCGCTGGCAGCAGGCTCGGCACCGTCCAGATAAGGTTGCGTCGCCAGCACCGCGTCCAGCGGCCGCAGTGCCTGCTGCAACTGGGCTTGGCCGGCGACCGGGTCGGCGAACTGTTCCAGCGTCATGCCCAGCCTCTGCTCGCGGCTTTCCCGGAAATAGTCGTGATCGGCAGGGTCGAGGACCGCATGAAGATTCAGCACCAAGCCCTTGAGCATGCCCGCTGGCAGAATGTGCCGGATCAACTGGTCGATCAGCTCCAGGCGCGCGCTGCTCATGGCATCGCCCAGCAGCGGCTTGGCCGGGTAGCGCTGGTCCAGATAGCGGAAGATCGCCAGGCTATCGCTGACCACCTCCTCGCCATCGCGTAACACCGGCACCATTTGCTGACCGGAGAAGGCCAGCTTGGCTCTGTCACTGAAGCGCATTGGCTGGCTGTCGAAGCTCAGCCCCTTGTGCAGCAACGCCAGGCGGACCCGCCAGCAGTAAGGGGAAAACACCAACTCGGGTCGCCGCCGCATAGCTCGTAAAGTTCGCGCATGTCGCTCTCCTGACTAAAGATCGATTGGTCAAAATATAAGCAAAAATTTATCGCAGCGTGCTCATCACGCAGTGCAGGTAGCTGGCCAGGGCGTCTACGTCGGCCGTAGCGCTCAGCTCGCCACCGGTCCGCGCTGCAAGCGCTTCACGCAGGACCCGCTGAATGCGCTCGACGCCAGGTTGCAGAAACTCGGCCAGGGCCAGATCGGTCTGAGAGAACTCGCTGGCCACATTTATCTGCATGCAGCCGCGCGGGTTGCCGTCGGCGCCAGCAGATATTGCAGCGAGGTGGCCTCGTAGCCGCACTGCCAGAAGACCTGCATGGCCTGTTCCAGTACGGTTTCGGGGTCGAATGATTTAGGCCGTCCGCGAGTCACTTAGCGAATTTAGGACTGCTTGGTTCAGAAGTCAACCGCGGCGCCCACGCAGATGCGTGCGCCCTATTCAGCCAGCAGTTCGACGAAGCACCGGGCGAACGTATGCACATCCCCCGGCCAGCGCGCGGATACGTATTGGCCGTCGCACACCACCCAGGCCGGGCGGCTGTCGGCCAGGCTGTCGCGGTGCAGGCCGCTGGTCTTGCGCAGGCGATCCGGCGCAGCCGCCGGCACGTCGAGGAAATCCGCCGGGCTGGCCAGGGCGCGGCTGACCTCGGCCTGCACACTCATATGGCCGGCCGGCTCGCCCGGCGCCTCCAGGTAGGTACGGTAATAGTTCGGCGCCCAGAAGCGGCCGTAGAAGCGGGTCAGGTTCCAGGCGCTGCGCTCCATCGCCCAGGTCAGGGCGGTGGTCTGCCGCCCGTACAGCGCGGAACGACCATCCGCCCGGCGGCTGCGCGCAGCCAGCAGCACGCCGTGACAGATAGCCGCGACCGGCTTGGCACTGGCGAAGAAAGCGCCGACGAAGGCCTGCAGACACTCGCTCTCCAGGTAGGCGCGCATGCCTCGGGCCCAGTGCCCGCCGGGCAGCAGCAGGCCATCGAAGTCCGCCACGGCGAGCTGCTGGTAATCCAGCGGTTGGCGAAACTCACTGTCCGCCAGCAAGTCGCGGTAGGCCTCGCGCGCATCACGGCGGGCGCGCAGGAGCAAACCGAGCAGTTTGAAACGCCGCAAACCGGGCAACCAACCCCAGGGGTCCAGGCCCTCGCCCGTGAGCATCAGTGGATCAGCAACCGCCGGCTGGCCATCCAGGGTGGCGAAGCGCACCCGATGGCCAGCCGCGCGCAGCAGTTGCCAACTGATGGCGACTTCGCTGGGATCGAAATCTCGCTTTGGCAGCACTATCAGAACGGTCTTGGCGGGCATGACGCGGGAACTCCTTAGCGAGGGCTCGAGCTTAGACGCTAACCCCCGGGCCAAACGAGTGGCCCGCCAGGCCAAACTGGCGAGAAGCCGGTAATTGAACTGACGCCAGGCCGCGTGCTCTGCTACAAAGCTACCGACAAACCGACACGGCCGTTAGCCGCATCGTTATCCCGTCCTAATTGCCCGAGGAGCGCTTGCCGCGTGACCCAAGACCAAGGCTTGATCTTCGCCATCCTCGCCACCACCATCGGCATGTTTGTCTGGGGCCGCTGGCGCCACGATGTGATCGCCCTCGGTTCCTTGCTGGCCTGCGTCATGGTTGGTCTGATCCCGGACGCGGAGGCGTTCAGCGGCTTCGGCCATCCGGCGGTGATCACCGTCGCCTGTGTGTTGGTGCTGAGCTATGGCTTGCAGAGTACCGGCGCGGTGGACGTCCTGGCTCAGCGCGTACTGCCCAGTAATGCCGGCCCCATGTTCTCGATTGCCGCACTGACCGGCCTCGGCGCGCTGCTTTCGGCCTTTATGAACAATGTCGGTGCCCTCGCCCTGCTGATGCCGATTGCCTTGCAGATCGCCAGAAAACAGAAGCTGCCCCCCGGTCGCGTGCTGATGCCGCTGGCTTTCGGCACCATTCTCGGCGGGATGACCACGCTGATCGGTACGCCACCCAACCTGATCGTCTCCAGCTTCCGCGCGCAGAACGGCACCGGGCCCTTCAGCATGTTCGATTTCAGTCCGGTTGGCATCGCGGTGGCCCTCACCGGCGTGGTGTTTATCGCCCTGCTCGGCTGGCGCCTGGTACCCAAGCGGGAAGTCGCCAACGCGGCCAGCTTCGACACCGGCACCTACCTCACCGAGGCACGGGTCAAGCAAGGCGCCAAGGCGGTGGGCAAGACCCTGCGGGAAGTCGAGCAGTTGCTCGATGAGGCTGACGCCCAGGTAATCGGCATGCTGCGCAACGATCTACGGCTGTCCGCGCCCGACCCACGATGGGTCTTGCAAGCCGATGATGTCCTGGTGATCGAGGCCGAACCCGAGGCTCTCGGCACAGTACTGGGCAAGCTGGGCCTGAAACTGGAGGCCGAGCACGAGGAGGACAAAGAAAACAAAGACAAAAAAGACAGCAAGCCAGCCGCCCGCAAAGCAGCCAAGCATAACCACGAGGACAGCAATGGCGACAAAAAGGAATCCAGCGACGATGCCAGCGTTCTGCAGGAGTTGCTGGTGCGACCCGACTCCCAACTGATCGGGCGCTCGGCCAGCAGCACCCGCCTACGTAGCCGTTACAGCCTCAATCTGCTGGCAATCTCGCGCGCGAGTCATCGCTCGATCAAGCGCTTGCGCTCGACCCTGATCGAACGCGGTGATGTCCTGCTGATGCAGGGCGCACCCGGCGATATCAGCGAGTTTGCCGGCGACCATGCCTGCGTGCCGCTGGCCGCCCGCGCCATCAGCATTCCCAACCCAGGCCAGGCCGGCCTGGCCCTGGGGGTTATGCTGCTGGCCGTGGTGGCCGCCGGCGTTGGCCTGCTCTCGGCCGCCGTGGCCTTCGCCGCTGGCGTGCTGGTGTTCATGGTGATGCGCGTGGTGCCCCTGCGCGCGGTATACGAGGCCATTGACTGGCCGGTGATCGTGCTGCTTGGCGCCTTGATTCCAGTGGCCGGCGCCATGTCCAGCAGCGGGGCGGCCGACCTGCTGGCGCGGTTGCTGATGGAGCATGTCGCCCAAGGCAATCCGGTGATCGTGCTGACCCTGCTGTTGGTGGTGAGCATGACCCTCTCGGACTTCATGAACAATGCCGCCACTGCCGCGGTGATGTGCCAGATCGCCCTGAGCGCAGCCAGCCAGCTCGGGGTCAACCCCGACTCGCTGTTGATGGCCGTGGCGATTGGCGCCTCCTGCTCGTTCCTCACGCCCATCGGTCACCAGAACAACACCCTGATCCTCAGCCCCGGCGGCTTCCGTTTCGGCGACTACTGGCGCCTGGGCCTGCCCATGGAGATCCTGGTGGTGCTGGTCAGTGTGCCGTTGCTGCTGGTGGTCTGGCCGCTGTGAAGCCTCAGAGGTTGTGAAAATATCGAGCGCCGTCGCGAGACCGTCTCCAGGCGTTCGCGGCAAGGCGCACTGCGTGAAAAGCAGGGGAGTTTAGTGAGCTAAGTGACCCTGCTTTTCACGTAGCGCAACGCCGCAGCGGGCGTTTGGAGGCGGCCGCAGTAGGCGAGAGTTGTTTCACAGCCTCTCAAGACGCCGGGGTCACGCCGAGGACGATATCGAAGTGCGCCACCTGTTCTCCCGCCCGTGCACCGGCCACCGGGACGAAAGGCACGATCAGAAGTTCGCGCAGGCGTGGCTTGCGGATCGCATTGAGCACCGCATCGCCCTGGTTCAGCCGCTCGCCGCGGATATAGCACTGGGTGGTGAAGCGCGGCTGGCCGGGCAGGGTCACGGCGATATGGATATGCGGGGTGCGCCCCGGATAGGGCACCGGGCGAAGGGTGCGGAAGCGATAGCGGCCATCGCTGGCAGTCTCGAAGCGACCATAGCCCTGAAAACTCAGGTCACGCCTGGCCCGGTCACCGCCACGGCGGTGCAGGTAGATACCATTGGCATCGACCTGCCAGATTTCCACCAGTGCGCCCTTCAGTGGGTTGCCGCGGGCATCGAGAATCTGCCCGTGCAACTGCACAACGACGCCGCTGGCTTGAGTCGGCTGGTCGCCGATCAGCAGCAGATCGTTGTCCTGATCCAGCGGCAGTTGGTCGGGATAGAAAGGCCCCGGCGTCTGCGCCGGAGTCAGCAGCAGCTCGGCGAAGACGCCGGGGCTAGCCAACAGCAAGACGCCGCCGCCAAGCCCGGTCAACAACAGACGACGACTGATTCGCGACAGCTGCATGCTTGCCTCCGCAACGCCAAGGGCGATGCTTACAGACTAGCTGGCGTACAGCCCTTGGGAGACCCGGGGCTCAATCCTGTCCGTCACGAAACCGATGGATCTGCCGGCGCTGCTTCTTGCTCGGCCGGCCGTCGGTCTGCATGCCCAGGGCGCCGGCCTTGCGCTGCGCGGCGGCCAGTTCGCGACGGACGAGACTCTCGGCCGTTTCGCTGTACAGCGCCTGGGCCTCGGGGGCGCCGCGGCGCACCACGGACAAGCCCTGAATGACCACGCTACGCTCGTCGAAACCGATGCGGATCAGCAGTTCATCACCGATCCGCGGTTCCTTACCCGGCTTGCAACGCTCACCACGGCAATGCACCTTGCCGCCCTCGATCGCCGCCTTGGCCAGGGCCCGGGTCTTGAAGAAACGCGCCGCCCACAGCCACTTGTCCAGGCGTACTTTGTCGTCGTCTTTATCGCTCATCGCACTCTCAAATCAAAAACACTCGCCCTCCAGCGATTTTGCCTGATGCAGTTGTCCCGGCGCACCACTAGAATGCGGGCACTATAGGGCAACCCGGCCTGAGGGCACTCGCCTACCGTGAAAACCTTCGACCACCTCAGCGTGATCGGCCTGCGCGAATGGATCAACCTGCCAGATCTGGGCATGATCGGCCTGCGCGCCAAGATCGACACCGGCGCCAGCACCTCCTGCCTGCATGCCAGTGATATCCAGCCATTCCAGCGTGATGGCGAGGACTGGGTACGCTTCACCGCACACATCGGCACCCTGGTCCAGCGACGGCATCGCTGCGAAGCAGCTCTGGTAACGGTGAAACGGATCAAGAGTTCCACCGGCCATGTGCAGAGCCGCTACGTGATCCGTACCGGCCTGACCCTGGGCGATCGCATGTGGCCGGTGGAGTTCACCCTGACCTGCCGCAAGACCATGCGTTACCGCGTACTACTAGGCTCCAAGGCGCTGGTCGACGGCCAACTGGTGGTCAACCCGGCGCTGACCTATATTCAAGACAAACCTGTGCTCCTCGACATCTCTGGTGCCCCATGAAAATCGCCGTGCTATCGCGCAATCCGCGCCTGTATTCCACTCGTCGCCTGGTCGAAGCCGGGGAGCAGCGTGGCCATGAAATGGTGGTGATCGATACCCTGCGCGCCTACATGAACATCGCCAGCCACAAGCCGCAAATTCACTACCGCGGCAAAGCCCTGGAGGGTTTCGATGCGGTGATCCCACGGGTCGGCGCCTCGGTGACCTTCTATGGCTGCGCGGTGCTGCGCCAGTTCGAGATGATGGGGGTGTTCCCGCTCAACGAGTCGGTGGCGATCAGCCGCTCACGCGACAAGCTGCGCTCGCTGCAACTGCTCTCGCGCAAAGGTATCGGCCTGCCAGTCACCGGTTTCGCCCACTCCCCCGACGATATTCCCGACCTGATCCAGATGGTCAACGGCGCGCCACTGGTGATCAAGTTGCTGGAGGGCACCCAGGGTATCGGCGTGGTCATGTGCGAAACGCAGCAGGCCGCCGAGTCGGTGATCGAGGCTTTCATGGGCCTGAAGGCCAACATCATGGTGCAGGAATACATCAAGGAAGCGGGCGGCGCGGATATCCGCTGCTTCGTGATCGGCGACAAGGTGATCGCAGCGATCAAGCGTCAGGCCAAGCCCGGCGAGTTCCGCTCCAACCTGCACCGCGGCGGCTCGGCCAGCCTGATCAAGATCACCCCGGAAGAACGCATGACCGCCGTTCGCGCCGCCAATATCATGGGCCTCAACGTCGCCGGCGTGGACATCCTGCGCTCCAATCACGGCCCGCTGGTGATGGAGGTGAACTCCTCGCCGGGACTGGAGGGCATCGAAACCACCACCGGCAAGGACGTTGCCGAGCTGGTCATCCAGTACCTGGAGAAGAACGGCGGACCAAACCTGACCCGCACCAAGGGCAAGGGCTGAGACACCCGCACCGATTCCCCGTAGACCCTATGTTCTCGTGCAGGGTCTGCGACAGTGGGCTGAATCGGCATAATTCAGCGCCACAACAGCCTGCAGTTAAACCGCGTCGCGCGGCAGTAACAGCCCCAGCGGCAGGCAGACTCGCGCCTCCAGGCCGCCACCGCAACGGTTACGCAACTCGACGCTGCCGCCATGCAGGGCGGCGATGCGCTTGACGATGGCCAGGCCGAGCCCGGCACCCTGGCCACCGCGGGCGCGGTCGCCGCGAATGAAAGGATTAATGATGCTGCCCAGCTCGCTCGGATCGATACCGGCGCCACGGTCGAGCACGCTGAGCACGATGTAAGGCGCGCTGCAGTCACCGGCCACCGACACGGCGACTTCGACCGCATTGCCACCATAGCGCAGGGCATTCTCGATCAGATTGACCAGCAGCCGCTTGATCGATACCCGGCGCAGCGGGAAGACCGGCACCGGCTCCAGACACAGGCGCACCCTCTTCTGCTGCTGGTTATAGGGCGCCACCACTTCGCCGATCAGCTCGCCGAGATCGAGAGGTTCCAACGGCTCGTCGCGGCCGTCGCGGATAAAGGCGAGGAACTGATCGAGAATCGCGTCCATGTCCTCGATATCGCGGACCATGTCCTCGGTCAGATCGGAGTCGTGGTTTAACAGCTCCAGGGACAAGCGCAAACGGGTCAGCGGCGTACGCAGGTCATGGGACACCCCGGCCAACATCAGCTCGCGCTCGCGGCCGCCCTGCTCGACGTCTTCGGCCATCTGGTTGAAGGCGCGATAGACCTCGGCCATCTCGCTGGGCGTATCGCTCTCCGGCAAACGCACGCTACGGCCCTTGCCGAGTTGGCGGGCGGCGAACACCAGGCGCTTCAAGGGCGCACTGAGCTGGCGCACGAAAATCCAGGCGGCAGCGGTGGAGAGCAAACCGATGCCCAGGAACCAGCCGAGTACACTCCAGATCCGCTGGCCGCGCAGCGGGTGCGGATACAACGGTACCCGCAGCCAGTCATCGCCCAACGCTGGGGCATGCACCCACAGCGCTGGCGGATTTTGCGCACTCACCCGCACTTCGGTCTCGGGGCCGAGTTCGGACTGCATCTGCCGCTGAAAAATCTCGCTGTAGGGCCAGTGCTGCTCGCTGACCGGCACAGTGTCACGGGGTACCCGCTCGAGACCCGCGGCGGCGGCAATCTTCTCGCGATTCTCCGAGTCAGCGGCCCAGTAGGCGCGTAGCGTCAGCGCCGCGCCATGGCTGTACTGCCGATCGACCAGCACGTCCTCGTTCATCATCAGATAAACCAGGGTCAGTGCCTTGGAGAACAGCACCACGATCAACACCAGCCAGAGGGTGCGAGCGAAGAAGCTTTGCGGGAACCAGAGAGGGGTTTTCATAGGCACTTACAGGAATGTAGGAGCGGTGGGGGACAGCTTGTCCCATGCCCGCGATTGGACTGCGGATCGCGGGCATGGCCCGCTCCTACGATGGATCATTGCGCCGACGTCATTTATTGCCATCCGGCACGAACACGTAACCCACGCCCCAGACCGTCTGGATATAGCGCGGCTTGGTCGGGTCCGGCTCGATCAGCCGGCGCAGGCGCGAAATCTGCACGTCGATGGAGCGCTCCAGGGCGTCCCACTCGCGACCGCGGGCCAGGTTCATCAGTTTGTCGCGGGTCAGCGGTTCGCGAGCGTGTTGGACCAGAGCCTTGAGCACGGCGAACTCGCCGGTGGTGAGCATATGCACTTCGTCACCCTTCTTCAGCTCGCGGGTGGCCAGTGACAATTCATACTCGCCGAAGCTGACGCTCTCGTCCTCGGCGCCCGGTGCCCCCGGCACTACCGGCACCTGGCGACGCAGCACGGCCTTGATCCGCGCCAGCAGTTCGCGCGGGTTGAACGGTTTGGCCAGGTAGTCGTCGGCGCCCAACTCCAGGCCCTGGATCCGGCTGGCTTCGTCGCCCTTGGCGGTGAGCATGATGATCGGCACCTGATTGTTCGCCGCCCGTAGCCGGCGACAGGCAGACAAGCCGTCCTCGCCCGGCAGCATCAGGTCGAGCACGACCAGATGGAACAGCTCACGCGCCAGCAGGCGATCCATCTGCTCGACGTTTTCCACCGTACGCACGCGGTAGCCCTGCTCCTCGAAGAAACGCTCGAGCAAGCGCCGCAAGCGGGCATCGTCATCGACTACCAGAATTTTCTCGCCTTCAAGCGAAAGTGCAGTGCTGCTCATAGAAGCTCCTTGACCGAGAATCTGTACCGCCCGTCGGGCGTAGACAGTCTCCAACGCTGGCATTATGGCTCAGCCACCGCGATCACCGGTGGCAGCCATTGTTAGCAGATTTTTCCTCGCGGGCCGGGGGCCAAGTAATCGGCCGTGGTGCGACCCGAATCAGCTTGCGCCCGGCTAACGCCCTCCACCCCCATTCATCCAGCCGCTAATGGTTATAATGCGCCGCTCTATTGTCTGGCCCGTGGTTTGCGAGGTCGGTTTTTCGTTTCAGCGGTTGTGAAAATATCGAACGCCGTCGCGGGGCCCTCTCCAGGTGTTCGCGGTGTAGCGCAACGTCAGCAGCGGGCGCCTTGAGACGGCCGCAGTAGGCGAGAGTTTTTTCACAGCCTCTCAGTGTGGGTAGCTATTCATATGCTCAGCATCAACAACCGCATCGCCGAAGAACTGGGCGTGCGCCCGCAACAGGTCGCTGCCGCCGTAGCGCTGCTCGATGAAGGCTCCACCGTGCCGTTTATCGCCCGCTACCGCAAGGAAGTCACCGACAGCCTGGATGACACCCAACTGCGTAACCTGGAAGAGCGCCTGCGCTACCTGCGCGAACTGGACGATCGCCGCGCCAGCATCCTCGCCAGCATCGAGGAGCAGGGCAAGCTGACCCCGGAGCTGACCCGCGAAATCAACCTGGCCGAGACCAAGACGCGCCTCGAAGACCTTTACCTGCCCTACAAGCAGAAGCGCCGCACCAAGGGCCAGATCGCCCTGGAAGCCGGCCTTGGCGAACTGGCCGACGCGCTGTTCAACGACCCGACCCTGGCCCCGGAGAGCGAAGCCGCGCGCTTCGTCGACGCCGAAAAAGGCTACGCCGACATCAAGGCGGTGCTCGAAGGCGCCAAGTACATTCTCATGGAGCGTTTCGCCGAAGACGCCACCCTGCTGGCCAACCTGCGCAGCTTCCTCAAGGACAACGCGACCCTCAGTGCCCGGTTGATTGCCGGCAAGGAGCAGGAAGGCGCCAAGTTCCGCGATTACTTCGAGCACGACGAGAAGCTGAAAAGTGCCCCCTCGCACCGTGCCCTGGCGATTTTTCGCGGCCGCAACGAGGGCTTCCTCAGCGCCAGTCTGAAAATCGGCGAAGAGCTGCCCGGCACCCTGCACCCGTGCGAAGGCATGGTCGCCGAGCGTTTCGGCATCAGCAACCAGGGCCGCGCCGCCGACAAATGGCTGGGCGAAGTGGTGCGCTGGACCTGGAAGGTCAAGCTCTACACTCACCTGGAAACCGACCTGCTCGGCGAGCTGCGCGAAGGCGCCGAAGACGAGGCGATTTCAGTGTTCGCCCGCAACATGCATGACCTGCTGCTCGCCGCCCCGGCCGGCCCGCGCGCCACCCTGGGCCTCGACCCGGGCCTGCGCACCGGTTGCAAGGTCGCGGTGGTCGACGCCACCGGCAAGCTGCTCGACACCGCCACCGTCTACCCGCACGTGCCGAAGAACCAGTGGGATCAGACCATCGCCGTGCTCGCCGCGCTGTGCACCAAGCACTCGGTCGACCTGATCGCCATTGGTAACGGCACCGCCAGCCGAGAGAGCGACAAGCTGGCCGCCGAGCTGATCAAGAAATACCCCGCCCTGAAGATGACCAAGGTGATGGTCAGCGAGGCTGGCGCCTCGGTCTATTCGGCCTCGGAACTGGCCGCCAAGGAATTCCCCGACCTTGACGTGTCGATCCGCGGCGCCGTGTCCATCGCCCGCCGCCTGCAGGACCCGCTGGCCGAACTGGTGAAGATCGACCCGAAATCCATCGGCGTCGGCCAGTACCAGCACGACGTGTCCCAGCTCAAGCTGGCGCGCAGCCTGGCCGCGGTGGTGGAAGACTGCGTCAACGCCGTCGGCGTCGACGTCAATACCGCCTCGGTCGCCCTGCTGGCGCGGATCTCCGGACTGAATGCGACCCTGGCGCAGAACATAGTCGCGCACCGCGACGCCAACGGCGCGTTCAAGACCCGCGACGCGTTGAAAAAGGTTTCGCGCCTGGGCGAGAAGACCTTCGAGCAAGCCGCCGGCTTCCTCCGCGTGATGAACGGCGACAACCCGTTGGACGCCTCGGCGGTGCACCCGGAAACCTATCCGCTGGTGCAGCGCATCGCCGCCGACACCGGTCGTGATATCCGCTCGTTGGTCGGCGATGCGGCCTTCATCAAGCGCCTCGACCCGAAAAAATTCACCGACGAAAGCTTCGGCCTGGTGACCGTCGGCGACATCCTGCAAGAGCTGGAAAAACCCGGCCGCGACCCGCGCCCCGAATTCAAGACCGCCGAGTTCCAGGAGGGGGTCGAAACCCTCAAGGACCTCGAACTGGGGATGATCCTCGAAGGCGTGGTGACCAACGTCACCAACTTCGGTGCCTTCGTCGACATCGGCGTACACCAGGATGGTCTGGTGCACATCTCGGCGTTGTCGGAGAAGTTCATCAAGGACCCGCATGAAGCGGTCAAGGCCGGCGACGTGGTCAAGGTCAAGGTGATGGAAGTGGATATCCCACGTAACCGCATCGCCCTGTCGATGCGCATGGGCGACACCCCGGGCGAAAAAATCGAAGGGCCGCGCGGCGGCCAACGCGGTGGTGGCAAGCGCGACTCCAGCCCGCGTCCGTCGGCCAGCACCCCGCGCGCCGAGCCGCAGCCGGCCAACAACGCCGCCATGGCCGCGCTGTTCGCCAATGCCAAGCAGCGGAGGAAGTAAGCCGTGAGCGAGCCCGTGGAGGCAATTGGCAAGAGCAGTGCCTTTGGCCGCCTGCTTGGTCTGGAAATCGTCAAGGCCGACGCTGGCGAGGCCGTGCTGCGCCTGAGCATGCACGACGGCCTGCGTAACCTGCACGGCAAGCTCCACGGCGGCGCGCTGTTCTCGCTGATCGACAGCGCCATGGGCCAGGCCAGCCACAGCCTGACCGATGGCACGCCGAGCAGCGTCACCCTGGAGAGCAAGGTCAACTACATCCGCCCCGTCAGCGAGGGCGATCTGCTCTGCCGGGCCTGGTTGCTGCACAGCGGCAGGCGCACCCAGGTGATCGAAGCCGAAGTGCATCAGGGCGACAAGCTGGTCGCCAAGGCACAAGCCACCTTCGCTTGCGTGTAACTGTAGCGGCTCAAGCTGGGTTATAACTGGCACCATTCAGCCGGCAGGCTGCAGCACAAACGCATCGCGAAGGCCCGCCAAGGCGTCGCTGGCGTTTTGCGGCGACTTGCCCGACCAGACGACCAACGTCGGTCATCCGCCCTCTTGTAGAGCGCATCGGCCGCCCCCATATTGGGGCGACCGATGCGTGAAGGAATGCAATCTTGAGCGACCTGTTCTCCCGCCGCCTGGCCCTGCTCGGCGAACGCGCCAACCTCTCCCTGCTTAGCCAGTGCTTGCACGGTATCGAGCGCGAATGCCTGCGCGTCGATGGCGATGGCCAGCTGGCCCTGACCCCGCACCCGCTGGCGTTGGGCTCGGCACTGACGCACCCGCAAATCACCACGGACTATTCCGAGGCGCTGCTGGAATTCATCACCCCGGCCGAGCCTGACCCGGCCATCACCCTGGCCGACCTCGAGCAGATCCATCGCTTCGTCTACAGCAAGCTCGACGGCGAATACCTGTGGAGCCCGTCAATGCCCTGCGCCTTGCCGGATGAGCAGACGATTCCGATCGCCGAGTACGGCAGCTCGCATATCGGCCAGCTCAAATACGTTTACCGCAAGGGCCTGGCGCTGCGTTACGGCAAGACGATGCAGTGCATCGCCGGCATTCACTACAACTTCTCCGTGCCGGACAGTCTGTGGCCACTGCTGCAGCAGGCCGAGGGCAATACGCGCAACGCCCGCGACTATCAGTCGGCGCGCTACATCGCCCTGATCCGCAATTTCCGCCGCTACAGCTGGCTGCTGATGTACCTGTTCGGCGCCTCGCCAGCCCTGGATGCAGGCTTTTTGCGTGGCCGCCCGCACCAACTGCAGCAACTCGATGACGACACCCTGTACCTGCCCTACGCCACCAGCCTGCGCATGAGCGACCTAGGTTACCAGAGCAACGCCCAGGCCGGCCTCACCCCCTGCTACAACGACCTGACCAGCTACACCGACAGCCTGCGTCAAGCGGTCGCCACGCCCTACCCGCCCTATGTCGAGATCGGCAGCAAGAAGGACGGTGAATGGCTGCAACTCAATACCAACATCCTGCAGATCGAGAACGAGTACTACTCGAACATCCGCCCGAAACGCGTGACCCACAGCGGTGAGCGACCGGTCCAGGCGCTGGAGGACCGCGGCGTGCAGTACATCGAAGTGCGTTGCCTGGACATCAATCCCTTCCTGCCGCTGGGTATCGACCTGGTCGAGGCGCGCTTCCTCGACGCCTTCCTGCTGTTCTGTGCGCTGCAGGAAAGCCCGCCACTGGACGGCGACGAATGCCACGCCTGCACCGACAACTTCCTCAACGTGGTCAAGGACGGACGGCGCCCCGGCCTGCACTTGCAGCGCCAGGGCCAACCCGTGGCGCTGCAAGCCTGGGCTCACGAACTGCTCGACAGCATCCAGCAAACCGCCACGCTGCTCGACCAGAGCCATGGCGACGACGCGCACAGTCAGGCTTTACAGGCGCAGCGCGACAAGGTCGATGATGCCAGCCTGACACCTTCGGCCCAAGTGCTCGCAGACCTGCAGCAGGGCGAAAGCTTCAGCCAGTTCGCCCTGCGCCAGAGCAAGCAGCACGCCGACTACTTCCGTAGCCAGCCGTTGAGCGCTGAGCAACAAGCCGCCTTCGAAGCCGCGAGCACACGCTCACTGCGCGAGCAGACGGAACTGGAGGCTCAGGAACAGGGCGATTTCGACAGCTTTGCCACGACCTACCAGGCGAGTATCCTGGCCCCGGTCATTTAGTCGACCCAGTCACAAAAGCCAACAACGGCGCCAAAGCTGTGACCGGCGACCCAGCCAGGGAAGCCGGGCGCAACTAGCATAAGCACAGAGCAATCAACATGAGCTGTGCCCATGGAGTCCGACGCCCATCCCAAGGATAACCGCCACTGGAGCCTGGAAAGCCTGAACAAGGCTTACCAGCAAGGCTATATGGCGGGCCTCACCGGCCAACCCAATAGCCGTCACGACCACCGCGCCGAAGTGCTTGCCGCGGCCTGGGAGGCCGGCTGGGACGACGGCCATGAGCAACTGCTGCGCCAGCAGAAGATCGCCTGAACCACTGAGCCAGCCGGTAGGAGCCAGGCACCCGCAAAGCGCCTGTACCCGAGCAACCTTCCCGCCGCGATGAACCCAACCCCGCCTCTTGAGCGGCGGCGCGGCACATCTCGACCCCGCCTGCAGACTGACTGCGGTGGGTTCGGCGGCAGGCTACAAGGCCTTCTCGAACACCTTGGAATTGCGTTGGAAGTTGTACAGCGAGGCGCGCGCCGTGGGCAGGCGGTCGACGCTGCTGGGCACGAAACCGCGTTCGCGGAACCAGTGAGCGGTGCGGGTGGTGAGCACGAACAGGTGCTTCAGGCCCTGGGCGCGGGCGCGGGCCTCGATGCGTTCGAGCAGTTCGTCGCCGCGACCGCCGTGGCGATAGTCGGGGTTGACTGCCAGGCAGGCCAGCTCGCCGTAGTCCGAGTCGTCAAGCTGGTACAGGGCCGCGCAGGCGATGATCAGGCCGTCGCGCTCGACGATACTGAACTGCTCGATCTCGCGTTCAAGCACCTCGCGCGAACGGCGCACCAGGATGCCCTGCTCTTCCAGCGGGCTGATCAACTCGATCAGCCCGCCGACATCGCCGATATTCGCCTCACGCAATGACTCGAACTGCTCCTGGTCGACCAAGGTGCCGCCGCCATCGCGGGTGAACAGCTCGGTCAGCAGCGAGCCGTTCTCCACATAGCTGACCAGATGCGCGCGCTTGACCCCGGCGCGGCAGGCCTGAGCCGCGGCATCGAGCAGCTCGCCCTGGTAGCTGTTACCCAGGCGCGCCAGGTAGAGCGGTACCTGCTGCGGACGCAGTTCGCGCACCAGCCGGCCCTCTTCGTCGAGCAGACCGCGCTCGGCACTGAACAGCAGCAGCTTGTCGGCGCCCAGGTCGATGGCTGCACGGGTGGCCACGTCTTCGCAGGCCAGATTGAAAATTTCCCCGGTCGGCGAATAGCCCAGCGGCGACAGCAGCACGATGCTGCGCTCGTCGAGCAGACGGCCGATGCCCTTGCGATCGACCCGGCGCACTTCGCCGGTATGGTGATAGTCGATGCCGTCGACCACGCCGATCGGCCGCGCGGTGACGAAGTTGCCGCTGGACACGCGCAGGCGCGCGCCCTGCATCGGCGAGGCGGCCATGTCCATCGACAGGCGCGCCTCGATGGCGATGCGCAACTGGCCGACCGCATCGATCACGCACTCCAGAGTCGCGCTGTCGGTGACGCGTAAATCACGGTGAAAGTGCGGGGTTATCCCGCGAGCGACCAGACGCGCCTCGATCTGCGAGCGCGAGCCGTGCACCAGCACCAGACGCACGCCGAGGCTGTGCAGCAGCACCAAATCGTGGACGATATTGCCGAAATTCGGGTGGGCAACGCCCTCGCCCGGCAGCATCACGACGAAGGTGCAGTCGCGGTGGGCATTGATATAGGGCGAAGCGTGGCGAAGCCAATTAACGTAGTCGTGCATTGCGCAGAGAACCTGTGAGTCGTGAAGATAACGCATGAACAAGGCGCGCGAGCGCCGGACGAGGCAGCCGGGAGCAGCGGGTTATCGTCGCAAGTAGGACAGCTTCACGCGTTCGCTCCTCCCATGGGTACAGGTCATGCCCGGATCATTCGACCGGGCTCAGAGGGTGCTTACAAATTACTGCGCTCGGCCATGCAGCGTTGAAATTAGCCCGGGACTCGGCGTCTCAAAATGCTCATGTACTATTCGTACACTCCGCTTTTGATTCGCTGCGCTCACCCCTTCGGGGCCAGCCTGCGGTTGTTACTCCGCTACGCTGCGTTGCGGCTGATTTCGCCTTGCCTGGCCATCGCTCGCTACTTTTGTAAACACCCCTTTAGGCAGTAGTGTTGAATCAGCTGACGTAACAGACGCACGGTCGGTTCGAGACGTGACATTTCTAGGTACTCGCCCGGTTGATGGGCACAGTCGATATCGCCGGGGCCAAGCACCAGGGTCTCGCAACCAAGCTGCTGAAGATAAGGCGCTTCGGTGGCAAACGCCACCGAAGCCGCGCTGTGCCCGGTCAGCCGCTCGGCCAGGCGCACCAATTCACTGTCGGCGGCCTGTTCGAAGGGTGGCACGCTGGGAAACAGCGGGGCAAAGTCGATCTTGACCTGGTGCCGCTCGGCCAGCGGTTGCAGCTTCTGCCGGATCGCCGCACGCAGCAGTTCCGGCTGCATGCCCGGCAATGGGCGCAGGTCGAACTCCAGCGAGCACTGGCCGCAGATACGATTGGGGTTGTCGCCACCGTGGATGCAGCCAAGATTCAGGGTTGGCTGCGGCACGCTGAACTGCGGGTTGTTGAATTCACGCTGCCACTGGCCGCGCAAGCCGCGCAGTTCGGCCAGTACATCCTGCATCGCCTCCAGCGCGCTGTGACCGAGGCGCGGGTCGGAGGAATGGCCGCTCTGCCCGAGGATGTCGATGCGCTCCATCATGATGCCCTTGTGCAGCCGTATCGGCTTCAGCCCGGTCGGCTCGCCGATCACCGCGGCGCGCCCCAGCGGCCGGCCGGCAGCGGCCAGGGCCCGGGCGCCGGACATCGAGCTTTCTTCATCACAGGTGGCGAGGATCAGCAGTGGCTGCTGGAAGCGCTGGGTCAGCAAGGGCTGCACCGCGTCGATGACCAGCGCGAAGAAGCCCTTCATATCGCAACTGCCGAGGCCAACCCAGCGGCCATCGACCTCGGTCAGCTTGAGCGGGTCGCTCTGCCACAAGGCCGCATCGAAGGGCACGGTGTCACTGTGTCCAGCCAGCACCAGGCCGCCAGGGCCGCTGCCGTAACTGGCCAGCAAGTTGAACTTACCCGGATTGATTTCCTGCACTTCGCAGGCGAAGCCGAGGTCGCCGAGCCAGCTCGAGAGCAACTCGATCACCGGCCGATTGGACTGATCCCAGTGCGCCTGGGTACAGCTCACCGAAGGCGCGGCGATCAGCGCGGCGAATTGCTCTTTGAAAGAAGGCAGGGGCATTGGCGGTCTCCGCGGGCGTTGCCACCATCATAGGGGCAACGCCGGTGCGGATGAAACCGCCGGGCACTATCTCGGCGATTGGGTAAATACCGAGCGCCGGCGCGCGCGTTTTTTCACAGCCTCAAAGGAAGATGCCGCGCAGGATATAGAAGAACACGATGGCCAGGGCCGCACCGACCGGCAGGGTGATCAACCAGGACATGAAGATCTTGCCGATCACGCCCAGGTTCAGTGCGCCAATACCCCGCGCCAGGCCGACGCCCAGTACCGCGCCGACCAAGGTGTGGGTGGTGGACACCGGCAAGCCGATGGCCGAGGCGCCGACCACGGTGGTGGCCGTCGCCAGTTCGGCGGCAAAGCCGCGGCTCGGGGTCAGCTCGGTGATCTGCTTGCCGATGGTGGCGATCACCTTGTAGCCATAGGTGGCCAGGCCGATGACGATACCCACCGCACCGAGCAGCAGGACCCAGGCTGGCAGCGCCGCCTTGGCACCTACGGCTTCACCGCCGGACTGGATCACGCCGACGATGGCTGCCAGCGGGCCGACGGCGTTGGCCACGTCGTTGGAACCGTGGGCAAAGGCCATGGAACAGGCGGTGAAGATCATCAGCACGGCGAAGACTTTCTCCACGCTGGCGTAGTGGAAGCCCTTGTCCGCTTCGATGTCGATCTTGATCCGGCTAAGCAGGACGATACCCAACAGCATTACCAGCGCGCCGACCCCCAGGGCGATAAGCAGGCCCTCGGCAGCCGACAGATCCAGGCCGATGTGTTTGAGGCCCTTGGTCACGGTAACCAGGCTGACCATAAAGCCGGTCAGGAACATATACAGCGGGACGAAGCGTTTGGCGTTGAGGAAGGGCTCATCGGTATCGATGATCAGCTTCTGCACACTGACGAACAGGCCGAAGGCGACGGTGCCCGAGAGCACTGGCGAGACCACCCAGCTGGCCACAATCGGGCCAACACCGGCCCAGTTCACGGCGTCCATGGACACGCCGACCGCGGCGAAGCCGATCACCGCGCCAACGATCGAATGGGTGGTGGAAACCGGCCAGCCACGCATCGACGCAATCAGCAGCCAGGTTCCTGCCGCCAGCAGCGCCGACATCATGCCCAGCACCATCAAGTCCGGGGTGATCAAGGTGGCATCGACGATGCCGCTCTTGATCGTTTCGGTCACCTGGCCGCCGGCCAGATAGGCGCCAGCGAACTCGAAGACCATGGCGACCAGAATCGCCTGTTTGATGGTCAGCGCCTGCGAGCCAACCGAGGTACCCATGGCGTTGGCCACGTCGTTGGCACCCACGCCCCAGGCCATGAAAAAGCCGAAGAGACAGGCAAGTAGCAGAAGTACGAGGCCGTAGTCCGCAATCAAAGACATAAATAATTAATCCGTAGATTCCAGAAAGGACACTGGCGCTTAACGCGCCAGCAGTTGTTCCAGTCGGTTACCGACACGCTCGGCACGGTCGGCGACATCTCCGATCCACTCGAGGATCTGATAGAGAAACATCACGTCGACCGGAGGAAGGTCCTTTTCCAGCTTGAACAGGGCACGACGAACTTCGATTTGCATGCGATCGGTGTCCTGCTCGATCAACTCCAGCTCCTCGACCATGGACCCGACCAAGGCGGCTTCGCGCCCACCAAAACCGGTCTCCAGCAGCTCATCGAGCTCGTTCATGGCTTTCAGCGCCTGGGCACTGGCATCCACGGTACGCTGCACGAAGGCGCGCATCAGTGGCTGCATAGCCTGTGGAATGGCCATTTCACGGCCCAGCATCAGGCCGGCGATGTCCTTGGCGCGGTTGGCAACTTTGTCCTGTACACTCAGCAGCTCAAGCAGATCCGAGCGCGGCACTGGCAGAAACAGGCTCTTGGGCAGGTGCAGCCGTACGCTTTTCTTGAGTTTGTCGGCTTCGCCCTCCAGCCGCGCCATGTCCTGTTGCACCTGCTCTACCTTGGCCCAGTCCTCAGCCATCACGGCGTCGAAAAAAGGCACCAGGTGCGCTGCGCATTCATGGGCTTTGGCGAAGTGCTTCTGCATCGGCCCAATGGGCGAGCGACCGAACAGGCTGGCGAATGGATTGAGTGGCATAGGGTGAACCCCGGCTTTAATGAAGGCGGCAAGTATACGGATCGCTCGAAAAGCTCGCCAGCACGCATCATCAGACAGTCACAATTTCACAGTAGGCGCTTAGCTCACCATCATGGTCAAAGAAACCGAAATCAAATTGCGGGTCAGCCGCGACACCTTGGCAGCACTGCGCGAGCACCCACTGCTGAAGAAGCGCAACAAGAGCGGCTGGGAACAGCGCGAGTTATTCAACCAGTATTTCGACACGCCCGCCCGTGACTTGGCCCAGGCCAAGGTCGCCTTGCGCATCCGCCGCGATGGCGATGCCTTTATCCAGACCCTGAAAAGCCGTGGTCAGAGCGTCGCGGGCCTGTCCGAACGCAACGAATTCGACTGGAATCTGGATCAGGCCGAACTGGACCTGAGCAAGCTCGATGACAGCTGCTGGCCGGCGGCCCTGGCCGACCTGGACAAGAGCCTGCTGCAACCGATCTTCAGCACCGATTTCGTCCGCCAGCGTGCCGACATCGCCTGGGGTCGCGGCAAGGCCAAGGTGGTCATCGAGGCCGCACTGGATCTCGGCAAAGTCATCGCCGGCGAGCATGACGAGGAAATCTGTGAGCTGGAACTGGAGCTGCGCCAGGGCGAACCTGAAGCCTTGTTGGAGCTGGCCGCCGAACTCGCCGCCGATCTGCCACTGATGCCTTGCGACATCAGCAAGGCCGAACGCGGCTACCGCCTGTTCGATGCCAACAGTTACAGTCTCAGCCTGCCAGCCCCCGAGCTGAGCAGCGAAATGAGCCTGGATGATAGCTTTGCCGCGATTGCCTGGCACCTGCTCGGCAGCAGCCAGCGGCTGGCAGAGCAATACCGTTTCAATGGCCACTGGCGCCTGTTGGTCGACTGGCTGGAACAACTGGTCGGCCTGCGCGCGCTGATCGGCAGCCTCGGCCAGGCTGCACCGCGCAGCAGCAGCAGCGAACTACGCCAGACCCTCGACGCCCTGCTCAACGACTGGCGCCCACGGGTCCAGGCCGGTCAACTCGACGATGCCGTACGCCGGGCCGCGCCGGCGCAGTTCGCCGTAGAACTGCAGGGCACGCGCTGGGGCCAGTTCTCCCTGATCAGTTCGCGCTGGCTGCTGGCCAAGGGCTGGACGACCGCACGCAACAACCGCGGCAATCGCCAGGGCGCCGCACCGCTGGGCAACTGGCTGCCAACCTTGCTGGCCGAGGAAGGCCATGACTTGCAGCTGAACCGCTACCAGAAACAACCGGAAGACCTGGCCGAACAACTGCCGCGTATCGAGCGCCTGCTGGCCTGGCTGCGCATGGCCCGCGGCGTATTGGAAGTGCCGGAAGTCGACCGTCTGTATGGCGAGCTGAGCAAGCTGAGCGAACAGGCCAACCGCAGCATCGACCCCGAGTCGTTGGCCGCACGGCAAGCCCAGGCCCATATTGTGGCCTCGCTGAAAGCCTGGAGAATGCTGGTGAAGTAAGCTGCAAGCTGCAAGCTGCAAGCTGCAAGCTGCAAGCTGCAAGCAAGTCAGTGTGGCGTTTATGCATTGGTACGCAATAGTTTTCAACTTGCTGCTTTAAGCTTGCCGCTTGCCGCTACTACCGCAGGGAGTCCCATGTCTGCCATCACCTCGCCCACCGCCGACCGTACCCTCGACCTGGGCGATCTGCTACGCGAACTGGTCGCCCAGGGCCGGGTCGACCAGGACAGCGCCGAGCAGTGCCTGGCAATCCGCCGCAGTGCGGTGAACAACCAGCAGCACCCGCTGGAATTTCTCGCCGCGCAGCAGGTCGACGACCTCAGTCGTCCGGGCCATAAGCTCGACCTGGAAAGCCTCACCGTCTGGCTGGCGAAATTCGTCGGCCAACCTTATCTGCGCATCGACCCACTGAAGATCGATGTCGCCGCCATTACCCCGTTGATGTCCTACGCCTTCGCCCAACGGCACAAGATCCTCGCCGTAGCGGTGGCCCCCGATGCGGTGACCATCGCCAGCGCGCAACCGCTGATGCACAGCTGGGAAGCCAACCTGACCCACGTGCTCAAACGCCCGATCAAGCGAGTGGTGGCCAACCCGGCGGATATCCAGCGCTTGACCGTGGAGCTCTATCGCCTGGCCAAGTCGGTCAGTGGCGCCAGCGCCGGCGACAGCAAGATCAGCGGCGTCGGCAACTTCGAGCAACTGCTCAACCTTGGCGCCCAGGACCAGGAGCCGGACGCCAACGACGCGCATATCGTCAACATCGTCGACTGGCTGTTCCAGTACGCCTTCCAGCAACGCGCCAGCGATATCCACATCGAGCCGCGCCGCGAGCAGGGCAGCGTGCGCTTTCGCATCGACGGCGTGCTGCACACCGTCTACCAGTTCCCGCCGCAGGTGACCATGGCAGTGGTCAGTCGCCTGAAGAGCCTGGGCCGGATGAACGTCGCGGAAAAACGCAAACCCCAGGACGGCCGGGTCAAAACCAAGACCCCGGACGGCGGCGAAGTCGAGCTGCGCCTGTCGACCCTGCCCACCGCCTTCGGCGAAAAACTGGTGATGCGCATCTTCGATCCGGAAGTGCTGCTGAAAAGCTTCGACCAGCTGGGCTTCTCGCCGGACGACATGAAGCGCTGGGCCGACATGACCCGCCAGCCCAACGGCATCATCCTGGTCACCGGGCCGACCGGCTCGGGCAAGACCACCACCCTCTACACCACGCTCAAGCAGCTGGCGACGGCGGAGGTCAACGTCTGCACCATCGAAGACCCGATCGAGATGATCGAAGGCGCCTTCAACCAGATGCAGGTGCAGCACAACATCGACCTGAGCTTCGCCAGCGGCGTGCGCGCGCTGATGCGCCAGGACCCGGACATCATCATGATCGGCGAGATCCGCGACCTGGAAACCGCCGAGATGGCGATCCAGGCCGCACTCACCGGGCACCTGGTGCTCTCCACCCTGCACACCAACGACGCGCCCAGCGCCATCACCCGCCTGCTCGAACTGGGCGTGCCGCATTACCTGCTCAAGGCCACCCTGCTCGGGGTCATGGCCCAGCGTCTGGTGCGCACCCTGTGCCCGCATTGCAAGGCGCCACACGAGCTCAGCGACGATGACTGGCAGAGCCTGACCAAACCCTGGAACGCCCCTCTGCCGACTGGTGCGCACAAGGCCGTCGGTTGCCTGGAGTGTCGTGATACCGGCTACCGTGGCCGCGCTGGGGTCTACGAGATCATGCAGCTCAACGATGGCATCAAAGCGCTGATCAGCGCCGACACCGACCTCACTGCCCTGCGCCGCCAGGCGTTCAAGGAAGGCATGCGCAGCCTCAGGCTGTCGGGCGCACAAAAAATCGCCGCGGGCCTGACCACCATCGAGGAAGTGCTGCGGGTTACGCCGCAGAGCGAACAGCGCTGAGAGACAGGGAAATGCCCGTGTTCGGCGAGCGGCCTGCCGGACTTGACCGCCCGTAGCGAGGGGACGTTCGTGGTCAAACATGTCGGTTTGAGGCAGTTGTTGCGCTATGTTGAGGCGGGAGGCCGCCCCGCGAACAGTCGCTCTATGTAACGAACAAGAGCGCAGAAAATGATCAGGTCCGGCTTTTCCGCAGTAGGACAGGGTTAAGTCCGACAGGCTGTTAGACTAGCGAAAAAAATGATCGAGTCCTCCATGAGCGCGAACCCGCCCCGCCGGCACTGGCCCATCTGGTGCGTCTGGCTATTGCTGTGCCTGTCACCGCATGCCCTGGCCTGGGTCGACGTCGGTGAGCAGACGCAACCCCTCGGTCTGCACCTCAGCCTGTTCGGCGCCGCCGAGCCGAGCAGCCTGGCGGCCGCCATCGAGGCTCGGGAGGCAGGCGAGTTCCGCCCCTCGCAGCAGCTGGTGCCACGCTTCGGCATCGGCGCCCCGCCACACTGGATCTACCTGCCGCTGCACAACCCCACGGCACAGCCGCTCAAACGTACCCTGCAACTGGGCAAAGCCTGGATTGACCAAGTGGACGTCTACCTGCTCGGCGATGGCCACCTCCTGCAGCAACTGCATGCCGGTGATGGACAGCTGCAACGCCTACAGGCCACTCCTGGCATGGGCTATCTGCTGGAATTGCAGCTGCCGCCGGGGCACTCCGAGCTCTATGTGCAGGTCGCCACTGCCGACCCTCTGCTCCTGCCTGTGCGCCTGCTTAGCGATAGCGTCCTGCAGCAGGCGCGCGCTGCCAGCCAGTACAGCTACGGCGCCCTGTATGGATTCCTGCTGGCGCTGCTGGCCTACAACCTGATGCTTTATGCGGGCCTCAAGGATCGCAACAATCTCAATTATTCGATCTACCTCGGCGCCTTTATTCTGCTCAACCTGTCCTACACCGGCCATGCCGGCGCCTGGCTTTGGCCGGATTCGCTGTTCCTCAAACGCTATGCCAACCCATTCTTGATGACTGCAACAGCCTGGCTCGGCCTGCACTTTGCCCGCCATTTTCTCGCCCTGGACGCCCATACACCCCGTCTTGCGCGCGCGGTCAAGCACGGCGCCTCTGCCGTGATGCTGGCGCTGGTGCTATGCGCCAGCCTGGACTGGCACGCCCAGGCCCTCTGGGTGGCCTTCTTCAGTGTGCTGGTCTACAGCCTGCTGATGGTGCTACTGGGTTTGGTCAGCCTGCGCCGCGGCCAGGTGGCGGCGCGCTATTTTCTCGCCGCCACCGTGTTCGGCATGCTCGGCACTGCCCTGACCGACCTCAGCGTATGGGGCATGATCCCCTTCACCACCCTGACCTACCGCGCGGTGGAACTCGGCATTCTGCTGGAAGCCACCCTGCTGGCCCTGGCCCTGGCCTATCAGATGCGCCAGCACCAGCGGGCACGCCGTGAGGCGGAAACCCTTGCCCGCATCGAACCACTGACCGGCCTTCTCAACCGCCGGGCCTTCCTCGAGCAAGGTAATAGCCTGTGGGGCCAGGCCATGCGCCATGGCCAGCCACTGGCGCTGATCATGCTCGACCTCGATCACTTCAAGGCCATCAATGACCAGCATGGCCATGACATGGGCGATCACTACCTGATCAGCACTGCCCGCCTGATTAGTGAGCAATGCCGCGCGGGCGACCTGCTGGCCCGCTGGGGCGGCGAGGAGTTTCTGCTGCTGCTGCCACACACCCGCCTGGAGGAGGCGCTGCTGCTGGCCGAGCGCCTACGGCAGGCGATCTCCGCCCTGACGCCCGGCCCAGTCGCCCTAAGCGCCAGCTTAGGCGTGGCTGCGCGCCAGCAGCAGATGCAATTGGAGCAATTGATCAATGCCGCAGACGAGCGCCTCTACCAGGCCAAGCAAAACGGTCGCAACCGCATCTGCGGGCCACAACCCGAGTGCTGCTGAGCGCTGCGCACCGTCAACGCAGGCTGGCGAGCTGCGCAGTCTTGCAGTTGAGGTAGGCCGAGCCCTGCAGCCAGTCTTGATCTGGATACCAGGCAAAGATGAACTGGCCACCCTTGAGCTGATCGACCACCATCCGCGCCACCTCCGGACGTACCGCCGGGCAACCGAGACTGCGACCGATCCGCCCCTGACTGCGCGCCAGGCGCGGGTCGACATAGCTGGCGGCGTGGATGACGATGGCGCGCTCGCGAGCCCGGTCGTTCACCCCCGGTTCGAGGCCGTCCATGCGCAACGAGTAGCCGTGCTTGCCGCTGTAGCTCTCCGCCGCGCGGAACAAGCCCAGACTGGATTGATGACTGTCCTGCGTGTTGGAAAAGCGCGTAGCCAGATTCTCGCCAGACATCCGCCCGTGGGCAACCAGGTCGTTCAACAGCAGCCGTTGACGTTTTAAATCGAAGATCCACAACCGCCGCGCCGTGGACGGCTGCGCATAGTCGATCACCGCCAGGCGCTGCGCCGGCTCAGCACCATGACTGACCGCACATTGCATGGCTGCCAGCGCATGCTCAAGCACCTGGCGATCGAGCCCGGGTGCGACGCGCGTCAGGCTGTCGAGCAGGGGTCGTGGCGCGGATTCCGCCGCCAGCCAGGGCGATGCCAGCAGACAAAGGCCAATCAGGTTGAGGCCGAGCCGGCGGAGTGATGTGATCATGGGCAGGAAGCTCCTGTGTACACTGCGGGCAATATTTGGCGACCGCCGCGAGCGCCTGTTTTTTCTAAACGCCCCGGGCATGACCCGCACCGACTGCGACAACCCATTCGACGGCGCAACAGCTCGTTGCAAAATGGAGCGGGCGACGGCAAGACAAGGCGGTTCGACTCGTCTCAGCAACGCTGAAACGCCTAGCGCCGTATTTTTCAACGGCTTGGTAGAGTCATCACGGAACTGGCGATCATGGACTTCAGCGCGCGATTGTACAAAAAAACCGCACATTACCTGACCGCCGGCTGTCTGCTGGCGATCACGGCCCAGGCCTACGGCGCCGATGACGACGCTAGCCAGGCGATCCGCCAGAGCTTCGCTGCGCACCCCAGTGCCTGCGCCTCGACGCTGGCGGCCGCCGAGCTGCAGAGCTCCAGTTTGCTCCACGAACTCTATGCCCAAGAGGCATTCCTCCCTCTCTGGCAAGAGCCTAGCCGACGCGGGGCGCTGCTGCATGAACTGGAACAACTGGCCGATGACGGCCTCGACCCGAACGAGTATCTACTCGACAGCCTGCGCACCACGCTGCCGAAGGATATTCAGCAACGCGCCTGCGCCGACCTGCTGATCAGCCACAGCTACCTGCAAGCCCTGCAACACCTGTCACGCGGACGCGTGGCGCAGGAACCGATCGAACCTTTCTGGCGCGCCCCCGACAGCGTCAGCCCGACACCACGCCCCAGCGTGCTCAGCATGGCCGGGCAAGGAATCGACGACCTGCCGGCGGCCTTCGCCACGGCGCGCCCGATCCTGCGCCAGTACCAGCAACTGCGCCGCGCCTATGCCGAGCGGCGGCGCCTGCCGCTCGCCGAGTGGACGCCGATTCCCGGCGGTCGCCTGCTGCGCCCGGACATGCGCGATGCGCGCGTCCCCCTTCTGCTCGCCCGTCTGGCCGCAGAAGGTTATATAGACGAACGACCCGCAGTCGCCAGCGACCACTATGACGCCACCCTGGTGACCGCCACGCAGCGCTTCCAGACTCGCCACGGCCTGCAGGCCGACGGCATGATCGGCCCCGACAGCCTGACCGCCCTCAACACCAGCGCGGCCGCACGCCTCGAGCAACTGCGGGTCAACCTCGAGCGCTGGCGCTGGCTGGCCGGCGATATCGAGGCACAAACCTTACTGGTTAACATCGCCGGCGGCCAACTCAGCTATTACCGCGACCATCAGCTGCTGTGGCAGGGCCGCGCCCAGGTCGGGCGGCCGGAACGCCAGACGCCACAGCTAAAATCGCTGGTCAGCCGCCTGACCCTAAACCCCACCTGGACCGTGCCGCCCACCATCATGCGCGAGGACAAACTGCCGGCGATCCGCCGCGACCTTGGCTACCTGGCCCTGCACCAGATGCGCGTGCTCGACCGCGATGGCAACCCGCTCGACCCGACCAAGGTTGATTGGCAGCACCCTGGGGCGATCATCCTGCGCCAGGATGCCGGCCCGAAAAATCCCCTGGGGCAACTGGTCATCCGCTTCGCCAACCCGTTCTCCGTGTACCTGCACGACACCCCTAGCCAGCACCTTTTCAGCAAATCGCCGCGCGCCTTCAGTTCTGGCTGCGTGCGCATCGAAGGCATCGTCGAGCTGCTCGACACCCTGCTGCCAGCCGATGACTGCGCCGAGATCGCACGCCTGCTGGCCAGCGGCAACACCAAGGAATTTCCACTGCGCGAGCGCCTGCCGATCGTCCTGGCCTACTGGACCGCCGAGGTCGATGCCGACGGCGAGCTGATCTTGCGCAACGACCTCTACGCCCGGGATCAAAGCGTGCTCGCCGCCCTGCAGCGCAACACATACTGATTCACTCGCCTGCCCTGGCTCGGGGCAAAAACGCCGCTAATTGGCTTACAATCGGCCGCTACCCTACAAGCACCCCGCAAGGAAATACGCCTCATGGAAATCGGCAGCGTGATCTTTCTCTTCGTCGGCCTGGCCTTCGCCGTGGTCCTTATGGGCTTCAAAGTGGTGCCCCAGGGCTCTCAGTGGACGGTCGAGCGCTTTGGCCGCTACACCAACACCCTGACCCCGGGCCTGAACATCATCGTGCCGGTAATGGACCGCATCGGCCACAAGCTCAGCGTCATGGAAACCGTGCTGGATATTCCCCCGCAGGAAGTGATCACCTACGACAACGCCACAGTGCAGATCGATGCGGTGTGCTTCTTCCAGGTGATCAACGCCGCTCAGGCCGCCTACGAGGTGAACAACCTCATCCATGCCATCCGCAACCTGCTGCAAACCAATATCCGTACCGTACTCGGCTCCATGGAGCTGGATGCCATGCTCAGCCAGCGCGATGCGATCAACGAGAAACTGTTGCGCACCGTGGATGAGGCGACTGCGCCCTGGGGCATCAAGATCACCCGCATCGAAATCAAGGACATCAGCCCGCCGGCCGACCTGATGGCCGCCATGTCCGGGCAGATGAAGGCCGAACGGATCAAGCGTGCGCAAATTCTCGAAGCCGAAGGCCTGCGCGCCGCCGCCATTCTCACCGCCGAAGGCAAGAAGCAGGCGCAGATCCTCGAGGCCGAGGGTGAACGGGCAGCGGCCTTCCTCGAAGCCGAGGCCCGTGAGCGCGCGGCCGGCGCCGAAGCCGAAGCCACCCGGGTGGTCTCGGTCGCCATCGCTGATGGTAACGTGCAGGCGATCAATTATTTCGTCGCGCAGAAATACATCGACGCCCTCGGCAAGTTGGCCAGCGCCAACAACAGCAAGGTGATCCTCATGCCGCTGGAAGCCAGCCAGGTGATCGGCGCGGTCAGCGGAATCGGTGAAATCGTCAAAGCCACCTTCGGTGACAACAAACAGGGTTAAGCGATGTGGGATTACTTGCAGCACCTGTCGTATTGGAACTGGCTGGCCGTCGGCACCCTGCTGCTGATCCTCGAGGTGTTCGGCGCGGGCGGTTACCTGCTGTGGATCGGCATCGCCGCCGCCAGCGTCGGCGTCCTCACCTACCTGTTCCCGGCGCTGCCCTGGGCCGTGCAGTTCATTCTGTTCGGTGCACTCTCGGTGCTCACCGCGGTGTACTGGTGGCGCCGCCAACGCACCGCAGCCAAACCCTCCGATCAACCGGGGCTGAACCGCCGCGGTAGTGAACTGATGGGCCGCCAGTTCATCCTCCATGAAGCCATCAACGCTGGCCACGGCAAGATCAAGGCCGGCGGCACCCTGTGGCTGGTCAGCGGCCCGGATTTGCCGGCCGGCAGCCAGGTCAGGGTGATCGGCCAGGACGGCGTGCTGCTGAAAGTCGAAGCCAGCGGGTGAACGCCCTGCACCTCGCGCCGCCAGCGGCGGCGTGAGGTGGACCAGACACTGTCCCAACTCCCTCACCACGACGGCCAGCGGCTCGCCCTGGAAACCGCTCAGCCGTGCCACGGTTTTACCCAAACCAGCCACCTGACGCTGACCGGTCGGCAACAGCACTACCTGCAAACAGGCTGCCGCGACTAGCGCCCCTGCTTTCATCCGGATTACTAAGCGCGGTTATTTCGGCAGACGTCTGGAACCACCGGCGGCAACCAAGACTCACATATATAGAGCCATCACCCGGAGTCACCCGTATGAGCCGCTTTGGTCCGTTACTCTTTGCCAGTCTCTTCGCCTTCGCTGCGCCGACATTCGCTGAAAGCATGGTGCGCGACATCCTCTCGTCCGGCGCGACCACCGCCTCGACCTACCTGACCTTCAAGGACAAGAAGCTGATCGTGCCTGCGCGTGACGATGCCAGCAGCTATGTCGCCAGCGCCGGGGAAATTCGCGGGCCTTACCTGGAAGCGGCGCTCAACCAATTGCGCGCCGAGCATCCCGACCTGCAGGCCAGCGACATGGAATTGGCCAGCGCCATCCTCGCCGCAGAACAGTAGTAGCAGGCCAGCAAAAAATACCGCGCCCGACTGACAAACCCTGAAGGTTTGCCAGTTGCGGCGGGTCAGGCCTCGCCCAGTTCACGGATGCTCTCGCGCAGGTACTCGAAGTCGGACTCAGACAGCCCGACATACTCCAGCACCAGCTGTTCGATACTCTGCCACTCATGATCCTCGGCCTGATTGCCCAGCACCCGGTGGCTTTCACAGATGTGTTCGGCCATCTTCAGAATCGCCAACAGGGTCTTCAGCTGGGCATCGCGGCCCGAGTCGTCGCTGAAGATCGCCAAGGCGTCATGGTGGCTGGCGATCGCCTCGCACAGGTGCTGCGGCAGGTTCCATGACTTGGCAGTGAAATAGCCGACCACCGCATGGTTGGTATTGAGCAGGCGATTCTCGGTATCGACCACCCGCAACTCGGTACTGGCGCTGTAATAGGCCTCGTCCAGCACCGTCATGAAACTGGCGAAGCGCTTGACCATCAGCGGAATCCCGCAGTTATGGAACAGCCCGAGGGCGTAGGCTTCATCCGGCGACTGGTAGCCGATGCGCTTGGCCAGGGTCAGGCAGGTCATGGCCACGTCCTGGGCGCTGTCCCAGAATCGGCTGAGGGTGACGATCGTTTCGTCGCTGAGCTCGCCCTTGATCGACTGTGCATTGATCAGGTTGATCACCGTGTCGCAACCGAGCAGATTGACCGCCTGCTGGATCGAGGCGATGCGGTTGCTCAGGCCGAAGAACGGCGAGTTGACGATCTTCAATAACGCCCCGGACAACCCCGGATCCTGGCCGATCAACCTGGCAATGGCCTTCAGGTCGGGGTTGGGCATGACCTGCTCCATCTGCAGGTCGACCATGATCTGTGGCTGCGGCGGCACGCTGATGCCTTGCAGGGCTTTGTGCAGCTGTTCGGCGGAGAGGGCGTAGGCCATGGCTAGTCGACAATAGTGGCAGAGGGCCAGAGTGTAGCCGGATTGCCCCCCGCCCGAGCAAGCCGGAAACATTCATCGGCGCGAAGGAAGCCCGTCCGAGCTGCGCCTGCGCTTGGCGAACCAGCTATAATCGCGCTCTTTTTCTGGAGAACACCCCATGTCCTTGCCCAGCCTGCGGCTTAAAGCCAACGCCGATCGACGCCTGCGGGCTGGTCACCTGTGGGTGTACAGCAACGAAATCGATGTCGCCGCCACCCCGCTGCACGGCTTTGCCGCAGGCGATCAGGCGATCCTCGAAGCCGCCGGCGGCAAGGCGCTGGGCGTGGTCGCCATGAGCCCGAACAACCTGATCTGCGCTCGCCTGCTGTCGCGCGACGTCAAGCACGTACTGGACAAATCCCTGTTGGTACACCGCATCAAGGTCGCCCTGTCCTTGCGCGAGCGCCTGTTCGACCAGCCCTGCTACCGCCTGGTATTTGGCGACTCCGACCTGCTTCCGGGCCTGGTGGTGGATCGCTTCTTCGACATCCTGGTGGTGCAACTGGCCTCCGCCACCATGGAACGGCACAAGGATGAGGTGCTCGCCGCACTGATCCAGGTGATCAAGCCGAGCGGCATCCTGCTCAAGAACGACTCCGCCGCCCGTGACGCCGAAGGTCTCGAGCGTTATGTCGACACCGTCTTCGGTGTGGTGCCGGAATGGGTGGCGCTGGAAGAGAACGGGGTGAAGTTCGAAGCGCCGGTAATCGAGGGGCAGAAGACCGGCTGGTTCTTCGACCACCGCATGAACCGCGCGCGTCTGGCGCCCTACGTCAAAGGCAAGCGCGTGCTCGACCTGTTCAGCTACATCGGCGGCTGGGGCGTGCAAGCGGCGGCCTTCGGCGCCACTGAAGTGATGTGCGTGGACGCCTCGGCCTTCGCCCTCGATGGGGTGGAGCGCAACGCGGCCCTCAACGGCCTGTCCGAACAAGTTGCCTGCATCGAAGGCGACGTGTTCGCCGCCCTCAAGGAACTGAAGAACGCCGAAGAGCGCTTCGACGTGGTGATCGCCGATCCACCTGCCTTCATCAAGCGCAAGAAGGATCTGAAGAACGGCGAAGCCGCCTACCGCCGCCTCAACGAAGCGGCCATGCGCCTGCTCAACAAGGACGGCATCCTGGTCAGCGCCTCCTGCTCCATGCACCTGCCGGAAGACGACCTGCAGAACATCCTGCTGACCAGCGCCCGTCACCTCGACCGCAATATCCAGCTGCTCGAACGCGGCGGCCAGGGCCCCGATCATCCGGTGCACCCGGCCATCGCCGAGACTCGCTATATCAAGAGCCTGACCTGCCGCCTACTGCCCAACAGCTAACAGACCGCTGAAAACTACTGCGCTCGGCTATACGGCGTTGCAATCAGCCTCACAAAAGCGCAGCGCGGCCCCTAAGGGGTGAGCGAAGCGAAGCAAATGCTCATGTACGGCTCGTACGCTGCGCGGTTTCGGCTGATTGACTCGCGACGTTCACCCTGCGGGCCAGCCTTCGGCGGTTACTCCCGTTGGTCGTTGCGCCTTGTGGCCCACATGGCTGTGGGAAATGCCGCTAGCCGTAGGGAACGGGCGCGGCCCTAGCCATCGCTCGCTACAGCTATCAACGGCCTGCGCAACGGCAGGAGCAAGCAGCTTCAGTGCAGGATCTGTGTCAAAAAAGCCTGCGCCCGTGGGCTTTTCGGCGCATTGAAGAAGGTCTCGGGCGGGCTGTCCTCGACGATCCGTCCGCCGTCGAGGAACAGCACCCGCTGCGCCACCTGACGGGCGAAGCCCATCTCATGGGTGACGCAGAGCATGGTCATGCCGCTGTCGGCCAGCTTGACCATGACATCCAGTACCTCGTTGACCATCTCCGGGTCGAGCGCCGAGGTCGGCTCATCGAACAGCATGATCCGCGGCTGCATGCACAGTGCGCGGGCGATGGCCACCCGCTGCTGCTGACCACCCGATAGCTGACTGGGGTATTTGTCCGCCTGATTTTCGATACCCACTTTGGCCAGGTAGTGCCGCGCCCGCTCCTCGGCGGCCTTGCGGCTCAGGCCGTGCACACTGATCGGCGCCAAGCTGCAGTTGTCCAGCACGCTCATGTGCGGGAACAGGTTGAAGTGCTGAAAGACCATGCCAATCTCCCGGCGCACCTTGGCCGCCTGCGCCGTGTCCTGGGACAGATCGCGGCCCTCGACCAGAATCCGCCCCTGTTCGGCGATCTCCAGCCGATTGATGCAGCGGATCAAGGTCGATTTGCCCGAGCCCGAGGGCCCGCAGAGCACGATGCGTTCGCCCGACTGCACGCTGAGGTCGATATCGTGCAACGCCTGAAAAGGGCCGTACCACTTGCTCACGCCCTGGATCTCAACGGCTGGCCGACAGCGGGGCGCAGCCTGGTCCAAGCCGGGGGTTGGCGCCAGTGCGTGGCTCTGATTGCGAGTCGAAAGCATACGAGTTCTCTCCTATTGCGGCCCGTTGGGCCCCGGCCTCCCGAGCGGAAGGTCGGCGCTCGACTGGCGCTTATTGTTGTGTGGTTCGGGGCTAAGGGAAACGTGCGGCGCTGTAGGGCGCAGGATCGGTAAAGGGCTGTTCGCCGGTCATCATCTCGGCCAGCAAACGGCCACTGACCGGCCCCAGAGTCAACCCGTGGTGGGCGTGGCCGAAGTTGAACCAGAGCCCCGGATGCCGCGGTGCAGGCCCTATGACCGGCAGCATGTCCGGCAGGCAGGGGCGCTTGCCCAACCAGGGTTGCGGGTCGAGCCGCTCGCCCAGGGGAAACACCTGGCGGGCCAGCGCCTCGGCGCGACGCAACTGAATCTCGTTGATCGGTGCATCGTCGGCGGCGAACTCGATGCCGGTGGTCAGGCGAATGCCCTCAGCCATAGGCGCCAGCACGTACCCGCCCTGGGAGTCGCAAAGCGAATGAGTGAGCTCGTGGTCGGCCGCGTAGTGCATGTGATAACCGCGCTTGACCGCCAGGGGGATCCGATAACCCAAGGGATTCAACAGCTCGTTGGACTCCGGCCCCAGGGCGACTACCACCTCCTGCGCGCGCAGCAGACCTTGTGCGGTCTGCAGCTGCCAGCCGGCCTCGTCATTGCGTAGCGAGCGCGCGTCGCCCTTGAGCACCCGCCCGCCGCGTAGGCTGAATAGGGCCGCGTAGCCTTTGGTCAGGTTGCCCGGATCGGTGACCGTCTTCGGGTCCAGCCAGTGCACGCCGCCGCACACGGCCGCCGACAGATTGGTTTCGCGGGCATGCAACTGCGCGGCATCCAGCAGCTCGAAATGCAGGCCATAGGCGGTCATGGCCTGCGCCTCCTGCTGGGCGCGGCGCAAGGCACGTGGGCAGCGGAATATCTCGATCCAGCCATCGGCGCGAATCAGGTGCTGCAGGCCGGCCTGCTCGACCAGCGCGTCGTGTTCCAGCACGCAGCGCTCGATCAACGGCCGCATAGCGCGGGTCGCCGCGGCCAGCGGCTTCGGCGCCGAGTGCCGCCAGAAACTCAGCAACCAGGACGCCACCTTGGGTAAATGACTGAGGCTGTAACGCACATCCGGCTCACGGTTCAGCCCATAGCGCAGCACGCGCAGAAACTCGCGGGGAAAGGCGTAGGGCACCACGCTGGAACGCTCGATCAAGCCGGCATTGCCGAAACTGGTGCCCTCGCCAGGGTCCTTGAGGTCAACCAGGGTCACCTCGCGGCCTCGCGCCTGCAGGTGTAGCGCCGTACAGACGCCGACGATACCGGCGCCCAAAACGATAGTGTCGCAGCTCATGCAAAATTCCTTGGGTCGCGCCCGCTTGCCGGGGTACGACTGTTAGCGAAAGTGGCCAGATCAGGTATCGAGATGCCGGCCCAGTCGAGCCTCGACACGCCGCAGCAGCCGCCGGATGCACTCGACAATCAGCAGGTACAACGCCGCCGCCCAGAGGTAGAGCTGGAAGTCGAAGGTGCGCGAGAAAGCCAGCTTGGTGATGCCCATCAGGTCATAGACGGTGACCAGGGAGGCGATCGCACTGGCCTTGACCATCAGGATCAGCTCATTACCGAGGGGGCCGATGGCAATCAGCATCGACTGCGGCAGGATCACCTTGAAGAAGGTGGTACGCCGGCTCAGCCCCAACGCCGCGGCGGCTTCGCGCTGACCCCGGGCGACGGCCTGGAGACTCCCACGGAAGATCTCTGCCTGGTAGGCCGCAGTATTCAAGGTGAACGCCAGCAGCGCGCAATACCAGGCGTCACGGAAGAACCACCACAATCCCAGGTCCTGCCAGAACTCGCGAAAGGAGCCCAGGCCGTAATAGAGCAGGAACAACTGCGCCAACAGCGGCGAGCCGCGGAAAAAATAGATGTAGGCCCCGGTCACCCCACGCAGCACCGAGTTGCGTGACAGGCGCCCAAGCGCCAGCAGCAGGCCGAGCAGCAGGCCCAGGCTGAAGGAGATCGCCACCAACTTGGCGGTCACCAGCAAACCGTCGAGCATGCGCAGGCCATAGCGCTCGAACAGCTGCGGGTCGAAGAACAGATGCAGCAATTCCGTGGCACTCATGACTGCGCGCTCCTGTGCCCGAGGCTGCTACGTTTCTCGGCGAAGCTGAACACCCGGCCGGACAGCGCCGAGAAGAACAGGTACAGCAGGCAGGCCGCGAAGTAGAACAACATCGGCTCCTTGGTGGCACTCACCGCGAGATTGGTCTGGCGCATCAGGTCGACCAACGAGATGGTCGATACCAGCGAGGTGTCCTTGAGCAGGGTCAGCCAGTTGTTCGACAACCCCGGCAGGGAGACCCGCACCAGCTGCGGCAGTATTACCTTGCGGAAGGTCTGCCAGCGCGACAGGCCCAGCACGCTCGCCGCCTCATACTGGCCCTTGCCCACGGTCTTGAAGGCGGCGAGCCAGACCTGGCTGGAAAACGCGGCGAACACCAGACCGAAAGCGATCACCGCGGCGACGAAGGCATTGATGGTGACTTCGCTGCTGTAGCCCCAATAGGCCAGCAGCTTCTGCACCCCAATCTGGCAGCCGTAATAAACGATCAGCAGGGTGAGCAGCTCCGGCAGGCCGCGGAACACCGTGGCGAACACGGTGGACAGGGCGCGCGGCAAGCGCTTCTTCGAGCGTGCCGCCACCGCCACCGCCAGGCCCAGCGGCAGCCCCAGCAGCAGGCAGCACAGCGCCAGGGAAATAGTCACCAGGGCGCCGGCCAGCAGGACCAAGCCCCAGCCACCGTCGCCGAACAAGAGTAGAGAAAAGGGTTCCGGGATCATCGTGACCTCTGAATGTCCTGTGCCAGATAACCCACACCGAGTCTGAGGCTACTCGCCTGCCTGCGGCCGTCATGGCTGCAGGCAGGCGAGCAACCCCAGGCTCAGGCAAGCGCCTGAGCGCAGCGCTCGATCAATAGATGTCGAAAGCGAAATACTGGCTGACAATCTGCTGATAGGTGCCGTCGGCGCGAATCTCCGCCAGGGCCTTGTTCAAACGCTCACGCAGCGCCTGATCGTCCTTGCGTACGGCGATGGCCACATCGGCATCGCTGCCCTGGATGTCGCCGAGCAGCTTGCAGCAGTCCTTGCCACTCTGCGCCAGCCAGTCGAGCAGCGGGAACTTGTCATGCACCACCGCATCCAGGCGACCGTTGGCCAGATCGTTATTGGCGTTGTCCTGGGTCGGATAGAGCTTGACCTCGGCACCCACCGCGCCATAGACGTCCTCCGCGTAGATCCCCTGGGTGGAGGACGACTGGGCGCCAACGATCTTGCCGGCGAGCGAAGCCGGCGTGGTGTCGGCCAGCGTGGAGTCCTTCGGCACCGCCACGGCGAGGCGGGTACGGTAGTAGCGATCGGTGAAGCCAATCTGCTTCTGCCGTTCCTCGGTCACCACCATAGACGCCACCACGGCATCGTACTTCTTGGCCATCAGGGCCGGGATGATGCCGTCCCAATCCTGCGCGACCAAGGTGCACTCCACCTTCATTTGAGCGCACAGCGCGTTGGCGATATCCACATCGAAGCCATGCAACTCATTGTTCGAGTCGACATAGTTGAAGGGCGGGTAGGCCCCCTCGGTGGCGATACGCAACGGCTCCGCCTGCGCGGCGCCCAGGGCGCCGAAGGTCAATGCGCACGCAGTTGCTAGACCCATGATTCGATTCATGCTTCACCTCTACATTGTTGTTATGGATTTTTTGCTGAATCCCGGCGACGTGGTGTAGCCGACAAACTCGTTATGCAGCGCGGCAGTGGCGTCCAGCCGCGCTTCAACTTCGGGGCCCAGGTTGCGGAACACCTCGTTGACCAGCAGGTGCACCAGCGACAGCATCGCCGCCGTCGACTCCCAGAACAGATTCATCTCGGTGGGCACGCGGAACACCTCATCGGCATGCGCGTCCGCCCATTCGCAGTAGGGATCGGTCACCAGCGTCACCGCGATGCCCGCCTCGCGTGCCTTGCGACACAGCATCTGGGCGTGCTGCGAATAGCGCCGGGCCTCGAACACCAGCAGTGCGGCCTGCCCCGGTTGACTGAGCAGCACTTCGCCAAAATGCCCGGAAGCACCATCGACCAGCTGCACCCCATCGCGCAGGTACTGCAGCAGATGCACGGCCGACACGGCGATGCCGCGCTCGGTCTGAAAACCGGCGACGAATACCCGCGGGGCAGTCGCCAGGCGCCGAGCCACGGCCTGCCACTGGAGGCTGCGGCTATGCTCGTAGACTTGCACCAGTGCCGCGATTTCCTGCTCGAGACTGCGCGAAGCACGCTGCGAATCCTGGTCGCTGTGCTGTCGAAACTCCTTCAGGCGATCGCCGATCAACCAGGGGCTATCGCCCAGGTCATCTTTCAGGTCGTTCTTCAGGGCCTTGAAGTGGCTATAACCCAGGGAACGGCAGAAACGGCCGACCGTGGACTCACTCATGCCCAGTTTGTCCGCGATGGCGGCAGAGGTCTGAAAAGGCAGCTCATGCAGATTGGCCAGCATGTAATGGGCAATCGCACGCCCCGCTGCGGTCGAATGTTCCAGGCTGTGTTCGAGACGCTGCTTGATCGATTGATTCATGAGTGACTCCCGTTCACGATTAAAATGAATGTTTTCTGTCATTACGTCAATGCATGACAGATAACTGGCACAATCAGCTAGTGGCCAGCGCACAGCATGCGCACCAAGGCACGCCTCAACCCGCCGCCCAGAGCATTCCGGAGAAGCCTCCCATGACACCCGACGCCCCGATTGAAACCATAAGCTTTGCCGAACTGAGCGCGCTGCTCGCCGCCATCTTCGAGCGCCACGGCACCTCACCCCAGGTCGCACGCTGCCTGGCTGAAAACTGCGCCAGTGCTCAGCGCGACGGCTCCGACAGCCATGGCATCTTCCGCATTCCCGGCTACCTGTCGAGCCTGGCCAGCGGCTGGGTCGATGGCCAGGCCGAGCCCTTGGTGGAAGACCTGGCACCGGCCTTCGTCAGCGTCGACGCGCGTGGCGGCTTCGCCCAGCCGGCACTGGCCGCCGCCCGATCGCTGCTGGAAGAAAAGGCCAGAACGGCGGGTATCGCCCTGCTGGCCATCCGCAACTCTCACCACTTCGCCGCACTCTGGCCGGATGTCGAGCCGTTCGCCCAGCAAGGCCTGGTCGCCTTGTCCTTCGTCAACAGCTTCGCCTGCGTGGTCCCCCACGGCGGCCATAGCGCGCTGTTCGGCACCAATCCGATCGCCTTCGCCGCGCCGCGCGCACAGGGCCTGCCGCTGGTGTTCGACCTGGCCACCAGTGCCATCGCCAACGGCGACGTGCAGATCGCCGCCCGCGAAGGTAAGCAGCTGCCGCCAGGCTATGGCGTCGACCAGACCGGCCAGCCCACGTGCGATCCAAAGGCCATTCTCGACGGTGGCGCCTTGCTGCCCTTCGGCGGTTACAAAGGATCCGCCCTGTCGATGATGGTCGAACTGTTGGCCGCCGCACTAACCGGAGGACACTTCTCCTTCGAGGTCGACTGGTCTGGCCATCCCGGCGCCCAGACGCCCTGGACCGGACAGTTATTGATCGTCATTGATCCTAGCCATGGCGCAGGCAGCAACTTCGCGGCCCGTACCGAGCAGTTGATTGCCCGCATGCAGACGACAGGACAGCAGCGCCAACCGGGCGACCGCCGTTATCGGCAGCGGGCCGAGGCCACGCTCAACGGTATCCGCCTGCCCGCGGGCGAACTGACCAATTTGCGGCGGCTGGCAAGCGCCGACGCGTAAAGCAGCCTGGCCGGTTCTTTCCTGCAACCAGCGTGAGCACGCGGCTGATTCATGCCCGGTAGTCAAGCCCATTGCACCTGCCGAGTGCGTGTCGGCAGGTACCCCCCTCCCCGTTGCTGTTACCACTTCTCCCACCTAGCTAGCACAAACCCCAAGCTGGGCTAGGCTTAAATACACGCGCAGCGCAGCCGTGCACGGTTATTGCTGACTGGCGTGCTTATTGCTTTTGGTTATTTCCATAACAGCTGCTCGTACCTATAAGTGAGCGAGACGGTTGACTGAAGCAGTCAGGTGAACGCCAAGAGCTGGACGCCTGTTTTGATGGGAAGCTGGGGAGGATTATGGCTGAGCAAGCTGGTGACAAACCGTTTCTACAATTCACCAATGTGAAGAAGACCTACGACCACAAGACTCTGGTGGTCAAGGATTTCAACCTGGAGGTGGCCAAGGGCGAATTCATCACCCTGCTCGGCCCCTCCGGTTCCGGCAAGACCACCTGCCTGATGATGCTCGCCGGTTTCGAGGACGTGACCAGCGGCGAAATTTTGATCAACGGCCGCTCGGTTACCAGCATCGCGCCCTACGCCCGCAACATCGGCATGGTGTTCCAGCAGTACGCCCTGTTTCCGCACATGACCCTGCGCGAAAACCTCGCCTATCCGCTGAAAATTCGCAAACAGCCCAAAGACGAAATCAATGCCAAGGTCGATGAGTACCTGTCACTGGTCGAGCTACTGGATTTCGGCAACCGCTTTCCCGGACAACTGTCCGGCGGCCAGCGCCAACGCGTGGCGCTGGCCCGCGCGCTGATCTTCGCCCCGGATATCGTCCTGATGGATGAGCCACTCGGCGCGCTCGACAAGAAATTGCGCGAACAGATGCAGTTCGAGATCAAGCGCCTGCACGAGCAGCTCGGCTTCACGGTGATCTACGTCACCCATGATCAGACCGAAGCCCTGACCATGAGCGACCGCATCGCCGTGTTCGACAGCGGCATCGTCCAGCAATGTGCCGCGCCCAATGTGCTCTACGAGCGTCCGGCCAACCTGTTCGTCGCCGACTTCATCGGCGAGAGCAACAAGCTCAAGGGCACCATCGAGTCGGTCGGCGGCGACACTGTCGACGTGCGCCTGGAAGATGGCGGCCTGGTCAGCAGCCTGAAGGCCAACTGTTGCGAAGTCGGCCTGCCGACCACCGTCTCGATTCGCCCGGAAAAACTCACCTTCACCGACCGCCTCGGCAATGCCGGCAACCAGGTCAAGGCGCGCTTCGTGACCCGCCACTATGTCGGCGAATACATTCGATACCACTTCAAGACCAGCGATGGGACCGAGCTGGTGGTGAAGAACCTGAACGACAGCTCGGCCCCGCAGTTCAGCAACAAGGACGAGGTCGCCCTGGCCTGGCTGCCCCAGGACAGCCAGGCGCTGGACCGACCAGCCCCTTCGACGACGTAATAACCACACAACTAAAAGCAATGGAGCACAGCAATGGCTAGATCACTGACCACCCGCTTTTCCACATTCGCTTTGGCTGCAGCGTTAGGCACGGCCACCTTCACTGCCAGCGCCGCAGAAAGCCTGACCGTGGTCTCATGGGGCGGCGCCTATGGCGCGGCACAGAAAACCCACATGATCGACCCGTTCCAGAAGGACACGGGGGTCAAGGTACTGTTCGAGGATTACTCAGGCGGTGTCGCCGAGATGAAAGCTCAGGTCGAGTCCGGCAATATTCAGTGGGACGTGGTCGACCTCGAAGTCATCGACCTCGAGCGCGCCTGCTCCGAAGGCCTGCTTGAGGTCATCCCGCAGGACATCCTGCCGCCCGGTGTCGATGGTACCCCCGCGGCACAAGACTTCATCCCCGAAGCCCTGGCCAACGAGTGCGCAGTCGGCAATATCGTCTGGTCGGTGGTGTTCGCCTACAACAAGGACACCATCGGCGGCACCGAGGCAACCTCGATCAATGACTTTTTTGACACCAGCAAAATCCCCGGCAAACGCGCCATGCGCAAACGCCCGCAAGTCAATATGGAGTGGGCGCTGTTGGCCGACGGGGTAGCTCCAGCCGAGGTCTACGAAGTACTGGCCACCCCCGAAGGTCAGCAACGCGCCTTCGACAAGCTGGCCACGATCAAGGACGACGTGGTCTGGTTCGACTCCTGGTCGCAGGCACCCCAGCTACTCAACGACGGCGGGGCGGTACTGGTGCAATCGGCCAATGGCCGCTTCTATGACGCCATCCGCCAGGAAGGTAAGCCCTTCGTCATCGTCTGGGACGGTCACGTCTATGACCTCGATGCCTGGGCGATACTGAAAGGTTCACCGAAGAAAGACCTGGCCTTGAAGTTCATCGCCTACGTCACTCAATCCAAGCCACTGGCCGGCATGTCAGATGTCGCCTACGGCCCGACCCGCAAGTCCTCCGCCCCGATGATGGACCCGGCGGCTGCACCGCACCTGCCGACCGCGCACCTGGATAAAGGCATCCAGGCCGGTTCGGAGTTCTGGGCGGATTACGGCGAGTCGCTCGGCGAGAAATTCAACGAGTGGCTGTTGAAGTAATACCTGCGTGTGCCCCTCTCCCACAGAGAGGGGCACTGCCATCGCGCCGTCGAGGAGTCGCTGCTTGTCATCCCTTACCACCACCGAAGCCGGCCAAGCCGCCAGCGCCCGCAGCAAGAAACGCCTGACCGCCTTTCTTTTCGTGGTGCCGTTGCTGGCCTTCATTCTGCTGACCTTCGTTGCGCCCATCGGTAGCATGCTCTGGCGCAGCGCACACCACCCGGCCGTGGCCGAACTGATCCCGCTGACCCTGGTGGAACTGCAACGCTGGGACGGCAAAACAGTACCCGATGAAACAACCCTGAATATATTTGCCCGCGAGCTGCATGGCCTAGCCAAGGAGCGCCTGTCTGGCAAACTCTCCGAGGAGTTCAACCGCGCCTATACCGGCATGTCCAGCGTGGTCAAATCCACCGCCCGACGCGTCGGCCGGCTCAAAACCGAACAGCTTGAGAGTGAAGGCGCCAAGACCCTGCTGCAGGCGCATCGCAACTGGAGCAAACCCGAGGTCTGGCATGCCATCGAACGCGCGGGCAAGGTTTACACCTACGACTATTACCTGACCGCCCTGGATCTGGAGCTGGATCCGGAGCACGGCATCCAAGTGCGTGAAGACACGCAGATCTACCTGCAGCTGTTCGGCAAGACCCTGAACATGGCACTGGTCATCACCCTGTTCTGCGCCCTGCTCGGTTACCCGCTGGCTTACTACCTGGCCGGCCTGCCGGAAAACCGCGCCAACCTGCTGCTGGTGCTGGTGCTGCTGCCGTTCTGGACCTCCCTGTTGGTGCGCACGACGGCCTGGATCGCCCTGCTGCAGACCAACGGCGTGATCAATTCATTCCTACTCGGCACCGGCCTGATCGATGAGCCCTTCGAGATGCTCTACACCTCGTTCGCCACCATCATCGCCATGACCCATATTCTCCTGCCGTTCATGATCCTGCCGCTGTACAGCGTGATGCGCGGCATCGACCCCAGCTACCTGCGGGCGGCCATGTCACTCGGCGCCAAGCCGATTCCGGCCTTCGCCCGGATCTACTTCCCGATGACCTTGCCGGGCCTGAGCGCCGGCGCGCTGCTGGTGTTCATCATTTCCGTGGGTTACTACATCACCCCGGCGCTAGTCGGCGGCACCGATGGACAGATGATCAGCAACATTATCGCCTTCCACATGCAGCGCTCGAACAACTGGGAACTGGCCGCCGCGCTGGGTTCCTTGCTGCTTGGCCTGATCCTGCTGCTGTACTGGGTGTACGACCGTTTCGTCGGCGCCAGCAATATCAAACTGGGATAAGCAGACTATGAAAACCCCCAGCTACTTTGGCTTCTGGCATCACCTCGGCGCTTGGCTGTTGAAAACCAGTTCCTGGCTGGTGTTGCTGTTTTTGATCATGCCGATCGTGGTGATCATTCCACTGTCCTTCAACGTCGAGCCATTCTTCAGCTTCACCGAAGGCATGCTCACCCTGCAGCCGGAAGCCTATTCGCTACGCTGGTACCGGGAAATCTTCAATGATCCGAAATGGATCCTGGCGATCCAGAACAGCTTCCTGATCGGCATCTGCGCCACCGTGCTCGCCACTGTATTCGGTACTTGCGCCGCCGTTGGCCTGTCCCGTGACGACATGCCTTACCGGCGTTTCATCACCGCTTTGCTGCTGTCGCCGATGATCGTGCCGCTGATCATCACGGCTGCCGGGATGTTCTTCTTCTATTCCAACCTGGGTCTGGCCGGCAGCTACCTGGGGGTGATCCTGGCCCACGCCGCTCTGGGCACGCCCTTCGTGATCATCACCGTGACCGCAACCCTGACCGGTTTCGACTATTCCCTGGCACGCGCCGCGATCAATCTCGGCGCCAGGCCGTTGCGGGTGTTCTTCGACATCATCATGCCGCTGATCCGTCCCGGGGTGATCTCCGGTGCGTTGTTCGCCTTCATCACCTCGTTCGACGAAGTGGTGGTCATCCTGTTCATGGCCGGGCCGCAGCAACGCACCATTCCCCGGCAAATGTTCTCGGGCCTGCGCGAGCAGATCAACCCGAGCATCCTGGCCATCGCCACCCTGCTGATCCTGGTATCCATCGCCCTGCTGGTAACCATCGAGCTGCTGCGCCGCCGCGCCGAGCGCCTGCGGGGCATCGAGTTGATCGAATAACTCGCTCACGCTTTCGCCGCCACACCGCCTGGGATTAGAATCGACGTTCTCCTGCCCCATCCCAGGCGGATTTTTGAGCCCAGCCGAGCCGGCGCCAACCCCGCGCCAGCCTCCGTCCCAGCCCGGCAAATGGTCACTTCCGTTTGCCTTGGGCCTGAAGCCAGCTCAACATACGCACCAACAGCCCGTTGCGCGTACAGCGCCGTCGCCCACGCGATCGCCTCTGAATACGCAGCCTGAACAGCCTTTGCAGGACTTAACGCCATGCCTGATTACCGCTCGAAAACCTCCACCCACGGCCGCAACATGGCCGGCGCCCGCGCCCTCTGGCGTGCCACCGGGATGAAGGACGAGGACTTCAAGAAGCCGATCATCGCCATCGCCAACTCCTTCACCCAGTTCGTGCCCGGCCACGTGCACCTGAAGGACATGGGCCAACTGGTCGCCCGCGAAATCGAACGTGCTGGCGGCGTGGCCAAGGAATTCAACACCATCGCCGTGGATGACGGCATCGCCATGGGTCACGACGGCATGCTCTATTCGCTGCCGAGCCGCGAGATCATTGCCGACTCCGTCGAGTACATGGTCAACGCCCATTGCGCCGACGCCATCGTCTGCATCAGCAACTGCGACAAGATCACCCCCGGCATGCTGATGGCCGCGATGCGCCTGAACATTCCGGTGGTGTTCGTTTCCGGCGGACCGATGGAAGCCGGCAAGACCAAGCTGGCCAGCCACGGCCTGGACCTGGTCGACGCCATGGTGATCGCCGCCGACGACAGTGCCTCGGATGAGACAGTCGCCGAGTATGAACGCAGCGCCTGCCCGACCTGCGGCAGCTGCTCCGGCATGTTCACCGCCAACTCGATGAACTGCCTGATGGAAGCCTTAGGCCTGGCCCTGCCAGGCAACGGTTCGACCCTGGCCACCCACAGCGACCGCGAACAGCTGTTCCTGCAGGCCGGGCGCACCGTGGTCGAGCTGTGCAAACGCTATTACCAGGACAACGATGCCTCGGTGCTGCCGCGCAACGTGGCCAACTTCAAGGCCTTCGAAAACGCCATGACCCTGGACATCGCCATGGGTGGCTCGACCAATACCATCCTGCACCTGCTGGCCGCCGCCCAGGAGGCGGAAATCGACTTCGACCTGCGCGATATCGATCGCCTGTCGCGCAAAGTGCCGCAGCTGTGCAAGGTCGCGCCGAACATCCAGAAGTACCACATGGAAGACGTGCACCGCGCTGGCGGCATCTTCAGCATCCTCGGCTCCCTGGCCCGCGGCGGCCTGCTGCACACCGACCTGCCGACCGTACACAGCAAGACCATGAGCGAGGCCATCGCCAAGTGGGATATCACCCAGACCGACGATGAAGCCGTACACACCTTCTTCAAGGCCGGGCCTGCCGGCATTCCGACCCAGACCGCGTTCAGCCAGAGCACCCGCTGGGACACGGTGGATGACGACCGGGAAAGCGGCTGCATACGCTCGGTGGAGCATGCCTACTCGCAAGAAGGCGGCCTGGCCGTGCTCTACGGCAACATCGCCGTCGACGGCTGCGTGGTGAAGACCGCCGGGGTGGATGAATCCATCCACATCTTCGAAGGCAATGCCAAGATCTTCGAAAGTCAGGACAGCGCCGTGCGCGGCATCCTCAATGACGAAGTCAAGGCAGGCGACATCGTCATCATCCGCTACGAAGGCCCGAAAGGCGGTCCAGGCATGCAGGAAATGCTCTATCCGACCTCGTACCTGAAGTCCAAGGGCCTGGGTAAGGACTGCGCCCTGCTCACCGACGGGCGCTTCTCCGGTGGCACCTCGGGCCTGTCCATCGGTCACGCCTCGCCGGAAGCCGCTGCGGGCGGCGCCATCGGCCTGGTGCGTGAAGGCGACAAGATCCTGATCAACATCCACGAACGTTCGATCAACCTGTTGGTCAGCGACGAGGAAATTGCCCACCGCCGTCACGAACAGGACAAGAAAGGCTGGAAGCCGGTCGAAGCGCGTCCGCGCAAGGTCACCACCGCGCTCAAGGCCTACGCCCTGCTCGCCACCAGCGCCGACAAGGGCGCGGTGCGCGATAAGGCGCTGCTGGACAAACTGGTGCCGTAACGCGTCACGCAGACCAAAAAGCCCGGCCTAGTGCCGGGCTTTTTGTTTCAGGCCCTAGCTCACGCCCATGTAACGGCCGGCGCGGTGATTGATCGCCAATACCATGTTCAGCGCCACCGCGCCGAGGATCGACAGGGCGACCTTGTCCAGCGGCACGATGAACACCGCCGCCAGCACGATCGCCACGTCGATACCCATCTGGATCTTGCCGGCGCGCAGGCCGAAGCGCTCCTGCAAGAACAGCGCGAGGATATTCACCCCACCCAGGCTGGCGCGATGACGGAACAGCATCAACAGCCCCAAGCCCATGGCGAAACCACCGAACAAGGCCGCATAGACCACATTCAGCTGGGCGAAGCCGATCCACTGCGGGGTCAGTTCGGCCAACAGTGACACCAGGCCGACCGCGCAAAAAGTACGCAAGGTGAACTGCCAGCCCATCTGCCAGATGGCCAGGGCATAGAACGGCAGATTGATCAGGAAGAACGACCAGCCGAATGACCAGCCGAGCAGGTACTTGAGCAGGAAGGCTACACCCACGGTACCGCCAGTCAGCAGCCCCGCATGGCCATACAAGGCGATACCCAGCGCGACCATCATGGTGCCCATCAGCAGGGCCAGGGCATCCTCCCACAGTGGGTGACGCATGAAAATCGCGGCAATGGCATCCGCCTGAGGGCTGTCGGAGTCGACTCCACGCATGCTGTATGACCTGTGATTGCTGTTACTGAAGGGCCAAGCATAGCCCTGTCACGCACGCGCCGAATTGGCTGGGGTCAAGAAAGCGGCAGAGCGCGGCACCTCAATTCAGGCGCAGCTGCTCGATACGCTCAACGCCGGGTCCAGGTCTCGAAGGTATAGGCAGGCGATTGTTCCAGAGGCGCAAAGGTCTCGGCGGCCGTGCGCTGCCAGGCGCCAGCGTCGAATTGCGGAAACCAGGCATCGCCCGCCGGGCTCAACTCGACCTGGGTCAGGTACAGCCGCGCGGCCAATGGCAGCGCCTGCATGTAGAGCTGCGCGCCGCCGATCAGCATCAGTTCGTCGACACCCTGCTCGCGCGCCCACTGCTCGGCCCGCACGATGGCCGCCTCGAGCGAGGCGAAGACTTCCGCACCCTCGAACTGCACGCCGGGCTGGCGGCTGACCACCAGGTTGAGCCGCCCCGGCAAGGGCCGGCCGAGCGAGTCCCAGGTCTTGCGACCCATGATGATCGGCTTGCCCAGGGTCAGCGCCTTGAAGTGCTTGAGGTCGGCCGGCAGGTGCCAGGGCAGTTGGTTGTCGCGGCCAATCACACGGTTCTGCGCGAGGGCGGCGATCAGGCAGAGAGGTAGAGAATTTTTCATGGCGGCGAGCATAGCAGAGCAACCGGTGCCCGTGCAGCCGGCCACGGACGGACAAGGTTTAGCCCAACGCGACAGCACAGGTTATGCTCAGACTCGACCTGGCCAACGAGACGCCGCGTGACTGCCGACTCTGTTCCGAACAAACTCCAGCGCCTCTGGCTAAGTGAAGCAATTCGCCTGCGCGAAGAGCACGCCGGCCCGCTCGAAGACCGTGAAGCCAACCGCCGCGCCCAGGCTGGCGGCGGCGATCTGGCCGAACGCATCCAGGCCCGCGCCCTGCTGCTCGCCGAGCGCGACGGCCAGACACAGGCGCTACGCCACTGGCTGCAAGGCGCCCGTCTGGCCTTGGCGGTGCTGCTGGTGCTGGCCCTGCTCAGCGGCATCGGCCTGGCGGTGGCGGCTCTCGGCGACGGCCAGCGCCCGGTCAATGTGTTCTGGGCCCTGGGCAGCCTGCTCGGCCTCAACCTGCTGCTATTGCTCGGCTGGATTCTAAGCCTGCTGCTGGCGCGCGACAGCGCTGGCGCCCTCGGCCGACTGTGGTTGTGGCTCAGCGAAAAACTCGCCCGCGACGCCCAGGCGGCGCAACTGGCACCAGCGTTACTGCTACTGCTGCAACGCCAGCGCCTGAGCCGCTGGGGTCTTGGCATGCTGGCTCACGGTCTGTGGCTGCTGGCCCTGTTGGCGGCACTGCTGAGCCTGCTGGCGCTGCTCGCCACCCGCCGCTACGGCTTTGTCTGGGAAAGCACCATCCTCGGCGGCGAAACCTTTATCGGCCTGACCCAGACCCTGGGTGCGCTGCCAGCGCTGCTCGGTTTCAGCCTGCCGGATGCCGACCTGATTCGCGCCAGCGGCGACAGCGCCTTACTCAGCGAAAGCGCACGCCACAGCTGGGCCGGCTGGCTGTTTGGCGTGCTGCTGGTCTACGGCCTGCTGCCGCGCCTACTGCTGGGATTGTTCTGCCTGTGGCGCTGGCGCCGCGGCTGCACGAGCTTGCGCCTGGACGTCGACTTACCTGGCTACAACCTGCTGCGCGAGCGCCTGCAACCGAGCAGCGAGCGCCTCGGCGTATGCGATGCGGCGCCCGCACAGTTGCCGCAGCCAACCGCCGGCAGCAACGCCCAGGGCAGCCAGGGTGCAGTGCTGGTCGCCATCGAATTGGACGAGCGGCGCCCGTGGCCACCGGTATTACCCAAGACCATCAGCGACGCTGGGATGATCGACAGCCGCGAACAGCGCCAGCGCCTGCTCGAACAACTCACCCGCTTCCCTCCGGCGCGTCTGGCGATTGCCTGCGACCCGCGCCGCTCGCCGGATCGCGGCAGCCTGGCGCTACTCGGCGAACTGGCCCGCACGGCAGCCGCCACGCGCATCTGGCTGCTGCCGGCACAACCCGGCGAAGCCCTGGACAGCGAGCGCCTCGGCGACTGGCACAGCGCCCTGGACCAGTTGCATCTGGCGCACAGTGACAGTGCCCCGCTGAACTGGCTGGAGACGGGCCATGACTGACATCGACCAAGGCGTAGCCCGGAGGCAATCCGGGAGCTTTATCCCGCCCGGCAACCCTCCCCGGATTGCATCCGGGCTACCAGAGCGACGCAGACCTTGCGCATGCACATGGCAACTACGGGGGCGACGATGAACCACCCGCTCAAGCTGGCCGTGGTCGGTCACACCAATGTCGGCAAGACCTCGCTGCTGCGCACCCTGACCCGCGATGTCGGCTTCGGCGAGGTCTCACATCGCCCCAGCACCACCCGCCATGTCGAGGGTGTACGACTGTCGGTGGACGGCCTGGCGCTGTTGGAGCTGTACGACACCCCCGGCCTGGAAGACGCCATCGCCCTGCTCGACTATCTGGAACGTCTGGACCGCCCCGGCGAACGCCTGGACGGCCCCGCCCGGCTGGCGCGCTTTCTCGATGGCAGCGAAGCGCGCCAGCGTTTCGAACAGGAGGCCAAGGTGCTGCGCCAGTTGCTCGCCTCCGACGCCGGCCTGTATGTGATCGACGCCCGCGAACCGGTACTGGCCAAGTACCGCGACGAACTGGCGATACTCACCATGTGCGGCCGGCCCTTGCTGCCAGTGCTGAACTTCGTCGCCGGCCGCCAGCACCGCGAAGACGACTGGCGCGAGGCACTGGCCCGCCTTGGCCTGCATGCGCGGGTCGCCTTCGACAGCGTGACGCCGCCGCTGGATGGCGAACGCCGCCTCTACGAGAGCCTGGCCCTGCTGCAGGAAAAAGCCCGGCCACAACTGCAACGGCTGATCGACGACCACGAGGCGCAGCGCCAGGCCCGCCGTCACAACGGCACCCGCCTGATCGCCGAACTGCTGCTCGATTGCGCCGCCTGCCGGCGTAGCGTGGCGGCCCAGCCAACCCTGGAACAGGGCGCGATCCGCGAACTGCGCGAAACCATCCGCCAGCGCGAGCAGCGTTGCGTCGAGGCGCTGCTGCGGCTTTACGCCTTCCGCCAGGACGACGCCAAGGCCGAAGTAGTGCCATTGCTCGACGGCCGCTGGGGTGACGACCTGTTCAACCCGGAAACCCTCAAGCAGCTCGGGGTCAAGGTCGGCGGCGGCATGGCCGCTGGCGCCGCCACCGGAGTCGGCATCGACCTGCTGGTCGGCGGCGTCACCCTCGGCGCCGCGGCCGTCCTCGGCGCCCTGATCGGCGGCAGCGCGCAGACCCTGCGCGGCTACGGTTCCCGCCTGAAAGGCAAGCTCAAGGGCCAGCGCGAACTGACCGTGGACGACGCCGTGCTGCGCCTGCTCGCCCTGCGCCAACAATTACTGCTGCAAACCCTGGAAGCCCGCGGCCATGCGGCGGTGCAGGCCATCACGCTGCCCGCACCGCAAGAGGCGCTATGGCGCGAGAGCAAACTGCCCGACGCCCTGCACAAGGCGCGCGCCCATCCCGAATGGTCGTCGCTCAATCCCGGCGCCCGCCTGCAACAGGCAGAACGTCAGGATCAGGTCGAGGTGCTGAGCGCGACGTTGTCGGCGTCGTAGCCGGATAGAAGCCGGGGTTCAATGCTGTCCAGGTAATAGGACGAGCCGGATCACGCAAATGGTTCACACAGAATTGGACAGGACGGGCTCGCCCAACGGCCAGACCGCCCTGCTGGGTTACAACAGCAAACTGGTCCGCCGGACCTGGTGATTACCATCGAACGGCGAGCACAAGCGCTGGTGCACCCGGCTGAGGAAACCGACCTCGAAGGCGCGGCGCTGCACCCCAGCGGGCAAGATATCGCGCTCGATAATCATGTTGGCCCACAGCCAGCCGGTGTCGTTGTTGCTCAGCCAGGTCTGGGCGCAGGCCACGCCCTTGTCGAAAGCCTGCTCGCAATCCACCGACCACTTGATCACCGCGCTGCGCTGACCGTCATCGCTGGCCAGGTAGCTGGTAAAGGGCTTATTCATCGCCAGCCCTCCCGTGTGACTGCGCCAGCGAACTGCGGTACAGCACCACCACATCGTTAAGCATCTCGCGGGCGTTCTGGCAGAGCTCGTGCAAATCCGTTGCGGCGGCCGTAGCCGCTCCCGAGCGAGCCAGAATGTTGAACAGCTTGTGCAGCATCGCCACACGCAACTCGGCCTCAGCCTGAAAATGGCAGACAGTTGCAGCGCTGCAGTCGAGCGGCTCAACACGTTTCGGGAAGGGGATAACAGTAGGGCTGGATCTAGTCATGACGCACCTCCAGGATGGAGATAGACGACACCCGTTCTCCAGCAAAACCGGACAAATCTGATTTGTCGCACAACTCAGTGTTTATGCGACAAATCTGGTTTGAAGAGACAGACAACTATCCTTGTTCAAGCGTGTGAATTGTTCGCAAAGCTTTTCGCGAACTGAGCTGCTATACGGCCTGATTTTGAACCCCGTTGGGTTGCCCAGCGTACCGCATGCATATGCGCCTCTTCGAATCGAGATTCAGGTACATCGTAAGTAGCAAGCCACTGATTCACCGCTTCAAGATACTCGTCCGGGGAAAAAGCATAAAACGATATCCAGAGACCAAAACGATCCGACAACGAAACTTTTTCTTCTACCTCTTCCCCGGGATTCAAAGCACCGTTTTCACCGCGTGTGACGTGATGGTTGTCAGATATCTTGGACGCCATGAGGTGACGCCGATTGGATGTTGCGTAAATCAAAACATTATCGCTTTGCGAAGCGATAGTGCCGTCCAACGTTGTTTTCAAACTTTTGTAGCCGATATCTCCTTCTTCAAAGGAGAGGTCGTCACAGACAATGATGAACTTTTGAGGTCGATCCGCCAGCAGCCCAATAACCTGTGGCAAATCCGCCAAGTGATCTTTGTCAATTTCGACAAGACGCAGGCCATTAGCATGGAATCGCTGCAGACAGGCCTTGACCAACGATGATTTACCCGTCCCTCGGGCGCCTGTCAGTAATACGTTGTTGGCAGGAAGCCCTTTGACGAAGCAATGGGTATTGTGCTCAATCAACCTTTTCTGGCGATCAATATTCTTGAGCTGATCGAAGCTCATCAGCGCAGGTCTGGGGATGGGCACCAGCCTGCCCTGGCCAACTCCGTTGACTGACCTATATTGCCACGCATAGGCGAGAGCGTCGGAAAACGTGTCCTCACTAAAAACTCGGGGATAGGCGCGTTCCAGACTGTCTGCGATTCTTGTAAGTTGATGTACGAGCTGAGCTTGAATATTTTCCACGACGGGCGGCCTAGAACGTTTTGGATTGGGCAATTACTGCCATTGATAGCGCTATGATAAAAGCATCCCGAATGGGTGTCTCACGACAGATGGGCCGCCATGTGCGAAAAATGGACATGCATAAAGAAGAAACGACAGATAAAAGTATCGTAACCAGCCAGTACCCTCCTCGAACCGTATTCACTTCGTTCGCTGACGGTCACTGGGTACCCAGTCATAGTCACGATCAAGCCCAGCTGCTATACGCGATTGAAGGGGTATTGGTGATTGGTACTGTCACTGGCCGGTGGGTACTGCCGAGCAACCGCGCGTTATGGATCCCTCCCAATACCGAACACTGGACACGAATGGTCGGGGCGGTTCAGCTTCGCAGCCTTTATCTGCAGCACCTCCAGGCGCCCCGAATGCCTGATCACTGCTGTGTCGTTGAAGTATCACCTTTGTTACGTGAACTGATCCTTTCAGCGCTGGCCATTCGCGAACCATTCTCGGCGGATACCCGTAATGAATGGATCATGAAGCTACTAGTCGACGAGCTTGACTGCACCCCGCTGCATGCCATGCATTTGCCGGTACCTAATCATCCGAAGCTTGCTCATGTATGTAATCTGCTAATCAAGTCGCCCCACCTAGATCTTGCCGAATGTGCTGCGCTATTAGCCGTCAACCCAAAGACGCTGCGAAGATGGTTTATGGATGATCTCGGAATGACCTTCGGGAAATGGCGACGGCAGGCCAGATTACAATTAGCGCTTGAATACTTGGCTAAAGGCGAGAGCGTGCTTGGTGTCGCGATCGCTACTGGATATGCCAACCACAGTGCCTTTAGCGCGATGTTCCGCAACGAGCTGGGCGTGTCGCCTGTCGAATTCGTTACACATCGTCGTCGAGCAGATCAGCTTGCAACGGGCAGGCCTGCGGCTCACTTATCATAAATCCCGTTATTAGCAGTCTCGTCCGCTTACCTTGGTTCGGCAGTGTCGCGGCGGGATCGAATCAATAGGGATGTACATCCCTTAACTGTTTGCCAGGCAAAGGTCTGCCGTCTTCGGCCGGCTGGTCTGAGTCGAAACGGTGCTTCCTACCCAACAATCCCTCTTGTTCCAAGGGTGGTGGTTGTGGGTCGCCGCAGTGCTTGCCGACCCATAGCTGCCGTTAGTTGAGGGCAGTGACCGGCCAGAAATAGACAGCCGTAATACCTACCAATACGTCGCAATTCAGTTGTGATCCTTCGCTGGCGAGTGGTGGCGAATCACGGCCGTTTCCCCGTGTCTGTGTCATTCATACATTTGTACAGGTGCACAGCACGTCGCATGGATTTTGACGATGTTCAGCCCCGTCTGATCTGCATAACCTTCTGAACAGGCTCCGTTGATCACTAACAATAAAAGGAGATGACCAATGCCTATTCAGACCGAGCACGATCCGCGGTTGAAACGCACACTAAAGACGCGACACATCAGTATGTTGGCACTGGGCGGCGTCATAGGCGCTGGGCTTTTCGTAGGCTCTAGCGCTGTTATCGCATCAACCGGCCCGGGGGCTTTTATTACCTATGCGATCACCGGTCTCATCGTTGCACTGGTGATGCGAATGCTGGGTGAAATGGCGGCTGCGCACCCCTCAAAAGGCTCGTTTGTCGATTATGCCCGCATGGCCTTCGGGCGCCCTGCCGGTTACATGACGGGTTGGCTCTACTGGTATTTCTGGGTCATCGTGGTTGGCTTCGAAGCGGTGGTCGGCGGTCAGATCATCAATGGTTGGCTACCGGATATTCCGGTTTGGGTCATCGCGCTTGGCCTGATGATCAGCATGACCTTATTAAACTTGATGTCGGTTCACTCCTTCGGGGAGGCCGAGTACTGGTTTGCCGGTATCAAGGTGGTGGCCATCATCGCCTTCCTGGTCGTGGTAGGCGCCTATGTCTTCCAACTCTGGCCAGGTTCGACCGCAAGCTTCAGTAACCTTACCGAGCATGGCGGCTTCCTGCCTCACGGCGTCTCATCATTGTTTACCGGTGTGGTAGTCGTGATCTTCTCTATGACGGGTGTTGAAGTCGCAACCCTCGCTGCGGCGGAGTCCGAAGACCCTTCACGAAACATTCGTAAGGCCGTCAATACGGTGATGGTTCGTATCCTGGTGTTTTTTGTCCTGGCGACCTTCTTCATCGTAGTAGCGCAACCATGGACTGACATCGTTCCAGGTAAATCGCCCTTTGTGACTACGCTTGAGCACATCGGTATTCCGGGTGCCGGCACCATGCTGACTGCGGTGATTTTGGTGGCGGTGCTGTCAGTGTTGAATGCGGGTCTATACATCTCGTCTCGACTGCTGTTCGTGCTGGCCTCCAATGATGAGGCACCACGCGGGCTGGCCTCTGTAAGCCGCAATGGTGTGCCTGTGCGCGGAGTCATCGCCTCGACACTGGTGGGGTATGGGTGTGTCGTGATAGCGGCGATTTGGCCCGATACGGTGTTTCAGTTCCTCATCAATTCGTCCGGCACGGTGTTCCTTTTCGTCTACCTGATGATCTGTCTGTCGCAAATCAAGTTGCGTCGCAAATGGGTGGCTGAGGGGTCGCTGAAGTTCGCGATGTGGGGCCATCCATGGCTGCCACTGATGGTCGCCGCTTCGATCGTGGCTGTCTTAGTCAGCATGGCCTTCGATCCCACCATGCAGATCAGTCTTCTGCAATGCGTCCTCGCTATTGCCGCCATTGCCGCCTCATACGTGCTCATGCGGCTATCCCGTACCCGTGTTGAGGACGCGCTGCCGGCGAGAGTCATCTAGCAGACCCAACCATACAAGAGCACACCCATATCCAGGGCCGTCATTGGGAAGCCAACTACATGTCAGCAAAGATCGAATTAAGTCAGTTACCCAACAAACCTCTGTGGTTTGAGCAGGACTCGCCTCGCGAACGTTTGGACGGCGCAACACAAGCCGATGTGACCATCATCGGTGCCGGGTACACGGGGCTCTGGACGGCCTACTACCTGCTCAAGAGTGATCCTTCGCTGCGCGTGGTGCTTCTCGAGAAACATCAAGTTGGTTTTGGCGCCTCCGGACGAAACGGTGGTTGGGCTTCGGCGATATTCCCGATTTCCCTTCCTCGGGTTGCGGAGATGTACTCCCATGACGCCGCCTTGAATTTGCAGTTGGCCATGAACGATACGGTTGATGAAATCGGTCGCGTTTTGGCCTTGGAGGGCGTCGACGCGGATTACTCGAAGCAGGGCTTCCTCTCGTTGGCCCGTAGCGCTCCGCAAATGGCCCGGGCCCGTACAGCGGTCGAGGCCTCTGTGCGCTTCGGCTTGCCGAACCAATGGCAGATTCTCGATGCTGCACAAGCCGGTGCCAAGGTCGGGGCACAGTGCACGCTGGGTGGTCTCTACACTGAGCACTGCGCGCTCATCCATCCAGGCAAGCTGGTCCGTGGCTTGGCACGGTTGGTCGAGCAAATGGGTGCGAAAATTCATGAGCACTCTGCCGTCACCGAGTTTGTATCCGGTAGCGTGCGCACAGAACAGGGTTCGGTTACGACCAAGTTCACGGTGCGCGCCACCGAGGCATTCACCTCGCAGCAACCGGGGCATTCACGCTTCGTTATCCCGCTGTATTCGTTGGTGCTGGCCACCGAACCACTGCCGCGAGACCTGCTTGCCAAGCTCAATCTTGACCACCGCATGGCGTTCAATGACATGCGTCATCTGCGCGTCTATGGGCAGGTCACGGCCGAGGGGCGGCTGGTATTTGGCGGTAGGGGTGCGCCCTATCACTGGGGCTCACGAATATCCGACGACGCCGATCTGGTGGACAACATTCACGCCAAGATCCACGAGACCCTGATCGAATTTTTCCCGGATCTGGCCGACACGCGCATCACCCATCGTTGGGGTGGTGCGCTGGGTGTTTCCCGTGACTGGTGCCCCACGGTGAGTTTCGATCGGAAAAACCGACTGGCCTGGGCTGGCAACTACGTCGGCGACGGCGTTGCCACCAGCAATTTGGCGGGTCGCATTCTGCGCAACCTGATCCTTGAGCAAGACGAGGACATCAACGCCCTGCCCTTGGTCAATCACTGCTCCCCGTCCTGGGAGCGCGAGCCGCTGCGCTGGCTGGGTATAAACAGCGGGCTAGCTGCGGCCTCGCTCAGCGATATCGAAGAGCGCATTACCCATCGGCCATCTCGCACTGCGATGTTGCTGGAAAAGTTAACAGGTGCACATTAATAGGAGCATGCCGTGACTACTTTCACGATTATCAAGTCTGCCGCGATCCAATCGTTGCCATTAAACCCCGCCGGCCAGCGTGCCGGCGCGGACAAAGGCGACCCGCAAATAGCAATCCAGCAATTGGCACCAGAAGCCACTGGCAACCTGGGTGTCTGGGAATGCCAACCTGGCGGATGGCCGGTGGTTAACCGTCCCGACACCGAGTTCACGTACATCATCTCCGGCGTTGCGCTGTTGACGGATGACGCGAGCGGTGAAGTGGTAGAGGTCACGGGTGGTGACCTGATCATTCTCCCGCCTGGCTGGACGGGCCGCTGGGACGTGCTTGAAACCGTTCGAAAGGTCTACGCGATCTACTGATCAGCGCCGCTTTCATGGCGGGAGCTGCAACCCGCCGCCATCCTATTTTCGAGAAATTCCAATGACCAATACGATCGTAAACTGGGTATCCAGTGCCCTTGTGAACTCCACCAGCGGCCAGCAATTGCCGGTCTACAACCCTGCCACTGGCGTGGTCACAGGCCAGGTGCAACTGGCCAGCCACGCTGACGTAAACGCTGCCGTTGCCTCAGCCAAAGCGGCCTTTCCGGCGTGGAGCAACCTGTCGCCACTGCGCCGCTCACGTGTCCTCAATAAATTCTTGGCACTGCTCAACGAGCATCGTGATGATTTGGCTCGGCTGATCACCGCCGAACATGGCAAGGTGTTTAGCGACGCCCAAGGTGAGGTCATGCGGGGTATCGAGATCGTCGAATTCGCGTGTGGCGCCCCGCAGTTACTTAAGACTGACTTCTCCGACCAGGTCAGCACCAATATCGACAACTGGACGCTGCGCCAGCCATTGGGCGTGGTCACAGGTATCACGCCTTTCAACTTCCCAGTAATGGTGCCGATGTGGATGTTCCCGCTGGCGCTGGCTACGGGTAATACCTTCGTGTTGAAGCCCAGCCCGATAGACCCAAGCCCCAGCCTGTTTATGGCCGAACTGCTTAAGCAGGCCGGTCTGCCCGATGGCGTGTTCAACGTGGTGCAGGGTGACAAGGAAGCCGTCAACGCGCTGCTCGAACACCCGGATGTTGAGGCTATCTCGTTCGTGGGTTCCACGCCCATCGCAAACCACATCTACGAGACTGGGGCTCGCCACGGCAAGCGTGTTCAGGCATTAGGCGGGGCCAAGAATCACCTGGTGGTTATGCCAGATGCCGATATGGATCAAGTCGTGGATGCGCTCATGGGTGCAGCCTATGGTTCGGCGGGCGAGCGCTGTATGGCCGTCAGCGTGGCAGTTTTTGTGGGTGAAGAAACTGCAGAACAGGTCCTTCCTAAGCTGATCGAGCGTGCCCGCGCACTGAAAGTGCTAAACGGCACCAACAATGACGCCGAGATGGGGCCCATCGTCAGCCGTGCTGCACATCAACGCATCACCGGTTATATCGAGCAAGGTGTCGCGGAAGGCGCAACGCTGCTGGTCGATGGTCGTGGCTTTGATGGCGAGGCCGCAGGCGAAGGCTGCGGCGATGGGTTCTGGATGGGTGGCACGTTGTTCGATCATGTCACCCGGGACATGCGCATCTACAAGGAAGAGATCTTTGGGCCGGTGCTGGCGTGTTTGCGGGTCAAGGATTTCGCCGAGGCAGTGGCGCTTATCAATGATCACGAATTCGGCAATGGCGTGAGCTGTTACACCCGTGACGGTCACGTTGCGCGTGAGTTTGGTCGTCGTATTCAGGTCGGCATGGTCGGTATCAACGTGCCTATTCCGGTGCCCATGGCGTGGCACGGCTTTGGCGGTTGGAAGAAGAGCCTGTTCGGCGACATGCATGCTTACGGAGAAGAAGGTGTGCGTTTTTATACCAAGCAAAAGAGCATCATGCAGCGCTGGCCGCAGGCTACTGCCAAGGGTGCTGAGTTCGCGATGCCGACCAGCCATTAAGGCTATCGGTTAAGTCGCGCAAAAGGCCCCGCACTCAGTACGGGGCCTTTTGCGTTTAATGATTACTATCGAGCAGTTCGGTATTTTTACCGGCTTGGATCGCAATCCAGAAACGTGCAATGCCATTGGTTGTGGTGGGTTTTATTCCCGTCAATTGCTCCACCAACTTGAGCCGATAGACCAGTGTCTGGCGATGAACGCCGAGGTCGAAGGCGGTCGCTTTCCAGTTGCCATCGTTTTCGAGAAATCGCATTAATGTTGGCAACAGCGCCGCCCCTTGCGTGCGGTCATGCTCAATCAGCGGCCCCAGGTATCGCTCTAATAATGCACGTGCTTCGGTGAGCGATTTTGGCGCCATGATCAGTCCCGTCTCAGTGTCGCCGTAGCGCAGTCTGTCCGCGCCGACTTCCTGCGCCTGGGTTAACGCTAAACGCGCCTGCCTGACGCTTTCACGAAAGCCCGTGGCCTCTGCGATCGGTCTACTGATGCCAATCACAGTGCCATCACCCAGGTTGCTGCGCAGGGCATCGAGGGTCGCGTTGTCATCAGCACTGATGGCTAGCAGCAGACCTTTGTCGCTGAGTAATAGGGGCGTGGCAATGTGCAGAGCTGGGGCATGGTGGATCTCATCGGCGCACCAAAACCCCTCAAGACCTGGGCGTATAGCAAGGCTTACTAACGTGCCGGTAAGGCCGCGGCGCTCCAGTAAGGGGCGCGCGAGAATAAACTGTGTCTCACTCTCCAGCAGGCTACGTAACAGTGCCGATCCTTCCTCGCGCTGCAGATCACGTTGGATCATCAAACGTTCGAGCTCAACGCCGAGCAGGCCGACCAGCGAGCGTACTAGGATGGAGTCATCCAGTGTGCGCTTGCCGTTGCGGGTCATTACGAGGTTGGCACGGGCTCGGCCAGCAATCGCTATCCGCTCAATTCCTTCTAGATCTTGCTGCCCAGATGGTTTGGTATCGACGATATTGATGCCGCTGACCGCATCCTCAATGGCCAACTCAAGGTCCAGTGTTTTGGCGAGGATTGAGAGGCGGCCTGCCATGTCGGGTGCTTTGCGCAGCGCATCGGCGTAAGTCTGGAACAGCCGCTCGCTGGCGTTAAAGCGTTCTCGCTGGGCATTCAGAACGCTTTCGATCACGTAGTGAGAAAGCTTGACGAACTCGAGCTCGAAACTGGCATGAAGGATCGGAAACAGCATGCGATCGGCCGCTTTTAGCATCAGGCTAGATAGTTTTGGAGCATCGTGTCTGGGGGCGACCACCAACGCGCTGGCATTGCAGTGCGCCAGTTGCTCCAGCCAGGCAACCTGATCTTTCGCCGCATGAGGAATGCCCACCCCGGTCGTCATAACCAAGTCGCCGGGAGAAATCCATCGCCATGGATCGGGCAAATCGACGGCATGGGCCCAGGTTATCGGTCTACTGGTGGCTGCCAGGCCCGCGACTGCCTTTAGTTTCAGCAGATCGACATCGATCAGGTCCTGTACCGTTAGCATGAAATTGTCGTTCCGCAGTTTTGAGTTGTCATGCTACCGGGTAAAGCCGAGGTGAACCATGTTTGCGGAGGAGTACTTAATTGTGAATGACTGTTTTCGATCGAGACGGTGTCAAGCCTCTATTGAGCAGGTACAGCGTTCCAAAATGAAAAATATCTCGCTTCAACGTAAATGTTAGATCTGCTGATTAGCCGAACGCGGGTTTGCTTAAAGTAGAAGTGATGTCTTCAAAATGGCTCGCTCGAGCCGCGAGCGTTCTTCTTCTGCAGGATCATCGACGCTTCGTTGTAGGCATTCTGGAAGGCGTCGCCGCCGATCCATTCCACTGCCGTGTCTTCGTCTTCATCGTGGAAGATCCCGCGATAGGTAATCAGCAGGCCCATCATGAAGTCGGTGGCCGCGTCTTCCGCCTCCTCAGCGATCACCAGTTCCAACACCGGGTATTGCAGGAACACCACGCACATCGCTATCAGACTGATGCCTTCGCCGACTTTCATCGCTTGGAACAGGTCGTCGAAGTGCGCCGGGTCGAAACCGTTCTCTTCGATGTCTTTGAAATCGAAGGTGCTCAGGTCGATTTCGACATCATCGAACGGCTCGTTGATCAGCGGATTGGCCAGCAGCGGATGTACGACATTGGCTTGGGCCTTGCCCGAACGGTTCTGCTTGGCCTTGGTCTTGGCCCGCTGGGCGCGTTTTTTCTGTTTATCTGGGGAGGCCATGGAGGCGAGTTCCTTGTGCGGTGCAGCCATATTCATGGCCCGGGATAATCGTGCGCACATTGTATTCAGTCTTGGCTGGGTTCGTCGGCCAAAGGGGGCAGATTTATTTTTCCTGCTCTGAACGTCCGCCCTATACATAAATACGTCCCCTTTTCACCGTTTGGTATGACTCCGAGCGCGTTCAGGAAGGAGTCGAGCTGGCAGACATGGCATTTGGTGTTCGCCACCACTCATTTTTCCAGGACCATCATCATGCAAGTACACATAGTGGAATTCTCCGAAGTCCGGGTCGCAGCGCTTGAGCATTGCGGACCAACGAAGCTTATCGATAAGAGCGTGGGCAAATTTATCCAGTGGCGTATACCGGGCTGACAGTCGCCGGTGGCATCGAGCCGCACCTTGGGCATTCCCTACGGCAACCCCGATACCCCACCTGCGCAGGCATTGCGCTTCGCCATTTTCGGCGAGCGTCACGAGGCCGTGGCGCCGAATGAGTTCGGCATTCACGAGATGGCCATCCCAGGCGGTCGCTACCTAGTCGGGCGACCCTGAAGTGCTCCCATTTTTTGCGTAGCGCATTGTCAGCAGCGCGCCGCCGGAGACGGTCGCAGTGGCCGAGGGTTTTTCCACCTCTCTTCAGGGCCTTCCCAGGTACAGCTCCAACACCTTGTTCCAGTCAGCGCCATTCGTTATACGCAGCACTTCCTGGCTGAGCCGCTCGCGGTAAGGGCTGCCGTTGGCCAGGGCGAACGCGTAGGACTGGTTCTCGAAGGTGCCGGCCAGCATGCGCAAACCACCCTCGCCTAGCTCGCCATTGCGGTACTGCATGATCGGCAGGTCGTAGACCACTGCATCGGCCTCGCCCTGCTGTACCGCGCGCATCGCCTCGAGCAGGCCGGGGTAATCACTACGACGAATCCGCAGGCTGTCCAGGTAGCGGGCACTGATGGTGCCTTCGATAGTCGCCACATGAGCACGCCGCAGATCTTCCGGCCCCTGGATTCCGCCCTGCAGGTTGCCCACCGTGAGCGCGCTAGTCACCGCCGCCGTGAAGGTCGACACCATGATCAAGCCGGCGAACATCCACACCAGGCCAATCAGCCTCCCGCCCAGGGTCACCGGCGCCTTGTCGCCGTAGCCGACCGTGGTCATGGTCACCGCCGCCCACCAGAAGCTGGAACCCAACCCCTGCACCGGGGTGCCGCCAAACTGCTCCTGATTATGCCGCCGCTCGAACAGCCAGAGCAGGCCGCCAACGACCAGCATCAACACCGCCAGGCCGAGGATCAGGCTGACGAACTGCCAGGACAGCAAACCCTTGACCGCCGCCCAGCCACTGCCATCGCCACCCTTCGGTACGCCGATGGCCAGCCCGGTGCGATAGAACGGGTGAGTGAAGTCGAAGCGCTCCTCGCGCTCGGCGGTCATGGTCAGGGCCCCAACGACCACATCCAGTTGATCGTCTTCCAGGCTCGGCAACAGGCGCTCGAACGGCATCGGCAGCAGCTCATAGCGATAGCCCGACTGCTCGGCGACCGCCTTCCACAGATCGATGCTGATGCCGCGCCAACTGCCATCGGGCTCGCGGATAACGAACGGCGGCACCTCGTTGATGCCCACCCGCAAGACTGGCGCGCTCGACTCCTGCGCGGCGGCGGGCAACCCCATCAGACACAGCAGCAGAATGATCAAAATCCTAGGCACAAGCAGACTCCTCCCCAACCGGCAAAGTGTCAGGGTAACAAAACTACCGGCAACGCTTGCGGCCCGGTTGCCGGCCTGCTCCCGTGGATGATCGATATCGGCCTGGTGTTCTTCGGCTGGGCGCTGCGGCGTTTGCGCAACAGCCTATGGCCTAGCGCCAGAGCACTAGACCGCGACCGGCGCACTGATGTGCGGATGCGCCTGGTAGCCGAGCAGTTCGAAGTCCTCGAACGTGAAGGCGAAGATGTCCTTCACTGCCGGGTTGAGTTGCATGGTCGGCAGCGGCAGCGGCTCGCGGGACAGTTGCAGGTCGGTCTGCTCGAGATGGTTGGCGTACAGGTGGCAGTCACCGCCAGTCCAGATGAACTCGCCCGGCTGCAGGCCGCAGACCTGAGCGACCATCAGGGTCAACAGCGCATAGCTGGCGATATTGAAGGGCACGCCGAGGAAGATGTCGGCCGAACGCTGGTACAGCTGACAGCTCAGCTTGCCCTCGGCGACGTAGAATTGGAACAGCGCATGACAGGGCGGCAGGGCCATCTGCTCGACCAGCGCCGGGTTCCAGGCCGAGACGATCAGGCGGCGCGAGTCCGGGTTCTTCTTGATCATCTCGATCAGCGTGCTGATCTGGTCGATCGACTGGCCATTCGGCGCCGGCCAGTTGCGCCACTGATAACCGTAGACCGGCCCGAGGTCGCCGTTCTCGTCGGCCCACTCGTCCCAGATGCGTACGCCGTTGTCCTTCAGGTACTTGATGTTGGTGTCGCCCTGAAGGAACCACAGCAGCTCGTGGATGATCGATTTCAGGTGGCACTTCTTGGTGGTGACCAGGGGGAAACCCGCGGCCAGGTCGAAGCGCATCTGCTGGGCGAACAGGCTGTAGGTGCCGGTGCCAGTGCGGTCGTTCTTGAAGGTGCCGGTGTCGCGCACCAGGCGCATCAGGTCGAGGTACTGTTTCATCGGACGGCTCCCTGGGCGGCATGGCGGTGGTAGGCGAACCAGATCAAGCCGAGGCCGCCGAAGATCATCGGCAGACTGAGTACCTGGCCCATGGTCAGCCAGTTCCAGGCGAGGTAACCGAGCTGAGCGTCCGGCACCCGGACGAATTCGACGATGAAGCGGAAGATCCCATAACTCAGGGCGAACATGCCGGACACCGCCATGGTCGGCCGCGGCTTGCGCGAGTAGAGCCAGAGGATGACAAACAGGGCCACGCCCTCCAGCGCGAACTGGTAGAGCTGCGAGGGATGGCGCGCCAGTTGCTCGGGGTCGGTCGGGAAGATCATGGCCCAAGGCACGTCGGTGGCCTTGCCCCAGAGCTCGGCGTTGATGAAGTTGCCGATGCGCCCGGCACCCAGACCGATCGGCACCAGCGGCGCGATGAAATCCATCAGCTGGAAGAAGCTCTTGCCGTTACGCAGGCCGAACCACCAGGTCGCCAGCATCACGCCGATAAAGCCGCCATGGAACGACATGCCGCCCTTCCATACCTGCAGGATCAGGCTTGGCTGGTCGATGTAAGAGGCCAGGTCATAGAACAGTACATAGCCCAGGCGCCCGCCGAGAATCACCCCCATGGCCACCCAGAACACTAGGTCGGAGAGCTTTTCCTTGTTCCAGCTCGGCTCGAAGGCATTTAGCCGGCGCGACGCCAGCCACCAGGCGCCACCGATGCCGATCAGGTACATCAGGCCATACCAGTGAATCTTCAATGGTCCCAGGGCAATTGCCACGGGGTCGATCTGCGGGTAAGCCAGCATGTTAATTCCTCACATCAAAAAATTCACGCCAACGCTGAATAGCAGCAAGGCGAACAGGCGCTTGAGCAGGCGGGGCGACAGACGATGCGCCAGGCGTGCACCAAAACGGGCAAAAAACATGCTGGTGGCGGCAATCCCGGCCATGGCCGGCAGATAGACGAAGCCCAGGCTCCACTGCGGCAATTGCGGGCTGTCCCAGCCCAGCCACATGAAGGTCAGCGCGCCGGCCACGGCAATCGGCAGGCCGCAGGCCGCGGAGGTTGCCACCGCCTGCTGCATGGGCACACTGCGCCAGGTCAGGAAGGGAACATTGAGCGAACCGCCGCCAATCCCGAAAATCGCCGAGGCCCAGCCAATCACCCCGCCGGCGACGGTCAACACCAGCCTGCCGGGGACCGAGCTGCTGGCCTTGGGTCGAAGATCCAGGGCCATCTGCAGGGAAATAAGGATCGCGAATACGCCGATGATTTTCTGCAGCTGCGGCCCTTTAATCGCCGCGGCGGTCATCGCCCCCAAGGCCGCGCCCAGCAGGATGCCCAGGGTCATCCAGACGAAGATCGGCCAGCGCACCGCGCCTCGACGATGGTGTTCCAGGATCGAGTTGACCGACGTGAAGACGATGGTCGCCAGAGAAGTCCCCACCGCCAGATGGGTCAGTACCGCTGCATCGAAACCCTGGGCGGCGAAACTGAATACCAGCACCGGCACGATGATGATCCCGCCACCGACACCAAACATGCCGGCCAGCACGCCAGCAGCGGCGCCGAGCACTAAATACAGCAAGATTTCCATCGCCACCCCCGAAAACAATGCGCAATGGTAATCGTCGCAGGCAGATGCGGGAAGCGCGAAGCTGAAGCCGAGACTTGCGCAATCGGACAGCTGCGCTTCAATCTTAGTAACTCAAGCTTACCGCCCCCCCGATAGGACTCCCATGTGCCTGATCGTATTCGCCTGGCGTCCCGGCCACGAGTTGCCACTGGTCATGGCAGCCAACCGCGACGAATTCTATGACCGTCCCAGCCTGCCGTTGGCGCAATGGCCGGACATGCCTGGGGTAATCGCCGGGCGCGATCAACAGGCCGGGGGCACCTGGCTGGGCATCGGCCCCAAGGGCCGTTTCGCCGCGCTGACTAATATCCGCGACCCACGCCAGCCGCCGCGAGGCCGCTCCAGGGGCGAACTTCCCATCCAGTTCCTGAATGGCCTGCTCGGCCCGGAAGACTTTTTGCGCGAGCTAGCGCAACGCGCCGGGGACTATTCTGGTTTCAACCTATTACTCGGCGATCAGCAGCAGCTCTGGCTGCTGAATTCGCGCGCAGGCGAGCCCGTGCAACTGACGGAGGGGCTCTACGGCCTGTCGAATGCCGAACTGGACACACCCTGGCCCAAGGTGGAAAAAGCCAAGGCGCTGCTCGACGAGTGCCTGATAGCGCCGCAGATTCCGGCGTTGCTGGACTTGCTCCATGACAGCCAACAAGCCGAAGACGCTCGCCTACCCGACACTGGCCTGGACTTGAATACTGAACGCCTGCTCTCGAGCATTTTCATCGCCACCCACAGCTATGGCACCCGCGCCAGCACGGTGCTGCTGGTCAAGGCCGACGGTTCGCGAACCCTGGTCGAGCGCAGCTACGGCCCCTTGGGCGGACAGCTGAACGAGGTGAGGATCGAGCGCTAGGCTGCATCCCGCATGGGATTCAGGCCTGGATACCCGAGGCCGGATTGATCATGCGGCCCAGGCCAAGGTTGCGCAGGGCCAGTTGCAGGGTGCTGTGGATCACCTGCGGATTGTCGATGGTCATCACCTGGGCCAGCAGCTCCTTGGCCTTGCCCAGGCTGATCTGACGCAGCAGCCACTTGACCTTGGGCAGGTTGGTGGCGTTCATCGACAGGCTATCGAAGCCCATCGCCATCAACAGCACCGCCGCCACCGGATCGCCGGCCATTTCGCCACAGATACTCACCGGTTTGCCTTCGGCATGGGCGCCTTCAACCACCTTGCACAGCGCTTGTAGCACTGCCGGATGGAGAAAGTCGTAGAGCTCGGCGACGCGCGGATTGTTGCGGTCCACCGCCAGCAGGTACTGGGTTAGGTCGTTGGAGCCGACCGAGAGAAAGTCGACCTGACGCGCCAGCTCGCGCACCTGATAGACCGCTGCGGGAATCTCGATCATCACCCCAACCGGCGGCAGCGGGATGTCGACGCCCTCGTCGCGCACCTCGCCCCAGGAACGGTGAATCAGGTGCAGCGCTTCTTCCAGCTCCTGAATCCCGGAAATCATCGGCAACAGGATGCGCAGGTTATCCAAGCCTTCACTGGCCTTGAGCATGGCGCGGGTCTGCACCAGGAAGATTTCCGGGTGGTCGAGGGTGACGCGGATGCCGCGCCAACCGAGGAAGGGGTTTTCTTCCTTGATCGGAAAATAGCTCAGCGCCTTGTCGCCACCGATATCCAGGCTGCGCATGGTTACCGGCAACGGATGGAAGGCGACCAGCTGCTCGCGATAAATGGCGAGCTGTTCCTTCTCGCTGGGGAAGCGCTCCTTGATCATGAAGGGCACTTCGGTACGGTACAGACCCACGCCCTCGGCGCCGCGCTCCTGAGCACGCTTCACATCGGCAAGCAGGCCGGTATTGACCCACAGCGGCATGTGGTAACCGTCCAGCGTCTCGCACGGCAAGCCACGCAAGGCATCGAGGCCCTGGGTCAGCTGGCGTTCTTCCTCGACCACCTCGGCATACTGCTTGCGCAGGAGCTCGCTGGGGTTGGTGAACACCTCGCCATGGTAGCCATCGACGATCAGCTGGATGCCGTCGATCTTCGAATAGGGCAGATCGACCACCCCCATCACCGTGGGAATGCCCATGGCGCGAGCGAAGATCGCCACATGTGAGTTGCCCGAGCCCTGCACCGAAACCAGGCCGACCAGCTTGCCTTCCGGCACCTCACCAAGCATCGCCGGCGACAGCTCTTCGCTGACCAGGATGCAATTGTCCGGGTAGACCAGGGTCTGCTGACGCGCCTGCTGCAGATAGGCGAGCAGGCGGCGGCCGAGGTCTTTGACGTCGCTGGCGCGCTCGCGCAGGTAGGCGTCGTCCATCAACTCGAAACGATTGATGTGTTCGCCAATCACCTGGCGCAGTGCGCCCTGGGCCCACTGGCCGGTACGGATGACCTTGACCACCTCGTTACCCAGGGCGGCGTCTTCCAGCATCATCAGATAGACGTCGAACAGCGCACGCTCTTCCGGGCGCAGCTGGCTGGCCATCTTCGCCGACAGCGCACGCATGTCGCTGCGCACACCTTCCAGGGCGTTGTTGAACAAGGTCAGCTCGGCGGCGATGTCGTCGACGGCTTTATCCGGCACCACTTCCAGATCGGCCGGCGGCAATACCACCACCGCCGTCCCCACCGCCGCACCGGGCGAACCCGGCACGCCAACGAACTTGGCCACCTGGATACCCTTGCCTTGCCTGCCCAGGCCGCGGATCGAGCCGGTTGCCTCGGCGTGCGCGATAACCCCGGCGAGCTGGGCGCTCATGGTCACCAAAAAGGCTTCTTCGCCCTCGTCGAACTGGCGCCGCTCCTTTTGCTGGATAACCAGCACGCCCATCACCTTGCGATGGTGGATGATCGGCGAGCCGAGGAAGGAGGCATAACGCTCCTCACCGGTTTCGGCAAAGTAGCGGTAGCGCGGGTGTTCGGAGGCATTCTCCAGATTGAGCGGCTCCTCGCGGGTGCCAACCAGACCGACCAGGCCCTCGTTGGGCGCCATGCTGACCTTGCCGATGGAGCGCTTGTTCAGGCCATCGGTGGCCATCAGCACGAAGCGGTTGCTCTCCGGGTCGAGCAGATAGACCGAGCAGACCTGGCTGCCCATGGCCTCCTTGACCCGCTGCACAATGATGCCCAAGGCCGCCTTGAGGTCCTTGGCGGCATTTACTTCCTGGACGATCTTGCGCAGCGTATTGAGCATGGCTCGGCTCTAGTCCGTATCAGTCCCGCGCCAGCAGGCGCGGAGCGAGTTCCTTGAGGGCGCGACGATAGACCTCGCGCTTGAATGTGACCACCTGGCCCAACGGGTACCAGTAACTGACCCAGCGCCAGCCATCGAACTCGGGCTTGCCGGTCAGGTCCATGCGTACCCGCTGTTCGTCCGACGTCAGACGCAGCAGGAACCACTTCTGTTTCTGGCCGATGCACAGCGGTTGACTGTGGGTGCGAACCAGACGCTGAGGCAGACGATACCTCAACCAACCCCGAGTGCAGGCGAGAATTTTCACATCCTGCTGCTCCAGGCCGACTTCCTCGTTCAATTCGCGGTACAGCGCTTCTTCCGGTGACTCATAGTCGTTGATCCCGCCTTGCGGGAACTGCCAGGCGTCCTGGTTTATCCGACGCGCCCAGAGCACCTGGCCAACATCATTGGTCAAAATGATGCCGACATTGGGGCGAAAACCATCAGGATCGATCACGGCGCACAACCTCGTAAACGCATGTTTCGGCATTGTTCCACAAAGGTCGCGACAGCAGCAACGCGGGCACCCGAATGGGCAGCTCTTATAAAAGTCGTTATCCTGACGGCCCTTCTAGGTTTTGATGAAAGGTGTCCTGTGCGTCTGGCTTTATTCGATCTCGACAACACCCTGCTCGGCGGCGACAGCGATCACGCCTGGGGCGATTACCTGTGTGAGCGCGGCATTCTCGATGGCATCGCCTACAAGACGCGCAACGACGAGTTCTACCAGGACTACCTGGCGGGCCGCCTGGATATCGCCGACTACCTGAATTTCAGCCTGACAATTCTCGGCCGTAGCGAGATGGCGCAACTCGAGCAATGGCACCGCGAGTTCATGCGCGACTGCGTCGAACCGATGATCCTGGCCAAGGGCGAAGCCCTACTCGAGGAACACCGCGGCGCCGGCGACAAGCTGCTGATCATCACCGCCACCAACCGCTTCGTCACCGCGCCGATTGCCGCACGCCTGGGCGTCGACACCCTGCTGGCCACCGAATGCGAAATGGCCGACGGTCGCTACACCGGGCGCACCACCGACGTGCCCTGCTTCAAGCAGGGCAAGGTCACCAGGCTCAACCGCTGGCTGGCGGAAACCGGTTTCAGCCTGGCCGATAGCTACTTCTACAGCGACTCGATGAACGACCTGGCGCTGCTGGAGCAAGTCACCCACCCCGTAGTAGTCGACCCCGACCCGAACCTGCGCGCCGAAGCCGAAAAACGCGGCTGGCCGATCATTTCGTTGCGCTAGAAAGCGCCTGCCCCTTGTAGGTTGCCCAAGAACAGGCCCGCCTCAGGCCCTCTAGACCCTATGTTTATGCGCAAGGTCTGCAGCCTTGTAGGGTGGAAGACGCTTTACCCATCCGCCAACGACGACGGTGGATGAAAAAAGCGTCTGCACCTACACCGCTTCGTAGGAGCGGCCCATGGCCGCGACAGGGCATGCCTGCAAAAGCATTGCGCATAAACGGATCTACATGAGTGCCTGCCCCGTCAGGCCGGTTTGGCGCCCATCAGGCCCATGATCACCAGCAGCAACAGAACGATCAGCCCGGCATACGCAGCGGTAAAGCCCAGCAGGCGACTAGAGGCTGGCGTTTCACCCAGTGCCTGCCAGGCGGCCAGGCGACCGGCGAGCAACAGGCCGAAGAGCATCATCACCGCGAACAGGATGCTGCCACCCAGCAACCAGGTCTGGCCCAGCGGCCAACCGCGCAGATTCACCAGCCCCCAACCACTGACCGGCAAGCTCAGTGCCAGCAAGCCCAGCAGCGGCAGGCTGATCATGCGGGTGCGCCGCAGCTTGCGTTGCAAGATGACCGCATCGCCGCCACGCCGGGCCTTCCACAGCATGAAGACATGGGCCAGCACACCGAGCAGTAGCAGGATGGCGGGCAGGCTGTGAGCGATTCGCAGGAGCAGGTATGGATCCATGAGGCGGTTGTTCCCTGTCGGATGACCGACGCAATAAGTGGTTAAGCAATGTCGTGTACGCCGGTCGGGCGAGGCTGATGGCAACGCCACTCGACCGCACGCAGGAATGTCTCGCCGGTCGGTTAACCCAGAAAGAGGGTGTACGCCGGGTTTTCACTTTCGTCCCAGTATGGATAGCCGATCGCGTCCAGCGCCGCCGGCACCAGGTGGCGCTCGGCCTCTGGCACTTGCAGGCCGGCGACTACCCGCCCATCGGCGGCGCCGTGGTTGCGGTAGTGGAACATCGAGATGTTCCAGCGCCCACCGAGTTTCTGCAGGAAGTTGAACAGCGCGCCCGGCCGCTCGGGGAACTCGAAGCGCAGCACCACCTCGTCGCGCACCCGCGCCGCATGACCGCCGACCATATGGCGGATGTGCAGTTTGGCCAGTTCGTTATCGGTCAGGTCCACCACCGGGAAGCCCTGGCCGCGCAGGCTTTCCACCAAGGCGGCGCGCGGGTCGGTTTCCGGGTGGGTCTGCACGCCGACGAAGATGTGCGCTTCCTTGTCGCTGTGGTAGCGGTAGTTGAACTCGGTGATCTGGCGTTTACCGATCGCCTCGCAGAAGGCCTTGAAGCTGCCCGGCTGCTCGGGAATGGTCACGGCGATGATCGCCTCGCGCTTCTCGCCCAGTTCGGCGCGCTCGGCGACATGGCGCAAGCGGTCGAAGTTGACGTTGGCGCCCGAGTCGATGCCGACCAACACCTTGCCAGTGCAGCCTTCGCGTTCGATGTACTTCTTGATCCCGGCGACGCTCAGGGCGCCAGCCGGCTCGGTGATCGAGCGAGTGTCGTCGTAGATGTCCTTGATCGCCGCGCAGATCTCGTCGGTGCTGACGGTGATCACCTCGTCGACATGGTGCCGGCAGATATCGAAGGTGTGCTGACCGATCTGCGCCACCGCGACGCCGTCGGCGAACAGCCCGACCTGTGGCAGCACCACACGCTCGCCAGCGGCCATGGCCGCCTGCAAACAGTTGGAGTCGTCCGGCTCGACGCCGATCACCCGGATGTCGGGCCGCAGGTATTTGACGTAGGCGGCGATGCCCGCGATCAGCCCGCCGCCGCCCACTGGAACGAAGATCGCATCCAGTTGCCCCGGCTGCTGACGGAGGATCTCCATGGCCACGGTGCCCTGGCCGGCGATGGTGTGCGGATCGTCATAGGGGTGGATATAGATGTAGCCCTTCTCGTCCACCAGCTTCAACGAATAGGCCAGCGCCTCGGGGAAGCTGTCGCCGTGCAGCAGCACCTTGCCGCCGCGCGAGCGCACGCCCTGGACCTTGATCTCCGGCGTGGTCTTGGGCATCACGATGGCCGCCTTGACCCCCAGCACCTTGGCCGCCAGAGCCAGGCCCTGGGCATGATTGCCAGCGGAGGCGGTGACCACCCCGCGCGCACGCTCCTCGACCGAGAGCTGCGCCAGCTTGTTGTAGGCGCCGCGAATCTTGAACGAGTACACCGGCTGCAGGTCTTCGCGCTTGAGCAGAATCTGGTTACCCAGACGCTCGGACAATTGGTTGGCGGCGTGCAGCGGAGTTTCCACCGCGACGTCGTAGACGCGCGAGGTGAGGATCATCTTGACGTACTGTTCGAGCATGGCGTTATCGCAGGCGGCTTTTCGAGGGAGTCAGCGAGTCTACCCCAGGCTCGCGCCGAACGACCATACGCAGCCCGGGGTTTTGCCGGACTGACGGCGAAGGCATGGGCGCAGTCGGCGACGATCCGCATCAATCACGCGGCATGCATGCCGAATGAGTTCGCGAACTCAGGGTTCCAGGCCAATGCCACGCAGAATCACACTGGTCACCGTCTGCACCGCCCGCTCGAACTGCAGGTCGGACAGCGGCTGATGATCGTTGAGCACCCCGACCTGATGGCTGAAGTCGGCGTAATGCTGGGTCGAGGCCCAGATCATGTAGAGCAGTGCCGACGGTTCCACCGCCAGGATGCGCTGGTCGTCCACCCACTGGCGAATCTTCGCCTCCTTCATCTTCGCCCAGCTGTACAGACTGTCATCCAGGGTCGCGCCGAGCATGGGGGCGCCGTGGATAATCTCATCGGCCCAGACCTTGGAACCATGCGCGCGGGTGCGTGAGTGGTTCATCTTGGCGCGGATATAGGTACTGAGCACCACGCGCGGATCGTCATACATCTCGAAGCACAGCGCGTCCTGCTTCCACAACTCGAGCAGGCCGAGCAGCACCGCGCGATAGAGGTCGTCCTTGGTGCTGAAGTAGTAATGCAGGTTGGATCGCGGCAGCCCGACCTGCCCGGCGATGTCGCCCATGGCAGTACCGCCATAGCCCTTCTCGGCGAAGACCTGTTCGGCGGCCAGAAGGATTTTGTCGACATTGCGTCGACGTATCTCACTCTTGTGATTGCCCATGCTCGGTCCATTGCGGCGGAATTGGCCAAGGCTACCACCCGCGTCCATCCCGGGCGACGGAAAGCCTTGGGCTTGGCGCGCGGCATCGCTATAATCGCCGGGTTTCACACGATCGGCACAGCCCGGTCGCTCCCGCCACCTGTCCGAGGGGCGCTGCAGCAAACCCTGTCGACCCAGGGTTTTGTCAGGCTCGGATGGGGCGTTAACCATACGCACCAACGGCGCCCATTCGACACAAACGAATGGAGAACTCATTTATGAGCGCTGTACTGACGCCTGCCGGTTTTACCGATTTCAAAGTCGCCGACATTTCCCTGGCCGCCTGGGGCCGCCGCGAAATCATCATCGCCGAATCGGAAATGCCTGCCCTGATGGGCATGCGCCGCAAGTATGCCGCCGAGCAACCGCTCAAGGGCGCGAAGATCATCGGCTGCATCCACATGACCATCCAGACCGCCGTGCTGATCGAGACCCTGATCGCCCTGGGCGCCGAAGTGCGCTGGTCGTCCTGCAACATCTTCTCTACCCAGGATCAAGCCGCAGCGGCCATCGCCGCCGCCGGCATTCCGGTATTCGCCTGGAAGGGCGAAACCGAAGCCGAATACGAGTGGTGCATCGAGCAGACCATCCTCGCTGGCGACACGCCGTGGGACGCCAACATGATCCTCGATGACGGCGGCGACCTGACCGAGATCCTGCATAACAAATACCCGGCGATGCTCGACACCATGCATGGCGTCACCGAAGAAACCACTACCGGCGTGCACCGCCTGCTCGACATGCTCAAGGCCGGCACCCTGAAAGTCCCGGCGATCAACGTCAACGACTCGGTGACCAAGAGCAAGAACGACAACAAGTACGGCTGCCGTCACAGCCTCAACGACGCGATCAAGCGCGGTACCGACCACCTGCTGTCCGGCAAGCAGGCGCTGGTGATCGGCTACGGCGACGTGGGCAAGGGTTCGTCGCAATCGCTGCGCCAGGAAGGCATGATCGTCAAGGTCTCTGAAATCGATCCGATCTGCGCCATGCAGGCCTGCATGGACGGTTTCGAACTGGTTTCACCGTTCAAGGACGGGATCAACGACGGCACTGCCGCCAGCATCGACGCGGCCCTGCTGGGCAAGATCGACCTGATCGTCACCACCACCGGCAACGTCAACGTCTGCGACGCCAATATGCTCACAGCCCTGAAGAAGCGCGCCGTGGTGTGCAATATCGGCCACTTCGACAATGAAATCGACACCGCTTTCATGCGCAAGAACTGGGCCTGGGAAGAAGTGAAGCCGCAGGTGCACAAGATCCACCGCACCGGCAAAGACCTTGATCCGCTCAACGACGACTACCTGATCCTGCTGGCCGAAGGCCGCCTGGTTAACCTGGGCAACGCCACCGGCCACCCGAGCCGGATCATGGACGGTTCCTTCGCCAACCAGGTGCTGGCGCAGATCTTCCTGTTCGGCCAGAAGTACGCCGAGCTGCCTGCCGCGCAGAAAGCCGAGCGCCTGACCGTCGAAGTGCTGCCGAAGAAGCTCGACGAAGAAGTGGCGCTGGAGATGGTCAAGGGCTTTGGCGGCGTGGTCACGCAACTGACCAAGCAGCAGGCCGAGTACATTGGCGTCACCCAGGAAGGCCCGTTCAAGCCGGACGCCTATCGCTATTGATGCGTAGGATGGGTCGGGCCGCGCAGGTTAGCCGCGCAGCGGCCTAACCCATCGAGAACCATGGTGGGTTACGCCTTCGGCTAACCCACCCTACGGAATTTTCTTATGTCTCAAGAACGCCGCTTCAGCTTCGAGTTCTTCCCTGCCAAGACCGAAGCCGGGCATGAAAAACTGTTGAACGTGGCACGCCAACTGGCGAGCTACAACCCGGATTTCTTCTCCTGCACCTACGGTGCTGGCGGCTCAACCCGCGACCGTACCCTGAATACCGTGCTGCAGTTGAATAACGATGTCGGCGTGAGCACGGCGCCGCACCTGTCCTGCGTCGGCGATTCCAAGGCCGAACTGCGCGAACTGCTGCACCTGTACCAGAAGGCCGGGATCGAGCGCATTGTCGCCCTGCGCGGCGACCTGCCCTCCGGTATGGGCATGGCCAGCGGCGAGATGCGCTACGCCAACGAACTGGTCAGCTTCATCCGCGAAGAAACCGGCGACCACTTCCATATCGAAATCGCCGCCTACCCGGAGATGCATCCGCAGGCGCGCAATTTCGAGGACGACATCGCCAACTTCGTGCGCAAGGCCAAGGCCGGTGCCAGCAGTGCGATCACCCAGTACTTCTTCAACGCCGACAGCTACTTCTACTTCGTCGAGCGGGTGCGCAAGCTGGGCGTGGATATTCCGGTGGTACCGGGCATCATGCCGATCACCAACTACAGCAAGCTGGCACGCTTCTCCGATGCCTGCGGCGCCGAAATCCCGCGCTGGGTGCGCAAGCAGCTGGAGGCCTATGGCGATGACAGCGACAGCATCCGCGCCTTCGGCGAGCAGGTGATCAGCGAGATGTGCGAACGCCTGCTGCAGGGCGGCGCCCCAGGCCTGCACTTCTACAGCATGAACCTGGCAGCCCCCAGCCTGGCAATCTGGAACAACCTCAAGCTGCCGCGCTGATAACTGCGCCGGGCATTATGTGCGTCACGCCCCCTCCTGCCTGGTTGCAGGCGGGCCACATGGCGCTGAAGGTCACAGGCCCGCTACGGCGAGGCTTGCTGGCCGCAGCCTGTTAGGCTGATTGCAAACGCAGCCGTAAAGCGAACCCCGGCAGCAGCATCAAGCCGGGGCAAACGCTGCCGAACTGCCGACCCCCATCTTTTGACCGCGCCTCTGGCCCTATATGGCTTGAGCGGGATGACAACCTTGGAGCGCTAAATGACCACAAGAAAAACCACCAATGCCACAGTGACCCCCAAGGGCAGCCTGGAAACCCTGTCGCAGCGCGAGGTACAACAACTGCGCGAGACCGGCTCCGGCAGCGTTTACGCCTTGTTCCGCCAGTGCGCCTTGGCGATCCTCAATACCGGCTCGCACAGCGACAACGCCAAGACCATCCTGGAAGCCTACCCGGACTTCGAGATTCGCATTCTTCAGCAGGATCGCGGCATTCGTCTGGAGCTGCGCAACGCGCCGGCCGATGCTTTCGTCGACGGCGAAATGATCGCCAGCACCCGGGAAATGCTGTTCAGCGCCCTGCGCGATATCGTCTACACGCAGAGCGAACTGGAAAACAAGCGGGTGGATTTCAGCAGTTCAAAAGGCATCACCGACTACGTCTTTCACCTGCTGCGCAACGCCCGCACCCTGCGCGCCGGGGTGGAACCAAAAATAGTGGTGTGCTGGGGCGGCCATTCGATCAGCACCGAAGAATACAAATACACCAAGATTGTCGGCCACGAACTGGGCCTGCGCGGCCTGGATATCTGCACCGGTTGCGGCCCGGGCGTGATGAAGGGACCGATGAAAGGCGCAACCATCTCCCACGCCAAGCAGCGCAACGTCGACGGACGCTATCTGGGGCTAACCGAGCCGGGCATCATCGCCGCCGAAGCACCCAACCCAATCGTCAATGAACTGGTGATCCTGCCCGATATCGAAAAGCGCCTCGAGGCGTTCGTCCGCGTAGGCCATGGCATCATCATCTTCCCCGGTGGCGCCGGCACCGCCGAAGAGCTGCTGTACTTCCTCGGCATCCTGATGCACCCGGCCAACAAAGACCTACCTTTCCCGCTGATCATGACCGGGCCGAAAAAAGCCGCGCCCTACATCGAGCAGCTGCATGAATTCATTGGCGCCACCCTCGGCCCTGAAGCGCAGCAACGCTGCAAAATCATTATCAATGACCCGAGCCAGGTGGCCCGGGAGATGGCACAAGGCATCAACGAGGTCACCCAATACCGGCGCAAGCAGAATGACGCCTTCCACTTCAACTGGCTGCTGACGATCGACGAGAACTTCCAGCACCCCTTCGAACCCACCCACGAGAACATGGCCGGCCTCAAGCTGACCCGCAACCAGCCGGTGCATGAACTGGCAGCACATTTGCGCCGCGCGTTCTCGGGCATTGTCGCCGGCAACGTCAAAGACCAGGGCATCCGCCGGATTGAACAGCATGGCCCCTACGAGATCACTGGCGACCAGGACATCATGCAGCCGCTGGATCGCTTGCTGCAGGCCTTTGTCGACCAGCATCGCATGAAGCTGCCGGGCAACACGGCCTACGTGCCCTGCTACAAACTGGTGACCTGAACCGGTTTATCGCGCCCTCCCCGGAAGGCGCGATGCCTCTTTGTTTTGTGAACTAACCACCCGAATCAAACCGTTGAGCCACTTTTCAGCACCGTGTTGCCCGAGTAATCTGGCGCAATGCCATTATTCCACCGCCAATTTATCGCCGCGCTGCTGTTCGCCTGCCTGAGCCTCGCGGCCCAGGGCCAGACGCTGCGCATTGTCAGCGAAGCCTGGCCACCCTATATCCATGATGACAACGGCGTACTGCGCGGCCTCGATTACGAAACCGCGCAGATCGTCCTGCAACGTCTGGGTGTCGAGGTCGAATGGCAACTGCTGCCGTGGCGGCGCTGCCTGATGGCGCTGGAACAGGGCCATGCCGACGGCATTCTGGACATCTTCCGTACCCCGGAGCGCGAAGCCTTGATGCTGTTTCCCAGCGAGCCGCTGTCGCAGATCGAATTCGTGCTGTTCTACGCCAAGGCCAATCCCCATCCATTTCAACGCCTGACCGATTTGCGCGGGCTTAAAATCGGCGTCTCCCCCGGCTACTGGTACAACAACCGGGACTTCCGTGAATCCGAACTGTTTACCCGCGAACCGGCCCCCAGTCACGCGGCCAACTTCGGCAAGCTGGTGCGCAAACGGGTCGACCTGGTGATCAACGACCGCCGCGGTGGACGCTTTATCCTGGCCCAGACCGGCCTGGATGAGCACATCCGGCATCATCCCCGGGTCATCAGTCGCGACAAGATGTACCTGGGCCTGCGCCGCAATGCCGGGCTTGATCAACTGGCCCAGCGCTTCGCCAGTGAACTGCGCCGCTTCAAACATGAACCGGCCTATGCCGCCTTGAAAGCACGCTACAACAGCCCGGATCGAACCCGACTCGCAGTACAGCCCCCAGGCAAGACGGCAAACCATTAAGCAGGCGAACGCTGCGCAAGGGCATTGCTCTGTTATACTCGACCCTTCCCGCCAGGCTTGCGCCCGGATGCTAGTCACCAGAGACCAGCAGTACCGGACGGGATTGCGCCCCCCAAGTGCGATTCAAGTCAGGCAATACACCCCATAGGGCCTCGCCCTCACTAGACAGGATTACTCATGTCCTTTGCCTCCCTCGGTCTCTCCGAGGCTTTAGTCCGCGCCATCGAGGCAGCGGGCTACACCCAGCCTACCCCGGTGCAACAGCGGGCCATTCCCGCCGTGTTGCAAGGCCGCGACCTGATGGTTGCCGCCCAAACAGGGACGGGTAAAACCGGCGGTTTCGCCCTGCCGATCCTGGAACTGCTGTTCCCCAACGGTCACCCCGATCGCGAGCACCGCCACGGCCCGAAACAACCCCGCGTACTGGTGCTCACCCCCACTCGCGAACTGGCCGCCCAGGTGCACCAGAGCTTCAAGGTCTATGCCCGTGACCTGAAATTCGTCAGCACCTGCATCTTCGGCGGTGTCGGCACGAACCCCCAGGTGCAGGCCATGGCCAAGGGCGTCGACGTCCTGGTGGCCTGCCCCGGTCGCCTGCTTGACCTGGTCGGCCAGCGTGCCGTGGATTTGTCCCACGTGGAAATCCTGGTCCTGGACGAAGCCGACCGCATGCTCGACATGGGCTTCGTGCATGACGTGAAGAAGGTCCTGGCACGCCTGCCCACAAAACGGCAGAACCTGCTGTTCTCGGCGACCTTCTCCAAAGACATCACCGACCTTGCCGGCAAGTTGCTGCACAACCCCGAGCGCATCGAGGTCACGCCGCCGAACACCACGGTCGAGCGCATCGAACAGCGCGTATACCGCCTGCAGGCCAGCCACAAGCGTGCCCTGCTCGCTCACCTGATCAGCGCCGGCGCCTGGGAACAGGTGCTGGTGTTCACCCGCACCAAGCACGGCGCCAACCGCTTGGCCGAGTACCTCGACAAGCATGGCCTGGCATCCGTGGCGATCCACGGCAACAAGAGCCAGAACGCTCGCACCAAAGCCTTGGCCGACTTCAAGGCCGGCGCCGTGCGGATCATGGTTGCCACCGATATCGCCGCCCGCGGCCTGGACATCGACCAACTGCCGCACGTGGTCAACTTCGAGCTGCCAAACATCGAGGAAGACTACGTTCACCGTATCGGCCGTACTGGTCGCGCCGGGCGTAGTGGCGAGGCGATCTCGCTGGTCGCTCCCGATGAAGAAAAACTGCTCAAGGGCATCGAGCGGATGACCAAGCAGAAAATCGCCGATGGCGACCTGCTCGGTTTCGACGCCAGCACGGTCGAGGCGGAGCGCCCGGAAGTGCGCGAGCCGCAGAAGCCGCGCCAACCCCGCGGTGCCAAGCCTGAAGGCGAACGCCACGGCGGCGGTCGCAAGGACAAGGGCAAGGACAGCGGCAAGGCCAAGCCTCAGGCCGCCCGTTCGCAGCAGCCGCGCAGCGCTCAACCCGGCCGGGCTGCGGCGCCAGTACCCGCCCTGCCACCGGATCGGGCACCGGATGAGTTCCGCGACGACGAAATCGATAACTTTGGTAATCGGGCCGACTATGTCAGTCCGAACCAGAACAAGCAGCAGAACCGTGGCCGTCGGCCCGGTGCGCCTGCTTCGGGTCCTAGCGCCAGCAATGCTGCTGGGCAAGCCCCACGCACACCAAGCAAAAACCCACGCAGCGGTGCAGGCGCCGGTGCCGGTACTGGCGCTGCAGCCAACCAAGGCAAACGCCAGGGTTCGGGCGGTCAAGGACGCAATGGCTCCGGCCGCGCCCGTCCGCCGCGCGACTCGCGTGAAACCACCACCTCGCTCAACCGCGATGAACTGCCACGCAAAGAGGGCCCGGTAAAGAGCCCTAGTGACAAGCAGCCGGTGATCGTGCACAAAGGTTCGCGCAGTACTGAGCGCTTCCCGACGCCCGAGCAACTCGACCAGCTGCCAAGCAGTCGTCCGCGCGGCGAGAAGCCTGCCCTGCTGACGCGTAATCGCGAAAGCTAAGCAGCACGCTTAACGACAACGCCGACCTCAGGGTCGGCGTTGTCGTTTCTGCACCTGCAAAAACGCCGACCCTGGGGTCGGCGTTCTGGGAAAGCCGCGTGGCTGGCTTACTGACGCACGCCTTCCACCGAGATGATCAGCTCAACTTCCGCGGAAGCCGGGCCAAGATCCTTCTCGATTTCGAAGTCTTTCAGCTTGAGCATGGTGCTGCCTGCAAAGCCGGCACGATAGCCGCCCCACGGGTCATCGCCCTGGCCAATGAACGTGGCGGCGATCACCACCGGCTTGGTCACGCCATTGAGGGTCAGGTTACCGGTGATATCGGCCGTGCCTTCGCCCGTGGATTTAACCGCCGTGGACGCGAAGGTCGCAGTCGGGTGCTTGCCGACATTGAGGAAGTCGCCGCTGCGGATGTGCTTGTCGCGCTCGGCGTGGTTGGTGTCGACGCTCTGGGTGTTGAGCGTGACATTAACTTTACTGGCTTCCGGGTTCTTGTCGTCGAAGCTGAAGCTGCCGTCGAAGTCCTTGAAGGTGCCGTACAGCCAGCTGTAACCCAGGTGGCTGATCTTGAAATTGACGAAAGCGTGCTGACCTTGCTTGTCGATGGCGTAATCGGCGGCCATGGCATGGCCAGCACTGAGCAGAGCGGAACCGAGAGCCAGGGCGGCGAGGGTTTTCTTCAACATGGGCAATCTCCTTGTGAGGTTGAATAATTCGGCACGCGGGTCATTCCACGCACCAGAAAAGGTGTCAGCGACCAAACATGCGGGACAGCGTGCGGTCACGGTCGATAAAGTGATGTTTCAGGGCGGCCAGCGCATGGATAGCGGCGAAAATCACCAGGATCCAACCAAGGTATTCATGCACCAGGCCGGCCACATCTTCCTGATTGGCAATGCTGGTGAGGGTCGCCGGCACCTCGAACCAGCCGAATACCTCGATACCCCGGCCATCGGCCGTAGAAATCAGGTAGCCGGCTAGCATCAACACGAACAATCCCAGATAGAGAAAGGTGTGGCCGAACTTGGCGCCCAGTCGGGTTAGCCGGCTGTGAGTGGCCAGGCTGGCCGGCGCCGGGCTGAGCCAGCGCCAGAGCATGCGCCCGAGCATCAGGGCGAACAGCAGGATGCCGATGCTCTTGTGCAGGTCCGGCGCGCTCTTGTACCAGCCACTGTAGTAGTCCAGGCCGACCATCCAGTAGCCCAGCCCGAACAGGCCAAAGACCGCCACCGCCACCAGCCAATGCAAGGCAATGCTGATCAAACCGTAATGGGAGGGGGTGTTACGCCACTGCATCGAGAAAGCTCCGCACAGAAAGTTCGCTAAAAAAATGATCCGGCAAGGGTAGCGGCAAATCTATCGATTAAAAGCGGAATTTTTCGCTTTGCAATATCGAGAAATACGATGATTAAACCAGGAATTTTATCCAACTCAGTTGGTACACCCGGCTCGCCGGAAGTTCAGGCAACGCCTACCAACGGCATACTGGAGCGGATAAGCGGCGCAGTCATGATCATCGAGCCGCCAGGCTGTAGCGCACATGTGCAGGGAGGCATCTGATAGGCTTGCCGCAGATGATTGGGAGAGTGTTTCGATGAGCCTGAACGACCACTGGATGCAGCGCGACCTGAATGTGCTCTGGCATCCCTGCACGCAGATGAAAGATCACGAACAGCTGCCCCTGGTGCCGATCAAGCGCGGTGACGGGGTATGGCTGGAAGACTTTGACGGCAAGCGCTACATAGACGCGGTCAGCTCCTGGTGGGTCAACGTGTTCGGCCACGCCAACCCGCGGATCAACCAGCGCATCAAGGATCAGGTCGACCAACTGGAACACGTGATCCTCGCCGGCTTCAGCCACCAGCCGGTGATCGAACTGTCCGAGCGCCTGGTGAAGATGACCCCGGCCGGACTCGATCGAGTGTTCTATGCCGACAACGGCTCATCCTGCATCGAAGTCGCGCTGAAGATGAGCTTTCACTACTGGCTGAATGTCGGCCAGCCCGAGAAAAAGCGCTTCGTCACCCTGACCAACAGCTACCACGGCGAGACCATCGCAGCCATGTCGGTCGGCGATGTCGCGCTGTTCACCGACACCTACAAGGCGCTGCTGCTGGACACCATCAAGGTGCCCAGCCCAGACTGCTATTTGCGCCCCGACGGCATGAGCTGGGAAGCCCACTCGCGGGCCATGTTCGCCCATATGGAGCAGACCCTCGCCGAGCACGGCCATGAGGTGGCGGCGGTGATAGTCGAGCCGCTGATTCAGGGCGCCGGTGGCATGCGCATGTACCATCCGATCTACCTCAAGCTATTGCGCGAGGCCTGCGACCGCTATGGCGTGCACCTGATCCACGACGAGATCGCCGTCGGCTTCGGCCGCACCGGGACGATGTTCGCCTGCGAACAGGCCGGCATCCGCCCGGACTTCCTCTGCCTGTCCAAGGCCCTGACCGGTGGCTATCTGCCGCTGGCCGCCTGCCTGACCACCGACACTATCTACCAGGCGTTCTACGACGACTACACCAGCCTGCGCGCCTTCCTCCACTCGCACAGCTACACCGGCAACCCGCTGGCCTGCGCCGCAGCTCTGGCGACCCTGGATATCTTCGAGCAGGACAATGTCATCGAGGCCAACAAGAAACTCGCCGCGCGCATGGCCAGCGCCACCGCGCACCTGGTCGATCACCCGCATGTCGCCGAAGTCCGCCAGACCGGCATGGCCCTGGCCATCGAGATGGTCCAGGACAAGGCGAGCAAGACCGCCTACCCGTGGCAGGAGCGGCGCGGCCTCAAGGTTTACCAGCACGCCCTGCAACGCGGCGCCCTGCTGCGGCCGCTGGGCAGCGTGGTGTATTTCCTGCCGCCCTATGTGATCACTGAAGAGCAGATCGACTTCCTTGCCGAGGTCGCCACTGAAGGCATCGATCTGGCGACGCGCAACTCAGTCAGCGTAGCCGTGGGCAACACGCGCTACCCGGACTTTCGCGATCCGGGCTAGGCGCAGCTATAAGCTGCCAGCCGAAAGCTTTAAGCTTGCAGCTCCTCACTTGCCTCTTGCAGCTTGCCCCTATGCGCCTTTCCCGCTTCTTTGTCGATGCCCCACTCGCTCTCGGTCAGCAAGAGCTGCCAGAAGCCCAGGCCCACTACATCGCCCGCGTACTGCGCCATACGGCTGGCGATGCCGTGCAACTGTTCGACGGCAGCGGCAACGAGTTTCTCGGCGAGCTGATCGAGGTCGGCAAGAAAAATGTGCGCGTCGAGTTGCGTGAAGTCTTCACCGGTCTGGCCGAATCGCCGCTGCACATCCATCTGGGCCAGGGCCTGTCACGTGGCGAGCGCATGGACTGGGCGATCCAGAAGGCCTGCGAACTGGGGGCCAATGCCATCACCCCGATTGTCAGCGAGCGGTGCGAGGTGCGCCTGAAAGACGAGCGTGCCGACAAGCGCATGGCCCATTGGCGCCAAGTGGCGATCAGTGCCTGCGAACAGTGTGGTCGCTCGCTGATTCCTGTCATTCACCCACCACTCGGCCTGGCCGACTGGCTCGGCCTGGTCGAGGCGGACTTGAAGCTGGTGCTGCACCCGGTTGCCGAGCCGCTGGCCAGCCACGGCAAACCACAGTCGTTGGCCTTTCTAATCGGCCCGGAAGGCGGTTTGGCGGATGCTGAAGTGGCGCACGCTAAAAATGCCGGTTTCCACGCCGCGCGCCTAGGACCGCGGGTACTGCGCACGGAAACTGCGCCGGTGGTGGCGCTCAGCGTGGCGCAGCAATTGTGGGGGGATTTCTAAAAGACGCGAGGGTCGGCCGGGCGGCGATCCCTCAGATCAACCCGGCATCCGCCAGTTTCTGCTCCAGGCCAATCAGGTCGGGAATCTTCAGCACATTCTCGCCAATGACCACCGCATCCAGCTCCAGAGGCGACAGCGGCACGTCGGCACGCAGCAGCTCGGTACCGACCTTTACCGAACGCGGAATGCCCTGGACCAACAGGGCGATGAACTTGACCTTGGCGCGCCCGCCGAGGGCGTTGATGATCGCCACGCGCGCAGTGGAACCGACCTGCGCCTGGCCATCGGAGGCCGCCTCGAACGACAACAGCGGCAAACTCAAGTCACGCCAGCTAACCTGACCGAGAAACCAGGCCGGCATGCCGGCACTGACTTGCGGTGCACGATAGGCAACCAGCTCAGCGACTGCCACGTTAGGCAGCAACAGGGTGCGATCGGCCAGTGGCACCTGCAGCGCAGTCAGGCTGTTGACGGTATTCGGGGTGGCGACTACTTGGCTCATGAAAAGGCTATGCCCCAGTGATCTGTTGTATGGGTTGAAGCGCTTCGGGTTCACTGCACTGCTCGGCCAGATGATTGACCAGCCCTGCGGCCAGCTCTCGCGGGTCGCCGCTGAAGCTGCTGTATCCGCCCTCGCGCAGGCTGTCCGGCATGCTCGGGCAGACACAGGTATCGGCACGCTGGGTCCAAATGGCGCCACCTTGGCGCCGCACATAGGCCGCTGCGGCGCTGCCATCGCTGCCCATGCCACTGAACGCAATGACACCGCAAAGCCCGGCATAATGCTTAGCCAGATTGAGCATCATCTGATCGATCGACGGACTGTAGGGTTCCGGCCAGGCACGTTCGCTGATGTGCATGGTTCCTTCATCACTGAAACCCAGCTCGCGACTGATCGGCACCACCACCACCTCACCGCAGCGCACCGAATCGCCGTGACGCGCCGGATTGACACGCCATTGACTATGGCGTCCGACCGCCTGCGGCAGCACCGACTCGAAACTGGGGTCGATATGCTGGGCATAGACAAACCCAATCGGCAAACCACCAGGCAAGGCGTCGAGGAAAGCCTTGATCGCTGCCGGGCCGCCGAGCGAAGCGGCCAGCAACCAGACCTGCCGGGCCGGCTCACCGACCACCAGCGGCGTATCTGCGAGCACCTGTGGCAGATCCAGGCGAGTTGGCCGCTGCGCCTCGGCCAGTAACGCCTGGAGACTGGGTCCTACCGCTTGCGATGGGTCGCCGATCAGCTTCTTCAACTTGCCAAACAGGCGTCGCTCCCAACGCGGGTAGTTTTCCGAATGCCGCTCCGGGGCATGCCCCTCGCCAAACAAGATCGGCACGCAGGCGCTTTCCATCAGGTTGTCGACCAGCGGGAAATCCTCGGACTGAGCCAGATCAACCAGCCACAGGTCGGTCTCGCAAGCCGTCAGCGTTGCCTCATCCAGGCGCGCCGGATCACTGTTTAGCACGACCTGATAGCCACTCCCGGTCAACGCCTGCTGCAGCACATGGCGCTGCAGGGAGGTATCGGCAATGACTGCAATACGTGCCACGCTTTTCTCCGTCATGCGCGCGAGTCCGGGTGGCGCTCTACTGGGCGGCGATCCACCAACTTGGCAATGCTCTCGAGCAATAGCGACTCCTGGTAGGGTTTGCCGAGGTATTCGTTGACACCAATCGCCAGCGCTCGCTCACGGTGTTTCGCACCGGTACGCGAGGTGATCATGATGATCGGCAGGTCTTTCAGATGCTCGTCGTGACGCACCAGCGTTGCCACTTCAAAACCGTCCATGCGCGGCATTTCGATGTCCAGCAACATGATGTCGGGCTTGTGTTCCTGCAGCTGAGAGATGGCGTCCACGCCGTCCTTGGCCGTCAATACGTTCATACCGTTACGCTCAAGCAGACGGCTGGTGACCTTGCGTACGGTGACCGAGTCATCCACCACCATGACCAGGGTCGGCCGATCCGCTTCAATTTCCGCGGCAGTCGCCGTGTGGCCAAGCATGCGCGGATGCAGTTGATTGAGCAGGTGCGCATGCAGCACGCGGATGGTTGCCAGCAGGTCGAGAATCACCACCACGCGACCGTCACCCAGAATAGTCGCGCCGGAAATTCCGTGTACCCCGGCGAACTGCGGCCCGAGGCTCTTCACCACAATCTCGCGGGAACCGGCCAGGGAATCGACTTGCACCGCCACCGCGTGCTCGCTCGAGCGCACCAGAATCACCGGCAAGGGCAGGCTCTGGCCGACCAGTTTGGGTTGCTGGCCGTTACTCAGCAGGTCACCGAGGTAACGCAACTCGTAGGCCTGACCGGCATACTCGAAACGAGGTGTCTCCACCGCAGCCGAGCCACTCTGATCATAGAGCGCCTCCAGCTCGTAGGGGGAAATCCGCACGATGCCTTCGATGGTGTTCAGCGGGATGGCATAGAGGTCTTCGCCCGACAGCACCATCAGCGCGCGGTTGACCGACACGGTGAACGGCAGACGAATGGCAAAGCGCGTACCTTCGCCCGGTGTCGAGTCGATGCTCATGGAGCCGCCGAGTTGCTTGACCTCGGAATGCACCACGTCCATGCCGACGCCACGCCCGGAAATCTGGGTGACCGCCTCGGCAGTGGAAAATCCAGCCTCAAGAATGAACTGGAGAATTTCGTGATCGGTCAGATCCGACCCCTGGTCCATCAGGCCACGTTCGATGGCCTTGCGCCGAACGGCATCGAGCTTGATCCCGCCGCCATCGTCACTGAGGGTCAAGACGATATCACCGCCCTCGCGCCCCAGATTCAGGCGGATAGTACCCTGCTCCGGCTTGCCCGCGGCGCGGCGCACCGCCGCCGACTCGATGCCATGGTCGACGGCATTGCGCAACATATGCTCCAGCGGCGCGACAATACGTTCGAGCACGGTGCGGTCCATCTCGCCGTCGGCATTGCCGAGAACGAATTCGACCTGCTTGCCCAACTCACCAGCAACCTGACGGACAATCCGCCGCAGCCGCGGGACCAGTCGATCGAAGGGCACCATGCGGGTGCGCATCAAGCCTTCTTGCAGCTCGGTGTTGACCCGCGCCTGTTGCAACAACAGGGTTTCCGCATCACGGTTACGCATGGCCAGGGTTTCTTTCAGATCAAGCAAGTCGGAGGCCGACTCAAACAGTGCGCGTGAAAGCTGCTGCAACTGCGAATGGCGGTCCATTTCCAGCGGATCGAAATCCTCGTAACCGGCGCGCTCGGCCTCGGCCTGGTAACGACTGAGAATCTGCGCCTGGGTTTCGATGTCCAGACGTCGCAGTTGGTCGCGCACCCGGTCGATGGTGGCTTCCATCTCACTCAGGGTAAAACCAAAATCGCTGACCTGTTGCTCGACCCGACCGCGAAAGATCGAGGTCTCACCGGCCAGGTTAACCAGGCCTTCGAGCAGTTCCGCCGGCACCTTGACCAGCTCCTGCGGAGCACGTCGCGCGGCAGCTTCCTGCGCGGCTTCCTGCGCACGACGAACGAACGGCAGGACTTTCGCCACCAGCTCCCGGGCCGGCAGTTCGCTGGCCGCGACTATAGGCGCTAGCAGTCCGGGGACTTTTGCCGCCGTTGCCCCAACGCCAGCCGCCGCATTGTCGTCCTCAGCAAAACTGGCTTGCAGACGCTGACGCAGTTGATCGAGTTCTTTCTGCAGCCCCTCGAAACCAGACTGCACATCGAGGAACAGGCTTTCCGGCCAAGGCGCACCTTGCAGCAGGGCCTCGCTCAGGTGTGATTCAAGGTCATGGGTCAGGTTGCCCAGACGATTCTGTCCGGCCAGCCGCGCGCCGCCCTTGAGGGTATGCAGGACGCGCAACATGTCATCGATAGCCGCGCCATCGTCGCGGCTCTGGTCCCAACGGCCCATGGCTGCTTCCATCGACTCCAACAGGTCGTCGGCCTCCTCCAGAAAGATGTCGAGGATGTCCGACTCGTCATCGTCCTGCCCCTGGTTTTCCGCGACTGCCTTGAGCTGTACGGCAGAGGGTATGCTCAGTTGTTGCTCCGGGTTGGCGCGAAAATGCTTGATCGTCTCGATCAGCGCATCGCCATCGGGCACCGCTCGCTTGCCACGCACCGCATCGAGCATCTCGGCCAGGCGATCGTGGCAAGTCTGGAGCAGGTCGAACAGCTCCTGACTAGGACGCAGCCGACCATCACCGAGCCCTTCGTAAAGGAATTCGAGTTCATGGGCGAGGTCGCCAATCTCGCGTACTTCCGCCATTCGTGCACCACCCTTGAGGGTGTGCAGATCGCGCTGCAGGGCTTCCAGTTCGAGGCTGTTGTCGACGTCATCCATCCAGCGCAGCAGGGCCGCGCCAGAGCTGTCGATAATATCGAAACCCTCCTCGAGGAAGATGTCCACCAGCTCCTGATCGGGCTGATCCTCGAGCTCTGCTGCCGCGGGTTTATCCGCATCGGTTACTGCAGGCACTGCGAGGGCCTCTGGCTCGACCTCAGCAAGATCCTGCCCAGCGTCTGCCTCAAGGTCCGTCTCCAGACTCAGCTCGATTTCGTCCTCGCTGTGCAGCGATGACGCCAGCTCGTCTTCATCGTCAACCTCAACCTCAACCTCACGCTCGGCTTCGGCTTCGGCTTCGGCTTCGGCTTCGAGATCATCCTCGGCGGCCGTGGCAGCAGCTGACAGGTTCTGCGCGCCACCACCCTGACGGAAGCGACGAATCGCCTCGATCAGCTCGTGCGGCAGCTGCAACTCAGCCTGATTTTGTAGCTGCTCCAGCAACATGGCCAGGCAGTCATGGCTTTGCTGCAGCAGAGCGACGAGCGCCGGGGAATGGCTGAAGCGCCGATCCACCAAGCCTTCGTACAAGGACTCCAGCTCATGGGCGAGGTCGCCAATCGGACGGATTTCGGCCATCCTTGCGCCACCCTTGAGGGTGTGCAAGTCACGCTGCAGGGACGACAGGGCGGCCTTGTTGTCCGGCTCGGCGCTCCAGCGCTGCAGCGCCTGACCAGCGCTTTCGAGGATATCCACGGCTTCCTCGAGAAATATCTCGACCATTTCCGCGTCGAGCACCTCATGACCGGGGAGCGCAGCAGCATGCTCAGGCATGCAGCCGGCGTCCTCATCGACCTGCAACTCGACTGCCGTCACTGTCTCGCCGTCGTTCTCCCGCGCCCAGGGCGTCTGCTCGATCGCTGCAGTGGCGGCATCCAACTCGACGGGTTCCTGACCCGCCTGACCTTCCGTGGACAACAGTGCCAGTGCGCGCGGATCCAGCGCTTCGCCGAGCAAAACCCGCAACGCCTCGACCCGCGCAGGCTCGGCGCTGACCTGGAGGCCGGCGGCGACCTGATCCATCATGTTGATCAGTGCTTCATGCGCCTGTTCCGCCTCGCTGAAGAAGCGTTCGCTGACCGCCAGGCTGCCTTCTTCCACGGCACCATAGAGGTCGAGCAGGGCTTCACAGAGTTCATCGATCTGCGGCAATTCGGCCATTTCCGCGCCGCGCCCCAGGGTCGTCAACTCGTCCAGCAAGGCACTCAATTCCTGACGATCGGACGGGTGCTCGCGCCAGCGCCGCAGCAAAGCCTCGGCATCCAGCAGGATATCCATGCCCTCTGCGAGGAAAATGCCGATCAGCTGCGGATCGCGGGTTTCGCCCTGCCCGCTCTGGCGACTGCTTTGCGCGGCCTCGAGGCGATCCTGATGCAGTTTGTGCGCACGCTCGAGGAACTCCGGCGCACCGGGCAAAAGAGCCAGCGGCTGAGTTTCCAACTGCGCCAGGCCCAGACGGAACAGCTTCTCGGCAGCGCTGAATAATTCGGCTTCGGCCAGATCCATCGGGATCAGGTTGCTTTTGAATTCCTTGAGCATTTTTTCCAGCGGTGCGGCTATCTCCGCCACCGGTAGAATCCCGGCCATGTAGGCACTGCCCTTGAGGGTGTGCAAGGCACGCTGCAGGTCGTCGGTGACGGGCTGTGGCAGTTCCTGGGCGCAATTGGCAAGAAAACCGACCAGGGTATCGAGGTGGGTTTCGGCTTCGTTGCGGAAAATCTCCAACAGTTGCGGATCGAGGGGCTCTCCATAGAGGGGCTCGCCATCGAGTACGTCGTCCTGCTCAGCGACTGTCGCAACAGCCTCGACCTCACCTTCAGGCGGCGCTATAGGGACAGCCGGGGCATCGGCTTTCGTCAGGCTCTGCCCTTTCGCCAGCGCATGCGCGGTGGCGGCCAACAGGTCGACATCATCACGCTGGCGCTGGGCCTTGGTGGCGAATTCATCGACCAGGGCCGGCATCAGCGCGACCACGTCGGCGACCACCTGCAGCACGTCGGCTGCAGGCTGGATGCTGCGGTCGAGCACCCGATTGAGCAGGTTCTCGATCGACCAGCCCAATTCGCCGATGACCAACGCCCGCACCATGCGGCCACTGCCCTTGAGGGTGTGAAAGGCGCGGCGGATTTCGATCAAAGCTTCTTTGTTGGCCGGGTCGGCGCACCATTGCGGCAGAAATTCGCCGACGGTTTCCAGCACTTCGCCGGCTTCTTCGACGAAGACCTCCATCAATTCTTCATCGAACGACTCTTCGTCGGCCGGCGGTGGCAGCAGACTCGGCGGCACATCGTGAGCCGGCGGATTGATCGCCTGCAGCGGCGCGGCCATGACATCGGCCAGCGACAGCGGCTTGTCGGCCTCGGGGGCGGGCTCAGCGACCGTCAGCGGTGCACTCGGCAGCTCAACCTCGGGCACGCCCAGCGATACCAGCTCGGCCTCATCCCAATGGCCAGGGCTGTCCAGCTCGTCCAGACTCGGCTCTTCCTGTTGTATCTCGTCCAACTGCATGGCATCGCTGCTGAAGGCAGCCAGTGGCTCTTCGCCGAGATCAAGGGCCGGCAACGGTTCGATTGCCGGCGACTCGAACTGCAGATCGAGCGCCAGTGGATCGGCTTCCAGCGGGGCCAGACTGCAACCGTCATCGTCAAGTGGCTGCGGGGCCTCGACCATCGCAGTGTCGGTCTCGGCGAGTTCGCCGCTCGGCTCCTCGAACGGCGCGGGTGCGACCTGCGCCCCCGGCTGCGCAAACGGTTCAAGAGCCTCGGCCTCGGCTGGCTCATCGACCAGTACGTCGAGGTCATGCAGGGGGTCGGCAAGCGGTGCGAAATCTTCTTGCCGTGGCTCGAGCGCATCGAGAATCGAGGGCTTTTCTTGCAGTGGATAGCCGAGACTTGCCAGGCTTTCCTCGGCCACATCGAGAATCAGGTCACCCTGACTGCCGTGGTCTTCGGCCAGGCGCTCGAGGTAGTACTCGACGCTGGTGATGGCATCGGCCAAGGTGTCCAGGCTCTGCCAGTTCGGCACGGCCTTGCGCGCCAGCAGCTGCTCCTGAATATAGCGATTGCAGGCATTCAACAGATCCGCGGCTCGCGCCAGCGGAATCATGGCCAGGCCGCCACGCACCTGGGTCAGCAGCGCCGGCACACGCGCCAGGTGCTCGTGATTCCACTGCGAGGCAATGAATTCGATGATCGCGTCCTTGGCCTGTTCCAGGCCATTGCGCGCTTCCTTGATCACCAGCTGGTGAATCTGCGCCACGTCGGTGGTGGGCAGATGATTCTCTTCGCGAGAGCCGTCGGCAACCGGACCGACCATGCCGGCCAGGGTCGCTTCGACATACAGCAGCGCACCGGCAACATCCATCAGCACTGCATCGCTCGGCGCCTGCCGGCCAAGGGCCAGGCCGTGAACCACGTCGATCTGATCGAGGATGACTTTGCGTGGCTGACCGAAACCCAGCACGGCCAAGGTGTCGGCAATCTGCTTGAGCGGTGCCAGCAGGCTATCCAGCTCGGCCACCTGATTGCGGTCACTACGCACGAACAGGTCGAGGCTGTCCTTGACCCGCACCAGCTCCTCGCACAGCGCGCCGACTACCGAGCGCATGGCATCGCGATCCGGACCGGCCAGACGGGCACGCTCCTCATCGACGATATCGTTATCCGGTAACGCGTCGTCGAGACGGAACCGTTCCTTCAAGACCCTGATGCGCGGCGACTGCGCCGGTGCCTTGGCCACATAGAACAACAGATTCTTGGTCAACTCGTCGGAGGCAGGCTGGTTGATCCCGTCGGCGCCCTGTTCGAGCAGACGCTTGAGCTCTTTATCGACCTCGCGCAACAGGGTGCGTACCGACGGACTATTGATCACGCCGCCGCTGGCCAGGCCCTCGACCAGACCCGAGGCGATCTGCCACAAGGGGCCGAGCGGCGCGTCTTTGCACAGCGTCTCAAGACGGCCGAAAACCCGCGCCATGTAACCCAGATTGGTTGGTAGATCCTGATTGCGAATGACCCCGACCAGGGCCACCTGCAGCATTTGCCGCAGTTTGCGCAGCAGTATTGGCAGTTCCGCGGTGCGCAGTTCGTCCAGGGACTCGGCAGACAAGGCCGGCGCGCGCACGGACATATCCGGGGAAAACAAACTGGTTTCCGAGAGCAGCTTTTCGCCACGGGCGGCACGCAGGTCGTTGAGCAGTGGCAACACCACCATCGGCAAATCGCGGCGGGCAGTCTGGATACGGTCGAGGTAGACCGGCAGCTGGAGGATGGCCTGCATCAGCACTTCCAGGGCTTCGCCCTGGTTGGCCACGCGACCTTCCATCAACGCCTGGGCCAGGTGCTCCATTTCTTCGGCGAGCAGCGCAGCGCCGTAGAACTCCACCATTTGCAGAGTGCCATGTACCTGGTGCACATAGGTCAGGCAGAAGCGCATGCGCGTTGAATCCTGCGGATTCTCGACGTACGCCTCCAAGGCTTGGCGCGCCTGTTTCAGGGTTTCCGCGATTTCGCCTTTGACCCATTCCAGGGCGACATAGTCGTGCCGATCCCCCATAGCCGCTCCACTCATAAACTTGGCTCTGCCCTATCCCTTGCGGGTAAACGCCAGCACTTGCTCGTCGGCCACCGGAAGCAAGTCCGGATGCTGCCAACCGACTACTTCACCCACTCCCACCACCAGCAGACCACCCGGTGCCAGGCGCTCGGCCAGGCAGTTGAGGATCTCTCGGCGACGCCAGCGGCGAAAATAGATCAGCAAGTTCTGACAAAAAATGACGTCCATACCGGACATTGGCGCCTTGGCCAACTCCAGCACATTGAGCCTGGCGCAACACACTCGCGCCGCCAGATCCGCTACTACTTTGAAGCGTCCATCGGCTTGGGCCACAAAATAGCGTTGACCCAACTCCGTATCGATTTGTTCCAACTTGCGCGGGACATACTGACCATCACGCGCCTTGCTCAGGGCGTTCAGGCTGATATCGGTACCCGTTACGCCAAAGTGCTCGGGCTGCTCGCTGTCACGCAGCACTTCAGCCGCCGTGATGGCCAACGAATAAGGTTCCTCGCCACTTGAGCAACCCACGCTCCACAACTCCCACGGACTGGTCAATCCTTGTTGTAGCCGCTCACGCAGGTAACGCTCGAGCACATCGAACGATGGCCGGTGGCGAAAGAAACGAGTCTCCTGCACGGTCAGGCGATCAAGCAGGGTCGACCACTCGACTGCCCCGCGCGGACCATCAGTGACCTGACGGAAATAGGTGGCGTAATCCGCCACACCCAATTCACGCATCCGCGCACTCAGATTGGTCTGCAGGAACGCCTGCCGCTGCTCGCTGATCACCACACCGGTGCGTTCCTCGAGCAGCGCTTGCCACGCGCGAAACTCGGCGGCGGCCATGTCCACCACTGGTTGCAAAGCCCAGGCGCCTGACTGCATGTCGTGCCTCTCGCTCATGGCCATAGACGCTGGGCAACAACCGGAAAAGGTCGCCACGCCACGCTTGCTTATGCCTGCTCGCCGCTTTCTGGCAGGGTAAAGCCGGAAACCGACTTACGCATCTCACTGGCCATCTTGGCCAGGTTACCAATGCTCTTGGCCGTAGCCGTGGTACCGGACGAGGTCTGCGAGGTGATCTCCTGAATCACGTTCATGGTGTTGGAAATATGACCGGCCGAAGAAGCCTGTTGGCGCGCCGCGTTGGAGATGTTCTGAATCAGGGCTGCGAGGGTCTTGGATACCTTCTCGATCTCCTCCAGCGCGACCCCGGCGTCCTGCGCCAAGTGTGCACCGCGCACCACCTCGGAGGTGGTCTGCTCCATCGAGATAACCGCCTCGTTGGTATCGGTCTGAATCGTCTTGACCAGGGCCTCGATCTGCTTGGTCGCCGCCGAGGAACGTTCCGCCAGGCGCTGGACTTCGTCCGCTACCACGGCGAAGCCGCGGCCCGCGTCACCGGCCATGGAGGCCTGGATCGCGGCGTTGAGAGCGAGGATGTTGGTCTGGTCGGCAATGTCGTTAATCAGGCTGACGATGTCACCGATCTCCTGGGACGACTCACCGAGGCGCTTGATCCGCTTCGAGGTGTCCTGGATCTGCTCACGAATGTTATCCATGCCGGTGATGGTGTTGTGCACCACCTCGTTACCCTTGTTGGCAATGGCTACCGAACGCTCCGCTACCGCGGAGGACTCCGAGGCGTTCGCCGATACCTGGTCAATCGACACGGCCATTTCGTTGATCGCAGCCGATGCCCCGGCGATTTCCTGAGCCTGGTGCTCCGAGGCTTCGGCCAGGTGCATCGCCGTGGCCTGGGTTTCCTGGGCGGCGCCAGCTACCTGAACAGCAGTCAGGTTGATGGTCACCACCAAGTCGCGCAGCTGGTCGATGGAGTAGTTGATGGAGTCGGCGATAGCACCGGTGAAATCTTCGGTTACGGTCGCGGCAACGGTCAAGTCGCCATCGGCGAGGTCGGCGATTTCGTCGAGCAGTCGCAGAATCGCAGCCTGGTTACGCTCGTTCTTCTCGGCAGTTTCAGCGAGGCGGCGGTTGGTTACCCGCACCATCACGATGCCGATCAGGATGATCGAGCCCAACGCCAAAATGCCCAGCACGTATCCAGCCAGGGTGTTGATGGCACGGCCGTCAGCCATGTCTTCGAAGCCGACAGCCAGCTCGGAGGCTTTATCCAAGAGGGTCTGCGATACGGTGAAAATGCCGTTGGCCGACTCCCGCACCTGGAACAGTTCCGGCGAGGTTTCGAGAATTTCATCTACCGAACCGGAAACAAACTCGAACAGCTCGGAAATTTCCGCCAGTCGATCGAGCGCTTCCGCGTCGTTGACCTTGGCAATTTCCATTGCCGCATTGCCTTCCAGCATGGCGCTCAATACCCGCCCGAACAGGCTGGCATCGCGACCGAACATATCGGCCGCTTGCACCGAGTTCTGGTCACCGGCCAGTACCTTGTTCACCGAGCCGAGAATACGTTCGGCCAACAGCGACTGGCGTTGGGCCACCGAAACCTGGGCGGCCGATGCTCCGCTTTCCAGGAGGATGTCGACCACTTCTTCGTACTCGACCTGCAGCTGCGGGATGGTTTCCGCCAGGGTCTCGGCCACCTGGTGCAGGGACAGAACGGTCTGCTCGCTGGCCAGAATGGCGTCGGTGTTCTGCCGCAGGCTATCCCAGTCCTGCTGCACGGCAGTCATCTGCGCCTGCACGGGCTCCGGCGCAGAGGGCACACCGCTCGCCTGGTTGCCGTCGGTCAGATAACCCCAACGGGTCTCGAAGTCGTTGCGCGCCTCGCGCAACAGACCGAAGGCTTCGGCCGTACCGGCAGCCGCTTCGGTGGAGTTCTTGGCAATACGCTGGGACAGAACCCGCAGCTCACCAGCGTGGCTGATGTATTCCGTATCGTAATTGGATTGCGTGTTGATGTAGGCGAAGTTGGCAAACAACAGCACGATGGAGACGATCAGGACGATAAACAGCCCAGCGATCAGCGTGCTGCTGCGCGTACTCGTGAATAAGTTGCCTGTATTTAGTTTTTTCATTTTCTGGCCCCCGCCCGGACCGACCGCGCTACGGTTCCCACACAACCCCAACAGGCCGACAAAGCCGACCCAACCGAAAAACTGTTAAAACGCAACATCGAGAAACCCCTGGTGCTGGGCCAGCGCATGAGGACTGAACACCAACCAGGGCTGCTCGCGCTGGAAGACGCCATGAATAAACGGCGCGATGGATGCCTCGAGCGGCGGTAGCTGCTCGGAGAAGGCGTCCACCGGAAAATGCTGCATGCCGAACACTTCATCGACCGTCAGCCCGGCGAATACGTCCTGGTGATCGACCACCAGCACCCGCCGTTTCTTGCGCAGCGGCGATAACTCGTTACCGAAGAAGCCGCACAAGTCCATCACTGGCAACAGACGTCCGCGCACGTTGGCCACGCCCTTGACCCAGCTTTTAACCCCGGGCAACAAGGTATGACGCGGCTCGTGCAGCACCTCCCCTATCTCGCCCATGGGCGCGACGAAAAATCGCTCGCCCATGCGAAAACCGATGCCGCTCCAGGTTTGCACGGCGGCCTGCTGCAACGGCAGGCCAGCCGCCAGCAGCCGGCAACGCTGGTCGATTCCGAGGAGGGTTTGAAAAGGTGTCTGCGTATCCGTCATGCCAGCCGTGACCTTCTTTTTATTGGGTTACTGGCGCAGCATCAACCGGCCAATACCGCATTCAAGGTTTTCAGCAGCGTTGCTTCGTCAACCGGCTTGGTCAGGTAGTCTTTGGCGCCTTGGCGCTTGCCCCAGACCTTGTCGGTCTCCTGATCCTTGGTGGTAACGATGATCACCGGGATGTGGCTGGTATCGGCGTCCTTGGTCAGCTGGCGGGTCGCCTGAAAACCATTGAGGCCCGGCATGACGATATCCATCAACACGACGTCGGGTTTTTCCTGACGCGCCAGGGCAACGCCGTCCGCGCCATTTTCCGCTTTGAGTACCTGATGGCCATTTTTTTCCAACATGGCGGTCAACTTGTACATTTCGGTCGGAGAGTCATCAACAATCAGAATTCGAGCCATGGTGTTTCCCAATACATGAAAAGGCGTCTACCGCTATCCAGCAGACGTCAGGATGCCTGTTCCACCGGGGTGAAATTAGGGACATGGGCCTTGATCGCGCCGAGCAACTCTTCCTTGCTGAAAGGTTTGGTCAGATATTGATCGGAGCCAACGATGCGCCCCTTGGCCTTGTCGAACAAGCCGTCCTTGGAAGACAGCATGATCACCGGGGTGGACTTGAAAGCACTGTTGTTCTTGATCAGGGCACAGGTCTGATAGCCATCGAGCCGCGGCATCATGATGTCGACAAAAATAATATTCGGATGGGTGTCGGCGATCTTTGCCAAAGCATCGAAGCCGTCAACTGCGGTAATTACCTCGCAACCCACCTTCTTTAGCAGGGTTTCCGCGGTACGACGAATCGTCTTCGAATCGTCGATCACCATCACCCTCAAACCCTCGGAATGCTGTTCCATGTTTACCCTGCCATCGCCTCGGTGAGTCGTTATTTTGCGTTCTATCAGTGCGCCTGAGGCCTTACCACCGACGGGTCAAAACCCAATCGTCGGGCCTTTTTAGCACACTCTCCCCATGCAAGCTATAAGCCGCGGAAGGGCAAGGTTTTTTCCTTGACCACCCGCCTTACCGGCGCCACCCTGACGCCACACACCAGCCCTGACACCTTCTATCCTGCTGCCTTTCACGGAGAATCCCCCCATGAGCGTTCGCCTCGGCATTGTCATGGACCCCATCGCCCAGATCGCCTTTAAAAAAGACAGCTCGCTGGCCATGTTGCTGGCCGCTCAGGCGCGCGGCTGGTCGCTCTTCTATATGGAGCAGAAAGACCTTTACCAGGCCAAAGGCGAAGCACGTGCCCGCCTGTGCCCACTCAACGTATTCAACGACCCCCAGCGTTGGTTCGAACTGGGCGCCGAGCGCGACGTCGCGCTGACCGAGCTGGATGTGATCCTGATGCGCAAGGATCCGCCCTTCGATAACGAATTCGTCTACTCCACCTACCTACTGGAACAGGCCGAACAAGCCGGCGTACTGGTGGTCAACCGCCCACAGAGTCTGCGCGACTGCAACGAGAAGCTGTTTGCCACCCAGTTCCCTCAATTCACTCCTGAGACGCTGGTCAGTCGCCGATCCGACATTCTGCGCGAGTTTGCCAAAGAGCAACGTGACATCATTCTCAAACCCCTGGATGGTATGGGCGGATCTTCGATATTTCGTCACTCTGAGGGCGATCCCAACCTCTCGGTGATTCTCGAGACCCTTACTGCCCATGGCACACAACAGATCATGGCGCAACGCTACCTGCCAGCGATCCTCGACGGTGACAAACGCATCCTGATGATCGATGGCGAGCCAGTACCTTATTGCCTGGCACGCATCCCGGCACACGGCGAAACCCGCGGCAACCTTGCCGCTGGCGGGCGCGGCGAAGCACGCCCACTGAGCGAACGCGACCGTGAAATCGCCGCTGGCGTCGGCCCAACCCTGCGCGAGAAAGGCCTGCTGTTCGTCGGCCTGGACGTGATCGGCGACTATCTGACCGAAATCAACGTGACCAGCCCGACCTGCATCCGCGAGATAGATGCCGCCTACGACACCCGCATCGGTGAGCGCCTGATGGATGCCATCGCGGGCCAACTGCAAGCCACAGGCGTCAAGGCGAAAGTTTGAAGCAAGTAGCAGCTTCGAGCGTGTCGCTTGCAGCTAGCGGCGTGAAGCCGTCAGACTGCGCGACAACCTGAACAGACCCGAAGCAGCATGAACCCAGCCACCAACCTACCCGATCTACCCGCCGCTGGCGTCCGCCCAGCGGATCGGCTGGGTTTTACCCTGTTCCTCGCCGCGACCCTGCATGCCGCGCTGATTCTCGGCCTGGGCTTCAGCCTGGCCGAGCCCAGCCAGATCAGCAAAACCCTGGAAATCACCCTGTCGACCTTTAAGAGCGAGGAAAAGCCGAAAGAAGCCGACTTTCTCGCCCAGGACAACCAGCAGGGCAGCGGTACCCTGGAACACAAGGCCGCGCCGAAAACCACCGAGCAGGCACTGTTCCAGGACACCCAGGTCAAGCGTGTGACGCCGCCCGCGGCCCCGGCACAGCCGGCGGTGCGCCAGGAAGCGCCGAAAGCCGCAGTAGCGACTCGCGCCCCGCAACAGCAAAAGACCCCGGTCAAGCGCGAAGCAGTCAAGCCCACAGTGCAAGCCCCCCCGGCACCGGTATTCGACAGCGCGCAACTCTCTGCGGAAATTGCCAGCCTGGAAGCCGAACTGGCCAACGACATCCAGCAGTACGCCAAACGGCCGAAGATCCACCGCCTCAGTGCGGCCTCGACCATGCGCGACAAGGGCGCCTGGTACAAGGACGAATGGCGCAAGAAAGTCGAACGGGTCGGTAACCTCAACTACCCCGACGATGCACGCCGCCAGCAGATTTATGGCAGCCTGCGGGTGCTGGTCTCGATCAACCGTGATGGCACCCTCTACGAAGTCCAGGTATTGCAGTCCTCCGGCCAGCAACTGCTTGACCAGGCCGCCCTGCGCATCGTACGCCTGGCCGCACCCTACGCCCCATTCACCGGTGACCTGGCCGATATCGACCGCCTGGAAATCATCCGCACCTGGCGCTTCGAACGCGGCGACCGCCTGTCCAGCAACTGACGCTCAGAGGTTGTGGAAATATCGAGCACCGTCGCGAGAGTTTTTTCACAAACTCTCAAGCTCAAGCGGATTTTTTCTTGCCGCTTGCAGCGTGACGCTTGAAGCTCTTGGCTCCAGGCCTGAAACTAATGCCCATGAAAGACGCCAAACCAAGCTACCTCAAGCATCAGTTCCTGATTGCCATGCCGCACATGGCCGATCCGAATTTCGCGCAGACCCTGATCTACCTGATCGAGCACAACGAACAGGGCGCGATGGGCCTGGTGATCAACCGCCCGCACGGTCTCAGCCTGGCCGATGTGCTGGAGCAGTTGCGTCCCGACGAGGAGCCGCCGGTGCGCTGCCAGAACCTACCGATTTTCTCCGGTGGTCCGGTGCAGACCGATCGCGGTTTCGTCCTGCACCCGACCGGACCGCAATTCCAGGCAACCCTGGAGCTCGGTGAGCTGGGCCTGTCCACCTCCCAGGACGCGCTGTTCGCCATTGCCGACGGCACGGGACCGGCAAAATACCTGATCACCCTCGGCTATGCCGGCTGGGATGCCGGACAACTGGAAGCCGAACTGACCGACAACGCCTGGCTGACCTGCCCGGCCGATAATGCGATCCTCTTCGAACTGCCCTTCGATCAACGCCTGAACGCCGCCGCCGCGCGCCTGGGCGTCAACCTCAGCCTGCTCACCTCGCAAGCCGGACACGCCTGATGAGCGAGGCCAAACCGTTGCGCCTGTTACTGGGTTTCGATTATGGCAGCAAGCAGATCGGTGTTGCCGTCGGCCAGGCGATCACCGGCCAGGCCCGCGAACTGTGCATCCTCAAGGCCCAGAATGGCGTGCCGGATTGGCAAAAGGTCGAAGCGCTGCTGCGCGAATGGCAGCCGGATGCCATCGTCGTCGGCCTGCCGCTGAACATGGACGGCACTCCGAGCGAGATGAGCGAGCGAGCGGAGAAATTTGCCCGCCGCCTCAACGGCCGCTTCAACCTGCCCGTGCATACCCATGACGAACGCCTGACCACCTATGAGGCCAAGGGCCAACGCCTGCAACAAGGCCAGAACAGTGGCTATCGCGAACGCCCGGTCGATGCCCTGGCCGCCGCGCTGCTGCTCGAAGGCTGGCTGACAGAGCACTGTTCGTCTTGAAAAAACGCGATCTCGGGTCCTGTATAAACCTAGCGAACAACATTCAGTCCGGCGCGCCGAGCCTGCGTTTAAGCCCGCATCATACGCACAGCCTGCAGCAGCTTTCGCCCGGCCCGCCCACAAGGAGTTCCCGATGAGCCTACCCAATCCTGCCGAACTGCTGCCGCAAATGGCCGCGGCACTGATCGGCCATCTCAACCAGCGGCAAATCAGCGAGCCACGCTTTATCGGCATCCGTACCGGCGGCGTATGGGTCGCCCAGGCGCTGCTAGAGGCCCTGGGCAACCCAGCGCCACTGGGCATCCTCGACGTCTCCTTCTACCGCGATGACTTCACCCAGAATGGCCTGCACCCGCAGGTACAGCCTTCCGAGTTGCCGTTCGAGGTCGAAGGCCAGCATCTGGTGCTGATCGACGACGTATTGATGAGCGGCCGCACCATCCGCGCCGCACTCAATGAACTGTTCGACTATGGCCGCCCGGCCAGCGTGACCCTGGTCTGCCTACTCGACCTGAACGCTCACGAGCTGCCGATCCGTCCCGACGTGGTCGGCGCCAGCCTGTCGCTGGCCACCGAGCAGCGGGTCAAACTGTCCGGTCCCACACCGCTGACCCTCGAACTCCAGATGCTTGCCAACTGAGACCCTCGCGATGACGCCGATTGATGCCAAGCGCCCGTTGCAGCTGAATGACCTAGGCCAGCTGCGCCACTTCCTCACCCTCGACGGCCTGCCCCGCGAACTGCTGACGGAAATCCTCGATACAGCCGATTCCTTCCTCGAAGTCGGCGCCCGAGCAGTGAAGAAAGTCCCGCTGCTGCGCGGCAAGACCGTGTGCAATGTGTTCTTCGAGAACTCCACGCGCACCCGCACTACCTTCGAGCTAGCCGCCCAACGGCTGTCCGCCGACGTCATCACGCTCAACGTGTCGACCTCCTCGACCAGCAAGGGCGAGACCCTGTTCGACACCCTGCGCAACCTCGAGGCGATGGCCGCCGACATTTTCGTCGTACGCCATGCCGACTCGGGCGCCGCGCACTTCATCGCCGAACACGTGTGCCCGAACCTGGCGATCATCAACGGCGGCGATGGCCGTCATGCGCACCCGACCCAGGGCATGCTCGACATGCTGACCATCCGCCGGCACAAGGGCGGCTTCGAGAACCTCTCGGTGGCGATCGTCGGCGATATCCTGCACTCGCGGGTGGCCCGCTCCAATATGCTGGCACTCAAGACTCTCGGCTGCCCGGACATCCGCGTGATCGCACCGAAGACCCTGCTACCGGTCGGCATCGAGCAGTACGGCGTGACCGTCTACAGCGACATGGCCGCCGGCCTCAAGGATGTCGACGTGGTGATCATGCTGCGCCTGCAACGCGAACGCATGACTGGCGGCCTGCTGCCCAGCGAGGGCGAGTTCTACCGACTGTTCGGCCTGACCGAGCAACGCCTGGCCCTGGCCAAACCGGATGCGCTGGTGATGCACCCGGGGCCGATCAATCGCGGCGTGGAAATCGAGTCGGCGGTGGCCGACGGCCCGCAATCGGTGATTCTCAACCAGGTCACCTACGGCATTGCCGTGCGCATGGCCGTGCTATCGATGGCCATGAGCGGGCAGAATGCCCAGCGTCAACTCAACCAGGAAGCCGAGGAATCCAACTGATGCGTACCGCAATCCTTGGCGCCCGCGTCATCGACCCGAACAGCAACCTCGACCAGGTCGCCGACCTGTTCATCGATGGCGGCAAGCTCATCGCCATCGGCCAGACGCCGGCCGGTTTCGTCGCGGAGAAAATCATCAACGCCCAGGGCTTGGTGGCCGCGCCCGGCCTGGTCGACCTGTCCGTTGCCCTGCGCGAACCCGGTTACAGCCGCAAGGGCTGCATCGCCAGCGAAACCCTGGCCGCGGCGGCAGGCGGCGTCACCAGCCTGTGCTGCCCGCCCTTTACCAAACCGGTGCTGGACACCCCGGCGGTGGCCGAACTGATCCTCGACCGCGCCCGCGAGGCCGGCCACACCAAGGTTTTCCCCATCGGCGCCCTGAGCAAAGGCCTGGACGGCGAACAGCTGGCCGAGCTGGTGGCCCTGCGCGACGCCGGCTGTGTGGCCTTCGGCAACGGCCTGGATAACTTCCGCAACACCCGTACCCTGCGCCGCGCCCTGGAATACGCCGCCACCTTCGACCTGACGGTGATCTTCCACTCCCAGGACCACGACCTGGCCGAAGGCGGTCTGGCCCACGAAGGCCCTACGGCCAGCTTCCTCGGCCTGGCCGGCATCCCGGAAACCGCCGAGACCGTGGCCCTGGCCCGCGACCTGCTGCTGGTCGAGCAAAGCGGCGTGCGCGCCCACTTCAGCCAGTTGACCAGCGCTCGCGGCGCGCAACTGATCGCCGCCGCCCAGGCCCGCGGCCTGCCAGTGACGGCCGATGTGGCACTGTATCAGCTGATTCTCACCGACGAGGCGTTGAGCGACTTCTCCAGCCTGTATCACGTGCAACCGCCGCTGCGCACTCGCGCCGACCGAGACGGCCTGCGCGAGGCCGTAAAGAACGGGGTGATCGGTGCCATTTCCAGCCACCACCAACCCCACGAACGTGACGCCAAGCTGGCCCCCTTCGGCGCCACCGAACCGGGCATCAGCAGCGTGCAGCTGTTGCTGCCGCTAGCCATGAGCCTGGTGCAAGACGGCCTGCTCGACCTGCCGACCCTGCTCGCGCGCCTGTCCAGCGGCCCGGCCCAGGCCCTGCGCCTGCCCGCCGGCCGCCTAAGCGTGGGCGCAGCAGCCGACCTGCTGCTGTTCGACCCGCAGGCCACGACCCTGGCCGGGGAAAGCTGGTTCTCCAAGGGTGCCAACTGCCCGTTTATCGGCCACTGCCTGCCCGGCGCGGTGCGCTACACCCTGGTCGATGGACGGATCAGCTACCAGGCCTGAGGTGGATACCCCTCGTAGGGTGCGCTGTGCGCACCGCCAAGCGAGCGCCGCTGGTGCGCACGGCGCACCCTACGAGCTCGGCGCATTGCTGCGCAGGCAGGCGTATGGCTTCCGTCAGACGTTGCGGGCGTTCTGAATGGAGATCTGGGTGTTCATGGTCCAAAAGTCATAGAGCACACCGACCAGGAACAGGCCACCGGTAAACAGGTAGAGGATCCCGGTGATCCACTTGCCCTGGTACATGCGGTGCACTCCGAAAATACCGAGGAAGGTCAACAAAACCCAGGCGACGTTGTAATCGGTGTCGCCGGCGGTGAAGCGCAGATCGGCCTCTCGATCCATCGCCGGAATCAGGAACAGATCGACGATCCAGCCGATAAACAGCAAGCCGAGGGTAAAAAACCAGATGGTTCCGGTCACCGGCTTGCCGTAGTAAAACCGGTGTGCGCCGAGAAAACCGAAGATCCACAGTAGATAACCGATGACCTTGCTGTGGGTGTCCTTTGTTACGTCCATGTCTGGCTCCTGCGCCGCTGAATGGTACGAATGAGACCGGCAAGACCGCACAGGGTTTACCGCTCGATGAAAAAAGCCCGCGAGTGCGGGCTGGATTGAATCACTTCAGAGGAAACGCCGGCCCGGGTCTTCGGGGGCGACTTCCAGCGACAGGCCATCACTCAAGTGGGTCAGGTGGTCGCCGTCGGCTTCCGAGCCGAGCTTGATCAACAAGCGCAGGTCGTTCGCCGAGTCGGCGTAGAGCAGCGCATCTTCGTAGGTGATTTCGCCCTGGCTGTAGAGGTTGTACAGCGCCTGGTCGAAGGTCTGCATGCCCAGTTCGGTGGAGCGCTTCATCAGATTCTTGAGTTCATGCACCTCGCCCTTGCGGATCAGGTCGGACGCCAGCGGGGTGTTGATCAGCACCTCGATCACCGCCCGGCGGCCTTTGCCGTCCGGGGTCGGGATCAACTGCTGGGCGACGATGGCCTTGAGGTTGAGCGACAGGTCCATCCATACCTGATTCTGCCGGTCGGCGGGGAAGAAGTTGATGATCCGGTCCAGCGCCTGGTTGGCGTTGTTGGCGTGCAGGGTGGCCAGGCACAGGTGGCCGGTCTCGGCGAAGGCCACGGCATGGTCCATGGTCTCGCGGGTGCGCACTTCACCGATGAGGATCACGTCCGGCGCTTGACGCAGGGTGTTCTTCAGCGCCACCTCGAAGGATTCGGTGTCGATACCGACCTCGCGCTGGGTGACGATACAGCTCTGGTGCTGGTGGATGTACTCGATCGGGTCTTCGATGGAAATGATGTGGCCGCTGCTGTTCTTGTTGCGGTAGCCAATCATCGCCGCCAGCGAGGTGGATTTACCGGTACCGGTGGCGCCGACGAACAGCACCAGACCACGCTTGGTCAGCGCCAGCTTCTTGAGGATTTCCGGCAGCTTGAGGTCATCCAGGGTCGGGATGTTGGTCTCGATGCGGCGCAGCACCATGCCGGCCAGGTTGCGCTGGTAGAAGGCACTGACGCGGAAGCGGCCAATGCCACGGGCACTGATGGCGAAGTTGCACTCGTGACTCTCGACGAAATCGCGGCGCTGTTGCTCGTTCATCACCGAGTGCACGGTTTCCCGGGTTTGCTCAGGCGACATGGGGTTCTTGGTCACCGGCATGATCTTGCCGTTGACCTTCATCGACGGCGGTACGCCGGCAGTGATAAACAGGTCGGAGCCGCCTTTTTCTACCATCAGGCGCAGCAGTTTTTCGAATTCCATGCGTTATCTCGCCCATCACCGTCACGCGCTTAGCCAACCTCCAGCCCCTGGGGCGCGTGCCTCACCAGCGATCTGGGTCTCGGCCAACCTCGCGGCTGGCCAGATACGAATTAGAAGTTATCCGGGGTCTTGGATTTTTCCCGCGCATTTTCGCGGGTGACTAGGCCCTTGGCTACCAGGGTTTTCAGGCAGGCATCCAGGGTCTGCATGCCCAGCGAAGCGCCGGTCTGGATCGACGAGTACATCTGCGCCACCTTGTCCTCACGGATCAGGTTACGAATCGCCGGGGTGCCAATCATGATTTCATGGGCGGCCACCCGACCGCCGCCGACTTTCTTCAGCAGGGTCTGCGAAATCACCGCCTGCAAGGATTCGGAGAGCATCGAGCGAACCATGGATTTTTCTTCGGCAGGGAATACATCGACTACCCGGTCGATGGTCTTGGCCGCCGAGGTGGTGTGCAGGGTGCCGAAGACCAGGTGGCCAGTTTCCGCGGCGGTCAGCGCCAGGCGGATGGTCTCCAGGTCGCGCATCTCGCCGACCAGAATGATGTCCGGGTCTTCGCGCAGCGCCGAACGCAGCGCCTCGGAGAAGCCCAGGGTGTCGCGGTGGACTTCCCGCTGGTTGATCAGGCACTTCTTCGACTCGTGAACGAACTCGATCGGGTCTTCGATGGTCAGGATGTGCTGGTATTTGGTGCTGTTGAGGTAATCGAGCATCGCCGCCAGGGTGGTCGATTTGCCCGACCCTGTTGGCCCGGTGACCAGCACCAGCCCCCGTGGCACGTCGGTGATCTTGCGAAACACCTCGCCCATGCCGAGGTCTTCCATGGTCAGCACCTTGGACGGAATGGTGCGGAACACCGCACCGGCGCCACGGTTCTGGTTGAAGGCGTTAACCCGGAAACGCGCGACACCAGGCACTTCGAAGGAGAAGTCGGTCTCGAGGAACTCCTCGAAATCCTTGCGCTGCTTGTCGTTCATGATGTCGTAGATCAGTGCATGCACCTGCTTGTGATCCAGGGCCGGCAAATTGATCCGGCGCACATCGCCGTCGACCCGAATCATCGGCGGCAGACCAGCAGAGAGATGCAGGTCCGACGCGCCTTGCTTGGCGCTGAAGGCAAGCAGCTCAGTGATATCCATGGGACTCCCTAATGACGGTAGAATGCCGCGAACACTAGGCGGCTGGCGCGAGTAATGTCCACGATAGCAGAGAATATTGCAAAGGTCGGAGCACGCATCCGTGAGGCGGCGCAAGCCTCGGAGCGCGATTGTGCAACGATTGGCCTGCTCGCCGTGAGCAAAACCAAACCCGCAGCGGCAATTCGCCAGGCTCATGCTGCCGGCTTGCATGATTTTGGCGAGAATTATCTGCAGGAAGCACTGGATAAACAGCTCGAACTGCGTGATCTGCCATTGATTTGGCATTTCATCGGCCCCATTCAATCCAACAAGACCCGGGCGATCGCCGAGCAGTTCGCCTGGGTGCATTCGGTGGACCGCCTGAAAATCGCCGAACGCCTGTCCGCGCAACGCCCAGCGCACCTGCCCGCGCTGAATATCTGCCTGCAGGTGAATGTCAGTGGCGAAGCCAGCAAATCAGGCTGCAGCCCAGAACAATTGCCGGCATTGGCACAGGCTGTTACACAACTGCCCAACCTCAAGCTGCGTGGATTGATGACAATTCCCCAACCCAGCGAAGACCGTGCGACGCAACAGGCCGCCTTCGCCTGCCTGGCCGAACTGCAAGCCAAGCTGAACCTGGACCTCGACACCCTGTCCATGGGCATGAGCCATGACCTTGAGGCCGCCATTGCCGAAGGGGCGACCTGGGTACGCATCGGTACCGCCCTGTTTGGCGAGCGCGACTATTCATAAGCGCCGCTCTACTCGACTCGATAAATAAGGAACCCTGTTATGACCTCCCCCCGCATTGCGTTTATCGGCGCCGGCAATATGGCCGCTAGCCTGATCGGCGGGCTGCGCGCCCAAGGCGTCGACGCCAGCAGCATTCGCGCCAGCGACCATGGCGCCGAGCAACGGGCCAAGATCAGCGCCGAACACGGCATCGAAACCTTCGCCAGCAACGCCGAGGCCATTCAGGGCTGCAGCGTGATCGTCCTGGCCGTCAAGCCGCAGGTGATGAAAGAGGTCTGCCTGGATCTGGCCGCCCATCTCGACGCCAATCAATTGATCGTCTCCATCGCTGCCGGCATCAGTTGCGCCAGCCTGGAACGCTGGCTCGGCGCCCCAGCGGAGACGGTCCCCGCCATTGTCCGTTGTATGCCGAATACCCCAGCGCTATTGCGCCAGGGCGTCAGCGGCTTGTATGCCAACAGCCTGGTTTCGGCGCAGCAGCGTCAGCAGGCCGAACAGTTGCTCGGTGCCGTCGGCCTGGCCCTGTGGCTGGATGAAGAACAGCTGATCGATGCGGTCACCGCCGTATCCGGCAGCGGACCGGCGTATTTCTTCCTGCTGATGGAAGCCATGACGGCCGCCGGGGAAAAGCTCGGCCTGGCGCACGACACCGCCGCCCAACTGACCCTGCACACCGCACTGGGTGCCGCACGCATGGCCGTCGCCAGTGATGTCGATGCCAGCGAACTGCGCCGCCGGGTCAGCTCGCCGGCCGGCACCACCGAGGCGGCAATCAAGACGTTCCAGGCTGGCGGCTTCGAAGCCCTGGTCGAACAGGCGCTGAATGCCGCCGCCCAACGTTCGGCAGAACTGGCCGAGCAGCTTGGCCAATAAACAGCCCGACCCACAGATAGACGGACCATCAAGGAGTCAATAATGATCGGACTGAGTACTGCAGCAGTTTATATCCTGCAAACCATCGGCAGCCTGTACCTGCTGATCGTGCTGCTGCGCTTCATCCTGCAACTGGTGAAAGCCGACTTCTACAACCCGCTTAGCCAGTTCATCGTGCGCGCCACCCACCCGCTGCTCAAACCCCTGCGCAAGATCATCCCCAGTTTCGCCGGGCTCGACCTGGCCTCGCTGGTGCTGGCGATCCTGGTGCAGTTGGTGCTGATGGCCCTGGTCCTGATGCTGATGGGCTATGGCCTCGACAATCCGCTGCAACTGCTGATCTGGTCGATCATTGGCGTCACCGCCCTGTTCATCAAGGTGTTCTTCTTCGCCCTGATCATCAGCGTGATCCTGTCCTGGGTCGCCCAAGGTAGCCACAACCCGGCGGCCGAGCTGATCAACCAGATCTGCGAGCCACTGCTGGCGCCGATCCGGCGCATGCTGCCGAGCCTGGGCGGGCTGGATCTGTCACCGATCGTGGCCTTCCTGATGCTCAACCTGATCGACATGCTGGTGATTCGTAACCTGGCGGTGATGAGCGGCATGTTCAAGGGCCTCAGCCTGGCGGTTTGACCCCGAGAACCCGATGAGCTTCTATCGCTGGGACGGCGAGGACCTGATCCTCGATTGCCACCTGCAGCCCAAAGCCAGTTGCGACGAGTTCGCCGGGCTGCACGGTGAGCGATTGAAAATCCGTCTCACCGCCCCGCCAGTCGACGGCAAGGCCAATGCCAAGTTACTGGCCTTTCTCGCCGACGCCTTTGCCGTGAGCAAGAGCCAGGTCAGCCTGGAAAGCGGCCAGCAAAGCCGCCAGAAGCGCGTGCGCATCAAACAGCCACGGCAATTGCCCGCCGTACTCGAACTGACCGCTCGACCCGCCTGATCGACCATCAAGCCGGATCGAAATACCCGTCAATTGACACCCCCTGCTCGCCCCGCATAATGCTCGTCAGCACAGCCCGGCCATGCGATGCCTGACGCACTCGCACCGGCAACAGCATCGTCCAGTCCAAGGGCACGCTAGCCAGAGGAACGCCAGAATGAGCATGGAACGTCTCAGCCAACAGGTCGACGCCTACGTCGACTGGAAGCGCGAACTGATGCGCCAGGTCACGCGCTACCGCAGCTGGCTGGCAACCAATCGGCTCAACTCCGAGGCGCTGGACGCCAAACTCGAACGCGCGCTGAAGCTGCTGCGTACCGACCACATCACCCTGGCCTTCGTCGGCGAGTTCTCGCGCGGCAAGACCGAACTGATCAACAGCCTGTTCTTCTCCGCATACGGTCAGCGCATGCTGCCGTCCCAGGCCGGGCGCACCACCATGTGCCCCACCGAGCTGTTCTTCGACCCACGCTCGGAACACTCCTATATCCGCCTGTTGCCCATCGAAACCCGCGCCACCGAGGCCAGTGTCGCCCAGTTCAAGCGCATTCCCGGGCATTGGGTGAACATCCCGCTGGACCTCAGCGACCCGGACAACATGGTCCAGGCCTTTACCCAAGTAGCGAAGAGCAAGCCCATGCCGGTGGAGCAAGCCATCCAACTGGGTTTCCACCCCGACAACCTGGAAAGCACCGGCAAACCCGGCCAGGTGCTGGTGCCGGCCTGGCGCCACGCGCTGGTCAACTTCGACCACCCGCTGCTGCGCCAGGGCCTGCGCATCCTCGATACCCCCGGCCTGAATGCCCTGGGCAGCGAACCGGAGCTGACCTTATCGATGCTGCCCAACGCCCAGGCGATCATCTTTCTGCTGTCGGCCGACACCGGGGTCACCGCCAGCGACATGGCGGTCTGGCAGCAGCATATTCGCCAGCTCGACGACGACACCCAGACCAGCCTGTTCGCCGTGCTGAACAAGATCGACATCCTCTGGGACGACCTGGCCGGCGAAGCCTTCGTGCAGAACGCCATTCGGCAGATCCAGACCCTCACGGCCAGGCAACTCGGCATCCAGCCCGAGGAAGTGCTGCCGCTGTCGGCCAAACAGGCGTTGCTGGCCAAGGTGCGCAAGGATCAGGCGCTGCTGACCCGCAGCCAGATGAGCAACCTGGAGAATCTGCTGTGCGAGCGCATCGTCAGTCAGAAAGAGCGCCTGATCGAAGAGCGCGTGGTCAACCAGGTGCTGGCCCTGCTGCAGGGCAGTCAGCATGCACTCAACCTGCGCCTGGAGACGGTCAACGAACAACACGCGCTGCTGAGCAACCACCAGCACGACAACGGCCAGTTACTGTTCGAGCTGACCGCCAAGACCAAGGACGAGCACAACCAGCATCACAAGCGCCTGCTCGGCCTGAAAACCAACCAGCGCCTGCTCAAGCGCCAAGGCGAGCTACTGCAGCTCGCCGCGCGCGCGGAACGCCTCGACGAACACCTGAACAAAGTGCGCAAGAACCTCGCCGGCAGCTGGACCACCCTGGGCATCAACCAGGCAATCCTGCACTTCTTCCGCTCGGTGGAACATGACCTGGACAGCCTGGCGCATGAGGCCGAGATGGCCAACACGATGGTCGCCGCCATCTACCGCCGGCACAACCAAGAGAATCCGCTGCAAGGCGTCGATGCACCGCAGTTCAACGTCAAGCACTACCGGCGCGAACTCAAACAGCTGCAGACCAAGGCCGACCAGTTCCGCCTGCACCTGAAAACCCTGCTCACCGAACAGCGCAGCCTGAGCAAACGCTTCTTCGCCACCCTGGTGCAGGAAGTCATCGGCCTGCACCAGCGCCTGCGGATCGAGGCCGGGCAATGGGCTAGCGACGCGCTGATGCCACTGATGCAACACACCCTGGAACACAAGCAGTTGCTGGAAAGCCACATGCTGCGGCTCAAGGCCCTGGCCCAGCAAACCCAGCAGGCGCGCCAGCGCGGCCAGCATCTGGCCGGTTACCGCGACGAGCTGCAACAACAACTGAGCCAGGCGGGCGAGATGCTGCGCCGCCTGCGCCTCCCCGCGCCGATCCAGCGCCAGGGCAAGGTGGTCAACCTGCCCGGCGTGGCACGCGCCCACAGCGTCGGCGAATAACCGCCCGGCAGCAGCGCGGCCAGGCATTGCCCGCGGCCCCGCACGCTTGCCGCCTGGGGCCGCGCTCTTTAGACTGCGGCACTTCCTTTACTGCGAGCAGGGTCGATGCCCACTGCCTTTCCCCAAGACTCTGTTGGCCTGGTGACCCCGCAGGTGCTGCATTTCGCCGAACCCCTGGCGCTCGCGTGCGGGCGCAGCCTGGCTGACTACCAACTGGTCTACGAAACCTACGGCGAGCTGAACGCCGCGCACAGCAACGCCGTGCTGATCTGCCACGCGCTGTCCGGCCATCACCATGCCGCCGGCTACCACAGCGCGGACGAGCGCAAGCCCGGTTGGTGGGACAGCTGCATCGGCCCCGGCAAGCCGATCGACACCAACAAATTCTTCGTCGTCAGCCTCAACAACCTCGGCGGTTGCAACGGCTCGACCGGCCCCTCCAGCCTCAATCCGGCCACCGGTAAACCCTTTGGCGCGGACTTCCCGGTGATGACCGTGGAGGACTGGGTGCACAGCCAGGCCCGCCTGGCCGACGCCCTCGGCATCGACCAGTGGGCCGCAGTGGTCGGCGGCAGCCTCGGCGGCATGCAGGCCATGCAGTGGGCCATCAGCTACCCGGAGCGTATCCGCCACTGCCTGGCGATCGCCTCGGCGCCCAAGCTGTCGGCGCAGAACATCGCCTTCAACGAAGTGGCGCGCCAGGCGATCCTCACCGATCCGGAGTTCTACGGCGGGCACTTCCAGGAGCGCGGGGTGATCCCCAAGCGCGGCCTGATGCTGGCGCGCATGGTCGGCCACATCACCTACCTGTCGGACGACGCCATGGGCGAGAAATTCGGCCGCGGCCTGAAAAGTGAAAAGCTCAACTACGACTTCCACAGCGTCGAGTTCCAGGTCGAGAGCTACCTGCGCTACCAGGGCGAGGAGTTTTCCGGGCGCTTCGACGCCAACACCTACCTGCTGATGACCAAGGCGCTGGACTATTTCGACCCGGCGGCCAACCACGACGGCGACCTGGCCCAGACCCTGGCCGGGGTGCAGGCGCACTTCTGCGTGATGTCCTTCACCACCGACTGGCGCTTCTCGCCGGCGCGCTCGCGGGAGATCGTCGACGCGCTGATCGCCGCCCGCAAGCACGTCTGCTACCTGGAAATCGACGCGCCGCAGGGCCACGACGCCTTCCTGATCCCGATCCCGCGTTACTTGCAGGCGTTCAGCAGCTATATGAACCGAATCGCAGTATGAGGCACGCATGAGAGCCGACCTGGACATCATCCAAGACTGGATCCCCGCCGGCAGCCGGGTACTCGACCTCGGCTGCGGCAATGGCGAACTGCTCGCCTGGCTGGCCGAGCACAAAGGGGTCAGCGGTTATGGCCTGGAGATCGACCCGGACAACATCGCCCAATGCGTCGGCAAGGGCGTCAACGTCATCGAGCAGAACCTCGACAAAGGCCTGGGCAACTTCGCCAGCAACAGCTTCGACGTGGTGGTGATGACCCAATCACTGCAGGCCCTGCACTTCCCGGACAAGGTGCTGGCGGAGATGCTGCGCATCGGCAAGACCTGCATCATCACCTTCCCCAACTTCGCCCACTGGCGTTGCCGCTGGTACCTGGCGAGCAAGGGCCGCATGCCGGTGTCCGACTTCCTGCCGTACACCTGGTACAACACGCCGAACATCCATTTCTGTACTTTCGCGGACTTCGAACGCCTGTGCCTGGCACAAAACGCCAGGGTGCTCGATCGCCTGGCGGTCGATCGCGACCATCTGCACGGTTGGGCCAGCCGCATTTGGCCTAATCTGTTAGGTGAGATCGGCATCTACCGGATCAGCGGACCGACCGCCAACTGATTCGCCGGCAACCAGGTCATCCTGAGGAGAACCACCATGCGTCGCATCGCCCTACTGTTTATCGCCCTGTGCCTGAGTCTGCCGGCACTTGCCGAACGCAAACAAAGCTTCGGCGACCTGGACGTGCACTACAGCGCCTTCAACTCCAGCTTCCTGCAACCGGATATCGCCGCGGCGACGGGGCTCAGCCGCAACAAAAAACAGGGCGTGCTGAATATTGCGGTGCTCAAGGCCGGCCAACCGACCGCCGCCGCCGTCAGCGGCGAGATTCGCAACCTGCTCGGTCAGATCCACCCCCTGCAGTTCAAGCAGGTGAAAGAAGGCACGGCGATTTACTACCTGGCGCAGTTCCCCATCGAGCAACAGGAGATGTTGCGCTTCAGCCTCAGTATCCAGGCGGACGGCGGCAACACGCACAGCCTCGACTTCAACCAGGAACTCTTCCCCGACTGATGATCCAGTTAAACGAGCTCGTCCTCGCCAGCCATAACGCCGGCAAACTCAAAGAACTCCAGGCCATGCTGGGTGATGCGGTGCGTGTGCGCTCAATCGGCGAGTTCAGCGACCTGGAGCCCGAAGAAACCGGCTTGTCATTCATCGAAAACGCCATCCTCAAGGCGCGCCATGCCGCGCGCGTATCGGGCTTGCCGGCACTGGCCGATGACTCCGGCCTGGCCGTGGACTTTCTTGGCGGCGCACCGGGCATCTATTCGGCGCGTTATGCCGATGGCCGCGGCGACGCGGCGAACAACGCCAAACTGCTCGAAGTCTTGCAAGGCGTCCCTGACGTGCAGCGCAGCGCGCAATTCGTCTGTTGCCTGGCACTGGTGCGGCATGCCGAAGATCCCTTGCCGATCATCTGCGAGGGGCTCTGGTACGGGCATATCCTGCATACCGCACGCGGCGAACAGGGCTTCGGCTACGACCCGCTGTTCTGGGTCGAGGAGCGCCAGTGCTCCAGCGCCGAACTCGCGCCCGGCGAGAAGAACCAACTGAGCCATCGCGCCCGCGCCATGGCCCTGCTCAAGCAACGATTGAGGCTGGCATGACACTGTCCACGGGCGGGGGCTTCCAAATGCCCCCGTTAGCGCTGTATATCCATATTCCCTGGTGCGTGAAGAAGTGCCCGTACTGCGATTTCAACTCTCACGCCGCCGGGCCGACGCTGCCGGAAGAAGAATACGTCGACGCCCTGCTCGCCGATCTCGATGAAGATCTGCCGCAGGTCTACGGCCGCCAACTGACCTCGATTTTCTTCGGTGGCGGCACGCCCAGCCTGTTCTCGGCCAAGGCGCTGGGGCGTTTGCTCGAAGGCGTGGAGCGCCACGTGCCCTTCGCCGCCGATATCGAAATCACCCTGGAAGCCAACCCCGGCACCTTCGAGCAGGCCAAGTTCCGCGACTACCGTGGGCTGGGCATCAATCGCCTGTCGATCGGCGTACAGAGTTTCCAGGCCGCCAAGCTCAAGGCACTGGGCCGCATCCATGATGGTGACGAGGCGATCCGCGCCGCCGACATGGCGCGCGCCGCCGGCTTCGACAACTTCAACCTGGACCTGATGCACGGCCTGCCGGATCAGTCGATTGAGGATGCCCTCAGCGATTTGCGCATCGCCATCGCCCAGGGTCCCACCCACCTGTCCTGGTACCAGCTGACGGTGGAGCCGAATACGGTGTTCTGGAACCAGCCACCGGTGATGCCCGAGGACGATATCCTCTGGGACATCCAGGAAGCCGGTCAGGCGCTGCTGGCCGAACACGGCTACGCCCAGTACGAGGTGTCCGCCTACGCCCAGCCCGGCAAGGCGGCGCGACACAACCTCAACTACTGGAGCTTCGGCGACTTCCTCGGCATCGGCGCTGGCGCCCACGCCAAGCTGAGCAACCCGGACGGCACGATCAAGCGCAGTTGGAAAACCCGCCTGCCCAAGGACTACCTAGACCCCAGCAAAGGCTTCAGCGCTGGCGAGCGAGTGCTCGGCCCCGACGAACTGCCCTTCGAATTTTTGATGAACGTGCTGCGCCTCTCGGCCGGCAGCGCCAGCGAGCTGTTCACTCAGCGCACCGGCTTAGCACTCAGCCAGTTGGCCGCCGCCCGCGCCGAGGCCGAGCGCCGTGGCCTGCTGCACAGCGACCCGACGCGCCTGACGGCGACCCGCGAAGGCCAGCTGTTTCTCAACGACCTGCTGCAACACTTTCTACCCTGACCTGCTGTGCGCCACGCGGCGCTAAGGACCCCGTTTGGACCTGTTATTCGACCTGATTGCCACCCTGTCGCGCTGGAGCCGTGGCCACCTCTACGACATCGCCCTGGCCATCATGGCCACCCTGCTGGTGCTGTTCGGCCCCGGCATCAATGCCTGGGTGCAACGCAGTATCGGCGGCCTCAACTTCATCTTCCGCACCCTGATTTTCGTCCTGGTCTGCGCGGTCGGCTACGGCCTGGCAATGGTCTTCGTCACCCCCTGGCTGGCCCAAGGCCTCGGCCACTTCAACAACTACACCCTGGCGCCGGTGTTGCTACTGGTGTTCTTCCTGATCGGCGTGCTGGCGGATCGCAGCTAGCGGTGACTAGGCGTTGGCAAAGCGTTGCAGTTGCATCTCGTGCAAACGGCTGAGGGTGCGGCGAAACGCAAAGGCCAGATAACCCTGGGTATACAACTGATCAAGCGGCACCTGCGCCTCCAGATACAGCGGCACGCGGCGGTCGTAGCACTCATCGACCAGGGCGATAAAGCGCCGCACGCTGTCGTCATGCACCGACAACTCGGGTAACTCGCGGTCGCCGGCCTGCACCCGCTCGACACCATCCTCGGTGCCACGGGCAATCTTCGCGGCGCGCTGCTGCGCACTCAGGTTGGGCACCTCGCTCAACACAATGGCCGAGTAACGATCACACAGGCCGATGAAATCCAGGGCCGACAGCGGCTGCTCGCACAGCTCGGCGTAGCGACACCAGAGCGCCGTCGCGCTACGCCGCACCACGTTAATCGCCCGGTGCCCCAGCGTTATCTGCTCGGTCGAGGCCGGCTGGCCTGGCGTCAACTGCTCGAACACCTCACTCAGGCCGCTCGGCTGCTCTGGATGCGCCACCCAATAGCGCGGCTGCGCGGCGCCCGGATGCAGGCGATGGTCCTGGCCGCCATCGATACCCAACACCTGCATGTGCTGCTCGATCGCCACGATCGCCGGCAGAAAGCGCTCGCGGTTGAAGCCCTCGGCATACAGCTGCCGCGGCGGCTGATTGGAGGTGGCGACCAGCACCACACCGGCCTCGAACATCGCCTGTAGCAAAGGACCGACAATCATCGCATCGCCGATGTCATTGACGAACAGCTCGTCGAAACACAGCACCCGCACCTCTGCGCTCAGCTCGCGCGCCAGCGCCTGCAAAGGGGCGGGTGTGCCGGTCAGCTGAAACAGACGGCGATGCACCCAGCTCATGAAGTGATGAAAGTGTTGCCGCCGCGCCGGCACCCGCAGGCTGCGATGGAACTGGTCCATCAGCCAGGTCTTGCCACGCCCCACCGGCCCCCAGAGATACACCCCGGCCGGTGGCTGCCCAGCGCTGTCGGTTTGATGCAGGGCCTGGTGGCAGTCCTCCAGCAACTGCGCGGCCTGCCACTGCGCCTGATCCGACTCGAAGCCCTGCTGCTCGATGGCCCGCCTATAGGCTGCCAGGGGTGACGCCACATCCATACAACTACCGCTCGCTTAACCCAGCCCGTAATGGCGGCGGCTATTTTACAGGCTCGCGGCTGGCATGCGGCATCAGGCTGACGACCGCATAGCCCTCAAGCAATCTGGCACGGCCAATCGCAGAGGCTGCTGGACAAGCAAGCGTTGTCCAGCAAGTCGTTCCCAGGCTACCTCGCTTGTACATGGGCTAAATTTTGACCGTATAACGTTGGGCTAAAGGGCAGACACAGTCAGCACATGAAATGCGCAGCATGTGCTGACTGGGGCTGTCCCGCCGCAACGCGGCGACTTTAGAGCGACTTGTTATGCATTTGGCACAATAAAGACAAGGTCGGTTATACCAACATCGATACCAGACTGACTCAGAAGTGTTGTTATTTGCCCCCTATGATGCGCTTGGTGATTGAAAACATGCATAAGCAGACTGAAAAAAATCTTCGTAGAAGCTACACCCTTAGTGTTCTGGTAACTAACAGCCTGCGAAAGCTCTTCGTCACTTAATGAAGAAACCAGATCTGAAAGGATTTCATCTATTAGTTGGCGACGGTCTTTAAGTTCGCTGAAGTTCTCACAGAGAAGTACGTCAAGTGACTCAGGGCACGACAAATCCAGTATCTGATTCAATGCCTGATGCGCGAGCAAAGCAGGCGTAAACCGTTTGAGCCAGATAGTGTCAGCCACACAGATATGATTTAACGTGCCAAATATTGAACTAAAGAATGCACCTTTATTCTCATGCAGCTTTTCTGGCGGAAGCGTTCCCGCGGCTTCGTAAATCTTTTGATTCATCCACTGGTTATAGTCTGCCATTAGGCAAACATGATCCTTCAACTTCATGGTGGCATGCTCTATAGACATAATGATTAAGCCAAGGGGCGGCGGTACGCCGTCCCAGCGAATGAAATTTGCGATTTCAGCGCCTTATTATGCGCGCCTGCACAGAATATCTTACCCGCCACTATATAGAACTAACTTGGCGCTTAAGATACATGGATCAGCTCTCAGAAAAAATGGTTGCGGCTTGAGTGGTCTCAGTAGCTAGTTTCAAACGGTCAGCTTTACTAATGTAGTTAGACTTACTTTTTGGCGCCAATTTGGCACTGGCTTTTTTGGCGTGCGCCTTTAATAACTGATTTATTTTTTTACGACGATTCATATTCCACTACTCAGTTTGTAAATTCTTGAATAATATCAGCTCAACATATTGAGTCCCTAGTTAGGAGCACATTACACCTACTCTCCGAAGATCCTCAACCGTAAGCTTCAGTGCGCTCATGTTTATACTGCCAGTGTCGTTCTCATGAATATGCCAGGCCATGAATTTTGGTAGATTTAACCAAACTGGCGGTTCCACGGGAATTGATGAGCGCGTTTGGTAGGCTGCGCTACCGCTTGTGACGCGTATTAAGGCTATGCCGTGAGCTTTGGCATATTTTATAGCCCCGGACTGGAAGCCCGTTGTTGTGAACAGCATTCCCTTATGTGCTCCAAGTGATCTGACTTTGTCATGGAGGATTTGTACTGTTTCTCTCTCAACTGGAGATGAGTATTTCTTGCACTCGATGAGAACAATAAACTCTGCGCCGCCAAACCCTTGGAACTTAGCCAAAACATCTATTTGATACGTAGAGTCGTGAGCTTCTAGCTTGGAATCGTGAGTGACCTCCAGCGAGGTCAAACCATCACCTTCTTGCGTAATCCAATTTTTTACGAGCAGCTCAAACTCCTTTGGAGATATATCAAGTTCGCTGTGTGTAAATGGTGGGATCACGCGGTAAGTCCTGTGCTTCTAGCTAGTAATTAGCCGACATGTCGCAGATCGCTCCTTGTCGCCCTATAAACCCTTGTCTAACTCACAGGTGGTCGCGGCAAACGCGACATCACTCGGGGGCAACGCTACATGGACGGCAAGCCCCAGCGAAGCTACTGATTTGCCATCAGGCTGTCCACCGGCTGTTTTGACTTAGCCACGCATGGCAGTCGCTCAACCGCTTCGGCCTAGCGCCTAAGCCAACAGCCGCCACAGGCTGTGCACCAATAAACCACTGCCCGCCAGCAGAGAGAGCAGCAGCAACAGCTGGCGCGGGCTGCGTTTGTCGAAGCGGCCGTCCAGGCAGCGGGCCAGGGCATAGCCGGCCACCACGCCAGGCGCCAGCTTGAGTGTGCTGTGCAGGTAATCCATCGGCATGCGGTCCTGGTAGAGCAGGAACAGCACCGAGACCGGGGTGGTCAGCAGGAAGAAGGCGGCCAGTTCATCGCGCGCGCTGATGCGGCTGCAGCTCTGGTAGACCAGAGCCATGGGCGGGCCGCCGACCGAGGTGGCGGTGCCCATCAACCCCGAACAGAAGCCGGCGATGGCCAGGTTGCGCGGGTTACAGCGCACTTCCAGCCAGCGGTAGCTGCTGAGGGTCGCCAGCAGCACGCAGGCGCCGAGCAGCAGGCCGAGCCAGGCGGCAGGCAGCAAGCCGAGCAATAGAGCGCCGCACCAGGCGCCGGGCAATCGCGCCAGAATGGCCGGCAAGGGCCGACGCCAGGCCATCGACTGGCGATTGCCGAGCAGCATGCAGCAGGCCAGGAGAAAGCCCAGCAGCAGGATCGGCCCGGGCACGTAGCTGGGGTCGAGCAGATACAGCAGCGGCGCCGCCAGCAGGCCGAAGCCGATGCCCAGCAGCCCCTGCACCAGGCTGCCGCCCAGCACGATCAACAGCGCCAGGCAGTCGCTGCCGCTGTAGTCCATCAAGGACTGTATCTACCTAGTGTCGTGTCAATCATGCAATGTCGGATCATTGTAGGGTGGGTGGGGCCGCCTAGGTCGGGCCGCGCAGGTTAGCGGCGCCAACCTGCGAACGATCAGGCCGCGCTATGGTGGCACGCCGCGTAACCCACCAGACGATAGGCCTGCATCGCGCCGATGGTGGGTTACGGCGCAACGGATCTTGCAGGCTCATCGCGATCGGTAGCATGCGCCGAACCCACCCTACAGGGATCGCGGTACATGGGTACGACCGCGATTAACCGACAGTTAAACGTTGTCGTGACACTAGCCTTAACAGGCCTTTGAAAAATGTAGCGAGCGCAGGCTAAGCAGGGCGCAATCAGCCGAGCGCAGTCGTTTTTCAACGGTCTGTTAACGGCCACCGGCGCCGCTGCGCGACTGCTCGGAGTTCTCCACCAGCACCGCTTCGGCCAATTGGTTGAGCTGTTGCCACAGCTCGATGGAGATATCCATGCCGGCTTCCAGGGCGCCCTCGCCGGCACGGGCGAATTGCTCGGGGCTGACCTGGCGATAGCCGCTGCGCTGACCCGCGCTGCCGTGCAACTGCCCCTGCAGGTCGATGCGGGTGCTGAGCAGCAGGGTCAGCGTCTGGGTGTCGGCCGTGGCGGGATCGGCCAGCAGCACCTCGCTGTAGCTCGGGTAGCGGGCGCCGGCGGCGATGCTGGCGACATGCTCGCTGATCGGCTGCTTGCCGTTCTGCCAATAGGCCAAGCCGCTAATGCCCTGCCGGGCGCAGTCGACCAGCAGCTTGAGGATGAACTTGCGGTTGTGGCAGTTGCGCACCTTGACGTTGACGCAGCCCTGCTCCAGTACCTTGGTCTGCGCTAGCTCGACGATGCTCGGCAGGCAGTTCAGGCCGCTGCGGCCAAAGCAGTCGAACAGCAGCGCCTGGCTCTCCTCGGCCAGCAGCTCCATCGCCGGCCGCTGGCTGTCGGCGACATAGGGCAAGGCGCGCTGCAGCTCGCCGAAGCCCTGCTCGCCATGCACCTGCAGCCATTTCACCAGGCCGGCGGCGTCCTCGTAGTAGCCGACGGGATAGCCCATGCCTTCGAACACGCGCTTGAGCAGGGAGGTCAGTTCATTCGACGAGATCAACATCAGCGCTTCTCCTCAGTCGGGGCCAGGGGCAGGAACCAGTCGTCCTCGAACGGCTGGCCGATATCCTCCAGCAGCGGCGCGCCCTGGAACATGGTGTTGCGCACCCACAGACGCGAGCGCGGGTCGAACTTGCTGACGCCGAAGAAGGCCAGCTTGCAGCGCAGCAGGTGCATGGGCAGCACCTCGCGATCGAGCAGGTTGGCCTGGATCTCGCCGTAATGGGTCTTGGCCATGCTCTGCATGCGCCGCACTATGCCGCGCTGCTCGGGGTGACGGAGGAGGAAGCTGGCGGTGCACTGCGCGGGATGCTCGGCCAGGTAGGCGCCAAGCTGACGATGACACTGCTGCGCCAGGTAGCCGATGCCCAGGGGCATCTGCTTGTCGCGGCCGCTCTCCAGGTTACAGTTGCCCAGGCGCGGCTCCTGCTTCTCCTCGGAGCGGTACCAGAAGGTTTCGCTGGCGCCGTCGGCCGCAAAGTCGATGGCCAGGGCCCAGGCGTAATGCTGCTCGATCAGCGCCTGTAGCTCGGCGGCCGGCATCTGCGGTTGTAGTTCGAGGGATTCGACCAGGGAAAAGCTGTCTTCCAGGCTGTCGATCAACTCCGGGTAGAGTTCCAGCAGGATGCAGTTGAGCAGCTCCTGACCCTGCAGGCTGAGCTGCTGCTCGGCCCAGGTCGACAACTGCTCCCAGCCTTGCAGCGGGTGGCTGGCGAGCCAGTCCTGCAGCGCGGCGAAGTCTTCCAGCACCACCCGGTTGTTGCCGGTCTGCCAGTCGTCCTCGGTGACGGTCTGCTGGATATGCGCGATGCCGCGCACGACCAGCACCTGCAGGCGCGCCAGACGTTCGGCGGTGACCTGGCCGAGGCCGCGCACCCGCGCCAGGGCCAGCTCGCGCATCTCGATCCAGCGGCTGATCAGCTGCGGGTGATTGATCAGATAGGGCGCCATGCCCAGGCCGGTGGAATTGCCGATGCCGAAGTAGCGCTTGAGCGCCGGCTGCAGCGGCACGGCGGTGTCCGGCGCGCGCTGACGGGCGATGTGCTCGGCCTGCTGCAGGCTGAAGTTGCGCAGCATGAAGCAGTTGAACATCTCGGCGGCGAAGGGTCGGGCGAAGTCCGGGTGCTTGCTGCTGACCTTCTCCCAGTCGGCCATGCCCAGCTTGCCGCTGCCGTACACCGCGGTGGTGCGATAGAGGTAGCCGACCTTGGCGATCTGCTCCACCTCGGGCTGCTGGCCGGCGCTCAGGGCCGCCACCACGCTGTCGAAGTTGCGCACGCTGCGGTTGGCCCGCGACAGCACCATCACCCGTGAGTCGAGGCGGCCGGCTTCCTGCAACGGCACGTTTTGCCGCAGGTACTCGACGTAGGTGTCGTCCACCTCGCCCTCGCACAGCGCCATGGTCAGGTCCCACTCGCTGGCGATCACCCGGTCGTTGCGCTTGTCCGGGTCCAGATACTGGGAGAACAGCACGAAGCTGAACAGGTCGCCGGTGGTCTGCACGCGGTAGACCACGGTGCCGTAACCCTCGGCATCCAGTTCGAAACGCCGCGCCTCGATCTGCCAGCCCTCGCGCATGATCTTGCGCACCAGGCAGCGCATAAAGCTCAGGCGACTCTGGTGCAGGCTGCCGAGGCGTTCCAGGTCCATGACCACATGGGCCGGACGCAGGCGGATCGCCTGTGCCCCGCGCTTGGCGGGATCGATGCTGGAAGGAGTGCTCATAAGCTTGACCTCGACTGGCGCAAACCGTACCCGGCACTGCGGCCTGTTGAGGGCCAAGCGGGATACGGAGGATTGTTGTTATCTGCCGTCGATGGTGGTCCAAGGGCCGGCGCAGGGCAATTCAGATCGCCCTATCAGCCGATAAGGGAAACTTATCTATAACGCCATCTCGATCAGATTAAAGCGCACTCGGGTCCAGTTCGTTGTCGCGCAGGATGAACTCGAACAACGCCTGGGCCGCCACCGGCAACGAGCGATTGGCCAGGCAGACGATGCCGATGTCGCGCGTCACCAGCGGCTCGCTCAGCGGAATGAAACGCAGCTGGCTGTGCTCCGGCGGGAAGGCGAATCGCGGCAGGGTGGTGATGCCCATGCCGGCTTCGAGCATGGCCAGCAGGGAAATCATGTTGGACATAAAGAACTGCGCGTCGGCCACCAGCTCTTCGGCCTCGGTGCCAGCCAACAGGCGCGAGGTGCCGTTGCCGATCAGCCGCTCGCCACGCAGTTGCTGCCAGCTCAATTCGGCTTCGCCAGCCAGGCGATGATCGCTGCGGCAGACCACGCCGATGCTGTCCTCCCAGATCGGGATGAAGCGGATGTCGCTCTCCGCCTCCCACAGGCTGGCAATGCCGAAATCCACCTGCTGGTTCTCGACCATCGCCAGCACCACCTCGGAGCTGTCGTCGAACAGGCTGACGTGCAGGTCGGTGGCGTCGCCGATAAAGCGCGTGAGGATATCCGGCAGCAGGCGGCTGGCGATCGACGGCACCGAGGCGATGCGCAGGTGCCCGGACTTGTGCTGGGCGATCAGACTCATGTCCTTGATCACCCGGTCGTGGTGGGCGATCAGCTCCTTGGCGTAGGTCATGAACTGCACGCCGAAGGGGGTCAGCTCCGGCCTGGCCGCACGGGCGTTGCGCTTCTCGAACAAGGATTGGCCGAGCTTGCCCTCCAAATCGCGGATCGACAGGGAAATCGCCGGCTGGGTGCGGTGGGCCTTTTCCGCGGCGGTATGAAAGCCCTGCAGCTCATACACCCAGACGAAATGCCGCAGTTGGACGATCTTGAGGTCGGGAAGCACGGTAAGTTTTCCTTATCAAACAATATTTACAACTCATTTTAGTTTATCGAAAACCGCGCCTACCATTCGTTAACAGTTTGAGAGGAGGTGCATATGTCCGGCGATATCTTTGCTAACTACATCAATGGCGAGTGGCTTACGGGCTCCGCGACTATCCGTAATATCAGCCCCGCGAACATCCAGGATGTGCTGGGCGACTATGCCCAGGCCGACGCCGGGCAAATCGAGCAGGCCCTCGACGCGGCTATCGCCGGTCAGCTCGAGTGGCAGCGCAGCGGTCTGGAGCAGCGCTATCAGGTGCTGACCGCGATCGGTGACGAATTGATTGCGCGCAAGGCCGAACTGGGCGAGCAGCTGGCCCGCGAAGAAGGCAAGACCCTCGCCGAAGGCATGGGCGAAGTCTACCGCTCCGGCCAGTTCTTCCACTACTACGCCGCCGAAGTGCTCCGGCAGATGGGCGAGACCGCCGATTCGGTGCGCCCCGGCGTGGAAATCGAAACCCGCCGCGAGCCGGTCGGTGTAGTCGCCATCATCACCCCGTGGAACTTCCCCATGGCCACCGCGGCCTGGAAGATCGCCCCGGCGCTGGCGTTCGGCAATGCCGTGGTGTTCAAGCCGGCCAACGCGGTACCGGCCAGCGCCTGGTCGCTGAGCGAGATCATCGCCCGCCAGGGCCTGCCGGCCGGCACCTTCAACCTGCTGATGGGCAGCGGCGCCGCAGTCGGCGACGCGCTGATCCACTCCAACAAGATCGATGCCCTGAGCTTCACCGGCTCGGTCGAGACTGGGCGCAAGGTGGCCTGCGCCACCGCCGCCAACTTCGTCCGCTGCCAGCTGGAAATGGGCAGCAAGAACGCCCTGATCGTGCTCGACGACGCCGACCTCGACCTGGCCGTGGACTGCGCGCTCAACGGCGCCTTCTTCGGCACCGGGCAGAAGTGCACCGCCTCCTCGCGCCTGATCGTCACCGCCGGCATGCACGACCGTTTCGTCGCCGCCCTGGTCGAGCGCATGGGTCAGCTCAAGGTCGGCTATCCGCTGCGCGAAGGCACGCAGATAGGCGCGGTGATCGACGGCAAGCAGCTGGAGCAGAACCTGCGTTACATCGAGCAGGCCAAGGCCGATGGCGCGGTGCTGGCCTGTGGTGGCGAGCGCATCGAGGAAGAGTACGAAGGCTTCTATATGCGCCCGGCGCTGTTCGTCGAGACCCGCAACGACATGCAGATCAACCGCGACGAGGTGTTCGGTCCGATCGCCTGCGTGATCAAGGTCGCCGATTACGAGGAGGCTCTGGCCACCCTCAACGACACCGACTTCGGCCTCACCGCCGGGATCATGACCCAGTCGTTGAAGGTCGCCAGCGACTTCAAGCGCCGCGCCAAGACCGGCTGCGTGATGGTCAACCTGCCGACCGCCGGCACCGACTACCACGTGCCGTTCGGCGGCCGCAAGAACTCCAGCTTCGGCCCGCGCGAGCAAGGTACCTACGCCCGCGAGTTCTACACCGTGGTCAAGACCACCTACATCCGTGCTTGAGGACGGCGCCATGCATGACGACCTGATCGTGATCGACGGCCTGCAGTACTCCAACTGGGACCGTGAGCTGTTCACCCAGCTGCGCCAAGGCGGAGTCACTGCGGTGCACGTGACCCTGGTGTACCACGAGAACGCCCGCGAGACCTTGAGCCGCCTCGGTGAGTGGAACCTCCGCTTTGAGCAACACGGCGACCTGATCATGCCGGTGGCGAGCGCCGCCGACATCCGCCGGGCCAAGGAGCTGGGCAAGGTGGGGATCTTCTTCGGCGCGCAGAACTGCTCGCCGATCGAGGACGATATCGCCCTGATCGAGGTGTTCCGCCAGCTCAACTTGCTGATCATGCAGCTGACCTATAACAACCAGAGCCTGCTGGCCACCGGTTGCTACGAGGGCAGCGACAGCGGCATCACCCGCTTCGGCAAGCAGGCCATCGCCGAGATGAACCGGGTCGGCATGCTCATCGACATGTCGCACAGCGCCGAGCGCAGCACCCTGGAAGCCATCGAGCTGTCGAGCCGGCCGATCATCATCTCCCACGCCAACCCGGAGTTCTTCCATCCGGCCAAGCGCAACAAGTCGCAGACCGTGCTGCGTGAACTGGGCCAGTCCGGCGGCCTGCTCGGCTTCAGCCTGTACCCCTTCCACCTGCACAACGGCTCGGACTGCACCCTGGCGCAGTTCTGCGACATGGTCGCGCGCACCGCCGAGCTGATCGGCATCGACCACATCGGCATCGGCACCGACCTGTGCCAGAACCAGCCGCAGTCGGTGCTGGAGTGGATGCGCAGCGGCCGCTGGTCGAAGCAGGTCGATTACGGCGAGGGCTCGGCGAGCAACGCCAGCTGGCCCAAGCCGCTGACCTGGTTCGGCGACAGCCGCGACTTCCCGAACATCACCCAAGGCCTGTTGCAGCGCGGTTTCAGCGCCGAAGACACCGCCAAGGTGATGGGTCTCAACTGGCTCAACACCCTGGAGCAGGGCCTCAAGCCTGCCCCGTAACTGTCCTGAACAACTCAACAAGTACAAAATTCTTGTCAGGAGAACACTATGAATAGCAAATCGCAGGCGGCCCAGATGGGGGCCGTCGACAGTGGCAAACGCTCCCTGCTGCATGATGTGGATGTACCCGTACTGCTGATGAGCGGCGGCGCCGTGCTGCTGTTCGCCATCCTCGCGCTGCTCGACATCGAGCTGATGACCCAGTGGGTCAATACCGCCTTCGCCTGGTCGACCAAGGTGTTTGGCGCCTACTGGCAGGTGTTGTTGCTCATGACCTTTGTCATCGGCCTGTTCCTCGCCATGGGCCGTACCGGCCGCGTGCGCCTGGGCGCCCTGGCTGCGCCCGAGATGCCGACCTACACCTGGGTGTCGATCATCATGTGCACCCTGCTCGCCGGCGGCGGCGTGTTCTGGGCGGCGGCCGAGCCGATGGCGCATTTTCTCTCGCCACCACCGCTGTACGGCGGTGCGACGGGCACCCCGCAGGCGGCCTACAACGCGCTGGCACAGAGCTTCATGCACTGGGGCTTCCTCGCCTGGGCGATTCTCGGCACCCTCAGCGGTATCGTGCTGATGCACCTGCACTACGAAAAAGGTTTGCCACTCAAGCCGCGCACCCTGCTCTACCCCATGTTCGGCGAGCGCGTCATGACCGGCTGGTTCGGCGCCCTGATCGATGCCTGCTGCGTGCTGGCGGTGGTCGCTGGCACCATCGGCCCGATCGGCTTCCTCGGCCTGCAGGTCAGCTTCGGCCTGGAGAAGCTGTTCGGCATCACTAACGACTACGGCACCCAGCTGATCATCATCGGCGCGCTGGTGGCGACCTATACCATTTCCGCCGTGTCCGGGGTGACCCGTGGGATCAAGATCCTCAGCCAGCTGAATGTGGTTCTGGCAGTGGCATTGATGCTGTTCATCCTGCTGCTCGGCCCGACCGCGTTCATCTTCGATGCCTACGTGCAGTCCATGGGCATCTACCTGGACAAGTTCATCCCGATGGCCACCTTCCGCGCCGACCCGGCCTGGCTGGACTGGTGGACGGTGTTCTTCTGGGGCTGGTTCCTCGGTTATGGCCCGCTGATGGCGATGTTCGTCGCACGTATCTCGCGCGGTCGCACCATTCGCGAGCTGGTGACCATGATCGCGATAGTCGCGCCGGTGATCACCTGCTTCTGGTTCACCATCGTCGGTGGCAGTGGCCTGGCCTTCGAGCTGAGCAACCCCGGTTCGGTGTCCGAAGCCTTCGCCGGTTTCAACCTGCCCGGCGCCCTGCTGGCGATCACCGCGCAGCTGCCGCTGGGCTACCTGATCTCGGTGCTGTTCCTGATCCTCACCATCATCTTCGTCACCACCACCGGCGACTCGATGACCTACACCATCTCCATGGTGATGACCGGCACCGATCACCCACGCTCGGAGATCCGTGTGTTCTGGGGCGTGATGATGGGCGTGGTGGCGGCCCTGCTGATCTCCATCGGCTCGGGCGGTATCAGTGCGCTGCAATCGTTCATCGTCATCACCGCCGTGCCGGTGTCCCTGGTGCTGCTGCCGGCCCTGTGGAACGCACCGCAGATCGCCCGGCGCATGGCTGACGAGCAAGGGCTGTAACCGATTCGACGCTAGTTTTCTGAGGGAAGGCGACAGCCGTCGCCTCCCTCTTTTTTATTCCCCACGAAATAGGAGCACGCCATGAAACAGGCCGTGAAAACCCAGCTGTTCCCGTCCAAGGCCCCACTGGAGTGGGCGGTGATCGGCAGCGGCACCCTGTACACCGCGCAGATCCCCATCGACGCCCAGGGCCAGGTGGTGCCCGGCGGCATCGAGGCGCAGACCCGGCAGACCCTGGACAACCTCAAGCACACCCTGGAATGCGCGGGCCTAGGCATGGACGCGGTGACTCAGGTGCTGATCTACGTCACCGACCGCAGCTACCTGGCCACGGTCAACGCGGTGTACGCCGAATACTTCAGCGCGCCCTACCCCAACCGCGCGGCCATGGTCATCGCCGGCCTGGCCCGCGAGGAAATGCTGGTGGAGCTGGTGGTGTATGCCGTCGCCTGATCTGCTTGATGGGCAACGCGCTGGCTCGGCACCACCGGCTGGCGCGCAGAGTGCCTGGCACTCAACCCCTGGAGCGGCCACCACACCAATCCAGGGTCCTACTCCTCGCGCACCAGCGCCTAATCGCCACAAACGAGGACGGCGCCGCGCACAGCAAAAAGCCGCCAGTTAGGCGGCTTTTTTGCGCTTGGTTTGCGCCTCAGTTACCGTCGCGGCGCAGGGCCTGCGGGGTGAAGTCGCGCGGGCTCAGCGGCGCGTTAAAGTCGTACATCGACTCGTTGTTATCCAGGCCATCGACGAAATAACGAGCGCCCTTGAGGTCGTAAACGGTTTCCAGGGTGCTGCCGAACATCGGCACCTCGTAGTAACTGATCGGGTGGCTTTCCTGCAGCCCCGTCAGTTCGCCATTCTTGTCATACAGATCGACCGCGAGGATCTGCCAGCTGTCCTCGTCCAGGTAGAAGCGCCGCTTGCCATAGGGATGGCGGAAGCCCTTGCGCAGCTCGGCCTCGACCACCCATACGCGGTGCAGTTCATAGCGCAACAGCTCGGGGTTGAGCGTGTTGCGCTTGAGGATGTCCTCGTAGGCAATGCCCTGCTGATGCACCGCGTAGCTGTTGTAGGGCACCAGCACTTCCTGCTTGCCGAGCAGATTCCATTCGTAGCGATCCGGCGCACCGTTGTAGGCATCGACCTGGTCGGCAGTGACCATGCCGTTGGTATCCGGCCGTGCGGTGTCATAGGCCAGCATCGGCAGCCGGCGCACGCGGCGTTCGCCACGGCTGAAGCGCCAGACCTTGCGGATCGCCAGCACCTGGTCGAGGGTTTCCTCCACCACCAGCGCGGAGCCCGCCAGCATGGACGGGGCAATCACCTTGTACTTGTAATAGAACAGGGTGTTGTCCAGATCCTGCGGGCTGGTGCCTTCGCGGCCATAGCGGAAGTAGACGTCACGCTCCAGCTTGAGCAGGCTGTAATCGCCATTGGCGAGCACCGCTACCTGGTTGGTAACCATGCTGAGCTGCTCACCACGGTAACGCATGATGTGGTTCCAGATGGCTTCCTGGCCGTTCTGCGGCAGCGGGAACGGGATACCCGCGGCAACGCCCTCAACGCCGTTGCCGCCGGAGATCAACTTGGCATTCTGCGCGTTGAAGCGGGTGGCGTCGTAGATGCGTTGCGGCGCCGCAGCGCTACGGCGAGTCGGATAGACGTCCAGAAAGTAGTCGGGATTGTTCTCCAGCAGCAGCTTCAGGCCGGCCGGCAGTTGCCCCTGGTGCTGGGCGAGACTCTGGCTGTCGAGCCGGTACAGCGGCGCGTCGCCGGCATAAGGGTCGGGGTGGTGCATACCGGGCCGGTAATTGGCCGGCGGCTGGGCCAACCCGCCCTGCCAACGGGGGATGGTGCCGGCGAGATTGCCGGCGCGCTCGCCACCCAGCGGGGTGAGATCCTGACCCAGCCGCGCGGCCTGGGCACTGTCGACCTGAGCCTGCGCCTGCAGCGCCACGACGGCCAGCAGCAGAATTGAACATTTTCTCAACACAACCAACTCCTCAGCGCAGTTGACGTCTTGCGCCACTGCTTTTTTGTACCCGAACCGCAAAAAGGGTCGGGATTGATGTGCTTCGCTGTTGCGGTGAGGGTTGTCCTGGTGCCGGGTTGTCCCGGTCTTGTGCAATCATCCTGCGGCTGTGGTTCAGCCGAGTCACGCTGCCGGAGCAGCGGCTGGCACGATACTCTGCTTAATTGCAGTTACCTATAGCGACGCTGACATCGCGTTCGCTGTAGAGCGACTTCTTCACAAAGGCGCAGAGGTCGTGAAAATATCGAGCGCCGTCGTGAGGCCGCCTTCCGGCGTTCGCGGCGCGGCATGTTACGGGCGTTCGCAGGCGGCCGCAGTAGACAAGAGCCGTTTCACAAGCGCTCAGTTGTCGCGCTGGAACTTCAGGTCCCAGACGCCATGGCCGAGGCGCTCGCCACGACGCTCGAACTTGGTGATCGGCCGTTCTTGCGGGCGCTCCACGCAACGGCCGTCGGCCGCCAGGTTGCGGTAACCGGGCGCCACGTTCATCACTTCGAGCATGTATTCGGCGTAGGCCTCCCAGTCGGTGGCCATGTGCAGCACGCCACCGACCTTGAGCTTCTGCCGCACCAGCTCGGCGAACGCCGGCTGGACGATACGACGCTTGTGATGGCGCGCCTTGTGCCAGGGGTCGGGAAAAAACAGCAGCAGACGGTCGAGGCTGGCGTCGGCCACGCAGTTGCGCAGCACTTCCAGGGCATCGCAGCTGTAGACCCGCACGTTGCCGAGGTTTTGCGTCATCAGGCCGTTGAGCAAGGCGCCGACACCGGGGCGGTGCACCTCGACGCCAATGAAATCCTGCTCGGGGGCCGCCGCCGCCATTTCCAGCAGGGACTGGCCCATGCCGAAACCGATTTCCAGGGTCCGCGGCGCACTGCGGCCGAATAGCCCATCAAAATCCGGGGCGCCAGCGTCCAACTGCAGACCGAACTTGGCCCAGCCCTGGTCGAGGCCGCGCTGCTGGCCCTCGGTCATGCGCCCGGCGCGCATCACGAAACTCTTGATAGCGCGGTGCTGGCGCTTGTCCTCGGCTGCAGACGAGGGTTGCTGCGATTCGGTCATCGGAGGCTCTTCAAATCGGTGATTCTTGGGTCTGCCTACAGCACGCAAAGCTCTCTCGGATCTAGCGAGCTAGAGCCAGACAAGGCAAAAATGGCTGAGGATGCGGAGTTTACGGCTGTAAATGAGCATTCCGAAGCCATTTTTAACGCCGTATGGCCGACGCGCAGCAGATCATGCTCGGTTCAACGGATCAGCCCGTCCAACGGCGACGACGCGCTGGCGTAGAGCTTCTTCGGCATGCGCCCGGCCAAATAGGCCAGGCGACCGGCTTCAATCGCGTACTTCATCGCCTCGGCCATCATCACCGGGTGCTGCGCATGGGCGATGGCGCTGTTCATCAGCACCGCCGCGCAGCCCAGCTCCATGGCGATGGTGGCATCGGACGCGGTGCCCACGCCGGCATCGACCAGCACCGGTACGGTCGCCTCTTCGAGGATGATGCGCAGGTTGTAGGGGTTGCAGATACCCAGCCCGGTACCGATCAGGCCGGCCAGCGGCATCACCGCGATACAGCCCATTTCGGCCAGCCGGCGGGCGATGATCGGGTCGTCGCTGGTGTAGACCATCACATCGAAACCGTCCTTGACCAGCACTTCGGCGGCCTTGAGGGTTTCGATCACGTTGGGGAACAGGGTCTTCTGGTCGGCCAGTACTTCCAGCTTGACCAGCTTGTGACCATCGAGCAGCTCACGGGCTAGGCGACAGGTGCGCACGGCATCCTCGGCGTCGTAGCAGCCGGCGGTATTGGGCAGGATGGTGTAGCGCGAAGGCGAGATAACGTCGAGCAGGTTCGGCTCACCCGGGTTCTGGCCGATATTGGTGCGGCGCACAGCGACCGTGACGATCTCCGCCCCCGAGGCTTCGATAGCCGCGCGGGTCTCATCGAGATCCTTGTATTTACCGGTGCCGACTAGCAGACGTGACTGATAGGTACGGCCGGCCAGGGTAAAAGGCTTGTCGCTACGTACTTGGCTCATTGCAAACTCCTAGCTGGGCGCCTGATAACAGGCCTTTGAAAATGTAGCGAGCGATGGCTAGGTCGGGGTGCGTAGCCAGGCGAAATCAGACGCAACGCAGCGTAGCGAAGTAACAGCCGCAGGCTGGCCCCGAAGGGGTGAGCGCAGCGAATCAAAAGCGCAGCGTACGACTGTACATGAACATGTTGACTGGGCTTGCATTCGAGACTGACTTCAACACGGTCTAGCCGAGCGCAGTAGTTTTCGACGGACTGTTAACCGCCACCAATCGCGTGCACCACCTCGACCCGATCACCGTCGCGAAGCGCGGTGGCGGCATGCTGGCTGCGCGGCACTATATCCAGGTTGAGCTCGACCGCGACCCGGCGTTCAGTCAGATCCAGACGGCTGACCAGGTCGGCAACGGTAGCGCCGTCGGCCAGTTCGAAAGATTCACCGTTCAACTGAATACGCATAACGCAGCGGTCACAACTTGGGAGGGGCGGGCATTCTAGCCCGATCGCGGGCGATGACCAAGGCTAAAGGATGCCATTCGTCCAGCATTCTGACGCGAGGGTCAGGTTAACCGGGTACTGGCAACGTCAGCCTCCCTGTTCAGCGCCCGGTGAAGCGCCAGCCCGCCAGGCCGAGGCACAGCCAACCGGCGAGAAAGGCCAAGCCACCGAACGGCGTGATGATCCCGAGTCCGCCGATGCCACTGAGGCTCAGCAGATACAAGCTGCCGGAGAACAACAGAATGCCCAGGGCGAAACAGCCTCCGGCCAGATTCACCAATCGGCCAGGCACCTGCAGCGCCAGCAAGGCGACCCCGAACAGCGCCAAGGCGTGGATCAACTGGTAGTGGCTGCCGGTCTGGAATACCGCGAGGTGCTCCGGGCTCAACCGATTTTTCAAGCCGTGGGCGGCGAAGGCCCCCAGGGCGACACCGGTAAAACCGGCGAAGGCAGACAGCAACAACCATAGACGCGCCATGCATCACTCCAGACAAGGGCAAACCGGCCGCTATAATGGCCGGCAAAATCCCCCTGGCCAAGCCCGCATGTTTCGCTCCATCCGCCGCCTCATATTCAAACTGCTGCTCTGCCTCATGGTCGGCTCGGCGCTACTGGTACTGGTCTTGCGCTGGGTGCCGCCACCTGGCACGGCCCTGATGGTCGAACGCAAGGTCGAATCCTGGATCGACGGCAAACCGATCGACCTGGAGCGCAGCTGGCGCCCCTGGGGCGAGCTGCCGGACGACCTGAAAATCGCGGTGATCGCCGGCGAAGACCAGAAATTCGCCGAGCACTGGGGCTTCGATATCGCCGCGATTCGCGCCGCGCTGGTGCACAACCAGCAAGGCGGCTCGCTGCGCGGCGCCAGCACGCTGAGCCAGCAGGTGGCGAAAAACCTGTTTCTCTGGTCGGGGCGCAGTTGGCTGCGCAAGGGCATCGAGTCCTGGTTTACCGGTTTGATCGAGCTGCTCTGGCCGAAACAGCGAATCCTCGAGGTCTATCTCAACAGCGCCGAGTGGGGCACCGGTATCTTCGGCGCCGAAGCCGCGGCGCGGCATCACTTCAATATCGGCGCGCCCTACCTGTCGGCCCAACAGGCCAGCCTACTGGCCGCCGTACTGCCGAACCCACGCCAACGCAGTGCCGGCCAGCCAAGCGCACAAGTCAGCCGGCGCGCCCGCTGGATTCGCCAGCAGATGCGCCAACTCGGCGGCAGCCACTACCTCAGCCGACTGCAAGTCACGCTTCCGGACTGGTGGCCGAGTTGGTTGAAATCCTGACGGGGTCCCTGCAGCTGGTGTCAAGGCTGCTTCAAGGCCTGCCGTGGCACCACATGCAACAGCAGCAGCTGTTCGTCTTCGGTGTGTGCCGTCAGCCCCGACTCGGGATAGACCCAGGCCTGGCCTTCGCCCAACTCCAGGCGTAGCCGCGGCTGGCCGACGCTACTGACCAGACGCTCAGCAGCCACGGCCTGCTGCGGCTTGAGACTCAGAGCGACGATGGCATGCGTGCCCAACTCGGCCAGTAGTTGCTGGCTGAGCGGCTGCTCCGCGTCGCGCACGCTCAATCCCGCCGCGGCCAGCAGACTGGCGCGTTCGGCCTCATCAAGGCTGACTTCGGCTTCCAGCGTCCAGGGCTCGCCACTCGCCTGCCAGTCAGCACGATAGAGCAAGCGCGGCGGCTGCAGCCAAAGCTCGCCCTCCACCTGAGTTCGCAACATCGCCAGACTCAGGCGGTTATCGGCCAAGGGCACGAGCACGGCAGTTTGCCACTCGGCCAACCAAGGCAGTGGCGCCGCCGCCGGTTGCGGTCGCATCAGCCAGGCGCCCCAGGCGAAGAACAGCAGGGCGACGGCAACAAAGATCAAGCCATGCTGCACACGCAGGGGCGGCATGTTCATACGCATTCTCCAGACGGAAAAAAGCCGCACCAGGGTGCGGCTTGTTCGGGTCACGCAGCAACTACGCCGCGATCGAGCCCTTGAGCTTGTTCATGGCGCTTTTCTCCAGCTGGCGGATACGCTCGGCGGAGACGTTGTACTTGGCGGCCAACTCGTGCAGCGTGGCTTTCTCCTCGCCCAGCCAGCGCTGGTAGAGAATGTCGCGACTGCGCTCATCGAGTCCGTCGAGGGCCTCATGCAGGTTGGCGGCAGAGCTGTCGCTCCAGTCCGCGGCCTCAAGTTGGCGCGCCGGATCGTAGCGGTGATCTTCCAGGTACTGGGCCGGCGAGTAAAACGCACTTTCGTCATCGGCCTCGGTAGCCGGATCGAAGGCCATGTCGTGGCCGGTCAGACGGCTTTCCATCTCGCGCACTTCGCGCGGCTCGACACCCAGGCTTTCCGCCACCGCGTGCACTTCCTCGTTGTTCAACCAGGCCAGGCGCTTCTTCTGGCTGCGCAGGTTGAAGAACAATTTGCGCTGCGCCTTGGTGGTGGCGACCTTGACGATGCGCCAGTTGCGCAGGATGAACTCATGGATCTCGGCACGAATCCAGTGCACGGCGAACGACACCAGGCGCACACCCATTTCCGGGTTGAAACGCTTGACCGCCTTCATCAGGCCGACATTTCCTTCTTGGATCAGGTCGGCCTGGGCCAGGCCATAACCGGAATAACTGCGCGCGATATGCACGACAAAACGCAGGTGGGCGAGCACCATTTGCCGAGCGGCTTCGAGGTCCTGCTTGTAGTACAGACTCTCGGCCAGCTCGCGCTCCTGCTCAGGGGTCAACAGCGGTATGCAGTTGACCGCATGCACGTAAGCCTCCAGGTTGGCGCCCGGGACTAAAGCATGAACAGGTTGCAAAGAAGTGGACATGTGGATCCTCCGACTCACGAATCGAACGCAGTGTAACACTGAGTTCTACGACTAGGAACGCCTGTACAAGTTCCCTTACACATAGTAAATATCAATAAAAACAATAACTTACCTATCTAGGTTCTAATTCATTCAGATGCCGGGCGACCGCCAGCCAGGCGCCGATATAGCCTAGCAATACGGCGCCAAGCAGCAACGACAGGCCGTCACCTGCCGGCACGCCAGCCAGGGCGAAGTTGCTGCCGTACAGCCCGGCCAGGCGAATCACCGCGTCATTCAGCCAGCCCAGGCCATAGGCCAGCACCAGCCAGGCCAGCAGCCCGGCACCCAAACCATAGAGCGCGCCCATATAAAGGAAGGGCCGACGCACATAGCTGTCAGTGCCGCCAACCAGCTTGATCACTTCGATCTCGGTACGCCGGTTCTCGATGTGCAGGCGAATGGTATTACCGATCACCAGCAACAAGGCCATCACCAGCAACAGGGTCAGGCCGAAGACGAAGCGATCGCCCAGGCTGAGAATCGCCGTCAGCCGCTCGACCCAGACCAGATCGAGCTGCGCCTGCTGCACCTTGGGCAAGTCGGCCAGACGCAGACGCAGGGCCTCCAGGGTGACCTTGTCGACTTCCCTGGGGGTGACCAGCACCACGCCCGGCAACGGATTTTCCGGCAAGTCCTTGAGCGCCTCGCCCAGCCCGGATTGCTGCTGGAACTCCTGCAAGGCCTGCTCGCGACTGATCCAGTCGGCCGCGGCGACATCGTCCATCGCCGCAATCTGTTCGCGCAGCGTCTGGCCTTCGGCCTCGCTCGCCTCGACCTGCAGGAACAGGGATATCTGTGCGGCGCGCTGCCAGGAACCGCCGAGACGCTCGACGTTGTCCAGCAGCAAGGCCAGGCCCATCGGCAGACTCAGGGCCACGGCCATCACCAGGCAGGTGAAGAAGCTGCCGATCGGTTGCTTGGTCAGGCGCCGCAGGCTGTCGACCAGGCTGGCGCGGTGGCTTTCCAGCCAGGCGTCGAGCTGGCTGCGAAAGTCCGGCTCGTCGCCCGGGGTTTTCGGTTCGTGCTTTTTCGGCGCGGCGCCAACGCGTTGCGCCGGCTGCGGGGGTGGCATGCGGGTGGCGCTCATCAGACTGCCTCCCCATCGCCGATCAGCCTGCCGCGTTGCAGGGTCAGCATGCGATGGCGCATGCGCGCGATCAGCGCCAGGTCGTGGCTGGCGATCAGCACGCTGGTGCCGAGTCGGTTGATGTCCTCGAACACGCCCATGATCTCTGCGGCCAGGCGCGGGTCAAGGTTGCCGGTCGGCTCGTCGGCGAGCAGCAGGGCCGGCCGATGCACGACCGCGCGGGCAATACCGACGCGTTGCTGCTGGCCGGTGGAGAGTTCGCCGGGAAACTGCTCGGCCTTGTCCGCCAGCGAAACACGCTCGAGCGCGGCACCGACGCGCTTGCCGATCTCCGGTTTGGACAGGCCGAGAATCTGCAGCGGCAGGGCGACGTTGTCGTACACGCTGCGATCGAACAGCAGCTGGTGGTTCTGGAACACCACGCCGATCTGCCGGCGCAGATAGGGGATCTGCGCGTTGGTGATCTGCCCCAGATCCTGCCCGGCCAGCAGCAGCTTGCCGGTAGTCGGCCGCTCCATCGCCAGCAGCAGGCGCAGCAGGGTGCTTTTGCCGGCACCGGAATGACCGGTGACGAAGAGAAATTCGCCGCGGCGCACGCGAAAGCTCAACTCGTGCAGCCCGACGTGACCGTTGGGGTAACGCTTACCGACCTGCTCGAACTTGATCATTACGATTCCCGCGACTGGAACAGCGCCTGGACAAAAGAGTTGGCCTCGAAGGTACGCAGGTCGTCGATGCCTTCGCCGACGCCAATATAGCGAATCGGCAGACCGAACTGCTTGGCCAGAGCGAAGATCACCCCGCCCTTGGCGGTCCCGTCCAGCTTGGTCAGGACCAGGCCGGTGAGGTTTACCGTCTGGTTGAACTGCTTGGTCTGATTGATCGCGTTCTGCCCGGTGCCAGCATCCAGCACCAGCAGTACCTCATGGGGCGCCGTGTCATCCAGCTTGCCGATCACCCGGCGGACCTTCTTCAACTCTTCCATCAGGTTGTCTTTGGTGTGCAGGCGTCCGGCCGTGTCGGCGATCAGCACGTCCATGCCGCGCGACGTGGCGGCCTGCACCGCATCGAAGATCACCGATGCCGAGTCGGCCCCGGTATGCTGGGCGATCACCGGGATCTGGTTGCGCTCACCCCATACCTGCAACTGTTCAACGGCGGCGGCGCGGAAGGTGTCGCCGGCGGCCAGCATGACCTTCTTGCCGTCCTGCTGCAGTTTTTTCGCCAGCTTGCCGATGGTGGTGGTCTTGCCGGCGCCATTCACGCCCACCACCAGAATCACATAGGGCTGCTTGGTCTGATCCACGCGCAGCGGCTGTTCGACCGGCTTGAGCAGCGCCGTCAGCTCGTCCTGCAACGCCTGGTACAAGGCGCCGCTGTCGGTCAACTGCTTGCGCGCGACCTTCTGGGTCAGGCTCTGGATAATCAGGTTGGTGGCTTCGACACCGACGTCGGCGGTCAGCAGGCGGGTCTCGAGTTCCTCGAACAGCTCGTCATCAATCGCCTTCTTGCCGAGGAATAGGCTGGCCATGCCCTCGCCCAGGCTGGCACTGGTCTTCGACAGGCCCAGCTTGAGACGGGCGAACCAGCCGCCCTGGTTATCGCCCGGCTTGTTCTGCTCGGCCAGCGCCTCCGCGACCGCAGGCTGCTCCATGATCGGCGCAACCGGCGTCGGCACCGGCGCCTCGGGTTCAGGCTGGTGAGCGACTGGATGCAACACTTCACTGCCGGCATTGATGCGGAACCGCGAAGGTCGCGGCGCCTGCACCGGCTCGGCCACAGACTCAGTCGGCGTCGGCGTCGGCGTCGGCGTCGGCGTCGGCGTCGGCGTCGGCGTCGGCGTCGGCGTCGGCGTCGGCGTCGGCGTCGGCGTCGGCGTCATTGCGGGCACGGCACTGGCAGGCAGCGCAAGCGGTTCGACCGCTGGCGCAGCGGTCTCGGCGACTGACGCTTGCGGTTCAGGGGCAGGCGTCGGCTCAGGGGCAACCGGAAGCTGACTGCTGGCGGGCTCTTGCGGCTTCTTGCGCAACCAGCCGAACAGGTCTTTCTTCTCCACGGGTTTCTCCGCGGGGTTCTCGGCAGTTGCTGGCACAGGCGGCGTAGCGCTGGGTGCGGGGGTCTTCTTGTCGTCGTTGGAACCAAACATGGAGGCCGGCTATCTCAAAGGTGCGACGCGCCAGTGGGCGGGTCTAAGACATTGCCTGCGCGGCGGGTAAAAAGCTGAAGAAACCGCACAGTAATATTCAGACCACATACCAGACGTGGCCGCCAGTAAAACGGATGCGTATCCTAGCACCTCCGCGCCCGCCGACGCTAAGTCCAAGCGGGTCCGTCCGACAGGTCGACAATTGATGAAGATGACAGTCCAACGCGCAGCCGCCTTGCTCCTCGCTGCGCTCTGCATGCCGCTGACGGCCTTGGCCGCAGAGCCGCAACCAACTCACGAATTCAGCCTGGACAATGGCCTCAAGGTCATCGTCCGCGAGGATCACCGCGCCCCGGTGGTGGTGTCCCAGCTCTGGTACAAGGTCGGCTCCAGCTACGAGACGCCCGGCCAGACCGGCCTGTCCCACGCCCTCGAGCACATGATGTTCAAGGGCAGCCGCAAGCTCGGTCCCGGCGAAGCCTCACGCATCCTGCGCGAGCTCGGCGCCGAAGAAAACGCCTTCACCAGCGATGATTACACTGCCTATTACCAGGTGCTGGCGCGGGATCGCCTGAGTGTGGCCCTGGAACTGGAAGCCGATCGCCTGGCCAGCCTCAAGCTGCCGGCCGAGGAATTCGCCCGCGAGATCGAGGTGATCAAGGAAGAGCGGCGCCTGCGCACCGACGACAAGCCCAGCTCGCTGGCTTACGAGCGGTTCAAGGCCATGGCCTTCCCCGCCAGCGGCTACCACACCCCAACCATCGGCTGGATGGCCGACCTCGAGCGCATGACCGTCGAGGAGCTGCGCGCCTGGTATCAAGCCTGGTACGTACCGAACAACGCCACCCTGGTGGTGGTTGGCGATGTCAGCGCCAGCGAGGTGAAAGTGCTCGCCGAACGCTATTTCGGTGACATCCCTGCACGCGCGGTGCCACCGGCGAAAATCCCCCGCGAACTGGCCGCGCCGGGCGAGCGACGCATCACCCTGCACCTGAAAACCCAGCTGCCGAGCCTGATGCTGGGCTTCAACGTACCGGGCCTGGCCACCGCCGAAAACCCGCGCCAGGTGCATGCCTTGCGCCTGATCGCCACCCTGCTCGATGGCGGCTACAGCGCCCGCCTGCCGTCGCGCCTGGAGCGTGGCGAGGAACTGGTTTCCGGGGCCTCCGCCTGGTATGACGGCCAGCCGCGCGGCGACAGCCTGTTCGTCCTGTCCGCCACGCCCAATGTGCAAACCGGCAAGACCCTGGCGCAAGCCGAAGCCGGCCTGTGGCGCGAGCTGCAGGATCTGCAGCAGAACCCGCCCTCCGCCGAGGAGCTGGCCCGCGTGCGCGCTCAGGTCATCGCCGGACTGGTCTTCGAGCGCGACTCGATCACCAGCCAGGCCACCGCCATCGGCCAGCTGGAAACCGTCGGCCTGTCCTGGACGCTGATGGACCAGGAACTGGCCGAACTGGAAGCCGTTACCCCGGCCGATATCCAGAGCGCGGCGAAAACCTTCTTTACCCGCGACCGCTTGAGCGTCGCCCATGTTCTACCCGAGGAGAAGCATGATGAGTAAGCGCAATGGTTTGCGCTACGGCCTGCTCGGCCTGGCGGTACTGGCGCTGTTGGCGATTCTCGTCCAGGTGAACAATCGCCCCGACGAAACCAGCAGCCAAGCCGAACCCGCCCCGTCGACGGCCATCGAGTCTCTCGCCGCACTCAACGGCCAGGCACCGAGCCGGCGCAACCTGGAGATCCAGACCTGGCAAACTGCCGAGGGCGCCAAGGTGTTGTTCGTCGAGGCGCGCGAGCTGCCGATGCTCGACCTGCGCCTGACCTTCGCCGCCGGTAGCAGCCAGGATGACGACGTGCCAGGGGCGGCCATGCTGACCAACGCCATGCTCAACGAAGGCGTACCGGGCAAAGACGTCGGCGCCATCGCCGCCGGTTTCGAAAACCTCGGCGCCGAGTTCGGCAACGGCGCCTACCGCGACATGGCGGTGGCCAGTCTGCGCAGCCTGAGCGCCGTGGATAAACGCGAACCGGCCCTGCAACTGTTCAATCAGGTGATCGGCCAGCCTACCTTCCCCGACGATGGCTTGGCGCGGATCAAGAACCAGCTGCTGGCCGGTTTCGAGTACCAGAAGCAGAACCCCGGCAAGCTCGCCAGCTTGCAGCTGTTCGAGCGGCTTTACGGCAAGCACCCCTACGCCCACCCCAGCGAAGGCAGCGAACAGTCCGTCCCGGCGATTAGCCGCGAGCAATTGCAGGCCTTTCATGCCAAGGCCTATGCCGCCGGCAACGCCGTGATCGCGCTGGTCGGCGACCTCTCGCGTGCCGAAGCCGAAGCACTGGCGGCAGAGGTTTCCGCCGCACTGCCGCAAGGCCCGGCCCTACCCATCATTGCTCAGCCTGAAGTGCCGCAAGCAGGCCTCAGTCATATCGAGTTCCCGTCCAACCAGACCCACCTGATGATCGCCCTGCTCGGTATCGACCGCCGCGACCCGGACTACGCCGCGCTCTATCTGGGTAACCAGATTTTCGGTGGCGGCGGCTTTGGCACCCGGCTGATGACCGAAGTCCGCGAAAAGCGCGGCCTGACCTACGGCGTCTACTCCGGCTTTAGCGCCATGCAGGCACGCGGGCCATTCATGATCAACCTGCAAACCCGCGCCGAACTCAGCGCCGGCACCCTGCAATTGGTCAAGGACATGCTGGGCGACTACCTGGCCAGCGGCCCGACCCAGGAGGAACTGGACAACGCCAAGCGCGAGCTGGCCGGCAGCTTCCCGCTGTCCACCGCGAGCAACGCCGCGATCGTTGGCCAGCTCGGCTCCATGGGCTTTTACGACCTGCCGCTGAGCCATCTGGAAGATTTCATGCGCGAGGTCCAGGCCCTCAGCACCGAGCAGGTCAAGGCAGCCATGGCCAAGCACCTCGACCCTGAGGCGCTGGTGATTGTCACCGCAGGCCCTACCGTCGAACAGAAAGAACTGCCGCCACCCAGCGACGACCCCGCCGAACAACCCTCAGCCGTACCGGAGCACTAATGCGCAAGCCAAGCAAAGCGGGCACAGCCCATAGTGGCGATGGCCAACTGCGGATCATCGGCGGGCAATGGCGTTCGCGCCAGTTCAACTTCCCAATGGCCGCCGGCCTGCGCCCCACACCCAATCGCGTGCGCGAAACCCTGTTCAACTGGCTGGCACCCTACATCGAAGGTGCCTCGGTACTCGACCTGTTCACCGGCAGCGGCGCACTGCTTCTCGAAGCGCTGTCACGCGGGGCCGGCAGTGCCCTGGCGCTGGATAGCAACCCCAGCGCCATCGCCGGCCTGCGCGGCCACCTGCAGACCCTGAACTGCGAGAACGGCCAGTTGCTGCAAAGCGATGCCCTGGTCTACCTGCAGACCCAGGCCGCCACAGCGTTCGACCTGGTGTTTCTCGACCCGCCGTTCAGCCAGGATCTGCTCCTGCCCGCCTGCAACCTATTGGAGCAACACGGCTGGTTGGCGGCGGATGCCTGGATCTACACCGAAAGCGAACATCCGCCCTCCAGCCTCGGCCTGCCCGGCAACTGGCGCCAGCACCGTGAGCAGAAGGCCGGTCAGGTGTATTACGCACTGTGGCAGCGCAGCGCGCAGGGGGGCTGAGACGGCATCCCGCCACTGTCCTGGCCAACCCGGAACATGCAGGCGCATCAGCCAGCCCCTGTAGCCCGGGTGGAATCCGCGGCGTATTGTCGATTAGCCACAACTTCCCCGGATTGCATCCGCGCGACGAGCGACAAGCATGAGTCCGACCTTCAACCCCGCCTGGTGGCTACCCGGCCCGCACTTGCAGACCCTGTGGAACCCGCTGTGTCGCAAGCCACCGCAACTGCAGCGCCCGCGTGAACGCCTGTGGCTGGAGGACGGTGACTTTCTCGACCTCGACTGGCACGGTCCACATGCAGCCGAGGCGCCGCTGGTGCTGGTGCTGCACGGCCTGACCGGGTCGTCCAGTTCGCACTATGTGCTCGGCCTGCAGCAATCCCTGGCGGCGCGCGGCTGGGCCAGCGTGGCGCTGAACTGGCGCGGCTGCTCGGGCGAACCCAACCTGCTGGCGCGCGGCTACCACTCCGGCGCCAGCGACGACCTGGCCGAGACGATCAGCCACCTGCGCGCGCAACGGCCGATGACCCCGCTGTATGTCGTCGGCTATTCGCTGGGCGGCAACGTGCTGCTCAAGTACCTCGGCGAAAGCGGCAGCGACAGCCGGGTGCAAGGCGCCACCGCGGTATCGGTGCCGTTTCGCCTGGATCAATGCGCGGATCGCCTCGGCCTGGGCTTCTCGCGGATCTACCAGGCGCACTTCATGAACGAGATGGTCGCCTACGTGAAGACCAAGCAGCGCCTGTTCGCCCACCAGGGCATGGCCGATCGCTTGACCACCCTGGACAACCTCGGCGCGCTGGACGGCATGCGCACCTTCTGGGACTTCGACGGCCGCATCACCGCGCCGCTGCATGGTTTCAGCGATGCCCAGGACTACTACAAGCGTTCGTCCAGCCGCTACTTCCTCAGCGGCATCGCAACCCCGACCCTGATCATCCAGGCCGCCGACGACCCCTTCGTGTTCCGCCACAGCCTGCCCGAGGCCGACGAGCTGTCGCCCAGCACCCAGTTCGAGCTGCATGAGCAGGGCGGCCATGTCGGCTTTATCGACGGCTCGCCGCGACGACCGGGTTACTACCTGGAGCGGCGCATTCCGCAATGGCTGGAGACGCTGGCGTAAGGTGGGTTAGCGGCGCAGGGCACCGACCTAGGCAGGCGACACGGTTGCCGGGCGCCGCGTAACCCACCGAGCGGAATCAGCAGCGCCTCGATGATGGGTTACGGCGCAACAAGTTTTGTGCGTACCGACAGCTCGGCGCCACGCGCCTAACCCGCACGGCCCGACTCGCCTACGCCAGTTTCGAATCAGATCACCTGTTCCAGCGGCACATGTAATTTCCGGTACAGGGCATCCACCGCCGCCTGCGCCTGAGGCGCGATATAGCCGCCTTCCAGCGCCAGTACCTGATAGATGCCGCGGCGCAACATTGCTTCACTGAGCTCACCGGGCTGGCTGCGGGTGGTGCAGAGGAAGCGCACCCAGGAGGTCATGATGATCCAGGCATTGAGCGCCAACGCCTCGATCTGCGCAGGGTTCATCAACAGAATGTCGGCTTCGACGAAGCCCTGGTAGATGCCTTGCGCGCCCTGCAGGCAACGCTGGGCGAATAGCCGGTAGCGCTCGGCCAGTTCGGCATCGCTGTCGAGCAGATGCTCCAGATCGCGATGCAGGAAGCGGTAGTGCCACATGGCCGCGAGCAGCGCCTCCAGATAGAAGGTCTTGTCGTCTATGGTCATGGGCCGGGCGGGCGGCAGACGCAGGAAGCTGTCGACGTGGCGCTCATACTGGCCGAACAGCTCGGCGATGATCGCCTGCTTGTTGCCGAAGTGGTAGTACAGGTTACCCGGCGAAATGCCCAGGTGCGCGGCGATGTGGTTGGTGCTGACGCTGCGCTCGCCCTGGGCATTGAACAGCTCAAGGCTGGCCTGAATGATGCGTTCGCGGGTTTTCGGTGGCGCTGCCATAACTGCTCGATCTCGACTGCAAGTGCCCGGCAAAGGTACAGGGTGGAAGGCGCAATAGGCTAGCCAGGCTCAGCTTCTGGGCAGCGGCTAATCACTCGCCTGGGTGCGCTGGCCCCCTGGCGGGGGTCATGTTATTTGACAGATTAGAGCAATTGCTCTAAAAATCCAGCATACCCTTTCCGCAGGCCTCCCCTTCTCGGGTCGACAGGACTGCAATGCCGAGGAACTGCACATGGCCGCCGACATCGCCTACCTACAAGACCCGCAACATAGCCAGCAGCAGATCAGCCAGCTGGAAACCAGCTTCGCCCTGCAACGCCAGGCGTACCAGGCCAACCCAATGCCGTCCGCCGAGCAGCGGCTGATGTGGCTCAAGGCCCTGAGCGAGCGGCTGAGCAACGAGCGCGACGCGCTGGTCCAGGCGATTTCCCAGGATTTCAGCAACCGTTCGGCCGACGAGACCCTGCTCGCCGAACTGATGCCCAGCCTGCACGGCATCCACTACGCCAGCAAACGCATCAAGAAGTGGATGAAACCCTCGCGGCGCAGCGTCGGCATGCAGTTCCTACCGGCCTCGGCCAAGGTGGTCTACCAGCCGCTCGGTGTGGTCGGCGTTATCGTGCCCTGGAACTACCCGCTGTTTCTGGCCATTGGCCCGCTGGTTGGCGCGCTCTCGGCCGGCAACCGGGTGATGATCAAGATGAGCGAGTCGACCCCGGCCACCTCGCAACTGATCAAGGAGTTGCTGGCCAAGGTGTTCCCAGAGGACCTGGTCAGCGTGGTGCTGGGCGAGGCGGAAGTCGGCATGGCCTTCGCCAAGTTGCCGTTCGACCACTTGCTGTTCACCGGCGCCACCAGCATCGGCAAGCACGTGATGCGCGCCGCTGCCGAGAACCTGACCCCAGTGACCCTGGAGCTGGGCGGCAAGTCGCCGGCCATCGTCTCCGCCACTGTGCCATTGGCCGACGCCGCCGAGCGCATCGCCTTCGGCAAGACCATGAATGCCGGGCAGACCTGCGTGGCGCCCGACTACGTACTGGTGCCGAGAGACCGCGTGGAAGGCTTCGTCGAGGCCTACCGCCAGGCGGTACTGAGCTTCTACCCGCAGCTCGAGGACAACCCCGACTACACCGCGATCATCAACGAGCGCCAGCAGCAGCGCCTCAACGGCTACCTGCGCGATGCCGAGAGCAAGGGCGCGACCCTGGTTGCGCTGTACCCCGAAACCCAGGGCCGGCGCATGCCGCACACCGTTGTATTGAATGTCAGCGACGAGATGCAGGTGATGCAGGACGAAATCTTCGGCCCGTTGCTGCCGATCGTCCCCTACGAGGGCATCGAGCAGGCCTTCGCCTACGTCAATCAGCGCCCCCGGCCGCTGGCGCTCTACTACTTCGGCTACGACAAGGGCGAACAAGAGCGCGTGCTGCACGAGACCCATTCCGGCGGCGTGTGCCTGAACGACACCCTGCTGCACGTAGCCCAGGACGATATGCCGTTCGGCGGCGTTGGCCCATCCGGCATGGGTCATTACCACGGCCACGAAGGCTTCCTGACCTTCAGCAAGGCCAAGGGCGTGCTGATCAAGCAACGCCTCAATGCCGCCAAGCTGATCTATCCACCCTATGGCAAGACGCTGCACAAGCTGGTCTACAAGCTGTTCGTGCGCTAGCTCTTCCTTTGTAGGAGCGGGCCATGCCCGCGATGTTTTTGCATGGTCGCTGTCGCAGGCATGGAACTAGGCGCCCCGCCCCCTACACAAGCCGATCCAGGTGATAACAACAATGAACGACACCACGATTGCCCACCCGCACCTGTCGCGGCGCAACCTGCTGAAAGTCGGCCTGTTCGGCTCGGCCTTTCTCGCCACTGCCGGGCTGACCGCCAGCCTCAGCGGCTGCTCGGCCAGCACGCCCAAGGTCGGCTTTAGCGTCATCCGCGAATCCGACCTGCCCTTCCTCCAGGCCCTGATTCCAGTGATGCTGGAAGGCGCGGTGGCTCCAGCGAGGATGGCGCAGGCCGTCAACGGCACCCTCGAAAGCCTCGACTACAGCCTCAACCACCTGTCGCCCGAGCTGCTCAAGCTGACCGTGCAACTGTTCGACGTACTGGCCATGCCCCTGACCCGCGGCCCACTGACCGGGGTCTGGGGCAGCTGGCAGAACGCCTCGGCAGCCGAGGTGCAGGCGTTCCTCAATCGCTGGCAGAACAGCTCCATCGGCCTGCTGAAGATGGGTCATGCCTCCCTGCTGCAACTGGTGATGATGAGCTGGTATAGCCGCGCCGAGTCCTGGGCGCATTGCGGCTACCCCGGCCCGCCCACGGTCTAAAACCCTACGTACGTAGGATGGGCCGGGCCGCGCAGGTTGAGCGCAGCGCTACCCACCGCAGAGCCGCCACACCGGCCCAGAACAACAAGAGAATTCGAAATGCCCGTACCCGACATGTTCAAGCAAGGCCTGGCCCGCGGCTGGAAAACCTACGACGGCTCGCGCCTGGACAACGACCTGACCCTGGAGGCCGATGTCGCCATCGTCGGCAGCGGCGCAGGCGGCGGCACCACGGCGGAGATCCTCAGCGCGGCGGGCTTCAAGGTGCTGCTGATCGAGGAAGGGCCGCTGAAGACCAGCGACGACTTCAAGATGCTCGAGGCCGAGGCTTACGCCAGCCTCTACCAGGAAGGTATCGGCCGCATGAGCAAGGATGGCGCCATCACCATCATGCAGGGCCGCGCGGTGGGCGGCACCACCCTGATCAACTGGACCTCGAGCTTTCGCACCCCCACACCGACCCTGCAGCACTGGGCCAGGGAGCATGGCGTCACCGGCCACAGCGAGGAGGAGATGGCGCCCTGGTTTGCGTTGATGGAACAACGCTTGGGCGTTGCGCCCTGGGCCGTAGCGCCCAACGCCAACAACGAGGTGATCCGCAGCGGTTGCGAGAAACTCGGCTACCAGTGGCATGTAATCCCGCGCAACGTGCGCGGCTGCTGGAACCTCGGCTACTGCGGCCTGGGCTGTCCGACCAACGCCAAGCAGTCGATGCTGGTCACCACCATCCCGGCGACCCTGGACCAAGGCGGCGAGCTGCTCTATCTGGCCCGCGCCGAACGCCTGCTGATCGATGGCGAGCGGGTTACCGGCATCGAGTGCCTGGGCATGGACGAACGCAGCGTGGCGCCAAACGGCCGCAAGATCCGGGTCAAGGCCAAGCACTATGTCTTGGCCGGCGGCGGCATCAATACGCCGGGAATTCTCTTGCGCTCCCAGGCGCCGGACCCGCACCAGCGCACCGGCAAGCGCACCTTCCTGCATCTGGTGAACTTCTCCGCCGCGCTATTCGAACAGGTGATCAACCCCTTCTACGGCGCGCCGCAATCGATCTACTCCGATCACTTCCAGTGGGATGACGGCACGGCTGGCCGCCTGTCCTACAAACTGGAAGTGCCGCCGCTGCAACCGGCCCTGACCGCCACCCTGCTCGGTCGTTTCGGCATCGACAACGCCATGCGCATGAAGCAGTTGCCCAACACCAACGTGATGCTGGCCCTGCTGCGCGACGGCTTTCACCCGGACAGCGCCGAAGGCACTGTCGAGTTGCGTGACGACGGCAGCCCGGTGCTTGACTATCAGATGACCGATTACACCTGGGATGGCGTGCGCCGCGCCTATCACAGCATGGCCGAGATCCAGTTTGCCGCCGGCGCCAAGGCGGTGTTGCCCCTGCATGCCGACGCCGGCTACGTAAAGACCCTTGGCGAAGCCAGGCGCCTGATCGACAGCTTGAGCCTGGAAATTTACCGCACCCGCCTGGGCAGCGCCCACGTCATGGGCGGTTGCGCCATGGGCGAAGACCCGCGCCTGGCGGTCACCGACAGTCAGGGCCGGCATCACCAGCTGGCCAACCTGTCGATCCACGACGGCTCGCTGTTCCCCACCAGCATCGGCGCCAACCCGCAACTGTCGATCTACGGCCTGACCGCGCAGCTGGCAACCCAACTGGCCGAGCGCCTCAAGCACGCCTGATCGCCGGGCATTCACGAGCCCCGCCGGGCTCGTGTGGCACACGCCTGACTTGGCCGCAGTTCATCGCTGCGCTACCATCCGACTCCCCAACAGATCCGCCAGGACGTCACGATGAATCGAGTGTTATACCCAGGCACCTTCGACCCCATCACCAAAGGCCATGGCGATCTGGTCGAACGCGCCGCGCGTCTGTTCGACAGCGTCATCATTGCAGTGGCCGCCAGCCCGAAGAAAAACCCGCTGTTCCCCCTCGAACAACGAGTCGCACTGGCCCGCGAGGTGACCAAGCACCTGCCGAATGTCGAGGTGGTCGGCTTCTCCAGCTTGCTTGCGCACTTCGCCCAGGAGCAGGGTGCCAATGTGTTTCTGCGCGGCCTGCGCGCGGTCTCGGACTTCGAATACGAGTTCCAGCTGGCCAACATGAACCGTCAACTGGCGCCGGACGTGGAGAGCCTGTTCCTCACTCCGTCGGAAAAATACTCCTATATCTCCTCGACCCTGGTGCGCGAGATCGCCGCGCTGGGCGGTGATATCTGCAAATTCGTCCATCCTGCCGTGGCCGATGCCCTGCACGAGCGTTTCAAACGCTGAGCGACCACCCTTGTAGGAGCACGCCATGCGTGCGATCGGTATTGCGGGCAGCGCCGGTTCGCAGGCATGGCCTGCTCCTACAGCCCAAATGTCCTGTTCCCGACCCGCGCCCACACATGGCGCCGGCCCCAACAATCCGGCACAATTCGCCATCGTTGTCTGCCTATTGTTGTTTGAGAATGTCGTCGCCGAAGGCTGCGACAGGAGCGTTTATTCCATGTCCCTGATCATCACCGACGACTGCATCAACTGCGACGTCTGCGAGCCAGAATGCCCGAACGGCGCGATCTCCCAGGGTGAGGAGATCTACGTGATCGATCCCAACCTGTGCACCGAATGCGTCGGCCACTACGACGAGCCGCAGTGCCAGCAAGTCTGCCCCGTGGATTGCATCCCGCTCGACGAGAATCACGTCGAGAGCAAGGACGAGCTGATGGAGAAGTACCTGATCATTACTGGCAAGGCTTGACGCCATGCACCGCCTGAATCTCGGCGCGCTGCCCTGGCGCCTGTTCACCAGTTCGCTGTTGCTGCTGCTCGCCCTGGGCTTGCAGGCAGCCGAACAACCCGGACGCGCGGCCATCGCCAGCGCCCACCCCGCCGCCACTGTCGCCGGCCAGGAAACCCTGGCTCTGGGCGGCAATGCCTTCGATGCGGCGGTCGCCATCAGCGCTGCCCTGGCCGTGGCCGAGCCTTACAGTTCGGGCCTGGGTGGCGGCGGTTTCTTTCTGCTGCGTGAAGCCGGCGAACAACCCACCTATCGTTTTCTCGACGCCCGCGAGCGAGCGCCTCTGGCCGCTCACGTCGACCTCTACCGGCGTGACGGCGAGGTACAGAAGCCGCTATCGCTCAACGGCCCGCTGGCCGCCGCCATTCCCGGACTGCCCGCCGCATTGGTACTGCTGGCTGAACGCTTCGGCCGGCTGCCGCTACGCGACTCGCTGGCCCCGGCAATTCGCCTGGCCCGCGACGGCATCAGCATCGACAGGGTCTACCGCGAGCGGGCGAGCTGGCGCTTGGCCGCCCTGCGCGACGACTCGGAAAGCGCGCGGATTTTCCTCGACGATGAACGCGATATCCCCGCAGAGTTCTCCCTGCTGCGCCAACCGGAGCTGGCCACGACCCTGGAACGCCTGGCCCGCGACGGCCATGCCGGCTTCTATGCCGGAGATATCGCCGAGAAGCTGGTCAGTGGCGTGCGCGCTGCCGGCGGCATCTGGTCGTTGCGCGACCTGGCCGAGTACCAGATCGTCGAACGTCACCCCCTGCGCGTGCCCCTGGCTGATGGTCGCGAGCTGATCAGTGCGCCGCCTCCTTCGGCGGGCGGCCTAGCCCTGGCGCAGAGCCTGCTGATTTTGCAGCAACTGCCATGGCGCCAGGCCGAACCGGTGCAACGCACGCATTTTGTCGTCGAAACGCTGCGCCGTGCCTACCGCGATCGCGGCCTGCTCGGCGACCCGGACTTTGTCGCCAATCCGCAAGAGCAGTTGCTCGCGCCAAGCTATATAAACCAACTGGCTGGCAGCATCGAGCCAGATAAAGCCACGTCCAGCGACAGCCTGCCACCTGCTGGTGGCTGGCACGAAGGCGACCATACCACCCACTTCTCGGTGCTCGATGCTGACGGCAATGCAGTGGCCGCAACCTTGTCGATCAATCTGCCGTTTGGCGCCGCCTTCATCGCTCCCGGCACCGGCGTGCTGCTCAACGACGAGATGGACGACTTCGCCGCCGATGTCCAGGGCGCCAATGCCTACGGCCTGGTCGGCAGCCCGGCCAACGCCATCGCCGCCGGTAAGCGCCCGCTGTCGAGCATGAGCCCGAGCTTTATCGAAAGCCCCAGCGAGTTCGCCAGCTTCGGCACCCCTGGCGGCAGCCGCATCCCGAGCATGGTGCTGCTGGCTATGCTCGAGTACTTCGATGGCCAACCGATTGCCCGCTGGCCGAGCGTCGCCCGCTATCACCATCAATATCGCCCGGATCTGATCGAGCACGAACCGAATACCTTCAGCCCGGCGCAAATTGCCGCCCTGCGCGCCCGCGGCCATCAACTCAAGGCTCTGGAGCGCAGTTACGGTAACCAGCAGGTGCTGTTCTGGGACAAGCAGGGCAACCAGGTCGAGGCGGCCAGCGACCCACGCGGCGTCGGCACCAGCGCAGTGGTTAAGCCACCACGGCGGTAGCTAGCGCCGAGCAAGCCTGGCAACGCGGGCCACTGATACCTCAATCCAACTGAATCAACGGGCCATCCTCGGCCACCAGTTGGCGCAACGGGCGGAACAGCTCGTTACCCTCACCCTGCCCGAGCAGCAGTACGTTGCGCAGACTCTGGGTGATACGGCTGACATAGCCCAGGTCATTCATCAGCGAACTGGCCTGCTGGCCATCCAGCCGGCGTTCACGCACGGCGGCGAACAGGCGCTGGCGAAAGCCACTGTCGAAGGCTGCCGCCCCTTCGTCGAACTGCCGCAGGCGCTCATCCAAGAGCGTATCTGGCAGTTCGAGCCGACCCAGTTCGCGTACCTCGTGAAGCACCCCGAGCAGGTGTCGACGCAGCTCGACATAGCTCTGACGGGCACTGCTGTCGTCCTGGTGCAGGTAGCGGCCGAGATTCTTCTGCAAGTGCTTGGCATCTTTCACCGCGTCCACCAGTTGCAGCGCCGCCAGCTGACAGCTGACCCAGAAGTGCTGATGCGCCTCATCGAGGCTGACTTCCAGGCGACTCATGAAACTCAGCAAGTCGCTGTACACGCCCTTGATATGCCGCTGGTAGAGCTGTTCGGCATCCAGCGCACGGGGATCGGGGCGGGCGCTCAGCAGGCGTTCGTCCTGACGGCTGCGCTCGAGCTGATCCACCGGCACATAGAGCGCGTGGCAAATCACCTCCAGACTGAGACGGGCCAGGTGCTGCAACTCCAGCACCACTGCTTGAGCCGCGCTGTCGGCACTGGCCAGGGCACTGTCGTCGAGATAACGCGCGCGCGTCGGCTCAGTCGCCGGCTCGGCCAGCTCGGTGATCAGCACCCGCGGTTCTTCGCGGTCCGGCAGCCAGCGTTCCAGCAGGCCCGCCAGCGCACCCTGCCACGGCCAGAACAAGCTCACGCCCATGGCATTGAACAGGGTATGGAACAGCGCCAGTTGAATCAGCAGGTTGCCGCCAAGGCCCAGCGGCGCCGTCAGCCACTGCACCAGAATCGCCAACGGCACCAGCAGGGCCAGCGCCAGGGCTCCGCTGCTCAGGTTGAACAGCACATGCGCCAAGGCCAGCCGCTGTCCGGCGCGCGAGCCGCCGAGGGCGCCGATCACCGCCGTTACCGTACTGCCCAGGTTTGAGCCAATGGCGATTGCCAAGCCCTGCTCCAACGCCAGCTGGCCACCCGCCAGGGCGGTCAGGGTGAGCATCAGGGTGGCATGGCTGGACTGCAGCAACACCGTGATCAGCAAGCCTGCACCAGTAAACAGCAGATGGCCGGCAATGCCGGGCAGCTGGTACTGCAGGGGGTCGAAGTCGCCGGCCACGCTGGAGAAGCCGGCCTTCATCTGGTCGATGCCAAGAAACAGGAACGCCACACCCAACACCACCCGGCCGACAGCAGGCCCTCGCGGACCGGTGAAACTGCCGAGCACGCCAAACACCAGCAGAGGCAACGCCAGGGGGCCGAGACTGACGTTCTGCCCAGCCAGGGCCAGCAGCCAGATACCGCTGGTGGTGCCCAGGTTGGCACCAAACAGGATGGCGATTCCCGCCGCCAACTGGATCAGGCCGGTACTGAGGAAGGCGATGGTCAGCAGCGACACCAGAGAACTGGACTGCACCAGCATGGTGGCGCTCACGCCGAACATCAGGCTTTTGAAGGGCGTGGCAGTGCTCAGCGCCAGCAGGCGCTCCAGTTTGCCGCCGGCCAGCTGGCGCAGCCCCTCCTCGAGGCACTGCATGCCGAACAGGAACAGCGCCAGGCCGGCGCACAAGCCAAGCCAGCCGGCACTGAACCAGAAGCTCAGGGCCAGCAGGGCAAACAGGAAAATCCAGCTAAACGACCGTAATCGCAGAAGCAGGCCGCGGCCGGCGTCAGGCATTCAGTGTGCGTTCAAGCGCAATCACTGGCGCTTGTTGTAGCCATCCCCGGTGCACCCTAGGCAGCGCACGAAGGCCGCCTTGCCCGGCTCGACCACCAGGGCCCGGCCGGCATCACCAATACCACCACCGGTAGCGGCGAACGGCAGCGCCACGACAAATACACCGGCACCGATCACGGTGGCAGCGATCAGCAAGGGACGAGCAATCAGCAGATCCGCCACCATCGAGAAGGCGTCTGGCGCCTCGGCGGTGTAGAGCGGATCGCCACTGGCGTTTTGCACCACTTCCGCCTGTGCCGGCAGCGCCAGCAAGCCAGCGGTCAGCGCCAGGACAACAGCGGTTGAGGGAAACAGTTTCATCGGGGCGATCCTTCAGCTATTAGGAGGCAGTGCCAGTAACTATAACAGTGCTCTTGAAATTGTCAGCGTGACGCCCGTCAATCGCATGAAAAGCGTTCGCGAGTTTTTTTCACAACCGCTCAGAGGTTGTGAAAATATCGAGCGCCGTCGCGAGGCCGTCTCCAGGCGTTCGCGGCAAGGCGCATTGCGTGAAAAGCAAGGGAGTTTAGTGAGCTAAATGACCCTGCTTTTCACGTAGCGCAACGCCGCTGCGGTCGCTTGGAGGCGGCCGCAGTAGGCGAGAGTTTTTTCACCACCGCTTAGCGCTGGCAACGTGGGCAATAGACACTGGCGCGCTGCCCCAGCTTGAGTTCACGCAGGGTGGTGCCGCAGATTTTGCAAAATTCACCGCCGCGCCCATAGACGAACAACTCCTGCTGAAAATAACCCGGCTGACCGTCGCCACCGACGAAGTCGCGCAAGGTGGTGCCGCCGCGCTCGATGGCATGGACGAGGATGCGTTTGATCTGCGCGCCCAGGGTCATATAGCGCGCCCGGGAAATCGAACCGGCTTCGCGCCGGGGATCGATACCGGCGGCGAATAACGCTTCGCTCGCATAGATATTACCGACCCCGACCACCACGGTGTTGTCCATGATGAAGGGCTTGACCGCCATCGAACGACCTCGCGATTGCTGAAACAAGCGCTCGCCGTCGAACGACTCGGTCAGCGGTTCCGGACCGAGCTTGCTGAGCAGCACGTGATGCAAGGGATCAGTGCTCCAGAGCAGCGCGCCGAACCGCCGTGGATCGGTGTAACGCAGGGCCAGACCGGACTCCAGTTCGATGTCCACATGCTCATGCTTGGCCGCCGGCAGGCCACACTCAACCAGGCGCAGGCTGCCGGACATGCCCAGGTGACTGATCAGGCTACCGGTCTCGGCCTTGATCAGCAGGTATTTGGCCCGCCGCTCGACACACTCGATGCGCTGCCCTGACAAGCGCACATCCAGGTCTTCCGGGATCGGCCAGCGCAAACGACGCTCGCGCACAATCACTTGGGTAACCCGCTGACCTTCGAGAAAGGGAGCGATACCGCGGCGGGTGGTTTCGACTTCAGGCAGTTCAGGCATGGGCAATCAATCAAGCAGACACGCTGGATGGCGGGCGTCTACCTTAGCAGGAAACCGCCCCGATCCAGGCGTTGGCGATGCCGGTGAACAGTCAGGCAACGGACGCCGGGCGGGCATCACTAAGCGGGTCGAGGGCGCATGGAAATGACCAAGCCTCGACATCGCGAGGCTCTATCCACCAGGGCAAGACACCGCGCCATGTGCGCAAACCAGCCCGACGGGCCGGTTTGGCGCGAGCCGATCAGGCGTCGCTGTCGGCAGTCGCCTTGTAGGCGGCCGCATCCAGCAGTTTGTCCAGCTCGCTGGCATCGCTTGGCTTGAGCTTGAAGAACCAGCTGGCATAGGGATCGCTGTTGACGCTCTCGGGGCTGTCGGCCAGATCCTGGTTGATCGCGATCACTTCGCCGCCCACCGGCGTGTAGATATCGGATGCGGCTTTGACCGACTCCACCACCCCGGCCTCCTGCCCGGCAGCCAGGGTCTTGCCGACTTCCGGCAGTTCGATGAAGACCACATCGCCCAAGGCTTCCTGGGCGTGATCGGAGATACCGATGGTGACCGTACCATCGGCTTCCAGACGGGCCCATTCGTGGCTGGTGGCGTAACGCAGATCGGCGGGGATAGTGCTCATGTGTCGTTCCTCGTAAGACATGACGGCGACCGCGCCGTCAGGAGAATTTAGCAGGGGTTGGCCTTAGAGGGGGCTTACAAAAATAGCGAGCGATGGCCTGGCAAGGCGAAATCAACCGAAACGCAGCGCAGCGGAGTAACAGCCGCAGGCTGGCCCGTAGGGCGAGCGAAGCGAGTCAAAAGCGGAGTGTACGAGTAGTACATGAGCATTTTGACTGGGCTCGCACTCGAGGCTGATTTCAACGCGGCATGGTCAAGCGCAGTAATTTGTAAACACCCTCCTAGCGAAAGCAAGTCATTGCAACATAGCGCACACAGCCGCACCCAGCGGGTGACGGCACTCCCAGATCCATCTGGATTACAGGCTTGGTGCGGCATCCCCCACGCAGCCTGCAGTCGCGTTCAGATCAGGGCCTTGCCATGGCGGACAAACATCGGTTTGATCACCCTGACCGGATACCATTTCCCGCGAATTTCCACCTCGGCGCGCTCGCCAGTGGCGGTCGGTACGCGCGCCAGGGCGATGGACTTACCGAGGGTCGGGGAGAAGCTGCCGCTGGTGATTTCACCCTCGCCCATGCCTTCAACCCGTACCACCTGATGGGCGCGCAGCACACCACGCTCCTCCAGCACCAGGCCGACCAGCTTGGACTGGACACCCGTATTTTTCAGCTCTTCCAGCACCTTGCGCCCGACAAATTGACGCCCGGCCGGTGCCCAGGCGATGCTCCAGGCCATGTTGGCCGCCAGCGGCGTGACGTTCTCGTCCATGTCCTGGCCGTACAGGTTCATCCCGGCCTCCAGGCGCAAGGTATCGCGTGCGCCCAGGCCGATCGGCGATATGCCGGCGCCGACCAGGTCATTGAAGAATTCCACGGCCTGATCGGCCGGCAACATGATCTCCAGGCCATCCTCGCCGGTGTAGCCGGTGCGGGCGATAAACCAGTCGCCTTCCGCCAGGCCCTGGAACGGCGTGAGTTCGTGGATCAGCGCGGCGCGGGCCTGGGTCACCAGCTCGCAGGTCTTGGCGCGGGCATGCGGGCCCTGGATCGCGAGCATGGCCAGTTCGCTGCGCTCATGCAGTTCGACGGCGAAGGCACCACTCTGCTGACGCATCCAGGCGAGATCCTTGTCGCGGGTAGCGGCATTGACCACCAGACGATAGCCGCTCTGCCCCTCGGCGGAGTCGGTGAGGTAGACGATCAGGTCGTCGATCACCCCACCTTGCTCGTTGAGCATGGCGCTGTACAGGGCCTTGCCGGAGAGGTGCAGACGCTCCACGTCATTGGCCAGCAGGTGCTGCAGATAGGCCTTGGCCTGGCTGCCGCCGACATCGATCACGCACATATGGGAAACGTCGAAGACCCCACAATCGCGACGCACCTGGTGATGCTCCTCGACTTGCGAGCCATAGTGCAGCGGCATATCCCAGCCACCGAAATCGACCAGCTTGGCACCCAAGGCGAGGTGCAGGTCATACAGAGGGGTGCGCTGTCCCATGGGTGTCTCCTTCCGGGCTTGGCAGAGCTGCGGGCAAGTGCTGAACCCGGCTGAGCCCTTTGCAACAGGGCGCTGGCCCGGGCTATCGCAATGACGCTCCGCAGCGAATGGCGCGCATTGTAGCCGCAAGACCGCCGCGGGTCATCTTGGCCGTTGGACGTACTCTCCGCGGCCGAACGGTGGACTGTTCGCTGCGCTCATGAGCGGCCGGCGTCCCGGTCCGCCCCCTAGCTGATCCGCCGCGCCGAACGGCGGATCAGCAGGATCACCGGCAGCAGACCGACCAGCACCAGGGTCAGGGCCGGCAGCGCGGCACGGGCCCATTCGCCCTCGCTGGTCATCTCGAACACCCGCACCGACAAGGTGCCCCAGCCGAAGGGGCGCATCAGCAGGGTCGCGGGCATTTCCTTGAGCACATCGACGAACACCAGCAGCGCCGCCGACATCGCCCCCGGCACCAGCAGCGGCAGGTAGACTCGGAAGAACAGGCCGATACCGCCGACCCCCAGGCTGCGCGAGGCTTCCGGCAACGATGGCCGGATCCGCGCCAGGCTGTTCTCCAGTGGCCCGTAGGCCACCGCAATGAAGCGAATTAGATACGCCAGCAACAAGGCTGACAAGCTGCCGAGCAGGATCGGCTTGCCCGCGCCGCCGAGCCAACTGGATAACGGAATCACCAGCTCGCGATCGAGGAAGCTGAAGGCCAGCATGATTGCCACCGCCAGCATCGACCCCGGCAACGCATAGCCGAGATTGGCCAGGCTGACGGTCGAGCGCATCAAGCGAGTCGGTGCCATACGGCGGGCAAAAGCCAGCAGCAAGGCCACAGTGACCGTGATCAACGCGGCCATGCCGCCGAGGTAGACGGTGTGCAGAATCAAGGCGGTGTAGCGCTCGTCCAGATCGAAACGGCCGCGCTGCCAGAACCACACCAGCAACTGCAGCACGGGAATGACGAAACCACAGGCGAACACCAGGCCGCACCAAACGCTGGCGGCCAGTGCCTGGCCGCCCCTGAGGTGGTAGAGCGCCTTGACCCGGGGCCGCTCGTTGGCCGGACGCACGGCACCGCGAGCGCGGCGCTCGCCATAGAGCACCAGCATCACCGCGAGCAACAGCAGGCTGGCCAGTTGGGTGGCACTGGTCAGGCTGTAGAAGCTGTACCAGGTCTTGTAGATGGCCGTGGTGAAGGTATCGAAATTGAACACCGATACTGCGCCGAAATCGGCCAGAGTCTCCATGATCGCCAACGCCAAACCCGCACCGATGGCCGGTCGCGCCATTGGCAGAGCCACCCGCCAGAACGCCTGCCAGGGGCTCTGCCCGAGCACCCTTGCCGCCTCCATCAGGCCCTTGCCCTGAGCCAGAAATGCATTACGCGCCAATAGGTAGACATAGGGGTAGAACACCAGCACCAGGACGATGATCACCCCACCGGTGGAGCGCACCCGCGGCAGACGCAGGCCAGCGCCAAACCAGTCGCGCAACAAGGTTTGCACCGGCCCGGCGAAATCCAGCAAACCGACGAAGACAAAAGCCAGGACATAGGCAGGAATGGCGAAGGGCAACATCAGCGCCCAATCCAGCCAACGCCGCCCAGGAAATTCGCAGAGGCTGGTCAGCCAGGCCAGGCTGACGCCGAGCACAGTGACCCCGACCCCGACGCCGAGCACCAGCATTAGGGTGTTGCCGATCAGGCGCGGCAGTTGGGTTTGCCACAGGTGAGCCCAGATTTGCCGATCCACCTCATGCCAGCTGAACAGCAGCACACTCAGCGGCAGCAATACCAACAGGGCAACGGCAAAAGCGATGGGATACCAGCGACGCTGGGCAGGAAGGGCCACGCACAATCCTCGAAACTATTTTCTCGACGGCATAAACACAACGCCCCGGACTAAGCCGGGGCGTGGAGTATAACTGCAGCCTAAAGCAGGAAACCGAAGCGATTCTGCCGTTGCCGCTCAGACACTGACCTGGATCAGTTCCAGCCGGCGCGATCCATCAGCATGGTCGCTTCGGCCTGACGCCTGCCGGCCACTTCCAGAGGGATGCTGTCGGCCTTGAAGTTGCCCCAGGCAGCCACTTCAGCGGACGGCGCGATCTGCGGGTTGGCCGGGAACTCCTGGTTCAGGCTGGCAAACAGGCCCTGGGCGTCCTCGGTGGTCATCCACTCCAGCAGCTTCAGTGCGGCCTCGGGGTGCGGTGCGTGCAAGGTGACACCGGCACCGGACAGGTTGACATGCACACCGCGGTCGGCCTGGTTAGGCCAGAACAGCTTGGCCTTCAAGTCCGGCTGCTGCTTGTGCAGGCGACCGAAGTAATAGGTGTTGACGATGCCGACATCACACTGACCGGCGTCGATCGCCTGGATCAATGCGGTATCGTCCGCGAATACATCGGTCGCCAGATTGCTGACCCAACCCTTGATGATCGCCTCGGCTTTTTCGGCGCCGTGGGTCTCGATCAGGGTGGCCGTCAGTGACTGGTTATAGACTTTTTTGCTGGTACGCAGGCACAGGCGACCTTCCCAGCTCTTGTCGGCCAGGGCTTCGTAGGTCGACAGCTCCTGCGGCTTGACCCGCTCGGTGGAGTAGACGAGGGTCCGCGCACGCAGCGACAGGCCGGTCCAGGCGCCGGTGCTGGAGCGATACTGGGCAGGGATATTGCTCGCGATCACCTGGGAATCGAGCTTCTTCAGGACGCCCTCCTGCTCGGCCTGCCAGAGGTTGCCCGCATCCACGGTGATCAGCATGTCGGCCGGGGTGTTCTCGCCTTCGGCTTTCAGGCGAGCCAGCAGCGGCGCTTCCTTGTCGGTGATGAACTTCACCGCTACACCGGTCTTGGCGGTATAGGCGTCGAAGACTGGCTTGATCAGCTCGTCGATACGGGCGGAGTAGACCACCACTTCATCGGCAGCCTGGACGGCGCCGGCCAGCGCAGTGAGGGTGAGTGCGGCAAACAAACGCTTACTTACCTGCATGAATCCTGCCTCTTGAGCGAAGGTGAGTCGAAAGATTAAATAATAGTGAATGTCATTTCGTTTCTCAACCATTGTTCGCCCCACAGACGTAATCCGCCATGACCTAGGTCAATCTTCGCCAACCTTTTAATCCGCAACACCGTGCGCCGCGCCTTTTGCAGGCGCAGTGACGGGTGACACAGGGAAGATGTTGCGACGGCTTCAGGCGCGCGCCAGTTCCGGCAGATCGCCGCTGAGGCCCAGCGCCTGACGGACGAACAGCGCCTTGGCCTCGGGCAATTCGTCGACCCAGTTGAGGCCGGCGTTGCGCAGCCAGCGCAGCGGTAATGGATCGGCCTGGAACAGCCGCTCGAAGCCCTCCATCGCCGCCATCATCGCCAGGTTATGCGGCATGCGCCGACGCTCGTAGCGGCTCAGCACGCGCTCATCGGCCAGACGCTCACCACGCGCCAGGGCATGCAGCAGCACCTCGGCCAGCACTGCAGCGTCGAGAAAGCCCAGGTTGACGCCTTGCCCAGCCAGCGGATGGATGCTGTGCGCGGCATCGCCGATCAGCGCCAGCCCATCTTCGACGTAGCGCTTGGCATGGCGCTGGCGCAACGGGATGCACAGCCGCGGATCGGCGTGCAGCACGGTGCCCAGGCGATGCTCGAAGGCCTTGCCCAGCGCGACACAGAAACCGGCGTCGTCCAGCGCCATCAGGCGTTCGGCTTCACTCGGGGTGGCCGACCAGACGATCGAACACCAGTGCTCGCCTGGCGTTGAAGCCAAGGGTAGAAAGGCCAGCGGACCGTCGTCGGTGAAGCGCTGCCAGGCCGTGGCCTGGTGCGGTTGGGCACAGCGCACACTGGTGACGATGGCATGGTGCAGGTAATCCCACTCACGAGTGGCGCAACCGGCCAGGCGGCGCACCGCCGAGTTGGCGCCATCGGCGGCGATCAGCAAGGGCGTACGCAACTGGCGGCCATCGGTCAGGGTCAGTAGCCAGTCGTCGCCGGAACGGCGCAACTGCTCCAGGCGGGCATTGTTCAGCAGGCCGACATTGCCCTCGTGCAGACGCTCGAGCAAGGCGTCCTGGATCACACGGTTCTCGACGATATGACCGAGCGTCTCGGCATGCACGCTGGCTGCACTGAAATGAATCTGCCCGGTACCGGAACCATCCCACACCTGCATCTCGGCATAGGGACTGCTGCGGCGCGCGGCGACGCCCTGCCATACGCCAAGACGCTCGAGTACCCGTTGACTGGCGATCGACAGCGCACTGACCCGCGGTTCGAAGGGTGCGGCAGGATCGAACGGCTTGACGCTGAGCGGCCCACCGTCGATCAGGAGAATGTCCAAGCCCTGCTCTTGCAGGGCCAACGCCAGGGCGCTGCCGACCATACCGGCACCCACGATGATTAGATCCGCACGCATGTTGATTCCTTAAACTGCCTGTCGGGCACGGGGCTTGAGCCGCACGTACAACGTCTTGTGCACCCGCGCCACCAGGGTTCCGGCGCCGTCACGCACCTCGACCTGCAGCTCGGGCAGGTATTTATCGCCGGCGCAGGTCCGCGCACGGATGTCTTGCAACAGCTCGTCGCCGACGCTGAAGTCTGCATACACCGGGCCTTTGCCCGGCGCGATGAAGTCAATGTGGGCGGCCTTGTCCCAGACGATATAGTCGCGTCCGAGGTTCTCCATCAGCATCAGCATGAAAAACGGATCGGTCATCGAATACAGACTGCCGCCGAACTGGGTGCCCACATAATTACGGTTGTACCAGCTCAGGCCCATTTTGACCTGCACCTGACGGAAGTCCGCACTGATATGCCGCACCCACACCCCGGCGCCCAGGTAGGGCGGATAGAGATTCATCGCCCAGCGCAGCATGCGCGCCTTGCGCGCCAAACGACGAGCCGTCATTGCCTAGCGCTCCATACGGGTGCCCAGGCCCATGGCCTGGCGGGCAAACCAGCGTTTGGCCGGTGGCAGCAGATCCAGGCCCAGCAGGCCCAGGCCGCGCCCGGCGGCCAGCAGCGGCTCGCCACTACTGAACAGGCGAGTGACCTGATCGGAAAAGCCCACGGTCAATTGCTGGTCGACCCGCTGCCGTTGCAGATAACCCTGCAAGGTGGCCAGATCGCCCAGCGGCGCACTGCTGGCCAGTAGCGTCTCGGCCAACGCCAGGGTATCGCGCAGGGACAGGTTATAGCCCTGCCCGGCAATCGGATGCAGGCTGTGCGCGGCATTGCCGAGCACCACCAGATGGGAGCGCACCTGCTCTTCGGCCGCGGTCAGTGCCAGCGGGTACAGATGCCGCGCACCGACCTGGCGCAAGGCGCCGAGACGATAACCGAAGGCCTGCTGCAATTCCTCGAGAAAGCCTGCCTCATCCAGCCGCAGCAAGCGTTCGGCGTCTGCCGTTGAGCGAGTCCAGACCAGCGCACAGCGCTTGTCCGCCAGCGGCAACATGGCCATCGGCCCGTCTGCGGTGAAGCGCTCGAAGGCCTGCCCCTGGTGATCGTCCTGCGGACTGATATTGGCAATCAACGCACTCTGGCCGTAGGGCCTGTGGCTGACGCCTATGCCCAACTGTTCGCGCAAGCCGGAGCGGCCACCATCGGCCAGAATCGCCAGATCGCACTCCAGGCTGGACTCATCATCCAGGGTCAGTCGATAACCCTTCTCCAGCGCATCCAGGCGAGTCACCTGCGCCGGGGTGCGCCAACTGACCACCTGTTGATCCAGGGCTTGCCACAGGCACTGGCCCAACCAGGCGTTTTCCACCACATAGCCCAGCGCCGGCACGCCCTCGTCCTTGGCGCTCAGGCGCGCCGCGGCAAAGCGGCCGCGATCGGAGACGTGGATCTGCAGTATCGGTTCGGCGCGCTCACTGATGGCCTGCCACAAGCCAAAGCGCTGGTAGATCAGCCGCGTACCGTAGGACAGCGCGGTAGATCGCGCATCGTAGCTCGGCTGATAGCCTTCGCCCGGCGCAAAAGGTTCGATCAGGCTGATCCGCCAGCCGCGCGCCTTGGCCTCGCCCTGCAGGGCCAGGGCCAGGCTGGCGCCGACCAGGCCGCCGCCGATGATTGCCAGATCGACTCGCTGCATGGTTTCAGGCCGCCACTGTGGGTGCGGCGGCCATCAGCGCCTCGATCTCGGCGACGGTTTTCGGCACGCCAAGGCTAAGCACCTCGCAACCGCTCTTGGTCACCACCACGTCATCTTCGATGCGCACACCGATGCCGCGCCATTTCTTCGCCACATTGGTGTTATTCACGGCGATGTAGATGCCCGGCTCGACGGTCATGGCCATGCCGACTTCCAGCACCCGCCACTCGCCACCGATCTTGTAGTCGCCGACATCGTGCACATCCATGCCCAGCCAGTGGCCGGCACGGTGCATGTAGAAGGGTTTGTAGGCCTCGGAGGCGATCAGTTCGTCGACCTCGCCGTGCAGCAAACCCAGTTCGACCAGGCCGGCGGTGATCACCCGCACCGTGGCTTCATGGGCTTCGTTCCAGTGCTTGCCGGGGCCGATATGCTTGAACGCCTCTTCGTTGGCCGCCAGCACCAACTCGTAGATGGCCTTCTGCTCGGGCGAAAACCTGCCGCTGACGGGAAAGCAGCGGGTGATGTCGCTGGCGTAGCAGTCGATCTCGCAACCGGCGTCGATCAGCACCAGATCACCGTCTTTGAGCGGCGCATCGTTCTCGTGGTAGTGCAGGATGCAGGCATTCTTGCCGGCCGCGACGATCGAGCCGTAGGCCGGCATCTTCGCCCCGCCCTTGCGGAATTCGTAGTCCAGTTCGGCTTCCAGGTGGAACTCATGCAGGCCGGCACGGCTGGCCTGCATGGCGCGCACATGGCCGCGCGCGGAAATCTGCGCGGCCTCCTTCATCACCTTGACCTCGTTGGTCGATTTGTACAGGCGCATGTCGTGCAGCAGGTGGTCGAGGGCGACGAACTCGTTGGGCGGCTGCGCACCTTGACGCGCCTTGGAGCGGATCACGTTGATCCACTCCATCAGGTGGCGGTCGAACTCCTGGTTGGTACCCATGGCGTAGTACACCCGCTCGCGGCCTTCGATCAGACCGGGAAGGATGTCGTCGATGTCGCCAATCGGGAAGGCATCGTCTGCACCATAGTGGCTGATCGCACCGTCCTGACCGGCGCGCAGGCCATCCCACAGCTCGCGCTCGGGAGAGCGCTCGCGGCAAAACAGCACGTATTCGCCATGTGCGCGGCCGGGAATCAGCGCGATCACCGCCTCCGGCTCGGGAAAGCCGGAGAGGTACTGGAAGTCGCTGTCCTGGCGGTAGACGTGCTCGACGTCGCGATTGCGAATATACACCGGCGCCGCCGGCAGAATGGCGATGCTGTTGGGTTCCATCTGCGCCATCAACGCCTTGCGTCGACGGACGTATTCCGACTTGGGGATGCTGATCATGGGCAGGCTGGATCCATTTCTAATGCGTAAAAAATCAGTGCAGCGACGGTTTGGCGGCCGCGGCTACAGGCTTGGTGCATTCACTGAACAGCAACAGCGGGGCCACCCGCAGGTATTCCATCACTTCCATGTAGTCGTTCTCGCCATCCTCCGACTCTTCCAGGGCGTTCTGCACCTGGGCAATGGCCGAGAGGTCCTGCAGCACCTCCATCGCCTCGGCGCTCAGGGCGTTCTCACGTGCGGTCAGGCCGAAGCCGCCGAGAAAACCCTGGCACCACTGGCCAATGGCCGCAGCACGCTCGCCCAGCGGCGCGTCATCGGACGGCAAGAGCAGCACCACCGTGACCTCGTCACCGCACAGCTCGCCCTTGACCATCTCCTGCAAGCCAAGCAGCGCCTGGCGCACGTTGTCTTGCGGGGCAGCGCCGAGCAGCTCGGCGGCATCCACCAGCCAGGCGTCGATATCGAAGCCGGCGCCGGCACAGCTGCGACCCAGCAGCAGGCCATGCAACTCGGCCGGGGAAACGGGATGACCGCTGTTGGCGAGCAGCGCAGCGAAAGCGGTATAAGGAGAACTTGAAGTCGGCATAGATCACTAGGCGCCAAGCGGCGCAATCACTAGAATGAAGGCCTCGTATCCTAGCACCGGCAGACGCGCCAAGACCATCCAAGGCCGGCGCAAGGTTTGACCTCTTCCAGGTACAAGCCTATATAGTCCGGTCAATCCTTGCCTTAGCGAGACCCCATGGAAGACGTCGACCTGCACGCCCTCACGACCAAGCTGGACCAACTGATTCAGCGCGTCGAGCAGCTCAAGGCCCGCAACCGGGTTCTCCTGGCACATGAACAGGCCTGGCGCGAGGAACGCTCCCATCTAATTGAAAAGAACGAAATGGCCCGACACAAGGTCGAATCCATGATTTCGCGCCTCAAAGCCCTGGAGCAGGACTCATGACCCAGTCGAATACCGTTACCGTCCATATTCTCGACAAAGAATATTGCATCGCCTGCCCGCCGGGCGAACACGCCAACCTGGAAAGCGCCGCGCGCTACCTGGACGGCAAGATGCGCGAGATCCGCAGCAGCGGCAAAGTCATCGGCGCCGACCGCATAGCGGTGATGGCCGCCCTGAACATCACCCACGATCTGCTGCACCAGCAGGACGACCTGGACAACCTGGGTCAGCAAACGACCTCGACCCGCGACCATGTGCGCGACCTGCTCGCACGCGTCGACCATGCCCTGGCCAGTGATGACGATGACAATGGCCAAGCTCGCTAATTACGGCGCAGTGGTTTCAGGTATACTGGCCGCTGCTCCCTGGAGTGTGCGCCAGTTGGTGATGTCCCTGAGCCGATACGCACAAACCCGGGGGTTGCATGTTGGGGCCGGTGTGCATGTCCGCCTGACGGAAAGCCTTAACGCCTCCTGCAACCTCCACCTTGAACTTTCGGGTTCAAGGGCTAAGCCGACAGCGGCACGTCGGGGAGTCTTTCTTTCACACCTGCGGCCCTCTGCCGGCAACAGGTGTCACGCCTGATCATGCTCGACTCAACCGACCTGACCCGCCCGCAATTACGCCGCCTGCTGCGGCAAAAGCGCCGTGCCCTCAGCCCTCAAGCGCAACGCCGAGCCGCCCGCCAGCTGTATCGACAGCTGGCGCAACACCCGTTGTTTCGGCGCGCCAGACACATCGCCCTGTACCTGCCCAGCAATGGCGAAATCGACCCCAGGCCGCTGTTACGCGCCGCTCAACGCCGTGGCAAAGCCACCTACCTGCCGGTACTCAACGCCTGGCCGCGCAGCAAAATGGTGTTTCAACGCGTGCGTCCGCACGAAATCATGCAACCCAATCGTTTCCGCATCCCCGAGCCCCGCCACAATCGTGCGCAGCAACGCAAGGTATGGGCGCTGGACCTGGTGCTCTTGCCACTGGTCGGCTTCGACCGCCACGGTGGACGCATCGGCATGGGCGGCGGCTTTTACGATCGCAGCCTGGCGTATCGCGCAGTGCGCAAAAAATGGCACAAACCGACCTTATTGGGCCTGGCGCATGAATGTCAGCAGGTAGATCGGCTGGCGCTGGCCAGCTGGGATGTGCCGCTCAAGGCGACGGTGACGGACAAGGCGTGGTACTGAGCGGCGTTGATGGCACCGCGATCCCTGCGGCACATGGCGGATCAAGCAAGCGGATCAAGGTTGCTGGGTGACACTCACGGGCGCCTCACCCTGGCGCTCCCATTGGCTCTGGGTGTAACCCGTAGTAACCACGCCCAGGCTGAACAGGACGACTAATACCCACAAAAGATCTGGTTTACGTTTCATTGGATGCCTCCCCCTTCGAGGCATGCTGCGCACGGTGGACCGGCGGCTTTATTTTTATCGGTCGCTCTAACTGTCTGGCGTAAAGGCCGGCATTGTCTGCCTACCGCCACAACCAAGCAATTTATGGCGCCAAACGGTCGCCGGCTGCGCGCACGACCATCAGCACGCAGCAAGGACCGATCTTACGGAGCAAAAATCATGCCTTATTGGCTGATGAAATCGGAACCCGACGAACTGTCGATCCACGACCTGCAGCGCCTCGGCCAAGCCCGCTGGGATGGCGTACGCAATTATCAGGCACGAAATTTTTTGCGCAGCATGCAGATTGGCGAGCAGCTGTTCTTTTATCACTCCAGCTGCCCCGAACCGGGCATCGCCGGCATCGCCCGCATCAGCAGCCTCGCCTATGCCGACCCGACGGCGCTGGACCCGCACAGCCATTACTTCGACGCCAAGGCCAGTAGTGAGAAAAATCCCTGGAGCGCGGTCGACGTGACCTTTGTCGAAATCTTCAGCCGGCTCATTCCACTGGCCGAACTGAAGGCGCAAAGCGCCTTGCTGGAACTGCCCCTGGTACACAGAGGTAGCCGTCTGTCGGTGATGCCGGTCAGTGCCGAACAATGGGCGGCAATCCTCGCGCGGCGTTGAGCGACCCCTGGCGCAGGGAACCAGCACTGCGCGACGACAGCAACGACTCTTCGCGGATCCAGCCCATGCGGCGTTGGCAGCAGCGCTCCTGAGCCTGGGCCTGGTCAGCCTGCTGCTCTGACAGCGGCGGCTGACCGCCCAGCAGGGGCGTGTCGCCGAACGCGTCGTCTACCAGGCGCACAGCCTTGTCCGGCAACGGGAAGCCAACCTGCACGATCAGGTCGCCGACCTGCGGCGCATCGCCCTGCAGTCGAATCACCGCGAGCGCATCTGGCTGGACGGCCCTGCAGCGCGGTCATCACCCAGCACCGATTAGTGGCTTGCCGATTGCGGCTGCCGGCGTCCCGATGCCCCGCAGAGCGGCCTGGCGGTTGACCTGTATCAAGGGCTAATACCCCCACCTGCCACATAATTGAAAATAGCTTGTTCGCCAGCATTCCGGCCCCGTGGCCCGGACGCGGCACTGCCCCGCTCGCCCCGGCGACATGCACGGCGCCCCCCTAGCCTGCCTTTGAGACACCATGGATGAATATGTCAAGCAGCCAGCATTGGATTTCCCGCATCGCTATTGCCTTGGTCATCGCCGCCGTCGCCGGCCTGCTCTGGTATGAGCTGCAGCCCGCTGGCCTGGCCGCAGGTTTCGCCAGCGGCAACGGGCGCATCGTGGCCACCGATGTCGATGTAGCGAGCAAGCTGGCCGGACGCATTGCCAGTATCGAGGTCGAGGAAGGCGAGTTCGTCCAGCCCGGACAAATCATCGCGCGCATGGACACCCAGGTGCTGCAAGCGCAATTGGCCCAGGCCCAGGCGCAGATGCGTCAGGCGCAAAACAGCCAGCTGACCGCCCGCGCCCAGGTCAGCCTGCGCGAGAGTGAGAAAGTCACCGCCGAAGCCATCGTCAGGCAGCGTCAGGCGGAAGTCTCGGCAGCAGATAAACGCCATGCCCGCAGCGCTATCCTGGTCAAGCGCAACGCCATGGCGCAGCAGCAACTGGATGACGACCTGGCACGCCTGCAAAGCGCCCGGGCGGCATTGGCCGCATCGCGCTCCCAGGTCATCTCCGCCCAGGCGGGAATTACCGCGGCACAGTCCCAAGTCATCGAAGCGCAGTCCGCCGTGGAGGCTGCCCAAGCCAGCGTGACGCGGCTGCAGATCGACATTGCCGACAGCCAGCTCAAGGCCCCGCGCGGCGGACGCGTGCAATACCGGGTGAGCGAGCCGGGCGAAGTCATAGGCGCGGGCGGCAAGGTACTCAACCTGGTGGACCTGAGCGACGTCTACATGACCTTCTTTCTCCCCGAGCGCCAAGCCGGACGGGTCGCCCTGGGGGCCGAAGTTCGCCTGGTCATCGATGCCGTGCCGCAGTATGTAATCCCGGCCAAGGTCAGCTATGTCGCCAGCGTCGCCCAGTTCACCCCAAAGACCGTGGAAACCGCCAGCGAGCGCGAGAAATTGATGTTCCGGGTCAAGGCGCGCATCGACCCTGACCTGCTGCGCCGCCACCTGGCTCAGGTCAAGACTGGCGTACCCGGCATGGCCTACCTGCGTCTCGACCCGCAGGTCGAATGGCCTGAGCATCTGGCGATCAAGGTTCCGCAGTGAGCGAGACGCCGACAGCCGTCGCCCGGCTGGACCAGGTCAGCTTGCGCTACGGCAAGACCTGCGCAGTGAATGCGGTGAGCCTGGAGATTCCAGCACAACGCATGGTTGGCCTGATCGGCCCGGACGGCGTCGGCAAATCCAGCCTGCTGGCGCTGATCGCCGGCGCACGAAAGATTCAGGATGGGCGGATCGAGGTGCTCGGCGGCGACATGGCAACACGCCGCCACCGCCGCCAGGTCTGCCCGCATATCGCCTATATGCCCCAGGGCCTGGGCAAGAACCTCTACCCGACGCTCTCGGTGCTCGAGAACCTGGAGTTTTTCGGCCGCCTGTTCGGCCAGGACCACGCCGAGCGCACCCGGCGCATCGACGACCTGCTCAGCAGCACCGGCCTGACCCCCTTTCGCGAGCGACCCGCGAGCAAGCTGTCCGGCGGTATGAAGCAAAAGCTCGGCCTGTGCTGCGCCTTGATCCACGACCCCGACCTGCTGATCCTCGACGAACCGACCACCGGCGTCGACCCGCTGTCACGCAACCAGTTCTGGGAACTGATCGCTCGTATCCGTAGCCAACGCCCGCAGATGAGTGTGCTGGTCGCCACCGCCTACATGGAGGAGGCCGAACGTTTCGACTGGCTGGTGGCCATGGATGCCGGTCAGGTGCTGGCCACCGGCACACCGCAAGAGCTGCGCGAGGCCAAGGGCTGCGCCACACTGGAAGACACCTTCATCGCCCTGCTACCGGAGGCAAGACGCCAGGGCCATCAGGCGCTGGTGATTCCACCCCGCACGCCGACTGCCAGGGGCGATGGAGCACCGCGTATTGCCATCGAAGCACGCGAGCTGACCTGTCGCTTCGGCGATTTCGTCGCCGTCGATCACGTCAACTTCCGTATCGAACGCGGGGAGATTTTCGGCTTCCTCGGCTCCAACGGCTGCGGCAAGTCCACCACCATGAAGGCCCTCACCGGCCTGCTTGAGACCAGCGAGGGCGAGGCCCTGCTGTTTGGCCAGACGGTGAATCCCAAGGACATGGCCACCCGCCGCCGGGTCGGCTATATGTCCCAGGCCTTCTCGCTGTATAGCGAACTGACGGTACGCCAGAACCTGGTGCTGCACGCTCAGTTGTTCCATGTACCGCGCCCCGAGATCGTCGAACGAGTGGCAGCGATGGCCGAGCGCTTCGACCTGCAGGGCGTGCTCGATATGCTGCCCGAGCGCCTGCCGCTGGGGGTGCGCCAACGCCTGTCACTGGCGGTCGCGGTGATCCACAAACCGGAAATCCTGATCCTCGACGAGCCCACCTCGGGCGTCGATCCGGTGGCCCGCGATGGCTTCTGGCAGCTGATGCTCGACCTGTCGCGCAACGATGGCGTGACCATCTTCATCTCCACCCACTTCATGAACGAGGCGCAACGCTGCGACCGCATTTCACTGATGCATGCCGGCAAGGTGCTGGCCAGCGACACGCCGCAACGCCTGATCGAGCGCCGCGGCCTGGCGACTCTGGAGGCGACCTTTATCGCCTACCTGGAAGAGGCGGCCAACGCCGGCCCGCACGCCGCCGCCAGCACACCGCTCAGCCCCGATGCGGCGCCACAACCAGCACGCAATCGGCGCCAACACTTCAGCCTGCGCCGCCTGTTCAGCTACGCCCGCCGGGAAACCCTGGAACTGTACCGCGATCCAATTCGCGGCAGCATGGCCCTGCTCGGCACCGCGCTGCTGCTGTTCATCATCGGCTACGGCATCAGTCTGGATGTGGAGGACCTGACCTTCGCCGTACTCGACCGCGACCAGACCACCACCAGCATGGACTACCGCCTCAACCTGTCCGGCTCGCGCTACTTTATCGAACAGCCGCCGCTGCAGGGCTACGACGACCTGGAACGGCGCATGCGCAGCGGAAAAATCAGCCTGGCGGTGGAAATTCCGCCGGATTTCGGCCGCGACCTCAAGCGCGGCGCCCGCCCACAGATCAGCATGTGGATCGACGGAGCCATGCCGACCCGTGCGGAAACCATCAAGGCTTACGTGCAAGGCGTGCACGGCGACTACCTGGCCAACCTCGCGCGCAGCTCGAGCCTGGCGCCGCCCGCCAGCCCCGCCGGCCTGGAAGTGCGCTACCGCTACAACCCGGACGTGGAAAGCCTCAAGGCCATGGTCCCGGCGGTCATTCCGCTGTTGCTCATGTTGATTCCGGCGATGCTCACCGCCCTTGGCGTGGTGCGCGAAAAAGAGCTGGGCTCGATCATCAACCTGTACGTCACGCCGGTGACGCGCCTGGAATTCCTGCTCGGCAAGCAGTTGCCCTACATCGCCCTGGGCATGCTCAACTTCATCCTGTTGCTGCTGTTGGCCGTGACCCTGTTCGATGTGCCGCTCAAGGGCAGCCTGGCAACCCTGCTGCTCGGCGGCCTGCTCTACATCACCTGCGCCACCGGCCTCGGCCTGCTGATCTCGATCTTTACCCGTAGCCAGATCGCCGCAGTCTTCGGTACCGCTATCGCCACCCTGCTGCCGGCCATCCAATTCTCCGGGTTGATCTACCCAGTCTCGTCCCTGGAGGGGGTCGGCGCGCTGATCGGCAACATCTACCCGACCTCGCACTTTCTGGTGATCAGCCGCGGCACCTTTTCCAAGGCCCTGGGTTTCGCCGATCTGTACACGGCGTTCGGCGCCCTGCTACTGACGATCCCGTTGCTGACCCTGCTCTGCGCAGGCTTCCTCAAGAAGCAGGAGGCCTGATGCGCAAGCTGGCCAATATCGCCCACCTCGGCCTCAAGGAATTTCGCAGCCTGCAACGCGATATCGCCCTGCTGCTGCTGATCGTCTGGGCCTTCAGCATCGGCGTGTACTCCTCCGCCACCAGCATGCCGGAGAGCCTGGCCCATGCCTCCATCGCCGTGGTCGATGAAGACCAGTCGCCACTGTCCGAGCGCCTGATCAACGCTTTCCAGCCACCTTATTTCCGCACCCCGGCGCGCATCGACCTGAGCCAGATGGACCGCGGCATGGATGCCGGGCTGTACACCTTCACCCTGAACATTCCGCCGAACTTCCAGCGCGACGTGCTGGCTGGCCACTCGCCGACAATCCAGCTCAACGTCGATGCCACCCAGGTCAGCCAAGCCTTTACCGGTGCCGGTTATATCCAGAGCATCGGCGCCAGCGAGGTTGCCGCGTTCGTTCGCCGCTACCGCGCCCCCGTGGCACAAAGTGCCGAGCTGGCGGTACGGGTGAAGTTCAACCCGAACTTGACCCGCGCCTGGTTCGGCTCGGTGATGGAAGTGATCAACCAGATCACCATGCTGTCGATCATCCTCACCGGCGCCGCGCTGATCCGCGAACGCGAGCACGGCACCATCGAACACTTGCTGGTGATGCCGGTCACGCCACTGGAGATCATGCTGGCCAAGGTCTGGTCGATGGGCCTGGTGGTGCTGGTGGCGAGCGCGCTGTCGCTGACCCTGGTGGTGCAGGGCTGGCTGCAGGTGCCAATCACCGGATCGCTCGGACTGTTCCTGTTCGGCGCGGCACTGCACCTGTTCGCCACTACCTCGATGGGCATCTTCTTCGGCACCGTAGCGCGCTCGATGCCGCAACTGGGGCTGCTGATCATCCTGGTGCTGATCCCGCTGCAGATACTGTCCGGTGGCACCACACCGCGCGAGAGCATGCCGGAGTTGGTGCAGCAGATCATGCTGGCCGCACCCACCACTCACTTCGTCAGCCTGGCCCAGGCGATTCTTTATCGCGGCGCCGGGCTAGCCATCGTCTGGCCGCAGCTCCTGGCCATCTTCGCCATCGGCACGCTGTTCTTCGCCGCAGCCCTGCTGCGCTTTCGCAAGACCTTGGCGCAGATGGCCTGAGACGACCACCCCCCGCCATGGCCAGCGCGCTTACTGGATGATCAGGTTGTTGAACAACAGGTCGTCCACCAGTGGCTGGCCTTCTTCCTGATTGAGCACATCCTGCACCTGCTTGAGCGCTTCCTGGCGCAGCACCTCTTTGCCGCCGGCCACCCCGATGCTCGCCTCGGTTTGCTGGGAAAACAGCATCACCAGCTGATTGCGAATCAGCGGCTCGTGGTGTTTGACCTTGGTCTCGGCTGCAGCGCCGCTGACCCGCAGCGCGATATCCGCCTTGAAAAACTTGAGCTTGGGCCCTGCACCGAAATTACCCACCAACGCCGGCACCAGGCTGACATAGGCAACCGCCGGCGGTGCGCCCTCTTCCGGCTCTTTCACCGCTTCCTCGGCAAATGCCATCACGGGCAGGGACAGGGCCAACAACAGTGCTATCCAGACTTTCACAGGGGGTATTCCTCCACAGGGCCGCCTAGCATAGCCATAGCTGGGCCGCAGCCCAAGCCCTGGCGCGCGTGAAATAGCCCGCATACTTATGCCGCGCCATCAGACACGACCATGCTCGTTGACCGAACGGCCCTCGCCTCTACACTGCAAAACCATCATCCGCAGAGGAAAAGCCCGATGAAAGCCATGCTGTGCAAAGCCTTCGGCCCCGCCGAAACCCTGGTACTGGAAGAAATCGCCAGCCCCGAAGCGAAGAACAACGAAATCCTGCTCGACGTGCACGCGGCTGGGGTCAACTTCCCCGACACCCTGATCATCGAGGGCAAATACCAGTTCAAGCCGCCCTTCCCCTTCTCCCCCGGTGGCGAAGCGGCGGGTGTGGTGACGGCAGTGGGCGGGAAGGTCAGTCACCTGCAAGTCGGGGACCGGGTAATGGCCCTGACCGGCTGGGGTAGCTTTGCCGAACAGGTCGCAGTTGCGGGCTACAACGTCATGCCGATCCCACCGAACATGGATTTCAGTACCGCCGCCGCCTTCGGCATGACCTATGGCACCTCGATGCACGCGCTCAAGCAGCGCGCCAACCTGCAGCCGGGAGAAACCCTGCTGGTACTCGGCGCCTCCGGTGGCGTCGGTCTGGCGGCGGTGGAAATCGGCAAGGCCATGGGCGCCAAGGTGATTGCCGCGGCGAGCAGCGCAGAGAAGCTGGCCGTGGCCAAGGCCGCTGGCGCCGACGAGCTGATCAACTACAGCGACAACAACCTGAAAGATGAAATCAAGCGCCTGACCGGCGGCAAGGGTGCCGACGTGATTTACGATCCGGTGGGTGGCGACCTGTTCGATCAGGCCATCCGCAGCATCGCCTGGAATGGCCGCCTGCTGGTGGTCGGCTTCGCCAGTGGGCGCATCCCCGAACTACCGGTCAACCTGGCTCTGCTCAAGGGTGCCGCCGTGGTCGGGGTGTTCTGGGGCTCTTTCGCCCAGCGCCAGCCGCAGGACAACGCCGCCAACTTCCAACAGCTGTTTGCCTGGCATGCCGAAGGCAAGCTCAAGCCGCTGGTCTCGCAAACCTTCCCGCTTGAGCAGGCCGCCCAAGCGATCGACACCCTCGGTCAGCGCAAGGCAGTGGGCAAGGTGGTGGTGCAGGTACGCTGAGCCTTCGGGTGGATGACGCTCTTTCTTTCATCCACCTCTAAGCCTGACGGTGGATCGGTGAAGCGCGCTCCACCCTACGCACGCGGCGCGTAGGCGAAAACGTCGGCGCGCATCTGCCGGGCATCCATGCCGGCTTCGACCAGCGCGTCCAGGGTCGCGTAGACCATGGTCGGCGAGCCACTGGCATACACATGCAATGGCTTGAGATCGGCGAAGTCCTCGCGCACCGCCTCGTGCAACAGCCCGCAACGACCCTGCCAGCCGCACTGATCGCTGACCACCTGGTGCAGAAACAGGTTCGGTAACGACTGCCACTCGACCCAGCAGGGCAGCTCATAGAAATCTTCCGGCCGCCGCGCGCCCCAGTACAGATGTACGGGGTGGGGGAAGCCGGCCGCGCGGCAGTGCTCGATCAGGCTGCGCATCTGCGCCATGCCGGTACCGGCGGCGATCAACACCAACGGGCCGTCCGGCAACTCGGCCAGATGGGTGTCGCCAAACGGCACCTGTATCCGCGCGAAGCCCTGTCCGCGCAGGTGCTCGATGACCGCGATACTGGACGGGTCACGCGCCAGAATATGCAACTCCAGCTCACGCCCGGACTGCGGCGCCGACGCCAGGGAAAAGGCGGCGTACTCGCCCTCCGCCCGCTGCAGTAGCAGATACTGGCCGGCGTGATAACGCGGCAACTTGCCAGCCGGTGCACGCAGGCGTACCCGGAACACGTCGCCACCGGCGTCGTGGCATTCGATCAGCTGGCAGTTCAACTCGCGCACCGGCAGTTCGCCAGGGGCCAGCACACCATCCCAGAGCAGCACACACTCCTGCTCGGGCTCGGCTAGGCAGGCGAACACCTCGCCATGCTCATGGGTTTGGCCTGCCTGACGCACCCGACCGTTGACCAGCAGGGCCGCACAAATATGACAGTTGCCATTGCGACAGCTCTGCGGGCAGTCGTAACCGAGCCGGCGCGCCGCATCGAGAATGCGCTCGCCACGTTCGACGTCGAGTACGGCACCTGAGGGTTGCAGGGTAACTTTCATAGCGTTTTCAATCCAAAGCACACACCCGCGGCCTGGCCCGGGTTGCGCACGCATTGCAGTAAACGCGGCCGCAGCCGCACAGATATCCAGCCACGGTGCATCAGTCGATCCCCAACTGCGCCCATAGATCGTCGACCCGACGCTTGACCGCCTCATCCTGAACGATCGCCCGACCCCATTCGCGGCTGGTTTCACCCGGCCATTTGTGGGTGGCGTCCAGACCCATTTTGCTACCTAGACCGGAGATCGGCGAGGCGAAATCCAGGTAATCAATCGGGGTGTTTTCGATCAACACGGTATCGCGCTTGGGATCCATGCGCGTGGTGATGGCCCAGATCACATCATTCCAGTCGCGTGCATTGATGTCGTCGTCGGTGACTATGACGAACTTGGTGTACATGAACTGTCGCAAAAACGACCAGACGCCGAGCATTACCCGCTTGGCGTGTCCGGGGTACTGTTTCTTGATGGTCACCACCGCCATGCGGTACGAGCAGCCTTCGGGCGGCAGGTAGAAGTCGGTGATTTCCGGGAACTGCTTCTGCAGGATCGGCACGAACACTTCATTCAGCGCCACCCCGAGGATCGCCGGCTCATCCGGCGGCCGCCCGGTGTAGGTGCTGTGGTAGATCGGCTTCTGCCGGCGGGTGATGCGCTCGACGGTGAACACCGGGAAGCGGTCCACCTCGTTGTAGTAACCGGTGTGGTCGCCATAGGGACCTTCATCGGCCATCTCGCCGGGATGAATCACCCCTTCGAGGACGATCTCGGCGCTGGCCGGCACCTGCAGCTCACTGCCTCGGCACTTCACCAACTCGGTGCGGTGGCCGCGCAACAACCCGGCGAAGGCATATTCGGACAGGCTATCCGGCACCGGGGTAACCGCACCGAGGATGGTCGCCGGATCGGCGCCCAGGGCCACGGCTACCGGATAAGGCCGATCCGGGTACTTCTCGCACCAGTCACGGAAATCCAGAGCACCGCCGCGATGGCTGAGCCAGCGCATGATCAGCTTGTTGCGGCCGATCACCTGCTGGCGATAAATGCCGAGGTTCTGCCGTTCCTTGTTCGGCCCCTTGGTGATGGTCAGGCCCCAGGTGATCAGCGGACCGACATCGCCCGGCCAGCAGGTCTGCACCGGCAACTTGCCGAGGTCGACGTCATCGCCCTCCTCGATCACTTCCTGGCAGGGCGCGTCTTTCAGCACCTTGGGCGCCATAGCCAGCACCTTCCTGAAGATCGGCAGCTTCGACCAGGCGTCTTTCAGGCCTTTCGGCGGCTCGGGCTCCTTCAGGAACGCCAGCAACTTGCCGATCTCGCGCAACTCGCTGACCTCTTCCGCGCCCATGCCCAGGGCCACCCGCTTGGGCGTGCCGAACAGATTGCCGAGTACCGGCATGTCGAAGCCCGTGGGGTTTTCGAACAGCAGCGCCGGGCCGCCCTTGCGCAGGGTGCGGTCGCAGATTTCGGTCATTTCCAGCACGGGAGAAACCGGCGTCTGGATGCGTTTGAGTTCGCCGCGCTGTTCCAGTCCGCGGATAAAGTCGCGCAGGTCGCGATACTGCATGCAGGAGCCTCGTGTCGGGCATACCAGTCGGGGCGCAAAGTTTAGCGCCGAACTGGGTTATTCAGAAGGATTGGCAGTGCGCAGACACACAAAAGCCGGGTTTCCCCGGCCTCTGCGAGACTCGCGCGACTTACTTGCGACGCATCGACAGGAAGAACTCTTCGTTGGTCTTGGTCGCTTTCAGCTTGTCGATGAGGAACTCGATGGCGGCGACTTCGTCCATCGGGTGCAGCAGTTTGCGCAGGATCCACATGCGCTGCAACTCGTCTTCGGCGGTCAGCAACTCTTCGCGGCGGGTGCCCGAGCGGTTGATGTTGATCGCCGGGAACACGCGCTTCTCGGCGATGCGACGATCCAACGGCAGCTCCATGTTGCCAGTGCCTTTGAATTCCTCGTAGATCACCTCGTCCATCTTCGAGCCGGTTTCCACCAGCGCGGTGGCGATGATGGTCAGCGAGCCGCCTTCCTCGATGTTACGCGCCGCGCCGAAGAAACGCTTTGGCTTCTCCAGGGCGTGGGCGTCGACACCACCGGTGAGGACCTTGCCGGAGCTCGGGATCACGGTGTTGTAGGCGCGCGCCAGACGGGTGATGGAGTCGAGCAGGATGACCACATCCTTCTTGTGTTCGACCAGGCGCTTGGCCTTTTCGATCACCATCTCGGCAACCTGCACGTGGCGGGTTGGCGGCTCGTCGAAGGTAGAAGCGACCACTTCGCCGCGCACGGTGCGTTGCATTTCGGTCACTTCTTCCGGGCGCTCGTCGATCAGCAAGACGATCAGGTGGCACTCGGGATTGTTGCGCGCGATGTTCGCCGCGATGTTCTGCAGCATGATGGTCTTGCCGGCTTTCGGCGGCGCCACGATCAGGCCGCGCTGGCCCTTGCCGATCGGCGCGCAGAGGTCGATCACCCGACCGGTGATGTCCTCGGTGGAGCCGTTGCCGGCTTCCATGATCAGGCGCTTGGTGGGGAACAACGGCGTCAGGTTCTCGAACAGAATCTTGTTCTTGGCGTTCTCTGGGCGATCGTAGTTGATCGTATCGACCTTGAGCAGCGCGAAGTAACGCTCGCCTTCTTTCGGCGGGCGGATCTTGCCGACGATGGTATCGCCAGTACGCAGGTTGAAGCGGCGGATCTGGCTCGGCGACACGTAAATGTCATCGGGGCCGGCGAGATACGAGGCATCCGCGGAGCGGAGGAAGCCGAAACCGTCCTGGAGAATCTCCAGCACGCCATCACCGGAGATTTCCTCACCGCTTTTAGCGTGTTTTTTCAACAGCGAGAAAATCACGTCCTGCTTGCGCGAACGGGCCATGTTTTCCAGGCCCTGTTGTTCGGCGAGTTCCAGCAGTTCGGTGATCGGCTTTTGCTTGAGTTCGGTCAGATTCATAGGAATGACGTAATCATGAAGGAGGGGAAATAAGCTATTCAGCTTGGGAGGCCGCGCCGCTAAAAGGCGATTGGATCGCCAGCGTGTATCGAAGGTATTCGCGTAGGAATCCGTCGGCGACGGCTTGCAGGGGGCTGCATAGGAAATACAGCGAGGCCGAATGTAACACCGGTTTTAGCGGCACGTCCAGCACTCAGACAGAAAAAAGCCCCACCATATGCGGGGCTTCTTCATCACGAGCTGGCTCAGATGTTGCTGTCGAGGAAAGCCGCCAGCTGCGACTTCGACAACGCGCCAACCTTGGTGGCCTCGACATTGCCGTTCTTGAACAGCATCAGCGTCGGAATGCCACGCACGCCGTACTTCGGCGGGGTGTCCTGATTTTCGTCGATGTTCAGCTTGCAGACTTTCAGCTTGCCTTGGTAGGTCTGGGCGATTTCGTCCAGGACCGGAGCAATCATCTTGCACGGGCCGCACCACTCAGCCCAGTAGTCAACCAGCACCGGACCTTCGGCCTGGATCACATCCTGATCGAAACTGGCGTCGCTGACATTGGTGATGAATTCGCTCATGGAAAATCTCCGTGTTCGGAAGCAAAAATTGGTCGCCATCATAGCCCGCCTTTCCCGACACAGGAAGGCGAACGCCATTGAGACTATCTATAGGCCTTGGCAAAGAACCGCGCAACTCCAGCCGTAAACAACGGACCCTCCAGCCCAAGACAACAGCCTGCGACATCAGTATGCGTTGGCGTGCCCCACCTATCGTGGCACGATGGCGGCGTACCGCATTGAGAAAGCCCCATCATGCCGCATACCCCTGCAGAGTCATTTCCCTTGATTGCAGCCATCGACCTGGGCTCCAACAGCTTCCACATGGTCTTGGCCAAGGCCGATCACGGCGAGCTGCGCATCCTCGAACGCCTGGGTGACAAGGTGCAGCTGGCCGCCGGCATCGACGAGCGGCGCCTGCTCAACGAGGAAGCCATGCAACGCGGCCTCGAGTGCCTGCGCCGTTTCGCCCAACTGACCGCCAGCCTGCCGGAGGGTGCGGTGCGCATCGTCGGCACCAATGCCCTGCGCGAGGCGCACAACCGCGGCGAATTCATCCGTCGCGCCGAGGAAATCCTCGGCCATCCGGTCGAAGTCATCTCCGGCCGCGAAGAAGCGCGACTGATCTACCTCGGCGTGTCCCACAGCATCGCCGACACCCCGGGCAAGCGCCTGGTTACCGATATCGGTGGCGGCAGTACCGAATTCATTATTGGCCAGCGCTTCGAGCCGTTGCTGCGCGAGAGCCTGCAGATGGGCTGCGTGAGCTACACCCAGCGCTACTTCAAGGACGGCAAAATCACCCCGGCCCGCTACGCCCAGGCCTATACCGCGGCACGCCTGGAGATAATGGGTATCGAGCACGCCCTGCACCGGCTCGGCTGGCAGGAAGCGGTCGGCGCGTCCGGCACCATCAAGGCCATAGGCCTGGCGATCCAGGCCGCTGGGCTGGGCACCGGCGAGATCAACCCGGAAGGTCTGGCCTGGCTCAAGCGCAAGGTGTTCAAGCTCGGCGACGTGGAGAAACTCGACCTCGGCGGTATCAAACCGGATCGACGCGGGATATTCCCCGCCGGCCTGGCCATTCTCGAAGCGATTTTCGATGCCTGCGAGATCGAGCGCATGTCGCACTCCGAAGGCGCCCTGCGCGAAGGCGTGCTCTACGACCTGCTCGGCCGCCATCACCACGAAGATGTACGCCAGCGCACCCTGAGCGCGCTGATGGAGCGCTACCACGTCGATCTGGAGCAAGCCGCCCGGGTCGAGCACAAGGCCCTGGAAGCACTCGATCAAGTGGCCGATAGCTGGGAACTGGGCGACGAATGGCACCGCGAACTGTTGATCTGGGCCGCACGGGTGCATGAACTTGGCCTGGACATTGCCCACTACCAGTATCACAAGCACGGCGCCTACCTGATCGAGCACTCCGACCTGGCCGGGTTCTCACGCATGGATCAGCAGATGCTCGCACTGCTGGTACGCGGTCACCGGCGCAATATTCCTAAAGACAAGCTTGGCGAGTTTGGCGATGAAGGCATCAAGCTGATCCGCCTGTGCGTACTGCTGCGTTTCGCCATCCTCTTCCATCACATCCGCGGCACCCATGAGATGCCGCAGGTGCAACTGCGGGCAGCGGCGCAAAGCCTGGAGATTCGCTTCCCGAAGGACTGGCTGGCGAGCAATCCGTTGACCCAGGCGGACTTCATTCAGGAAGCCGAGTGGCTCAAACGCACCGGTATCGAACTCAGCGTGCGCTGACCAACGGCACCGTCAGCTTTTCCAGCAGCCCGGCCTGCGCGCTGCGCGGGTTCTGGTTGCCGGTTGGGCTGCTACGCAGGTAGCGTCCGTCCGACTGCAGCACCCAGCTCTGGGTGTTATCGGCCAGGTAAGCCTCCAGCTCCTTCTTCACCCGCATGATCAGCTTCTTGCCTTCCACCGGGAAACAGCTCTCGACCCGTTTGTCCAGATTGCGCTCCATCCAGTCGGCGCTGGACAGGTAAATCTTTTCCTCACCTTCGTTGAGAAAGTAGAACACCCGCGTGTGCTCGAGGAAGCGGCCGATGATCGAGCGCACGTGGATATTGTGCGACACACCCGGAATACCCGGACGCAAGCAACACATGCCACGCACCACCAGGTCGATACGCACCCCGGTCTGGCTGGCCTTGTACAGCGCGCGAATGATCTTCGCATCGGTCAGCGAGTTGAACTTGGCGATGATGTGCGCCGGCTTGCCCTCGTTGGCCGCGGCGGTTTCCTTGGCGATCAGCTCAAGCAGGGTTTTTTTCAGGGTGAAGGGCGCATGCAGCAGTTTCTTCATGCGCAGGGTCTTGCCCATGCCGATCAGCTGACTGAACATCTTCGCCACATCCTCGCCCAGCGCCACATCGGCGGTGAGCAGGCTGTAGTCGGTGTACAGCTTGGCGTTGCCGGCGTGGTAGTTGCCGGTCCCCATGTGCGCGTAGCGGACAATCTCACCACTCTCGCGGCGCAGGATCAGCATCATCTTGGCGTGGGTTTTGAAACCGACCACCCCGTAGATCACCACCGCACCGGCCGCCTGCAGGCGGCTGGCCAGGGCCAGGTTGGACTCCTCGTCGAAGCGCGCGCGCAGCTCGATCACCGCGGTGACTTCCTTGCCGTTACGCGCGGCCTCGACCAGCGCATCGACGATTTCCGAGTTGGCGCCGCTACGGTACAGGGTCTGCTTGATCGCCAGCACGTGCGGGTCTTTCGCCGCCTGGCGCAGCAGATCGACCACCGGGGTAAAGGACTCGAACGGGTGCAGCAGGAGAATGTCCTGCTTGCTGATCACGCTGAAGATGTTGTCGCTGTTTTGCAGCAGTTTGGGGATTACCGGGGTGAACGGCGGGTATTGCAGCTCCGGGTGACTGGCCAGGCCGGTGATGCTGAACAGGCGGGTCAGGTTGACCGGGCCACTGACCCGGTACAATTCACTCTCGCTCAGGCTGAATTGCTTGAGCAGGTAATCCAGCAGCGGCCGCGGGCAGGTGTCGACCACCTCAAGACGCACCGCATCGCCGTAACGCCGCGAGAACAGCTCGCCGCGCAAGGCGCGAGCCAGGTCCTCGACGTCTTCGGTGTCCACCGACAGGTCGGCGTTACGGGTCAGGCGGAACTGGTAGCAGCCCTTGACCTTCATGCCCTGAAACAAATCGTCGGCATGCGCGTGGATCATCGAGGAGAGGAATACGTAGTTGTCGCCGAGGCCGCCGACATCCTCCGGCACCTTGATGATCCGCGGCAGCAGGCGCGGCGCCGGGATGATCGCCAGGCCCGAATCGCGACCGAAGGCGTCGATGCCTTCCAGCTCGACGATGAAGTTCAGGCTCTTGTTCACCAGCAAGGGAAACGGGTGAGTCGGGTCCAGGCCGATCGGCGTGATGATCGGCGCGATCTCGTCGCGAAAGTAGCGACGCACCCAGGCCTTCAACTTGGTGTTCCAGTGACGCCGGCGGATAAAGCGCACCTGGTGCTTTTCCAGCGCCGGCAGCAGGGTGTCATTGAGAATCGCGTACTGCCGGCTGATCTGTTCGTGCGCCAGCTCGGAAATCCGCGCCAGCGCCTGATGCGGCTGCAAGCCATCGGCAGCGGCCTGTTCGCGGGCGAAGTTGATCTGTTTCTTCAAGCCGGCGACACGGATCTCGAAGAACTCATCCAGGTTGCTGGAGAAAATCAGCAGAAATTTCAGCCGTTCCAGCAACGGGTGGGACTCATCCAGCGCCTGTTCCAGCACGCGGATATTGAATTGCAGCTGCGACAACTCGCGGTGGATATACAGGCTGCTGTCGTCCAGGCTTGGCACCACCATGGGCGGTGCTGGCGTGGGCGCAGGCGCCGGCGTGTCGAGCGGCGGCAGGATTTCCGCTGGCAGTTCGGCGACGACCGCTTCGGCAGTCTGCAACTCGCTCGGGGTGAGTCCTTCGGTGGTCATTGGATCGTCCTGCGGGACTAGTGCCCCGGCTGTAACAGTTCTGCCGCGCGAACGGCGAAATAGGTAAGGATGCCATCGGCACCGGCACGCTTGAAAGCGGTCAGCGATTCGAGAATCACCGCCTCGCTCAACCAGCCATTCTGGATCGCAGCCATATGCATGGCGTACTCGCCACTGACTTGATAGACAAAAGTTGGCACCCGGAATTCCTGTTTGACCCGCCAGAGAATGTCCAGATAGGGCATACCCGGCTTGACCATCACCATGTCGGCGCCTTCCGCCAGGTCGGCGGCCACTTCGTGCAGCGCCTCGTCGCCGTTGGCCGGGTCCATCTGGTAACTGGCCTTGTTGGCCTTGCCCAGGTTGGCTGCCGAGCCCACGGCATCACGGAACGGGCCATAGTAGGCGCTGGCGTACTTGGCCGAGTAGGCCATGATGCGCACATTGGGAAAATCGGCCAGCTCCAGGGTCTCGCGGATGGCCTGCACCCGACCGTCCATCATGTCCGACGGCGCGACCACCTGGGCACCGGCCTCGGCATGCGACAACGCCTGCTTGACTAGGGCGTCGACGGTGACGTCGTTCTGCACGTAGCCGTCTTCGTCGAGGATGCCGTCCTGGCCGTGGGTGGTGAAGGGATCCAGGGCCACGTCACTGATGATACCCAGTTCCGGGAAGCGTGCACGCAGGGCGCGAATCGCGCGCTGGGCAATGCCCTCGGGGTTCCACGCCTCGCTACCGTTCAGGGACTTTTTCTCCAGCGGCGTCACCGGGAACAGCGCCAGCGCCGGAATGCCCAGGGCTACCCACTTCTCCGCTTCCTGCAGCAGCAGGTCGATGGACAGACGCTCGACACCCGGCATCGAGGCGATCGCCTCGCGGCGGTTGTCACCGTCAAGCACGAACACCGGAAAAATCAGGTCGTCGACGCTCAAGCGATTCTCGCGCACCAGGCGCCGGGAAAAATCATCGCTACGGTTGCGGCGCAGTCGGGTGGCGGGAAACAGGCGATTGGCAGGGGTAAAGCTCACAGCAGACTCCATGGCCCGTAGGAACGGGCAAGCGTGACAGTTATAAGCCACCATTATGACTAAATGATGACGAGCGCAGGCACAACTGCGCCAATGCGTCGCGGTAGCCTGCAAATATTGTGACCACCATGCCACAGTCGTCGAGCGTCGCGCCGTTTTCCCGAGCGGCGCAAGGGAGTAGGCTGAGCGCCCGATCATTCGGCCGCCCCCATGCTCGAAAACCTCCTGCAGCAATTTGGCTATCCCGCGGTGCTGCTTGGCACCTTTCTCGAAGGCGAGATGTCGCTGCTACTGGCGGCGTATCTGGCTCTGCGCGGCTACCTGAGCATCGAAGGGGTGGTGCTGTGCGCATTCGGCGGCACCTACGCCAGCGACCAGCTGTGGTATTTCCTCGGCCGCCGCCATGGTCGCCGCATCCTCGCCCGCCGGCCACACTGGCAGGGCCTGGGCGACAAGGCATTGCTGCTCCTGCGCCGGCATCCGGATTTGTGGGTATTGGGCTTTCGCTTCATCTACGGCATGCGCACGGTGATGCCGCTGGCTATCGGCCTGTCCGGTTACTCATGGCGACGCTACCTGCTGCTGGACGCCATCGGCGTGGCCATCTGGTCTACCGGCCTGGGTCTGGCGGCCTATCACCTGGGCGCGGCGCTGGAAACCATCCTCGGCGACTTCCGCCGCTACCAGCTGTATGTCTTCGCCGCACTGCTGCTGATCGCCCTGGGCTTCTGGCTACGCCGGCGCCTGCGCCGCTCGGCGCATTGAGTCACCCCGCCAGCGCCGCCGGCCGGCAGAACCCGCGCGCGGAGCAGGTGGTAACCCCCAGCAGCATCCCGCCCACAGAGATGTGGTCTAGCGGATGTAATTCATCCCAGGCCCATATCGCTGCCAAAGCCCAGCGGCTAGGATTACCTTCAGGATCCTAACCTCGGCGTATCGAGTCTTTCGCGCGCCCCCTACCAACCTGAACATACCCAGGCCGATGATGATGCGCCCGACCCACACAGCGATTCACCTCGTTCAACTTGTCGAGGGTCGGCCGCAGACCAGCCATAATCTGCATAGCCACCTTCGCTCAGCCCAGTGACCAGGAGTTCTCAATGAACAGAAAAGTAGCGGTGATTCTTTCCGGTTGCGGCGTTTACGACGGCGCCGAGATTCATGAAAGCGTGATCACCCTGCTGCGCCTCGACCAGCGCGGTGCAGAAGTGCAATGTTTTGCGCCGAACGTGCAGCAACTGCATGTGGTCGATCATTACAGCGGCGATGAAATGGACGAGAAGCGCAACGTCCTGGTAGAGGCCGCCCGCATCGCTCGCGGCCAGATCAAGGACGTCCGTGAACTGCATGTGGACAATTTCGACGCCCTGATCATGCCCGGAGGCTTTGGCGTGGCCAAGAATCTCTCCGACTTCGTCCTCAGCGGTGCCAACTGCACGGTGCAGCCCGACGTGCTGAGCGCCGCCCAAGCCTTCGTCAAGGCCGGCAAACCGGTCGGCATGATGTGCATCGCCCCGGCCCTGGCGGCCAGGATCTTCGGCCGCGGCGTGGTCTGCACCATCGGCAACGACCAGGAAACCGCCGCCGCGCTGACGCAGATGGGCGCAGTCCATCATGAGTGCGAGGTCAGCGAAGTTGTCGAAGACCACACCAACAAGCTGGTCACTACGCCGGCCTACATGCTCGCCCAGTCGATCAGTGAAGCGGCCTCGGGTATTAACAAGCTGGTCGACCGGGTACTCGAGCTGACCCACGTCTAGGCCGAAACCGCCAATGCGCGCGGCACACCCGCCGCGCCTCTGGCCAAGCACGGCTACCTGCTGCAGCGTGGGTAACATCTCGCAAAGGCAGGCGCCATGACCACTCCACCTCTCGAACTCAGCCCAGAACTGCATCAGGCGGTGAGCGGCTTTTTCCAACGCATTCCGTTCAACCAGATGCTGGGCATCCAGCTCGGCGAGCTGAGTCCGCAGCGCGTGACCATGCACTTGCCGATGCAGGCTGCGCTGATTGGCAACTTTGTCCACGGCATCCTGCATGGCGGGGTGATTTCCTCGCTGCTGGATGTCGCCGGTGGCGCCATGGCGCTGATCGGCGCCTTCGACAAGCATCAACACCTGTCCAGCCAGGAGCGCATGGTGCGGCTGTCCAAGCTGGGCACCATCGACCTGCGCATCGACTACCTGCGCCCCGGTCGCGGCCAGCACTTCACCGCCAGCGCCGTGCTGCTGCGTACCGGCAACAAGGTCGCGGTGGTGCGCAGCGAACTGCACAGCGATGACGGCACCCTGATCGCGGTAGGCACCGGCACCTACCTGTGCGGCTGAATCAGCTGCGCAAAAGGCGGGTCAGGATGCGATCCAGGCTATTGGCAAAGGCCTGCTTGTCGCGCTCGCCGTAAGGCCCCTGACCACCGCCGATCTGCCCCTGCTCGCGTAGCTCGGTAAACAGGTTACGCACCGCCAGCTTGTCGCCCATATTGCCTTCGTCGAACTCGCGACCGCGCGGATCGAGAGCAGCAACGCCTTTCTTCACCAGACGATCGGCCAGCGGCACATCGCTGCAGATGACCAAGTCACCGGGCAAGGCGTGTTCGACCAAATAATCGTCGGCGGCATCCGGCCCGCTGGGCACCACAATCAAGCGCACACAGGCATAGGCCGGCTTGATCTGCGCCTGCCCAGCCACCAGTAACACCTCGAAACGCCGCTTCAGGGCGAACTTGACCACCTGGTCCTTGGCCCCCTTCGGGCAGGCATCTGCATCTATCCACACGCGCATCGACTCTCGACCTCCCTAGGTTTGCAGGCATACCCGGCAGCTCAAGTGAACTGCCGCCGTTCAGCAGGGCTGCGCGTCAGACTGTACCAACCTGCCCACGCCGCCGTTCGCCAAGCCAGCTGCGAGCATAGAACACCACGATAGCCAGCAGTGCCAGCGCTTGGGCCGACAGGCCATAAGCGTCGGCATGGATGCCCAGCCAGTCAAATTCGAAGAACGCCAGCGGTCGTGTGCCGAGCACCCCGGCCTCCTGCAGCGCGGCGATCCCATGCCCGGCAAACACCACCGACAGGGTGCAGAGCAGTACCGCGTTGACGCTGAAGAAGGTCGCCAGCGGCAACTTGCGCGAACCGCGGAGGATCACCCAGGCCAAGCCCAGTAACAGCAGCAGAGCCGCTGCAGCGCCGGCCAGAACCATGCCATGGCCCTGAGGGCCGGCCTGCAACCAGAGGGTTTCATAGAACAGGATGACCTCGAACAGTTCGCGGTACACCGAGAAGAACGCCAGCACGGCGAAACCGAAGCGCCCGCCACCGCCGACCAGGCTGCTCTTGATGTAGTCCTGCCAGGCCGCGGCATGACGCCGGTCATGCATCCACACGCCGAGCCAGAGCACCATGACACTGGCGAACAAGGCGGTGATGCCTTCCAGCATCTCGCGCTGGGCGCCACTGACATCGATCAGGTAAGCCGCCAACGCCCAGGTGCCGACCCCAGCCAGCAGCGCCAGGCCCCAGCCCAGGTGCACGCTACGCACCGCCTGCTGTTGCCCCGTATTGCGCAGGAAGGCGAGGATCGCCGCCAGCACCAGGATGACCTCCAGGCCCTCGCGCAGCAGGATCAGCAGGCTGGAGAAGAAACTCAGCGAGTCCGACAGGCCGCTCACGTCGAGCAAGGCGGCAGACTTGCCCAGCTCGACCTTGGCCAGCTCCAGGCGCTGCGCCGCCTGGGCTACCGAGAGACCATCCTGCAACGCTTGCCGGTAGGCCATCAGCGCCTTTTCGGTGGCCTTGCGCTGCAGCGGATCGAGGTTGTTCAAGGCACTTTCGACCAGTTCAAAACCTTCCAGGTAGGCGCCGACTGACAGATCGTAGGCCTGCTCCCGCTCGCTGCGGCGATAAGCCGCCAGACTCTGCTCCAGAGTGGTGCGGGTATGCTCGATCAGTTGTCGCGGGCCGCGCGACGGCGGCGGTGGCTGGGCGCGCTGGGCGCGAAATTGCGCGACAGCCTCCTCGCCCTGCTGCTGGGCGATCTCCGCAGGCGTGGTGCCTGCCAGCACGGCCAGACTGAATGGCTGGGTCTGAAGCGTTTGTTCGGCGCCGAATCCGGCTATATAACTGGCCAAGTCCCAACGCTCGCGCGCATCCAGCTGGTCGGCGAACGCCGTCATATCGGTGCCGTCGATGCCCAGGCCGATGGTGTTATAGAGGTCGTATAGGCTCAGCCGATCCATCCGCGACAGATCGCGCAGATTGGCCGGTGGTGGCTCCAGGCCAATCCCTGCCGGGCCATCGCCAGCGCCCTGCTCGCCATGACAGACGCTACAGTGCTGAGCGAACAGCGGGGCGCCGCGGGCTGGGTCAGGGGTGATCGCCGGGGTCTGACTGATGGCATAGGCCTTGGCCAGGGTCGCAGCCAATTGCCGGGCCTGAGCGGTGACCTTGCCCCCCTCTTCGCGCCGTTCGATGCCTTGGCGTAGGTTGGCAACGCCCTGCTCCACCTCGGCCTGCTCTGGGCGGGCCGGCAACGCGACGATCAAGCCCTGCAGCACGGCGACAAACTCCAACTGCTCGCGGTATTCACCGGCGTCGAGCACCTGCCCGTTGGCCACGGTCGCCGGATAATCGGCGCCCAGGTAGCCCAACAAATGCAGGGCTTGGGCCGCGCCCGCAGTGGTGTCGGCCATGGTACTCAGGCTGCAGAGCGCCAGCAGGGGCACGAGCAGCCCGCGCAGTAAACGAGAAGAAGAGAACATATAGGAGTTAGTCACAAATACGAATGAATAGCGTTGCATTGTTACCGGCCTAACTAATTACCTCAAGCCTCCACCCTCCAATGGTCCGTGACAATTTGCCGCAAACACTGGAGTGCCCTAGTGAGCCGATGGGGTCGCCTGCAGGAACCGCTGCAACGCTGGCCTACGGAGCCAGCCGAGGCATTGGCCAAGCCCTCAGCGAATAACTGTTGTAGCGCGCGGATGTAGCCTGGATTGCCCGGCATGCTAGCGGCGTTCCAGGCCAACGCCTTCGCCACGCCCCTGCTGCTCAAGCACCTGCTGAGCCAGATCGAGCGCCACGGTCCCGCACAGCCCGGTACTTTCTGGGCCTGGGACGGTCAATCAATACCCTGCTGAGGGTTCATCTGACTGGTGCCAGATTCAGCTAGAAGCGCGGCGCACCGTGGCCAACAGCGCTGCGGCACCGACGAACATCACGGCAAAACTGCGGTTCATCACCCGCTGCTGCCGCGGCGAACGCAATGCCCGCAGCACCCGCGACGCCAGCCCGGTGTAGCCGGCCATGACTACCAGGTCGACGCAGATCATGGTCACGCCCATCAGCAGGTGCTGCATCAGCAACGGCGCCTGCGGATTGAGAAACTGCGGCAACACCGCCAGGATGAAGACGATGGCCTTGGGATTGCTGAAGTTCACCAGAAAACCGCGCAGGACCAGAGTCAGCGGCCGACCTATCGGGCGCTCGGTTTGCGCCGCCATATCGCTAGGCAAGGCTTGCCACTGGCGATAACCGAGGTACACCAGATAGACCACGCCGAACCACTTGATCAGGCTGAAGGCAACTTCCGATGCGGCGAGAATCGCGCCGACGCCGGCGGCGACGATAACGATCTGTAGCGCCAGGCCCAGCTGCAACCCCAGCGCATTCCAGTAACCGCGCCAGAAGCCGTATTGCAGCCCGGCGGACATCGAGGCAATGGCCCCAGCTCCCGGCGACAGACTGATCACCCAACAGGCGACGAAGAACGCGAGCCAGGTTTCAAGCGCCATGGCGAATACCTCAGAACAGAGTGATAAAGGGCTGCCAGCGGACACCGGCAGGTTCTCTAGCCTACCCCTGTCCGCTGGCCATGCCCAGTCAGGCGCTTAGTCCGGCGCACCCTTGCGCAGCTGCACCGGCGCCAGCCCCTTCTTGCGGGCACGAGCACCGCGCATGCGGATATTGACGGCCTCGACCGACAGCGAGAAGGCCATGGCGAAGTAGACGTAACCCTTGGGCACATGCACACCGAAGGCTTCGGCGATCAAGACGGTACCGACCACGATCAGGAACGACAGCGCAAGCATCTTCAAGCTCGGATGCTTGTCGATGAAGTCGCTGATGGTGCTGGCCGAGAGCATCATCACGATCACCGAGATAACAATGGCGGCAACCATCACCGGCACGTTGTCGACCAGGCCGACCGCGGTGATCACCGAGTCCAGCGAGAAGATGATATCGATGATCGCGATCTGCACGATGATGCCCATGACACCATAGGCCTTGCCACCGGCCTGCTGGTCATCCTCTTCACCCTCCAGGCCGTGGTAGATCTCCGCCGTGCTCTTGAACAGCAGGAACAGGCCGCCGAAGAACAGAATCAGGTCGCGCCCGGAGAAACCCTCGCCGAAGACGTGGAACAGATCCGTGGTCAGGCGCATCACCCAACTGATCGACAGCAGCAGCAGAATCCGCGTAACCATGGCCAGGGCCAGGCCGAAGAAGCGCGCCTTGGGTTGCTGGGCCTTGGGCAGGCGGCTGACCAGGATCGAGATAAAGATGATGTTGTCGATGCCGAGGACGATTTCCAGAGCCGTCAGGGTCAGAAAAGCGATCCAGAGTTCAGGGTTGGCGAGCCATTCCATAATGCGTTAAGTCTCGTGATTGCCAGGGTTTGAAAGTGTTCCGCCACGCCAGGGGCGCACGGCATGTCGAGTGAAAGGTCGGCGCTTTCGAGGCGGGCGTAGATCACCGCTACCTGGCTTCAGCGCGACGCCACGGGCCAGCACTGCCGATGGCGATCACGCCAGCTCAACTGGCCGCTGCCAATTCAGCCTGCAAGGTCTCAAGGGTTTCCAGCGCTTCCATCCAGCGCTCTTCCAGGTCGGCTTCATGGCCTTTCAGCTTGGCTTGCTCGGCCAGCGCCTCACGCAACTGATTCTTGCTGGCCGCTTCGTAGATCGCGCTGTCGCCCAGGCGGGCTTCCACGGCAGCCAGGCGCTCATGCAGCTGGCCGAGTTCCTTCTCCAGCTTGTCGGCCTCACGCTTGAGCGGCGCCAGCTGCTGGCGTAGTGCCGCAGCGGCCTGGCGCTGGGCGCGCTTGTCGGTTTTATCCAGATTGCTTTCAGTGTTGCTGGCTGGTGCCTGGCGCACACGGTAATCCACCAACCAGCGTGCGTAGTCCTCGAGATCACCGTCGAACGGCTGCACCCGGCCATCGGCGACCAGGAAGAATTCGTCGGTGGTGCTTTTCAGCAAGTGCCGATCGTGCGAGACCACCACCACGGCGCCGGCGAACTCCTGCAGGGCCATGGTCAGCGCCAGGCGCATTTCCAGGTCGAGGTGGTTGGTTGGCTCATCGAGCAGCAACAGGTTGGGCTTGCCCCAGGCGATCAGGGCCAGGGCCAGGCGCGCTTTTTCGCCCCCGGAAAAATTCAGCACGGGTTCGTCGCAGCGCGGGCCGCGGAAATCGAAACCGCCGAGGAAATCGCGCAGCGTCTGCTCGCGCTCGGTGGGCGCCAGGCGCTGGAAATGCAGGAGCGGGCTGGCCTTATCGTCGAGGGCGTCGAGCTGATGCTGGGCAAAATAGCCAACCACCAGGTTCTCGCCAAGCTGCAAGCGGCCGCTGATGGGTTGCAACTCGCCCGCCAGATTCTTGATCAGGGTCGATTTACCGGCCCCGTTGGGTCCGAGCAAACCCAGGCGCGCACCGGGCGCCAACTGCAGCTTGACCTGTTCGAGCACCACCTTGTCGCCATAACCGAGACGGCCTTCGCTCAGGTCCAGAAGCGGACTGGAAATCTTGCTGGCCTCGCGAAAGGTGAAGTCGAACGGCGAGTCGACATGCGCGGCGGACAGCTCTTCCATGCGTTCCAGCGCCTTGATCCGGCTCTGCGCCTGGCGCGCCTTGGTCGCCTGGGCCTTGAAGCGGGCGATGTACTTTTCCATGTGCGCGCGCTGCGCCTGCTGCTTCTCGAACGCCTGCTGCTGCTGAGCCAGGCGCTCGGCGCGGGCGCGCTCGAAGGCCGAGTACCCACCGCGATAGAGGGTCAACTTGCGCTGCTCGACGTGCGCGATGTGATCGACCACCGCATCGAGAAAGTCGCGGTCGTGGGAAATCAGCAGCAGGGTGCCTGGATAACTCTGCAACCAGCCTTCCAGCCAGAGGATCGCATCCAGGTCCAGGTGGTTGGTCGGCTCGTCGAGCAACAACAGGTCGGATGGGCACATCAGCGCCTGGGCCAGGTTCAGGCGCATGCGCCAGCCTCCGGAAAAATCACCGACGCGGCGGTCCATCTGCGCACTTTCGAAACCCAGGCCGGCGAGCAATTTGCGCGCACGCGCATCGGCAGCATAACCATCGAGGTTATCCAGCTCGGTATGCAGCCGCGCAATCGCGACGCCATCGTGCGCCGTCTCAGCCACGGCCAGGTCGGCCTGCACCCGGCGCAGTTGTACATCGCCATCGAGCACATAGTCCACCGCCTGGCGCTCGACCGCGTCGATCTCCTGACGCATATGGGCAATGCGCCAGTCGGCGGGGATCAGGCAGTCGCCCGCGTCCGCGCTGAGCTCGCCGCGAAACAAGGCGAACAGGCTGGATTTGCCGGCGCCATTGGCGCCGATCAGGCCGGCTTTTTGGCCGGGATGCAGGGTCAGCTCGGCGTCTTCTAGCAGACGCTGCGGGCCACGCTGTAAAGTGAGGTTCTGGAGTCGAATCATAATGGCGGCGGAGTCTACCAGAGTCGCCGGCAGCATACCTGGAAAGCACCATGCATCCTGACCTGTGGCGTTTCGCCGAAGACCTCTATCGCCGCCCCGGCGTCGAGACCGCCTGCCTGCAATTGCAGGCTCAGGGTAACGATATCTGCCTGCTGCTCTGCGGCGCCTGGCTCGGCTGCCGTGGTGTGGCCTGCAGCGCCGAACGAGCCGACTGCTTGCGCGCCATAGCCCAGCCCTGGCAGCGCGAGGTGGTCAGTGCGCTCAGGCACGTCCGCCAGCAATGGCGCGCAGCCGCTCACCACGACAGCGCTCTGGCGGCGCTGCGCGAGCAGATCAAACAGCTTGAACTGGCGGCCGAACGCGAACTGCTGCAACGCCTGGCGTCATGCGGCCATGACTGGCCAGGCGATACTGCCGAAGACATACATGACTGGCTGCACTCGCTGGCCTTTGTGACCACGGCAGCCGACCGCGACGCACTGCATCTGCTGCACGCCGCAGCCCGACAAGTTTAGGACGCTTTAGGCGGGGCGCTGCCTGCAGGTACCGCAGTGGCTGCAACGGGCTCTGCCGGCGAGCCGACAACCGGGGTTGCCGCCGCGGGCTTAGCAACCGCTGGCTTTTTCGCCGCGGGTTTGACTGCAGCTTTAACCGCAGGCTTCGCCACTGGCTTACTCGCCGCTTTGCTTGCCACGGGCTTGGCTGCCACAGGCTTGGCCGTGCTGGTGGCAAGCGGCTTCTTCGCTACCGGCTTGGCCGGTGCCTTGGCAACTGGCTTGGCGGCCGCAGGAGCAGCTACTGGCTTCGCCGCGGGCTTAAGCGGTGTCTTGCCGGTTGGCTTGGCTGCCGCGCCTGCTGGTTTACTTGCCGCGGCTTTACTGGCAACCGGCTTGGCGACAGCTTTGACTGCAGGCTTGGCTGCGGGCTTAGCCACAGGCTTGCTAACAGCCTTGGCAGGCGCTTTGCTCGCCGCCGGCCTGGAAGTGGCCTTGGCTACCGGCGTTTTGGCAGCGACCGGCTTGGCTGCTGGCTTGACGAGAACGGGCTTGGCTTCATTGCGGCCGAGGGCCTTGCTGGCAGCCACCTTGACCTTGCCTACACCCTGGGCGAGCTTCAGGCTTTCCTGCGCGTCGCGCTTGAGACCGACGATATAATTGCGGGTCTCGCTCTGCCGGTCCTTGAGGGTATCGAGCAAATCTTCCAGCTCGCCCACCGCATCCTTGGCCTTGGCCTGCGCCTTGGCCTTGCCCGCCACCGCAGCATCCTGCAATCTGACGCGGGCGTTATGCAGCTTTTCCTGGGCCTTGCCGCGCTGCTTCTCCAGCTTGCCGAGCAGCTTTTCAGCTTCGATCAACGCTCGCGAACACGCATCCTCAAGATGCTCGAGCAAGCTGCTGGAGAGTTGATGGAGCAGGTGCAGCGGGGTACTTACCGATTTCTTCTTGGTGTTCTTTTTGGCCGACATGGCGCGCCTCCGGGCGGATGTAGATGCCACTCATACTAGCAGCCTGTCGGAGAATAGTAATTGGCTCGAAATTGTAGGCAGGCGCCGAGGAACGCAGCCCAATCAAATCTTCCTGCTCGCGTTCACGCTGCGCTGCCTGCGTGGCTTCCGCCTAGGATCTGGATCTGGGAGAACGCTTAAGCCAGGGAGTCCGAAAGGTCGAACGCACCAAGCGACTGCTTGAGGGAATTGACAGGCAGCTGGCTGCGACAGAACAAACACTCGCGCCAACCAGAGCGGCGGAAACCGCATCCCCGCCAAAGCGAAGACCAAGCCCCGCTTGCTCAAGAGGGGCACGCTGGCACCTGATGGTCGAGCCGACGTGGCTCGACAGCATCGACCGAGGCCCTACTGGCAGGCGGTTGAAAGTCGCCTGCTAGAGTACGGGAGCCGGGACCGAAGCCAGCTGCTGATGCGCGTTATGCAGCACTTCGATCAGGCAGTCTTCCAGCTCGAACCGCTCATGCAGCAACGGCCCCAAGCGCTGGAGTTCTTCGCCCAGGGACACGCTATCGTGGCAATCGCCATTGTCGCAGCGGTCGTTGAACGTCAGAGCGACCTCGGTGATCACTTCGATACGTGGGTAGATCTGCTTGGCCAGGTCGAGGCCACGCTGATCGCCAAAGGCCTTGGCTTCATTGGTCAGCTGTTCATAGACCTCGAAATGCCCGGCGGACACGTAGTCGACCAGAATTTCGCAGAACCTCTGCAAGGCTTGCGCATTGGTAATGGGTGCTTGTGGGGAATTGCTAATGGCCGTGTAGGCACTCACCAATTCCTGGCGCTCCTGCAACCAGCGATCGATCAGCAGGTGAACACCACCCCAACGTTCCTGGGCGTTCTGACAACTATCGAGCATGATGGCCTCACTTCCCTTATCGGTATTTCTGTTATACGTCCGATCCGAGACGGTTTTTTGTCAATCGGCAGATGGTCTTGGAAAAGCGACCGAAAACGGCAACTTTCGGCGGTGCTTGCGAGCCAGATTATGCTCGCGAACCTGCGCCATCAAGGCGCTCGGTCGAGAAAATTTCATACGAGCGTTTAATCGGCGTCCCGCACAGCGTCTGGCCTGGAGAAACTCAGCCAAACCCCACTCGACGCTTGCTTGCACTACAACATATGCAGACCAACTTGCACAGCATGGGTTGAATAATCAGGCCCATCCCATGATCAACATCAAGCGGATCGACATACTATCGGCCGCGATGCGTCTCTGCCCCCGCCAACACCTGGGAAAATCCGCCTATCAGCTGGCGACTGGTGCAGGTAAAGGCAGGCTGTTCAGGCGTTGATCGAGTAGCCCCAGCCCTTCCTGAAACAATCGATTGCTCTGCTCGGTTTCGCCCAGTCGGGCCAGCAGGCGTGCCAATTCCGCACAGGTTTCCGGGTGGCGCTGAAACACCAGGCTAGTCTCGAAATATTCTTTGGCCTTGCCCCATAACTGGCACTGCAAACACAGCCGACCCAGTGTCAGCAACAAGCCCGCATCACTCGGGTGCTGCTTCAACCAACCCTCGGCCGCTTGCAACTGGCGCGCAGGGTCGCGCCCGCGCAGCAAGCCATAGAGTCGCACCAGGCGACTGTCATAGCTGCGCTTGAGCGCCGTATGCAGTAATTCTTCGGCTTCAGGCTCTGCGCCCAGCACACGCAAACGCTCGGCATAGACAGCCAGCAACTCCGGCTCCTGGCGGTGCGCCGCTGACAGTTGCTGCCAGGCTTGCGCCAGCGCCGCCAAAGCATCCTGCCCGCCGCCTTCGTCAATCCGACCGGCATCCGCCAGCCGGCCACTCCAGGCCTGCCGCTCGAGCTCGGCCAACTGAGCATCAGCGAGAACCTTGTCCTTGCGCAATTCCGGCAACAAGCCGAGCAACGCCGACCAATCGCCACGCTGCACATACAGCTGCTGCAGCTGACGCAGTACCAGTTGGTGGTGGGGATGGCGCTCGCTCATCACCTGCAAGGTCTCCAGCGCCGCATCGGCTTGACCGCGCGCCAATTGCAATTCGGCATGGGTCAGGGCGATGGCCAGCTCGGCTTGCGGCTGCCGCGTGAGCGCCTGCTCCAGCAACTGATCACTGTCTTCCGCCTGCCCCAGTTGATGCGCGGCACGAGCGGCACCCAGGTAATAGGCCAGAGGTTGCTCCTCGCCTGCGGCGGCTCGGCGCAAATGGCGCAAGGCCGGCGCCCAACGACCTTCGGCCAGATCGAGAAAACCCTGCTCGCGGGCCAGACGCACGCGGCGACGGCCATGCAGACGCGACCAGGGATTGACCAGCCCGCCCGAGGTGACCACCAGGCGCAGCATCAAACGCAGCAGATAGAGCGATAGCCAGACTAACGCGACCAACGCCAGGAAAGCCCACAAGCTCGACTCGTAGCGAAAGCCCTGGTAGGCGAACAACACGTAGCCCTTGTGTTCGGCTACTGCCAGGGCGAGCAATGCCAGCCCCGCAGCGACCGCCAGCACGACGAGCAGCAGATAAACACGCTTCATGGGCGAGCCTCCTCCACGTTCGGCAGCGCTTCTGCCGGTGCGTCACGCTCTAGCTGCGCCCGGGCCGTCTGCTTGCGCTGGATATAGGCCTGCACCGCGTTGAGCGAACCACTCAGGTCTGGCGCGGCCACCTCGATCGGTTGCTCGAGCAACTCCTCGATGCGTGCACGCAAGGCACGACTACTGGGATTGTCCAGATCGAAATGCGCATCCAGCACCTCGCGCGCCTGCACCAGCGACTGCCGATATACCGGGGTCTGCCCGTGCAACGCCGCCCACTGCGCCTGCTCCAGGGCCAGGCTGAGGGCCAGGCGCACCTGCGTCAGACTCTGCCCGGCGAGCAACGGCCGAATATTCTGATCGGCGTTGAAGTCGATGCGGAAATACTGCGACAGGGTCTCGAGCCACTCCGCCCACCAACTGCTGCCATCGCCCTCGGCGGCCAGATCACTGAGTACCCCACCGGAACTGACGAAGGTTGGGTTCAGCGCATGCAATTGCGCCACCTGCTCACGCAACGCCGCCAGCTGGAGGAACAACCCGGTGCGATCGGGATTGACGGTTGCGCGCAATGCCTCGAGGCTCTTGGCCAATTGCTCGCGCGCCGCGAAAGCGGCGGGATCGTCCTGCCCGCGGAGAATCTCGTCGGCGCCCTGCACCAAGGCTTCGGCACTGTCGATATCCTGCAAGGCCGACAGGCGCAGACTGGCAAGGCGCAACAAATGCTCGGCCTCGGCCAGCCGCCAATCCTGGCGGCTGGCGCCGAGGACCGTCTCCAGGCGCTGATTGAGCAGCTGCTGATCGCCTTGCAACTGCGCGACCAGACGGCGGCGAGCATCCAGTTCATCGGCATCGGGCAATTGCTGCAAGCGAGCATCCAGTCCCTGGGTGCGCTGGGCCAAGACTTCGGTCTGACTGCGCGCCTCCGCCAATTGACTGAGCTGCTGCTGGTCGCGCACCTCCAGATTGCGCAATTGCCATAAGCTCCAGCCACCCACCGCCACACCCACCGCGCCCAACAACAGTGCCAGCAAGGCCAGGCTATTGCCGCGTGAGGGTGATTTTTCCGCAGGGGCTGGCGGTGTAACAGCAGGCGCCTCCGCTGTTGGCTGCTCTTGTTCTTTCGGGCTAGTCGCTTCGCTCACGTATCCATCCTTTGCATCAGAGGTCGGGGCAGGTTGCGCCTGCAACGCCGCCAACAACGCCACGGCATTCGCGCCACGGCAGTCCACAATACTTTCGGCGCCAGCAACACGCGCCTGTTCAGCCACCCGCGGGCTAGGTACGAACAAGGGTAGTCGAGCCAGCGATGGCCAGTGCTCGCCCGCCAACTCAAGCAGATGGCTAAAGCCCTGCCCACTGCTGACCACCAGGCCATTCAAGCGTTCCGCCTGCACCCGTTCGGCAAGTGCCGCTGACGGATAGTGCGGCAACAATCGACGGTACAGTGACAGATAGTCGACCGCCACACCCTGGTCGCGCAAGCGCTCGGCGAGTAGCTCCCGGCCGCCCTCGCCGCGCAGAATCAGCACGCGAGGAGTGAGCGCCGCAGCCAGCGCCTGCTGCAGCTGCGGCAGCGCGAGCAAAGCCTCGCTGTCATCGCCATGCGCGGGGTAATGCACGGTCAGACCATAGTGCTCGAGGATTTCGGCGGTGGCTGCACCGACACTGAACCAGGGCTGCTCGGTCGGCGGTTGCGCCCGGTAACGGTCGAGCAACTCCAGGCCAAGCCGGGCGGCCGGTTTGCTCACCGCAATCACCGCGCAGTAGCGATCAAGCTCGAGGATGGTCGCGCGCTGCTCCGGCGTCTCGGCCAGGGCCTCGATCGCCAGCAGCGGCAGGCTGCTGCTGTAGATCCCCTGTTCGGCCAGGGTCGTGGCCAGGGCCGCGCACTCCTCGGCCGGGCGGGTCAACAGCAAGCGCCAGTTGCTCACTCGGCATCGGCCTCAGCGTAGACAGCCTGCAAAATCTCCGCGGCACCCTGCGCCAGCAGCGCCTCGGCGACTTGCACACCGAGTTGCTCGGCCTGCGCCGCCGGCGCGCGACTTTCTGCACACAGCAGCACGCCACCATCGGGCTGACCAACCAGGCCGCGCAACCACAATTGCTCGCCTTCAAGCACCGCATAGCAGGCGATCGGCACCTGGCAGCCACCATTGAGCCGCTTGTTCAGTGCCCGCTCGGCGGTGACGCGCAAGGCCGTCTCGTGATGATTCAATACTGCCAGCAAGGCATGGATCTCGGTATCGGCGCGGCGGCACTCGATCCCGACCGCACCCTGCCCTCCCGCCGGCAGGCTGTCTTCGACACTGATGGAGGCGCGAATACGCGCAGCAAAGCCCAGACGAATCAGGCCAGCGGCGGCGAGGATAATGGCGTCGTACTCACCCGCATCCAGCTTGGCCAGGCGGGTATTGACGTTGCCACGCAGAAACTGGATTTTCAGGTCGGGTCGCCGGGCCAGTATCTGCGCCTGGCGACGCAAACTGGAGGTCCCGACCACGCTGCCGGCTGGCAGGGCATCGAGGCTGTCGAAACTGTTGGAGACGAAGGCATCGCGCGGGTCCTCGCGCTCGCAGATGCAGAACAGGCCCAGGCCTGCGGGGAAGTCCATGGGCACATCCTTCATCGAATGCACGGCGATGTCGGCCTCATTCTCGAGCAGGGCGGTTTCCAGTTCTTTGACGAACAAGCCCTTGCCACCGATTTTCGCCAGCGGCGCATCGAGCAACTTGTCGCCGCGACTGACCATCGGCACCAAGCTGACTTTCAGACCAGGGTGAGCCAACTCCAGGCGGGCTTTAACGTGTTCGGCCTGCCACAGGGCCAGGGCGCTTTTACGGGTGGCGATACGAATTTCGCGGGACATGGGCAATTCCAGAAAACGAACTGCCTGGAATAATAACAGGGGCCGCACAGCGGGTGGGGGACGGCGTGTGGAATGCAGAGCATGCGCCCCACGCCTCATGCCCTTCCCGACCCACTCGCCGACAAACCCTACAAGCTGTTCATCAGCTTGCGCACCCCGGCCACATGCCGGCGGCTGACGATCAGCGCGTCGCCATTAAGACCTTTGAGGAATAGCTGAAAGTGCCCGATCGGGGTGCGCTGCAAGCGTTCGATGCGTTCACGGGCGACCAGGGCATTGCGATGGATGCGCACGAAGCGATCACCAAACTCGTCTTCCAGCGCCTTGAGCGGCTCGTCCAGCAGCACTTCGCCGCCAGCATGGCGCAGGGTCACGTATTTATGATCGGCGATGAAGAAGATCACCTCATCGAGCGGAATCAACTCGATGCCTTTACGGGTGCGCGCACTGATATGGCTGCGCGGGCCGACGCCGCTCTCGGCCGCGGGACGAGTCAGGGCAGCGAGTTGCACCCGGTTTGGCCGCTCGGCCTTTTTCAGCGCCTCACTGAGATGCTCAGCGCGCACCGGTTTGACCAGGTAGCCCACCGCGCTGACCTTGAACGCCTCCAGGGCGAATTCGTCATGGGCCGTGCAGAAAATCACTGCGGGCGGCGCTTCACGCTCGCAAAGCTTGGCGGCGACCTGCAAGCCATCCAAGCCCGGCATGCGGATATCCAGTAACACGACATCCGGCTTCAGGCTGTCGATCAGAGTCAGGGCCTCTTCGCCATTGCTCGCAGACGGCTCGAGGACACGGTAGCCATCGAGCTCGCCGACCATACGGCTGAGGCGCTCGCGAGCCAGGGGTTCATCATCGACGATCAGGACATTCATAGGACACGGGCTTCCTGCGTAAGTCTCGCACAAGGATAGCGTAGACAGGTGAAGTGGCGGCCGTCACGGCGCTCCACGCTGAGACTGGCCCGCGGCCCGAAAAGTGCCGCAAGACGCGCATCGATATTACCCAGCGCCTGGCGTGTCCCACGCGAAGGCGGCTGCTCGTGTTGTGCCTCATAAGGGTTGCTGACGCATAACTGGAACACCCCATCGGTATAGCTCGCCTCGACACGCACCAAGCCACCCTCGATGCGTGGCTGGATTCCATAGATCAAGGCGTTCTCCAGCAAAGGCTGCAGCGTCAGCTGCGGAATCGGCAAATCGTTAGGCACATCGACCACCTCCCACTGCAACTGTAGTCGTTCGCCGAGGCGATAGTGCTCAATCGACAAATATCGCTTGGCCAGTTCCAACTCTTCACTCCAGGGCACCAGGCTGCCGGGGCGGGCCAGGCTGGCGCGAAACAGGTCGGACAGATCCAGCACGGCCTGCTCGGCCTTGAGCGGGTCGATCACCACCAGACTGGCGATACTGTTCAAGCTGTTGAACAGAAAGTGCGGCCGAATCCGCGCTTGCAAGGACTCGATGCGCGCACGCAACTCAGCCTGTTCCTGCTTTCGCCATTGGCTCTGCAGATAGAAATAGCGTAGCAGCAGTGCAGACATGATCATGCTGATCAGGGCGTGACGCAGGTAAAGATTGACCTCGCCAGCATGTGGCAGCGGCCCGCCGAGGTCGTAATAATCGGCCACCGCGGTGCAGGCGAGCGTCAGCCCGACCACGATCAGGCAGCACAGCACGCCGGCCAGAGCCGCACGCCAGCGCGCCAGCAAGGGCCGCAGACGACACAGCAGGGCCGCCGAAAGCAACAGGATCCACTGCACGAACAGCGAGGTCAGCGCCAGGCGCACCCAGTCGAAGCCCGGCAACATCGGCTCGGCCAGCACCAGCACCAGCACCAGCAACTCGGCCAGCAAGACCATGCTCAGCAGCGCTTCCGGCTCGCACAGCTCCGGGACGAAGAAGTCGTCGATGGCCGCCGGTGGGTTTTTATTGTTCAACCATTGAGTATCCATCGGCGCAGTTTCCCCGTGGCTCGACCGGGCGGCAAGCGAGCCGGCTCCAGTCGGGCAAAATAAACCGCTTAAATACGGCCTTGCTCGGCAAACTGTGAGCCACGCATCACTGCCCAAGCTGTCGTCGTACGCAGCGGCCGACAAACCGACCCGGCGATTTTGCCCGCCAGCCTGTTATTATCGACGGACTTTTTCCGCCATGCCGGCCGCCACCTGCGGCCCGCCTGTTTTAGCGCATTAGCCGAGCGAAGCCCATGAGCACTGAAAAAACCAATCAATCCTGGGGCGGCCGCTTCAGCGAGCCCGTCGACGCTTTCGTCGCCCGTTTCACCGCCTCCGTCGAATTCGACAAGCGCCTGTATCGCCACGACATCATGGGCTCCATCGCCCATGCGACCATGCTGGCCAAGGTCGGCGTGCTGACGGATGCCGAACGCGACAGCATCATTGATGGCCTGACCCAGATCCAGCTCGAGATCGAAGCCGGCCAGTTCGACTGGCGCGTCGACCTGGAAGACGTGCACATGAACATCGAAGCGCGCCTCACCGACCGCATCGGCGTGACCGGCAAGAAGCTGCACACCGGGCGCAGCCGTAACGACCAGGTCGCCACCGATATCCGCCTGTGGCTGCGCGACGAGATCGATCTGATCCTCGCCGAAATCAGCCGCCTGCAGCAGGGCCTGCTGGAGCAAGCCGAGCGCGAAGCCGAGGCCATCATGCCTGGCTTCACCCACCTGCAAACCGCCCAGCCGGTGACCTTTGGTCATCACCTGCTGGCCTGGTTCGAAATGCTCAGCCGCGATTACGAGCGCCTGGTCGATTGCCGCAAGCGCACCAACCGCATGCCCCTGGGCAGCGCCGCACTGGCCGGCACCACCTACCCGATCCAGCGCGAAGTCACGGCCCAGCTACTCGGCTTCGACGCCGTCGGCGGCAACTCGCTGGACGGCGTTTCCGATCGCGACTTCGCCATTGAGTTCTGCGCCGCGGCATCGATCGCGATGATGCACCTGTCGCGCTTCTCCGAAGAGCTGGTGCTGTGGACGTCCGCGCAGTTCCAGTTTATCGACCTGCCGGATCGCTTCTGCACCGGCAGCTCGATCATGCCGCAAAAGAAAAACCCCGACGTACCCGAACTGGTGCGCGGCAAGACCGGACGCGTATTCGGCGCGCTGATGGGCCTGCTGACCTTGATGAAGGGTCAGCCGCTGGCCTACAACAAGGACAACCAGGAAGACAAGGAACCGCTGTTCGACGCCGCCGATACCCTGCGCGACAGCCTGCGCGCCTTCGCCGACATGATTCCGGCGATCAAGCCCAAGCACGCAATCATGCGTGAGGCGGCACTGCGCGGTTTCTCCACCGCCACCGATCTGGCCGACTACCTGGTGCGCAAGGGTCTGCCGTTCCGCGACTGCCATGAGATCGTCGGCCATGCGGTGAAGCACGGCGTCAACAGCGGTAAGGACCTGGCCGAAATGAGCCTGGACGAACTGCGCCAGTTCAGCGATCAGATCGAACAGGATGTGTTTGCGGTACTGACCCTGGAAGGCTCGGTGAATGCCCGCGACCACATCGGCGGCACCGCACCGAACCAGGTGCGCGCGGCGGTCAAGCGCGGCCAGGCGCTGCTGGCTAACCGCTGAGCCCAGGCGGGCGGGCCACGCTTGGCCTGCCCACCCTCATACGAGACGCCGATGAACGCTGACAGGCCGCCTGCCTTCGCCAACGCCTGGTTCTTCCCAGCCGCCGCCGTCTATGCGGCGCTGTTGCTGCCGCTTTCCGTGCTCGGCCTGCTCGATCATCTGCCGCCCCTGCCGGGCCTGGTCAGTGCCGCCGGTCACGCCCATGAAATGCTCTTCGGCTTTGCCCTCGCGGTGGTCGCCGGCTACCTGCTCGGCCCCCAACCCCGCGCCATTACCCTCGGTCTGCTGACGTGCTGGCTGGCGGCGCGCCTGCTGTTCCTGTTCTGGCCGGGCTCCTGGGCCGCCGGTCTGGCGGCCGCGCTGTTTGCTGCCGGACTGAGCTGGAAGGTGGTGCCGCGCTTCCTCGGCGTGGCGAAGAAGTGGCGCAACCAGATGGTGGCGCCGCTGGTGGCCGGCCTCGCCCTGCTCAGCGTACTGATCGGCCCGCCATACAGCGCCGCCCTGACGCCGGCCCTGCTTCGCGAAGCCCTGCTCTTGTTCGCCACCCTGCTGTTCTTCATGGGCGGACGCATCATCGTCCCGGCGCTGGCCGGTTATGCGCAGAGCCAGGGCCGCACCCTCGACGCCAGGGTTCAGCCGCGCCTGGAAGGCGGGATACTGACCTGCCTGTTGCTGGCGCTGCTGCTCGCCCCGTGGCCCTGGCCCCAGGCCGGACAGGCCAGCGGCCTGCTGCTGATCGGTGCCGGCCTGCTGGCCTTGCTGCGCCTGTTACGCTGGCGCCCCTGGCTGTGCTGGCGGCGCGCCGACCTGCTGGTGCTGCTGGTCGGCTATGCCTGGCTGATAGCCGGCCTGCTGCTGGTCGGACTGACCCTGGCCGGCACGCCCCTGCCGCTGGACGCGGCGCTGCATGCCATCGGCGTCGGCGCACTGGGCACCCTGACCCTCGGCGTAATGGCCCGCACACGCCTGCTCTACCGCTTCCGCGATGCCAACGCACAGCCCTGGGTTCACAGCCTCGCCGGCCTGCTCAGCGCCGCCGCCCTGGCGCGGATACTGCCGCCGCTGCTGGGCCAGCCCGACCCCGCCTGGCTGCTGTTCGCCGCCGGCTGCTGGAGCCTGGCATTCGGCGCGCTGCCACTGCTGTTCTGGCAAACCCGCGGCGCTCACCCGCACAGCCGCCGTTCCCGCCGCCCGGCGGCTGCGCCGCCTTGATTGCCCGCTGCACCAGGAGCGCCTGCGGTCCGTTCCGGCATTGGCAATGGCAATGGCAATGACGAGCGAACCCCGCGCCAGGACGCAAACGCGCCCTCCTGAAAGGGCCGTTTGCCGTTGACTGACGTACCGATGGCGGGCTAGCCAAATGCAGTGGCTGCAACTGGCGATTGAACAGCACTTGCAACCCCTAACGAGTGCATAGCCTTGATGAAACAGCCGTTCGCCGCCCCCTCCCTCGGGAAGAACGGCTGCGCGTCGCCCTGCCCGGCGGCGAGGAAAAAGTACTCGTCATCAGTCCATCCGAGGGGATACCGGGCATCGTGATCAACTGCCAACTCGGCAGGCCCGCCCCCTAAGCCTAGATTTCCTCAGATACGGAACTGGCCAACTAATGCCTGTAATTGCTCGGCCAAGCGTGCCAGCTCTTCGCTGGCGGCTGCAGTGTGCTGCGCACCCACGCTTGTCTGTTCGGCGACCAGGCTGACCGTGACGACATTACGGTTGATTTCCTCGGCGACGGAGCTTTGCTCCTCGGCGGCGGATGCGATCTGGCCATTCATGTCGTTGATGGTGGCAACGGCACGGGTGATGGACTCCAGCGTCGTGCCGGCTCGAGCCACCTGCTTTACGCTGTCCTGGGCCCGGTTGCGGCTAGCGCCCATGACCTTCACCGCATTGGCGGAACCCGTTTGTAGATGTTCGATCATCGTCTGAATTTCGCCGGTTGATTGCTGCGTACGCAAAGCCAGGGTACGCACCTCGTCGGCCACTACTGCAAAACCACGACCCTGCTCTCCCGCGCGTGCGGCCTCAATAGCGGCGTTGAGGGCCAACAGATTGATCTGCTCGGCAATACCGCGGATCACCTCCAGCACGCCACCTATCTTGTCAGTGTCTTGCTCCAGCTGAAGGATGACAGCCGACCCTTGCTCCACCTCCTTGGCGAGGAAATCGATGGCATCGATGGTTCGACTGACCTCCTGGCGCCCATCTGCGGCTTCCAGATCTGCCTTTTGTGCCGCCTCTGCAGCCCCGGCAGCGCTGCGCGCCACCTCCTGAACGGTGGCAGCCATCTCATGCATGGCCGTTGCCACCTGCTCGATCTCCGATTGTTGCCGACGAATGCCCGCGCCGGTTTGCTGGTTCACCGTGGACGTCTCTTCCGCCGCGGCTGCAAGCTGAGTGGTGGCGGCGGAAAGCTGCAGCAGCATGCCGTGAAAACGCTCGCGCATAAGGTTGAAGGCACGCGCAATTCGGCCCAGTTCGTCGTTACCCTGGTAGTTCGCCTGAACAGTAAGATCGCCTTCAGCCATCTGCCCGCTGACCCGCTCGAGTTCGGCAACGGCGCGGCTGATGGCGGCAATGATGCCCCAGGCCAGGGCGATACCGAGGCTAATAGCCACGGTAAGCAGGACAAGCATGCTAGTGCGGATCAGGCGGTACTCGTTTTCAGCCGCGGCAAACTCCGCCTTGGCCAAATCCAGTTGCAGCTGCAGAAGCGCCTCCGCAGCGGCGGCCGCCGCAGAGAAGGTCGACTCGAGGCGGTTCAATGTGAGACTGCCGGCTGCATCAAACTGGCCGCCAGTGACAGCCGCAATGGCCGCGCGCAGGCCATCGCTGACGAAGATCGCTCGCTTGCTGGCGAAGTCCTGCGCCAACGCTTGCTCCTCACGTCCTCTGGAACCAGCCATGTAGGCTTGCCAGATAGCGCCGATTTTCTCGATATTGCCGTCGATCATATCGATATGCAGGTCGACCGGGTGCTGATGCAGCGACTTATAGCCGCTTCGTGGGTCATGCTGTAGGGCGAGAAGCCCTTGGATACGGTTATCTCGCAGCAAGCTCATGATCTGACCAATCTTGCCCGTGGCAACCAATTGGTCACGGTAGACGCCATTGAGTGACGTGTTGGAGTTGAACATACCCTTGAGCCCTAACGCGCCCATGACAACCATCAACAGCGCCAAAAGACCGATCAACGCTATAAGGCGGGTCTTGATGCTGAAGTTATTAAGTACTCTCATGTGCCGCTCCCTTTATTGTTGTTATTAATTATTTGCCGCCGGCCCGACTTCAAATACCCGTCCATGAACTAAACAGGCACGCCAGTTCAGCGGCCGGTATGGGCTTACTGAAATAGAAACCTTGCACTTCGTCGCAACCGTAGGTGCGCAACACATCCAACTGCGCTTTCGTCTCCGCGCCCTCGGCAATGACTTTCAGATCCAGGTTGTGAGCCAGCGAAATAATGGTTTTGACAATGCTTGCGCCGTGCGCGCTCGACGTCAGATCGTTGACGAACGATCGATCGATTTTCAGATTATCCAGCGGAAACTGGCGCAGGTAGTTGAGCGAGGAATAACCCATGCCGAAATCATCTAGGGCCAGATGCAAACCCAGCGCCTTGAATTCCAATAGCACAGGGATGATCTTTTCTGGCTCCTGCATGATCGCGGTTTCGGTAAGTTCCAACTCCAGGTAACGGGCTTCCATAGCGGTTTCTTGCAAAGCCTCTGCCACGACGGCGAGCAGATCGTGGCGGCGGAGCTGATGCGCAGAAATATTCACCGCGACCTTGACCGGGGGTAATCCTGCCGCCCGCCAGGCCTGCTGCTGGGCGCAGGCGGTCTTAATCACCCAGGCGCCAATGGGAATAATGAGTCCACTCTCCTCGGCGATGGGGATGAACTGCGCGGGCGAAAGAAGCCCCCGCGCGGGGTGTTGCCAGCGCAGCAGGGCCTCGACGCCAACGATCTCACCACTGGGCAGATCCACTTGCGGCTGGTAATGCAACAGCAGCTCATCACGCTCCAGAGCAAAACGCAGGTCGGACGCCAGCGCCAGCCGTTCCCGGCTATGGATATTTAGTTCTTCCGTATAGAAGTGGAACTGATTGCGTCCTTCAAACTTGGCCCGGTACATGGCCAAGTCGACATTTTTAAGCAACACCTCCTCGCGCGTACCGTCCTGAGGATAGAGGCTGATACCGATGCTGACCCCGATATGCAACTCCTGGCGGTCGATCACAAAGGGGCTGGCAAGCGCACTCAGAATTTTTCCCGCGACAAGACTGGCATCCGCCACTTTCACCAGACCGGGAAGCACGATGACAAACTCGTCGCCGCCCATACGCGCCACCGTGTCGGCTTTGCGCACCAGGGAACACAGCCGCTCGGCGACTGCCTGCAACAATGCATCACCGGCCGGATGACCCAGGCTGTCGTTAATCACTTTGAAACCGTCGAGGTCGAGCAACAACAAGGCTGCCGCCCGCCCGCTACGCTCTGCCGAGGCGATCGCCTGCTTGATACGGTCACTCAGCAAGCTCCTGTTGGCCAAGCCGGTCAGCACGTCGTGAGTGGCCTGATGCATGAGTTGTTGCGCATAGCCCTGGCGTGCGGAATTAGCCCGCAACGCGGTAATGCCGTAAGCCAAACTGCCGGCCAGCTCCTCCACTATCCTGATTTCACTGGCGGTAAAGGCCGCGGCGTCCTGCGCATAGATGGTCAGCGCACCAATAACTTTACGTTCTGTTATGAGCGGCAACGCCATGCCCGACTGGATGCCATGCTTGATCAAAAAATCACGCCACGGCGGATACTGCATGTTGCTTTGCCCATATTTTATAACGGCGGTACGACCCGTTCTGATGGCGGTTCCGGTAACGCCACTGCCACGCGCCGAATCATCCCAACTTAACTCACCGACCGTGAAGGGCAGCGCCCCGTCCACCGCCTCCTTTTTGGCCGCGGGTCGCACCAACTTGCTCGCCTCATCATCTGCATAACCGACCCAGACAAAAGGGTGCCCGCTTAGCTGCTGCACAATGCCGCAAATTTCGGTCAGTAACGCAGACTCATCGGTGGCGCGAATCAGCGCCTGATTACAAGCGCTTAACACCTTCAACGCGCGCTCGTCCCGCTTGCGCTCGGTGATATCGAGCATGATGCCGATCGTGGCGGTCTTACCGTCGACGTCCATCTTTGAGCCAAACACCTCTACATCGAAGGTTGCGCCATCCTTTTTCCGGCCTTGCATTTCGTAGTTAACCGCACGGGCTTCGCCGAACAGGCGTTTCTGAATATTCGATTCAACCAGGTTGCGATCGGCCTCGCTGGCGATGTCGAGAACGCCCAGCGACGCGATCATCTCGCCTTGGGTATAGGAAAACATCTCGGCCATTTTCAAATTGACATATTGAAACCTGTGCTCCTGGACGATGTACACGCCCACCACCGAATTTTCCGCGAGCCCCCGAAAGATCGACTCTGCCCGCTGTAAGCGCTGCCGATCGAGGTCGATACTGGTAATCAATTCTTCAATCTGCTGCGCACTGAAATTGAAGGCTGCGGCCAACTCACCTATTTCGTCAGTGCCGCAAAAATTCGAGCGTACGCCGTAATCCCCCGCACCGAGCCTTCGGCTGTACCGGGCCAGGTCGCGAAGCGGGTGGACAATCTGCTTGCGGGCAAGCAGGAAAATGCCAAACAGCACTAATACATCCACCACCACCAGCGCGTAGACCACCTGCAGGCCGCGTTCTTGTGTTTGCTGCGCCTCAATGGTCAACGCCTGAACAATCGCCTCTGCAATTTTCAGCAGTTGTCCCGCCTCGGTGTGGACGCGAGCCAACTCGGCGGTCACCTCTCCAGGGAGGGTACGCATTTCGAGAAGAGATTCGATGTGACTGCGATAGGAGTGCCACTTCGGCCGGATCGACGCCACCAACGGGGTTATCTGTGTCGATAAGGTCATGGCGTTATGGCTAAATACGTTGCCGCCCAGCTCCAGGCCACTCAAATGCATTTCGAAGGCGTCAATGGTGGCGACGGCCTGCTCTTGCCTGTGCCCTTCCAGGCGTAACACCAGGCTGGTTTCGAAGGCGATTTTCTGACTCAGCACGCGTAACTTGCCGGCTTGACCAACCGTCTCCGCCACCCCTTTGAGGTCGCGCAGCATCGTTTGCACCACGATCACATTGGCGACAGCGACCAGCAATATCACCAAAAAATTGATCACCATTTTTTGGTTGACATTGAACCGTGGCCAACGGCTCTGCGATGCCCGTTTCGGGTGTACCTCGGCCACTTCAGTTGGCATGGCGACTCCCTCCATAAAAACGTTCTAACGTCAGGGTCAACAGTTCTCCTTTTTTGCGTCTCGCCGCAAATGGCGCTCAAAGGTTGTGAACGGGAGCTACACAAACCAGGGGGAGTTTAGTGAGCCAAATGGCTCCATTTCTGACATGGCACAACGTCAGCGGCTGGCACCTGGAGACGGTCGCCGTAATCGAGGACTTTTTCACGATCCTTCAGGCCACAAGGGAACAGGCCATGCACGGCCATAGCCATAAAGCCTGATTAGCTGGAGGGTGGCCCTAGCGGTCTTACCAATACCGCATACCATGTAGTGGCATATTGACACCGATCAATACTGCGCCTCACGTCGCGCGCGTCGTTACCGTCCGGCCTGCCATTGCGTAGAGCAAACCGAACCTGGCCGGGAAGGTTCTGAGCGCCCGACACAGCTGGCCGAGCGGCGCGGGCGCGGCGTTTGCGCAAAGCGATGGCAGCAGAACCGCTGCATGCCGACTCGGCGCTGGCACACTGCAGATAAGCCAGCCATGAACGAAGACACAGGGGTCAGGTCTTCTTGGAAAAAGCAAAAGACAAGACCTGACCCCGGCCACTCTCGCTCTTCTGGCCGCTGAGCAGGCTGTCGAAACTCAGCGACTCGCCCCATAGCTGGAAGGGCTGCAGGTAACTCAGGGTCAGGCTGTACTTGTTGTAGTGGGCGACCGGCTCGCCGCCGTACGGATCACCACTGCGCTGCGCGTCGAAGGCGCGGCCAATACGCCGGCCGTGGTTGAAGCCCAGTTGCGCCTCGGACAAGCGCTGGCTGGAGACGTCGATCAGATCGCCGAGGATAAAATCGCGCGCGCGCAGATGGCTGACGCCGAAGTTGACCGCGGTTTTTCTCAGGCTGTCGCGGTGCAGCACGCGCTCGGCGCGCTGGCCGTGGGTCTTGCTGTCACCGTCCAGGTCGAAGGCGAAGCCATTGGCCTGACTCAATGCAGGAGGCCGCGCCAGTCACTGCGTCAATTCAGCGCAGTGGGTCGGCAATTGCAGATTGTGCGCACATTCAGCCTTTGGCCTTGGCCTGAGCCATCGCAATAAACCCCGCCATCCCCGCCTCTTTATCCGCGGCGATGCGTTTGACGTGCGGGTTCTGGTTGAGCAGCACGAGCAGCTCGTGGGCCTCTGAGAAGTCGGCCAGCAGATCGATACCGAACAGTTTCTTCGCCACCCCACACGCCAGGTCGATGCTGTAGAGGAAGTAGATATCGGCGAGGCTGAAGCTATCGCCCGCCACATATGGGGTAAAGCTGGCGTGACGCTTGAGCGTGTCGATACCGGCCAACAGCTCGGCCTTGCACTTGTTTTTCAAGGCAGAGGAAATCTCCGCACCGAAGAATGCTTGCGGGTAACCAATCCGCGCGGGCAACTCGATATACAGCTCGATCTCCTTCATCAGCGTGCGCACCTGGGCACGGGCGAATGGCTCGCGGGGCAGCAACGCCTTGCCTGCAGCGCCATCTTCCAGATACTCGAGGATCGCACTGGTCTCGTTGATGAAGCCCTGCTCGACCCCCAGCACCGGTACCTTGCCACGCGGACTGATACTGAGAAATTCGTCGCTCTGGTTGCCGTAAAGGGTCACGACCTCGAACTCCAGCCCCTTCTCCAGCAAGGCCAGCTTGACCATATTGAAGTAGTTGCTAACGGCAAATCCGTATAGTTTGAACATGGTGACAGGCTCCAGGCCAGCGGATGGATAGCTAAAGTTATAACCCCGGGTACGCCAGCCAGCCAGCCGAATCAAGTCAGTGAATGGCGCAGGCGCTGTCACGCTGGCACACTGCACGCTCAGTCCACGGATAAGCCAAGCATGAGCGAACACGACGAAAACGAAGACGAGGCCTTTGCCGAAGAAGCGCTGATCCAGGCCATCGAGAATCAGATCGAGGCCGCAGAACCGCCTGCCGCCTTGGCAACCTTGAACAAGCTGAGCCTGGTCGGCTACGAGCGTGGAGAAATCCTGCAACTGATGGCGATGGTGCTGGCCCATGAGATCAAGGCCATGCTCGACGAGGATCGGCCATTCGATGGCGCGGCTTACGAGCAAGCCCTGCGTGTACTGCCGCAATTACCGCAAGAAACGTCCTGACGCTAGTCGCTTAGTCCTGCGGACAATCTCGCGGCTCGCTACACTGCACACACCCGCGCCTCGCTTCATTCACGCGGGACTCAACCAGCCGGGCACCAGCAGTGCCCGGCCCCTGTTTACAAGAGCCTGGAGCACTTATGTCCTTTACCCCTGAGCTGGTTGCCGAACTGGATCTTCTCGCCCTGTTTAACCTGGGCAACACCCAGGAAGGCCTCAAGGTTCACCATGTTGCCGCCCCGCAAGCGATTGCTGCGGCCAAACGCCTGCACGCCAAAGGCCTGGTCACCCAGGACGATGGCGGTTACCTGACCAGCCTGGGGCTGGAGGCGGCCGAACACGCACAAGTGTTGCTGACCATTCTCAATGTAAAAGAAACCGCCTGACCCGCCGGCACGGCCCGCGCCGCCTGCGCAAGCGGGCAATGGCGTGGGCGCTATGGCGCTCCTACCCGCACCTCGCCACGACTGACTGGCCGTCGTGGCACATTGCCCGCCGAGCCTGCGCATGAGCCGTACCCAGGAAATTCGCCCGGATATCGATGACGGTATCGACCGCAAGGTGCTGGCTCAACTGCGCGCACGCTTTCTCAAGGTTAATGACGGCCGCCTGCAGCGCGCCATGCAGGCACTGTCGACACGCCAGCAGCTGGTCCTGAAGTTGCTGCCGCTGTTGTTTCACGTCAATCATCCGTTGCTGCCGGGCTATGTGTCCGGACTGACACCGGCCGGACTGAGCGGCTTCGAGCCTGACGACGATCTGCTCGCCGAAGCGCAAAGACTGACCCGCTCCTTCGCCTACAAGGCACGCCGCGGTAACAGCGCACAGCCGCTCCACGGGCTGTTCCTGATGGGCAGCCTGGGCACCGTGGCCCAGGCCGAGCAAAGCGACATGGACCTGTGGGTCTGTCACGCGCCCGACCTCAAGGCCCAGGAAATCGCCGAACTGCGCAAGAAGTGTGACCAGCTCGAAGCCTGGGCGGCGACCCAGGGCGCCGAAGCGCATTTCTTCCTGATCGACCCGGTGCGCTTTACCGTCGGCGACCGCGAGGCGCAACTGACCTCGGACGACTGCGGCACCACTCAGCACTACCTGTTGCTCGACGAGTTCTACCGCACGGCGATCTGGCTGGCCGGGCGCACCCCGCTCTGGTGGCTGGTGCCGGTGTATGAGGAGCAGCGCTATCACGCTTACATCGGCATCCTGCTGAGCAAGCGCTTCATCCGCGCCGAGGAAGTGCTCGACCTTGGTCACCTGGCGCAGATTCCACCGAGCGAATTCATCGGCGCGGGTATGTGGCAGCTGTCCAAGGGCATCGAGTCGCCGTACAAGTCGGTGCTCAAGCTGCTGCTTACCGAGGTTTACGCCAGCGAACACCCCAAGGTTCAATGCCTGGCGTTGCGTTTCAAGCAAGCAGTCTTCTGCAATCGACTCGACCTCGACGAACTCGACCCTTACATCGTGGTTTACCGCCGCCTGGAGGAATACCTCAGCGGGCGCGGCGAAACCGAGCGGCTGGAGCTGATCCGCCGCTGCCTGTACCTGAAGATCAATAAAAAACTCAGCCGGCCGCCGCGCGACCGCCACAAAAGTTGGCAACGCCTGCTACTCGAGCGCCTGACCAGCGACTGGAACTGGGACAGCCGGCAACTGGCGATGCTCGACAGCCGCAGCCAGTGGAAGGTGCGCCAGGTCAGCGCCGAGCGCCGCGCGCTGGTCAACGAACTGACTTACAGCTACCGCTTCCTCTCCCAGTTCGCCCGCGACGCCCAGGCTGGCAGCTCGCTCAACAGCCGCGACCTCGGCGTGCTGGGTCGGCGCCTGTATGCCGCCTTCGAGCGCAAGGCCGGCAAGATCGAATTCATCAACCCTGGCATCGCCCCGGACTTGGGCGAAGACACTCTGACCCTGATGCAGGTGCCAAGAACCGAGGCCAGCGAGGGCAATCAGTGGGCCCTGTTTGGCGGCAGCCTCGGCGCCCAGGAGTGCGCGGACTTCGCCCCGCTCAAGCGCGCCCGCGAACTGGTTGAACTGCTTGCCTGGTGCCACCGCAATGGCGTGATCGACAGCAGCACGCGACTGTCGCTGCATCCTGGCGACAGCGACCTGAGCGAGTTCGAGCTGTCCAATCTGCTCACCAGCCTGCAACAGACTGTGCCGCTGCCGCTGCCAGCAATCGAAGAAAGCGCGTTGCTGCGCGCCCGCGTACCCGGCGCAGTGCTGCTGCTGGTCAATGTCGGCATCGACCCGCTCAAGCAGCACAGCCAGATGAATGTGCACATGACCACCGAGCGGACCGATGCCCTGGGCTATTCCGGGGTGCGCGAGAACCTGATTCTAACCATCGATCAGGTCAGCCTGAACAGCTGGAACGAACTGCTGGTCAGCCGCTATGACGGCCCCCATGCACTGCTCGACTGCCTGCGCGATTTTCTCAACAGCCTGCCGGCCAGCGGCAGCAAACCCAACCTGCGGGTACGCTGCTTCTGCCGCAACCGCGCCACGACTATCGCCGAGCGGGTCGAGGAGTTGTTTCGCGACACTCTGGATAACCTCGCGGGCACCCAGCACAACCGTTACCTGCTGCAAATCAAGCAGCAATACCACCTGCTCGAACTGACCCCCGGGCAAGTCAGCCACACTGCACTGACGGGCATGCCGGCGCTGCTCGAACACCTCGGCAAGGAGCAATCGGGCTATAGCCTGCTGCACCTCGACCGCAACGCGCTGGAAGGCGACGACCTGGCCTTGATCCTGCCGCTCGGCCGCCCCGAGTGCATCCAGGTGTTCTACCGTCGCCACGAAAATAGTGGTCAGGCCGAACTGACCCTGCTCGACGAACACAACGCGCTATGGCGGCAGAGCATGCCGTTTCGCGACGAGCAAAGCCTGCTGAAGCCGCTGCAGCGCTTCCTGCAGTCGCTGCTGTACCGGCGCAACGCCTTGCTGCCACTGGACAGCCCGGCACCGTTGAGCGCGCTGGAGGTGCTCTATTACGAAGTACTCCCGGCGGCGCCGCAACGGGCCCGCCAGGTGGAGCTGCGCCCGCCGCCGCAAGCGCCCGCAAGCCACCCTTTCTACGATGTGCAGGCGATTGTCGAACCGGTCGAGGGCAAGCGCGCCAACGTGACCCTGTATTGCAACCACCGAGAGTTTTCCGAACTGGAGTATGCCGGCGACCTGTTCGCCGCCGTGGCCCGGCATATCCTCGCCCAACGCCGCGAGGGCGAGCGCTACCCGTGCTACATCACCGACCTCGACCTGTCCGCCGTACTCGGCGACGGACACGCCCAGACCATTCACTACCTGCGCTACAAAGCTCGCCTGGAAGCAGCACTCAACACGGCGCTGGAAAAAACCTGATCAAGCGCGCCGAGGCGCAGGCAGCCAGGGTCTGCCCGACTGCCGTTCAGCGGCTGTATTCACCGGCCGCTTCTGGCTGGTATTCCACCGCCAACAGGGTCAGCTTCAATTCCTTGCCGCCGGGCGCGATCCAGTCGATATGCTGGCCGACACTCAGCCCCAGCAGTGCGCTGCCCACCGGTGCGAGAATCGACACACAGCCGTCTTTGCCGGCGTCCTGCGGGTAAACCAGGGTCAGGTGATAGTCCTTGCCGTTGCTTTCTTCGCGACAATGCACCCGCGAGTTCATGGTAACCAACCCAGCCGGCACCTGGTCATGGCCAATCACTTCAGCCCGATCCAGTTCGGCCTGCAGGGCGGCAGCACCCGGGCCGAACTCCTCCAGGCTGTCGAGCAAACGTTCCAACCGCTGCAAATCGAGACGGGTAATAGTAATTGACGGTGCACTGGTCATGGTCAGCTCAACTCTCCTTTACGGAATGCTTAAAAAGCAAAACCCCGTCTGCTAGAGACGGGGTTTTGCGCTAGTCGGGTCGACCGTATCACAGCCGTTCAAATAAACAAGGCCGGCAGATCAGCCTTGACGTTGCTGCAAACGCGCCTGGGCAGCATGGCAAATGAGCCGTCGACGCGAATGATCGGCACTACCCCATTCGAGAATCTCGTTGAGCAAACGACCACAACCCAGGCACATATCTCGCTCGTTCAGGCAGCACTGGCGCACGCACGGCGAGGCGATTAGCGGTTCAGCCGGCTTGGGCGAAGCGCCTGCCGGCTCAGAGCTCTTCAAACTCAAGGCTGGCTCCAGATTGCTCCAGGGTGATGCGTGCGAGCATTTCACTCAGTAGCTCATCGCTGCTGTCGCAAATCCAACGCTCGCTGGCTTCCTCGTAGTCGAAGTGGAAACCGCCGGAGCGGGCCGCCAGCCACAACTGACGGATCGGCGCCTGACGGCTGAAGATCAGCTGCGTGCCATTCTCGAAACGCACGGTCAGTACACCCGCAGAGTTTTCCAGGTCGAGATCCAGATCGCTGTCATCGAAAATGTCTTCCACCGCTTGCTGTACGGTATCGACCAGATCGTGAAAGCGGGCTTCAGTCAAACTCATTGCGGATGTCCTCGAAAAATTCAGGTAGTGCAGAAAAATGCCAGGCTCTCCGGGACATCGTTGCGCGCGATGGCCAGACGGGAGCATCTGAACCGAACGCAACGTAGCGCTCGAAGGTTGCTTCGCGAGTCCAGCATAGCGGGTCGAGTAAGCATCGAGCGCAGTATACCGTGCTCTATGCGCATGATCCGCACCTCTCCCTGAACGCGGGCAAAGCCCCGCCGGACGGGAATCCTGGCGCATAGGCAAGGCGTCGGGGGGCCGGTATACTCCGGCGCAATTATGCTTTTAACAAGGACTTCACCATGAAGCGGCTGCTTACTGCCCTTATCGCGCTTGTCGCCATCAGCACTCTGCTTGCCGGCTGCGGCCAGAAAGGCCCGCTGTTCCTCCCGGAAGACAGCAAGCCCGTGCCCGCGCAAAACGAATAAGGACAGCTGATGAACGCCTTCAACTACCGCGACGGCGTGCTGTTCGCGGAGGGCGTGGCTCTGTCCGCCATCGCCCAACGCTTCGGCACGCCGACCTACGTCTACTCGCGAGCGCATATCGAGGCGCAATACCGCGCCTATGCCGACGCCTTGCTAGGCATGCCACATCTGGTCTGCTTCGCCGTCAAGGCCAACTCCAACCTGGGCGTACTGAACGTCCTGGCACGTCTCGGCGCCGGCTTCGACATCGTCTCGCGTGGCGAGCTGGAACGCGTCCTGGCCGCTGGCGGCGAGCCCGACAAGATCGTCTTCTCCGGCGTCGGCAAGAGCCGTGACGACATGCGTCGCGCCTTGGAAGTCGGCGTGCACTGCTTCAACGTCGAGTCCACCGATGAACTGGAGCGCCTGCAGCTGATCGCTGCCGAACTGGGCGTGAAAGCGCCGGTGTCGCTGCGGGTCAATCCCGATGTAGACGCCGGCACCCACCCGTACATCTCCACCGGCCTTAAAGAAAACAAGTTCGGCATCGCCATCGCCGACGCCGAGGACGTGTACATCCGCGCCGCCCAGCTGGCGAACCTGGAAGTGGTCGGTGTCGACTGCCATATCGGCTCGCAACTGACCAGCCTGCCGCCCTTCCTCGATGCCCTGGACCGCCTGCTGGCGCTGATCGACCGCCTCGCCGATTGTGGCATCCACCTGCGCCACATTGACCTCGGCGGCGGCCTCGGCGTGCAATACCGCGACGAGCAGCCGCCGCTGGCCGGCGACTACATCAAGGCCGTGCGTGAACGGATCCATGGCCGCGACCTGGCCCTGGTGTTCGAGCCGGGTCGCTCGATCGTCGCCAATGCCGGCGTACTGCTGACCCAGGTCGAGTACCTCAAGCACACCGAGCACAAGGATTTCGCCATCGTCGACGCGGCGATGAACGACCTGATCCGCCCGGCGCTGTACCAGGCCTGGATGGACGTGGTGCCCGTGCAGCCGCGCGATGGCGCGACGCGCAACTACGATATCGTCGGACCGATCTGCGAGACCGGTGACTTCCTGGCCAAGGATCGCGACCTGGCGCTGGCCGAAGGCGACCTGTTGGCCGTGTGTTCGGCGGGCGCCTATGGCTTCGTCATGAGCTCCAACTACAACACCCGCGGCCGCGCCGCCGAGGTGATGGTGGATGGCGACCAGGCCTTCGAAGTGCGTCGTCGCGAGCCCCTCAGCGAACTCTTTGCGGGCGAAAGCCGTCTGCCGCCAGCACCATAAGGGCACCCTGATGTTATTGCGCTTTACCAAAATGCACGGCCTCGGCAACGACTTCATGGTTCTCGACCTGGTCAGCCAGCACGCGCATATCCAGTCCAAGAACGCCAAGCAGTGGGGCGATCGCCACACCGGCGTCGGCTTCGATCAACTGCTGCTGGTGGAACCGCCGAGCAATCCGGACGTCGACTTTCGCTACCGCATTTTCAACGCCGATGGCGCGGAAGTGGAGCAGTGCGGCAATGGCGCACGCTGCTTCGCCCGCTTCGTGCTGGACAAGCGGCTGACGATGAAGAAGCAGATCCGCGTGGAAACCAAGGGCGGCATCATCGAACTCGACGTGCGCCCCGACGGCCAGATCAGCGTGAACATGGGCGCGCCGCGCCTGGAGCCGGCGCAAATTCCCTTCCAGGCCGATCAGCAAGCCTTGAGTTACTGCGTCGAGGTCGAGGGCCAAGCGTTCGAGCTGGCCGCCGTGTCCATGGGCAACCCGCATGCCGTGCTGCGCGTCGACAACGTCGACAGCGCACCGGTACATGAGCTGGGGCCGAAGCTGGAACACCACCCGCGCTTTCCGCAGCGGGTCAACGTCGGCTTCCTGCAAATCATCGATCGCCAGCATGCCAAGCTGCGTGTATGGGAACGCGGCGCGGGCGAGACTCAGGCCTGCGGTACTGGCGCCTGCGCGGCGGCAGTGGCGGCGATTGGCCAAGGCTGGATGGACTCGCCAGTTCAGCTCGAACTGCCCGGCGGCAAGTTGTTGATCGAGTGGGCAGGCGCGGACCAGCCCGTTATGATGACCGGACCCGCGATGCGCGTGTACGAAGGACAGGTTCGCCTATGACCGACCAGCAGGATTCGCCTAAACCACACGACCTCGACTCGGCTGCGGTCGTCGACTATTTGCGCCTGCACCCGGAGTTCTTCGTCGACCACGATGAATTGATTCCCGAGTTGCGTATTCCGCACCAGCGCGGTGACACCATCTCGCTGGTCGAGCGCCAGGTGACGCTGCTGCGCGAGCGCAATATCGAGATGCGCCACCGCCTCTCGCAGTTGATGGATGTGGCCCGCGACAACGACCGCCTGTTCGACAAGACCCGCCACCTGGTGCTCGACCTGCTCGATGCAGCCAGCCTCGAAGAGGTGGTCAGCACTGTGGAAGACAGCCTGCGCCACCAGTTCCAGGTGCCCTTCGTCAGCCTGATCCTGTTCAGTGATACGCCGCTAGCGGTCGGCCGTTCGGTCAGCAGCGCCGAAGCACATCAGGCCATCGGCGGACTGCTGGCCGGCGGCAAGACCATCTGCGGCGTGCTGCGCGAACATGAACTTAACTTCCTGTTTGGCGAAAGTGAAGCCAAGCAAGTCGGCTCGGCAGCCGTGGTCGCGCTGTCCTATCAGGGCCTGCATGGTGTGCTGGCAATCGGTAGTGTCGACCCGCAGCATTACAAGAGCTCCCTGGGCACCCTGTTCCTCGGCTATATCGCCGAAGTCCTGGCCCGGGTCCTGCCGCGCTTCGCCACGCCGCTGCGTTCGGTGAGATAAACACAGCGACAAGCCCGTAGGATGGGTTGAGCGAAGCGATACCCATCATTGCTCGACAGATAGCCCGATGGATTACACGCCGAGCCACCATCGCTTAGCGCCTGAAATCTGTGCTCTGCGCCGCTAACCTGCGCGGCCCAACCCATCCTACGCCGGGAGCTTCCATGCAAGAGCAACTGGACGCCTACCTCGAGCACCTGCGCAGCGAGCGCCAAGTCTCCAGGCACACCCTCGACGGCTACAGCCGCGACCTGGCCAAGCTCCTCGCCTTCTGCGAGCGCGAGCAGATCGCCGCATGGCCCGCGCTGGACACCGCACGCCTGCGCCGGCTGATCGCCCACCTGAATCTCGAGGGCCAGTCCAGCCGCAGCCTGGCGCGCCTGCTTTCGGCCACGCGCGGCCTTTACCGCTACCTGATCCGCGAAGGTCATTGCCAGAATGATCCGGCCAGCGGCCTGTCGCCGCCAAAAGGCGCGCAGCGCCTGCCGAAAACCCTGGATGCCGATCGCACCGCTCAGCTGCTCGATGGCGCGGTCGAGGACGACTTCATCGCCCGGCGCGATCAGGCCATGCTCGAGCTGTTCTATTCCTCCGGCCTGCGCCTGTCCGAACTGGTCGGCCTGAACCTCGACAACCTAGACCTGGGCGACGGTCTGGTGCGAGTACTGGGCAAGGGTAACAAGACCCGCGAGTTACCGGTCGGGCGCATGGCGCGCCAGGCCCTGGAACAGTGGCTGCCCTTGCGCGCCCTGGCCAACCCGGGGGATGGTGCGGTATTCACCAGCCAGCAAGGTCGCCGGCTCGGCGCGCGCGCGGTGCAACTGCGCGTGCGTCAGGCCGGGGTGCGCGAACTCGGGCAGAATCTGCACCCGCACATGCTGCGCCATTCCTTCGCCAGCCATATGCTGGAGTCCTCGCAGGACTTGCGCGCGGTGCAGGAGCTGCTCGGGCATGCCGATATCGCCACCACCCAGGTCTATACCCACCTGGATTTCCAGCACCTGGCCACGGTGTATGACAAGGCCCACCCACGGGCCAAACGCAAAGGCAGCAGCGAATGACCATCAAGTTGATCACCTTCGACCTCGACGACACCCTCTGGGACGTAACCCCGGTGATGCTGGACGCCGAAGCGACGCTGCGTAACTGGCTGGCGCTGCACGCGCCACGCCTTGGCGCGGTGCCGGTCGAACACCTGTGGACAATTCGCGCGCGGTTGCTGCACGCCGAACCATCGCTCAAGTATCGCCTCAGCGAACTGCGCCGGCGTATCCTGCACGACGCCCTGGCAGGCGCCGGCTACCCCCCCAACGAGGCCGTGGCGCTAGCCGAATATGGCTTCCAGGTGTTTCTCGCCGCACGCCATCAGGTCGAGCTGTTCGCCGAAGTACACCCGACCCTGGAGACCCTGGCCAATCGCTTCCAGCTCGGGGTGATTACCAATGGCAATGCCGATGTACGCCGCCTGGGCCTGGCCGACTATTTCCAGTTCGCCCTGTGCGCGGAAGAACTCGGGGTCGGCAAACCCGATCCCAAGCCTTTCCAGGAAGCACTCAAGCGTGCAGGCGTTGCCGCGCAGCACGCCGTGCATATCGGCGACCACCCCAGCGACGATATCGCCGGCGCCCAGGCTGCCGGCCTGCGGGCGATCTGGTTCAACCCGCAAGGCAAAGTCTGGGAAGGCGATAAGCGCGCCGATGGCGAAATCCGCAGCCTGGCCGAATTACCCGCGCTGCTGCATAGCTGGGTATAGGCCAAGCCTGCAAACCGCTTAGATAGGGCGGCTGCCGTATTTGCTGTCAGGCTTCTTCGGTGGGTCGGAAACCACGTTGGGCTCGACCTCCTGCACCTTGCCGCCGCGGGCCAGATAGTCTTCCATGGCGCGCGCCAAGGCATCGCGGTCCTTCTGCTTGGCTTCGACGCTCGGCAGCTCCTCAACACTGACCGCCGCCTTGGCCTTGGCCTTGCTCTTGCCCGTGCTGACGACTTCGTCGCCATCGTCATCACCGCTGTCGACGTCATCGGCGGCAGCCATTTCCGCGCCACTGTTCTCGTCAGCTCCTTCGAGCTCGTCTTGTTCCAGATCTTCGTCGCTCATGTTCAACCTCATGACTTGCGAAAAGCAGGTTAGTTATAGCCCAGCTACGTAATCTTTCGTACATCGCCGGGGGAAATTCAAATGACCTTGCAGGGCAAAGTCACCAGCCGCTTCTCACGCTGGTTCGGACAAGTACCTCGCCTCGCATAACAGTACTTATCGGCGCGCATTCTAGCGCGCTGCCAGAAAAAACAAAGGGCGCCTTTAGGCGCCTTTGTTTTAAATCATCGACAATCAGCTTTTGGTGAATTCCGGATAAGCCTCCATACCGCATTCGGCGATATCCACGCCCTCGTACTCTTCTTCTTCGCTGACGCGCAGACCGATCACCAGCTTGAGGATCGACCAGACGATCAAACTGGCGCTGAACACCCAGGCGAAGATGCAGCCGATACCCAGCAGCTGGGCACCAAGGGTGGCATCCGGGTTGGTCAGCACCACAGCCAACAGCCCCCAGATACCAGCCACGCCGTGCACGGAAATGGCACCGACCGGATCGTCGAGTTTGAGCTTGTCCAGGCCGAGGATAGAGAACACCACCAGCACGCCACCAACGCCACCGATCAGGGTCGCTTGCAGGGCAGTCGGCGTCAGCGGCTCGGCGGTGATCGCCACCAGACCAGCCAGGGCACCGTTCAACGCCATGGTCAGATCAGCCTTGCCGAACAGGATGCGCGCCACGATCAGTGCGACGATCAGACCACCGGCGGCTGCCATGTTGGTGTTGACGAACACGTTGGCCACGGCGTTGGCATCTTCGATGGTGCTCATCTTCAGCTGCGAACCACCGTTGAAGCCGAACCAGCCCATCCACAGGATAAAGGCTCCGAGGGTCGCCATTGGCAGGTTGGAGCCTGGAATGGCGTTGACCTGGCCATTAGCGCCGTACTTGCCTTTACGTGCACCGAGCAGCAGCACGCCAGCCAGGGCAGCGGTAGCACCCGCCATGTGCACCACGCCGGAACCCGCGAAGTCGAGGAAGCCGGCTTCGTTAAGGAAGCCCGAACCCCACTTCCAGAAGCCCTGGACCGGGTAGATGAAACCGGTCATGACCACGGCGAAGGCCAGGAAGGCCCACAACTTCATGCGCTCGGCCACGGCACCGGAGACGATCGACATGCAGGTCGCGGCAAACACCACCTGGAAGAAGAAGTCCGAGCGGGCCGAGTAATAGGGCGCGCCGTCACCACCAGCGAGAACCGACTCGACACTGTGTTCGTCGCCGATCAGGAAGCCCAGGCTTGGCAGGATGCCGCCGGCCGGGCTGGAGTACATGATGTGGTAGCCGATCACCAGGTACATGACGCTGGCTACCGCGTACAGGGCGATGTTCTTGGTGAGGATTTCGGTGGTGTTCTTCGCCCGTACCAGGCCGGCTTCGAGCATGGCAAAACCCGCTGCCATCCACATCACCAGAGCACCGCAAATCAAAAAGTAGAAGGTATCGAAGCCGTACTGCAGCGCAGTCAATGCTGTGTTATCCATGGTTCACCTCTTGCCGGCGCGCTTTTATAGCGCTGTTCGGTTAAGGCGCCCGGGGTTGGCTCCGGGCGCACTCCGTGTGCTTACAGGTTGTAGCCACGCTCGTTGTGCAGGGCGAGGTCGAGACCGACCGTCTCTTCCTCGTCACTGACACGCAAGCCCATTACTAGGTCGATCACTTTCAGAATCACGAAGGTCAGCACCGCGGTGTAGACCACCGTGAAGGCCACGCCCTCGCACTGCACCCACAACTGTGCGGGGATGTTCTCCACCGTGCCAAAACCACCCAGCGCCGGCGCAGCAAACGCCCCGGTGAGAATGGCGCCAACAATGCCGCCCATGGCATGCACGCCGAAGACATCCAGGGAGTCGTCATAGCCAAACTTGCGTTTCAGGCTGGTGGCGCAGAAGAAACAGATCACCCCTGACGCCAGGCCGATGACCAGCGCCCCCATCGGCCCGGCAGTGCCGGACGCCGGCGTAATGGCCACCAGGCCCGCCACCGCACCGGAGGCGATGCCCAGCACGCTGGGTTTGCGGTGGGTGATCCACTCGGCAAACATCCAGCTCAGGGCCGCCGTCGCCGTGGCGATCTGGGTCACCAGCATGGCCATGCCGGCGGTGCCGTTGGCAGCCAGGGCCGAGCCGGCGTTGAAGCCGAACCAGCCGATCCAGAGCATGCTCGCGCCGATCAGGGTGTATCCGAGGTTATGCGGCGGCATCGCGGTCGTCGGAAAGCCTTTACGCTTACCCAACACCAGGCAGGCCACCAGACCGGCGATACCCGCGTTGATATGCACCACAGTGCCCCCGGCGAAATCCAGCACGCCCCAATCCCACAGCAACGCACCGTCGCCGCTCCACACCATGTGCGCGATGGGGGCATAGACGATGGTGAACCAGACCGTCATGAACACCAGCATGGCCGAGAACTTCATGCGCTCAGCGAAGGCGCCGACGATCAGGGCCGGGGTGATGATGGCGAAGGTCATCTGGAAGGTGATGAACACACTTTCCGGAATGCCTGCCACCAGGCTGTCACTGGTCAGGCCAGCGAGGAAGGCATTCGACAGGCCGCCGACGAAGGAATTGAAATTGACCACACCCTGCTCCATGCCGGTGGTGTCAAAGGCCAGGCTGTACCCGTAGACGACCCAGAGCACGCTGATCAGACCAGTGATGGCGAAGCACTGCATCAACACCGACAGGACGTTCTTCGAACGCACCATGCCGGCATAGAACAGGGCCAGCCCCGGAATTGTCATGAACAGCACTAGGACGGTCGCGACCAGCATCCAGGCCGTATCGCCGCCATTTAGAACTGCCTCGTCGGCCATGGCCAAGCCAGGAACCAGAGACAAAAGGGCTCCTAGCCCTGCGATTTTTCGCAGAGTCATTGGGGGTACTCCTGGGGCGTTGGGGGTTCGCGGGCTTAGTTAGATTGCGTCGGTATCGGTTTCGCCGGTACGGATGCGAATCGCCTGTTCCAGGTTTACAACGAAAATCTTGCCGTCACCGATCTTGCCAGTGTTGGCTGCCTTGGTAATGGCTTCGATGACGCGATCCAACTGATCATCAGCGATGGCCACGTCAATCTTTACCTTGGGTAGAAAATCGACCACGTACTCAGCGCCGCGGTACAACTCGGTGTGACCTTTTTGCCGACCGAAGCCTTTGACCTCGGTAACGGTGATGCCCTGCACGCCGATTTCCGACAGTGACTCACGGACGTCGTCCAGCTTGAACGGCTTGATGATGGCAGTGACTAGCTTCATGAAAATTTCTCCCGTGTAAGGTGGACTTGCCCCAGGAATTACGAACCCGGTTCAAGTCTAAGCGCTGTGTCTGGCTTTTGTAATGTATCGCTAGCCCCAGGGGACAACAGCGATACCCACCAACCGCTCCCGACGAAACACTTCCCGCTTCGCCTAACGCACCGGAACTGCATCGGTGCACTCGTCACAGTCGATTAAGCAGAAAGCTTGCCATCTCATATAAAAACTATTTATTTCATATAGTTAGTATGAACACCCGGCACCAGACGTGGCCCCGACAGGCGAGCAATGCTCGATAATGGTGCGCGCACGCAACCACCTATGCGCAAAAAGTGTGCAGCACTGACCGCGCCGGGCCAAAGCCAGGCTGCGTGCTACACTGCTCCGTCTGTTCTTGGAACCCTGCCATGTTGCCGCCCAAAGCCCTGCTCGATGCACTCAGCTCCCACGCCTCGCGCCTGTTCAACGGCGAAACGCCGCTACCCCGCAGTGAATTCGAAACCCAGTTCAAAGCCTTGCTGCAGAGCGGTTTCAGCAAGCTCGATCTGGTCAGCCGGGAAGAGTTCGACAGCCAGATGGCGGTCCTCGCCCGCACCCGTGCCCGCCTTGAAGCACTGGAAGCCAAGGTTGTCGAACTCGAGGCACGCACCGAGCAAGCCGCTACGCCGCCGACCGAGTAATCCGCTCGAACGGCTGACGATCAAGGAGTGATCGATGTCCCTGGCCATAGTCCACAGCCGCGCCCAAGTCGGCGTCGAAGCGCCCGCCGTAACCGTCGAGGCGCACCTGGCCAATGGCTTGCCGTCGCTGGCGCTAGTCGGCCTGCCCGAGACCGCGGTCAAGGAAAGCAAGGACCGGGTGCGCAGCGCCATCCTCAACTCCGCCTTCGACTTCCCGCCGCGACGCATCACCCTGAACCTGGCTCCAGCCGACTTGCCCAAGGACGGCGGCCGCTTCGACCTGGCGATTGCCTTGGGGATTCTCGCCGCCAGCGGCCAGGTGCCAAGCACCGCCCTGGAGCAAATCGAGTGCCTGGGTGAATTGGCCTTATCCGGCGCCGTACGTCCAGTGCGGGGCGTACTACCCGCCGCCCTGGCGGCCCGCGCCGCCGGACGCTCCCTGGTGGTGCCGAAAGCCAACGCCGAGGAAGCCAGCCTGGCCTCCGGGCTGGTGGTGATCGCCGTGGACCACTTGCTCGAACTGGCCGCGCACCTCAATGGCCAAGCGCCAATCGCGCCCTATCAGTCTCTCGGCTTGCTGCACCGCAGCCTGCCCTATCCCGACCTGGCCGAAGTGCAGGGACAAGTCGCCGCCAAGCGCGCCCTGCTGGTCGCCGCAGCCGGCTCGCACAACCTGTTACTGACCGGCCCTCCCGGCACCGGCAAGACCCTGCTGGCCAGCCGCCTGCCCGGCCTGTTGCCACCACTGAACGAGCAGGAGGCCCTGGAAGTCGCCGCCATCCATTCGGTGGCCAGCCACACCCCACTGGACGCCTGGCCCCAGCGGCCCTTCCGCAACCCCCATCACAGCGCCTCCGGCCCGGCCCTGGTCGGCGGCGGCAGCCGTCCGCAACCCGGCGAAATCACCCTGGCCCACCAGGGCGTGTTGTTCCTGGATGAACTGCCCGAGTTCGACCGCAAGGTGTTGGAGGTGCTGCGCGAACCCCTGGAAAGCGGACAGATCGTCATCGCCCGGGCCCGTGACAAGGTGCGTTTCCCGGCGCGCTTCCAGCTGGTCGCGGCAATGAATCCCTGCCCCTGCGGCTTTCTCGGCGATCCCAGCGGCCGCTGTCGGTGCAGCACCGAACAGATCCAGCGCTACCGCGGCAAACTGTCTGGGCCCTTACTCGACCGCATCGACCTGCATGTCACGGTAGCGCGGGAAACCACCGCCCTGCATGTACCCCCCAGCGACGGCGCCGACACGGCTACCGGTGCCGCCCTGGTGGCGCGCGCCCGGCAACGGCAAATCCTGCGCCAGGGCGTGGCCAATGCCTTCCTCGACCTGCCCGGCCTGCGCCAGCACTGCAGCCTGCACGCCGCCGATCAGGGTTGGCTGGAAAGCGCCTGCGAACGCCTTGGCCTATCGTTACGCGCCGCGCACCGGGTGCTCAAGGTGGCACGTACCCTGGCCGACCTCGAACAGGTCGAACAGATTGCCCGCCACCATCTGGCTGAGGCGCTGCAATACCGCGGTCATCCGCAGAGCTGACGCGGTCAAGCTCGCCGCTGCACCGGCGGTAACTGCATCGCCGCCACTTCGCCGACCAGGTAATCGCGCAAGCGCTGGTAGCGCTCCTGACCACGCCGCGCCTTGGGCCAGACCAGGTAATAGCTGCAGCCGCTGGGCACCGCGCAGGGCCAGGGCAGGCCGAGGCGGCCCTGGGCGACATCCTCGGCGACCATCACCAGATCGCCGATCGACACGCCGTAGCCGCGCGCGGCGGCGACCATGCCCAGCTCCAGGGTGTCGAATACCTGACCGCCCTTGAGCGGCACCTGCTCGGCCAGGCCCATGGCCTGCAGCCACTGCCGCCAATCGCGGCGGTCCGGGGTGGGATGCAGCAGCTCGGCGCCCTGTAGCCGCGCCAGATCCCAGGGGCCGCCCTCGGCCGCCTCGGGCGCGCAGACCGGGATCAGCCATTCGTCGAACAGCAACACGCTGCCCCACTCCTCGGTAAAAACGCCGTTGCTCAGCAACACCGCACAGTCGAACGGCTCATGCAGGAAGTCGACCTTGTCCACGTCCATCCAGGCACTGGTCAGCTGCACCTCGATATCGCTGTTTTGCAAACGAAAGCGCGACAAGCGTGCCAGCAGCCAGCGCATGGTCAGGGTCGAGGGCGCCTTCAGGCGCAGGATCGCATCGTCGGCGCGCAGGGTGGTGCAGGCACGTTCCAGGGCATCGAAACCTTCACGCAGGCCGGGCAGCAGCATGCGCGCCGGCTCGGTCAACTGCAGGCTGCGCCCGCGGCGCTCGAACAGGCGGCAGGCGAAATGCTCTTCCAGGGTACGCACATGACGGCTCACCGCGCTCTGGGTGATCGCCAATTCCTCGGCGGCGCGGGTGAAGGAGCTATGCCGGGCCGCCGCCTCGAAGGCGCGCAAGGCGTACAGCGGCGCTAGACGCCGGCTTTTATCCATGAGTATTAATCATGCCTGACATGGTTATTTTCCTTTTGTGCGAGCGCTGAAGACTCCCGAGAATAGCGCCATTCTCCGCTCGCCCGGACAACCCGGGCAAGCCCTCTTACTGAGCTTGACTCATCATGCCGCACGCCCTTCGCAACGAACTCAGCGCCATCCTGCGCCTGGCCGGCCCACTGATCGCCGCCCAGCTGGCGCACGTGCTCATGGTCTTTACCGACACCGTGATGATGGGCTGGCTCGGCCCGGCGGCCCTGGCCGGTGGCGGCCTGGGCGCGGCCAGCTATGCCTGCGTGTCGATCTTCTGCGTCGGGGTGATCGCCGCGGTCGGCAACCTGGTGGCTATCCGTCACGGCGCCGGCGATGCCGAGGGTGTCACTCGCCTGACCCAGAACGGCCTGTGGCTGGGCTGGGGCCTGGCCTTGCTGGCCGGGGTAGCCCTGTGGCATCTGCCACCGGCGCTGCTAGAGCTCGGCCAGTTGCCGGAAAACGTCACGGGGGCCATGCAATTTCTCACCACCCTGATGTTCGCCCTGCCTGGTTATATGACCTTTATGGCGCTGCGCGGGTTTACCAGCGCGATCGGCCGCCCCGGCCCGGTGATGGCCATCAGCATTGGCGGTGCACTGGCCAACTTCGTCCTCAACTACGCACTGATCAAGGGCTGGTTCGGCCTGCCGCCTCTGGGCCTGGCCGGTATCGGCCTGGTTACCGCACTGGTGATGAATGCCATGGCCCTGTTGCTGGCCTGGCATGTCCTGCGCCACCGCGCTTATGCCGCCTACCCGCTGTGGCGCGGCCTGCTGCGCCCGACCTGGCGCGAGCTGCAAGAGTTGCTGCGCCTGGGTCTGCCGATTGGCGGCACCTATGCAGTGGAGGCAGGGTTGTTCGCCTTCGCCGCACTGTGCATGGGCGCCCTCGGCAGCCTGCAACTCGCCGCGCATCAGATTGCGATCATGTCGGTGTACGTGGCCTTCATGGTGCCGGTGGGGCTGTCCTACGCAGTGACCTTCCGCATCGGCCAGCACTTCGGCGCCGGCCGCCTGCTCGAAGCACGCCGCGCCGGACGTCTGGGCATCGGCATCGGCGCCGTGTGCATGCTCGGCTTCGCCGCGCTGTTCTGGCTGGCGCCGCAGTGGGTGGTGGGCTTGTTTCTCGACCGCCGCGACCCGGCCTATGCCGAGGTGACGGCCCTGGCTGTAGGTCTACTGGCGATTGCCGCCTGGTTCGAGTTCTTCGACGGCATCCAGACCATCGCCATGGGCGCGATTCGCGGCCTCAAGGACGCCAAGACCACCTTCTTCGTCGGCCTCGGCTGCTACTGGCTGATCGGCGCACCACTGGCCTGGACCCTGGCTTTCCCGCTCGGCTGGGGTGCGCAAGGCGTGTGGTGGGGCCTGGCCAGTGGCCTGGCGTGCGCGGCCATCGGCCTGAGCCTGGGCTTCGAGTGGAAGACCGCACGCCTGCTGCGTCCAACCCAGATGGAAGGAAAGGCCTGCCTCTCGTAGGGTCGGTGAGGCCAGCCTACTCACCCGCGCCAACAGTCGGTTCAATCCCTGGCCTAGCAGCCTGTCGGACTTAATCACTGGATTCCAGGATAATCCCGACACCGCCCAGCCGATGCCTCCGCATGAGCCGCTTTCGTCCGATCGACCGCAAGACTGACTACCTGCTCCCGCCATCGATGGATGACTGGCTGCCAGAAGCCCATCTGGCCCGTTTCATTCTCGAAGCCATCGAACGGCTCGACTTGAGTGCGCTCACCCGGCGTTATGGCGGACGCGGCAGCGCCGCCTATCACCCCGAGGTGCTGCTTAGTCTGCTGGTCTATGGCTATGCCACCGGCACCTTTTCCAGCCGTATGATCGAACGCGCCACTTACGACTCGCTCGCCTTTCGCTACCTGGCCTCAGGCAGTCACCCCGATCACGACACCCTGGCCAGCTTCCGCCGCCGCTTCCTCGACGAGTTGGCCGGCATCTTCCTTCAGGTGCTGGAGCTGGCGGGCGAGATGAAGCTGCTCAAGCTCGGCACCATCAGCCTCGACGGCACCAAGCTGCATGCCAACGCCTCACGCCACAGTGCACTGTCCTATGGCCATATCCAGACACTCGAACGCCAGCTCAAGGCCGAAGTGCAGGAGCTCCTGGCGCTGGCTGAACGGGCCGACCAGGCAGAGCTCCCCGTCGGCATCGATCTGCCGGACGAGATCAAACGCCGGCAAGATCGCTTGCTCGCCATGGACGCGGCGAAGGCCAAGATCGAGGTGCGCGCCCGTGCGCGTTTCGAGCAGGATCAGGCCGCCTACCAAGAGAAGCTTGCCAAGCGTGCGGCGCGCATGGCAGAAACGGGCAAGAAGCCCGGCGGCAAGCCGCCCAAAGCCCCAGTGGAAGGGCCTACCGAACACGACCAAATCAACCTCACCGACGAAGACTCTCGCATCATGCGGGTGGCTGGCGGCGGCTTCGAACAGTGCTACAACGCCCAGGCCGCAGTGGATACCGACACCCTGTTGGTGGTGGCGCCAGGCCTCACTCAGGCGGGCAACGACAAGCAACAAGTCGTCCCCATGCTGGCCGAGCTCAAGGCGCTACCGGCGTCATTGGGTCAGGTGAACGTGGTGCTCGGGGACTGTGGCTACAACAGCGAAAGCAACATCGCCGCCTGCGAGGCGGCGGGAATCGAGCCCTACCTGGCGGTGGCACGCGAAGATCATCACCCGCACTGGAAGGCGCGCTTCGAGGAGCTGGCAGCGCTCGACGCTGATGCCACAGTGCAACAACGCATGGCGCACAAACTCAAGAGCCAGCCGGGGCGCCGCCTCTATGCGCTGCGCAAACAGACGGTGGAACCGGTGTTCGGCATCATCAAGTCGGTCATGGGTTTTCGCCAGTTTCTGCTGCGAGGCAAGGACAAGGTGAGCGGCGAATGGCGCCTGGTATGTCTGGCCTGGAATTTGAAACGCATGGCCGTTTTGCGCCACAAATCCGTCCAGTGTGGGTAGAAATGAACTAAACCCGCTCGTTCTCAGGAAATTCGGGGCAAAAAAGCCTGGAAATACCTCAATAGTGGGACGAATCGCTTCGCCTCACTATTGATATCCCCGTTCATGAACTCAAGTCCGACAGGCTGCTAGGGATTGAGCGGCCCTAACAACGGTTGCCGCATACCGAACACCAGGAAGCGCGCCAACTCGTTCAACGGGATCGCCTTGCTGATCAGGTAGCCCTGCACCTGGTCGCAACCATACTCGCGCAACAGGGCCAGTTGTTCGGCGTTTTCCACGCCTTCGCCGACCACCTGCAGATTGAGGTTATGCGCCAGATTGATCATCGCCCGCACCAGCTGACGACTCTCCGCGCGTTCGTGCATGTCGCCGACGAAGCTCTTGTCGATTTTCAACAGGGCTATCGGCAGGCTGCTGAGGTGGACGAAGGAGGAAAAACCAGTACCGAAGTCGTCCAGGGAAAAACGCACACCCAGGCGACCGAGCGCCAGCATGGTCTGCTGCACATGATCGCTGCGGCGCATCACCGCGGTCTCGGTCAACTCGAACTCCAGCCAGCGCGCATCGACTCCGCGCTCGGCGATCAAGCGACTGAGGGTCGGCAACAGCTGACTGTCCTGAAACTGGCGGAACGACAGATTGACCGCCATATGCAGAGCAGGCAGGCCGCGTCCGCGCAGCCATTGCATGTCGCGCAGGGCACGGGAAATCACCCAGTAGCCGAGCGGCACGATCAGTCCGCTTTCTTCGGCCAACGGCACGAATTCGTTTGGCGCCAGCAGGCCGCGCTCACGGTGGCGCCAGCGCACTAGCGCTTCCAGACCAACAATGCGGCCCGTCTGCAAACACAGGCGCGGCTGATAATGCAGTTCGAGTTCGTCGCGACGCAGCGCACGGCGTAGCTCACTTTCCAACTCGGCCTGGCTACGCGTGCCGCGACCGGTCTGTTCGTCGAAGATGTGGAAGGTACAGCCTTGCTGGCTCTTGGCTTGCCGCATGGCGATATGCGCATGCCACATCAGCGAGTCGGCGCCACCACCGGCACGCACGTAGGCCAAGCCAATGCTGCAACCAATCAACAGACTCTCACCGTCGACCCAGTAAGGCTCGGCCAGGGCTTCGGTAATGCGCTCGACCAGGCGCGGCGCACGCTGCGGATCGCTGCGCACATCGAGCAGCAGGGCAAACTCGTCACTACCCAGCCGGGCGACCTGATCTCCTGCCTGCAACTGCGCCTTGAGTCGCGTCACCACTTGCCGGATCAAGTGATCGCCGGCCTGGTGGCCGAGGGCATCGTTGGCATGCCGGAAATTGTCCAGATCGAGGTGTGCGAGTGCCAGGCCGCGGCCCTGACATTCGGCCAGACGGGCAGCAAGCAGCGTCTGGAAGCCCTGTCGATTGGCGATACCGGTCAACGCATCCTGCTCGGCCAGGCGCTGCAGGGTTTCTTGCAGACGACCCTGCTCGCGCACATAGCGCAAGCAGCGACGCAGTACATCGACCGTCAGCTGGTCACGCACCAACCAGTCGCAGACCCCCGTTGGCGCCTCGGCGGGTTCCGCGTCAAGCAGCAAGATGACCGGTAGAGGGCAGAGCCCGGCGGCTGGCCGGCGCGCCTCGGTGGTCAGCAACAGGCCATTGATCGGGGTATCGAACAGACTGCTGGCCGCCGCCCACGAGGGCGCGGTAATCAGCGGGCAGATACTGCCTAAAGCGCCTAGCCGCTCACGCAATAGCTCGGGCCATTCTGGCGTTTCAGCCAGCAGAACCAACCGCAAAGGTTCGTCGAGCGCGGACAAGCAACCTCCCCAGGCCTCAAATATAGTCGGCGGCATACCGCCCTGTTGCAGCGTAATCGGCGTCTAATCAAGTACATCCGAGTACTACTGTGGTACATCCTGGATTAAGGACAAAAAACCGACAAGCGGCGCCAGAGTACTGGATTACACGAAATAACCAAGCCCGGCTTACTGCCAGGACGTGCTCCATCGCACAACGCCAGAGGATTCAGGCACAAATCTCAGGGCCTGCTAAAATGCGCGCCCATTCCCCGCGACGATAGATGCAATGTCCCGACTGAACCCCCGGCAGCAGGAAGCCGTGAACTACGTCGGCGGCCCTCTTTTGGTGCTCGCCGGTGCTGGTTCCGGCAAGACCAGCGTGATCACGCGCAAGATCGCCCACCTGGTGCAGAACTGCGGCATCCAGGCGCGGCATATCGTCGCCATGACCTTCACCAACAAGGCCGCGCGGGAGATGAAGGAACGCGTCGGCAGCCTGCTCAAAGGCCCCGCGGCGCGCGGCCTGACGGTCTCGACCTTCCACAACCTGGGGATGAACATCATCCGCAAGGAATACGCGGCGCTGGGTTACAAGCCGGGCTTCTCGATCTTCGACGAGGGCGATATCAAGGCGCTGCTCAGCGACATCATGCAGAAGGAATACTCCGGCGATGATGGCGCCGACGAGATCAAGAACTACATCGGCAGCTGGAAGAACGAACTGATCATGCCCGACCAGGCCTTGGCCGAGGCGCGCAACCCCAAAGAGCAGACCGCTGCCATCGTCTACCTGCATTACCAGCGTACGCTCAAGGCCTATAACGCGGTGGACTTCGACGACCTGATCCTGATGCCGGTGAAGCTGTTCCAGGAGCACCCCGACATCCTGGAAAAGTGGCAGAACCGCATCCGCTACCTGCTGGTCGACGAATACCAGGACACCAACGCCAGCCAGTACCTGCTGGTGAAGCTGCTGGTGGGCATGCGCAATCAGCTCACCGTGGTCGGCGACGACGACCAGTCGATCTACGCCTGGCGTGGCGCACGGCCGGAAAACCTGATGCTGCTGAAAGAGGACTACCCGTCGCTGAAGGTGGTGATGCTGGAGCAGAACTACCGCTCCACCAGCCGCATCCTCAAGTGCGCCAACGTGCTGATCGCCAACAACCCCCACGCCTTCGAGAAACAGTTGTGGAGCGAGATGGGCATGGGCGACGAGATCAGGGTGATCCGCTGCAAGAACGAGGACGCCGAATGCGAGCGGGTGGCCCTGGAAATCCTCACCGAGCACCTGCGCACCGAGCGGCCCTACAGCGACTACGCCATCCTCTATCGCGGCAACTACCAGGCCAAGCTGATGGAGCTGAAGCTGCAGCACCATCAGATCCCCTACCGCCTGAGCGGTGGCACCAGCTTCTTCGCCCGTCAGGAGGTCAAGGACCTGATGAGCTACTTCCGCCTGCTGGTCAACCCGGACGACGACAACGCCTTCCTGCGGGTGATCAACGTGCCGCGCCGCGAGATCGGCTCCACCACCCTGGAAAAGCTCGGCAACTACGCCACCGGGCGCAAGATCAGCATGTACGCCGCCGCCAGCGAAATGGGCCTGGGCGAAACCCTGGACGCACGCTTTAGCGAACGCCTGGCACGCTTCACCAAGTGGATGGACCGGGTGCGTCAGGAGTGCGCGCAGAACGACCCGATCGCGGCGATCCGCAGCATGGTGATGGACATCGACTACGAGAACTGGCTGCGCCAGAACGCGTCCAGCGACAAGGTCGCCGACGCGCGCATGGGCAACGTCTGGTTCCTCGTCGAGGCGCTGAAGAACACCCTGGAACGCGACGAAGACGGCGACATGACCATCGAGGACGCCATCGGCAAGCTGGTGTTGCGCGACATGCTGGAACGCCAGCAGGAGGACGAGGAAGGCGCCGAGGGCGTGCAGATGATGACCCTGCACGCCTCCAAGGGCCTGGAGTACCCCTCGGTGTACATCCTCGGCGTGGAGGAGGAAATCCTTCCGCACCGCTCCAGTATCGAGGCCGACACCGTCGAGGAAGAGCGCCGCCTGGCCTACGTCGGCATCACCCGCGCCAAACGCAACCTGACCATGACCTTCGCCGCCAAGCGCAAGCAATACGGCGAAATCATCGACTGCTCGCCAAGCCGTTTTCTCGATGAACTGCCACCCGAGGATCTGGCCTGGGAGGGCCTGGAAGACGCGCCCCCAGAGGTCAAGGCCGCCACCGGCAACTCGGCGCTGGCCAACATGCGCGCCATGCTGAAAAAATAACCCGCCGTAGACCACGAGAGCCCACCCATGCAAGCACTGAAGCAGAAGATTATCGACGAAGGCCTGGTGCTCTCCGACCAGGTACTCAAGGTCGACGCCTTTCTCAACCATCAGATCGATCCCGCCCTGATGCAGCAGATCGGCCACGAATTCGCCCGGCGCTTCGCCGGCCTGGGCATCAGCAAGATCGTCACCATCGAGGCCTCGGGTATCGCCCCGGCGATCATGGCCGGCCTGGAACTGGGCGTACCGGTGATCTTCGCCCGCAAGTACCAGTCGCTGACGCTCAAGGACGATCTCTATACCGCCAAGGTGTTCTCTTTCACCAAGCAGACCGAGAGCACCATCGCCATCTCCGCCAAGCACCTGACCAGCGCCGACCATGTGCTGCTGATCGACGATTTCCTGGCCAACGGCCATGCGGCCAAGGCCCTGATCGACCTGATCCAGCAGGCTGGCGCCAGCATCGCCGGGGTCGGCGTAGTGATCGAGAAGTCCTTCCAGGCCGGCCGCGCCGAACTCGATGCGCAGGGTTTCCGGGTCGAGTCACTGGCACGCATCAGCTCGCTGGAAGGCGGCCAGGTCAGCTTTCTCGACTAGTCGCCTGCAGGCCCGCCAGCAGCAGGCGCCGATACAGGGCCTCGCGCAGCCCCTGCGGTCGGGCCAAGCCCATTCGCGTCAGCTGCGCCATGAAGGCGGCGGCCGGCGGCGCCGTCAGCACGGCCTTGCCCAGCGCCACCACCGCAGCCAGCCTGGCTTGGGGCTTGAGCCAGTTCAGCGCGCGCAGCAGGTCACGCTCCTCGCCAGTGAAGTCGCAGCCCAACGGATACTCGCCGAATAGCGCCGAATGCCGCGCCTGTACCGCCTGCAGGCGCTGCGGGCGGTTGTCGGCGAAGCGCGGCTCGAGGCGAAAATCCTGAGGCAGCTTGCCCGCTTGCTGCGCCTGGGCGATCAGCCCGGGCTGGAAGCGCGAATCACTGATCGCCAGCAGCGCCGCAATCACCTCGGCGTCGGTCTTGCCGCGCAGGTCGGCGACGCCGTACTCGGTCACTACTATGTCGCGCAGGTGGCGGGGAATGGTGACATGGCCGTAGTGCCAGACGATGTTCGAGCTGATTCGCCCAGCGGCCTCGCGCCAACTGCGCAGCATCAGAATCGAGCGAGCGCCCTCCAGCGCGTGGGCCTGGGCGACGAAGTTGTATTGCCCGCCAACGCCGCTGAGCACGCGCCCGTCCTCCAGCTGATCGGCCACCCCGGCGCCCAGCAGGGTCATGCAGAACACCGAGTTGACGAAGCGCGCATCGCGGCGCTGCAGGCGTTTGAGTGGCTCGTCGCCATAGAGCTCATTGATAAAGTGGATCCCGCACATGGCGAAAGGCGCGAGTTGCTCCGGCGCCATTGCGCGCAGGCGTCGATAGAAGTCTGCTGGGCCGAGAAAGAATCCGCCATGCAGCACCGCCCCGCCGGCTGCCGGGCGCAGGTAATCGCGCAGCGCAGCCTGGGTCTGCCGATCGCTCAACTCGCTCGGCAGCTGCCGGCCATCGGGCAGTTGCAGATAATCGTCGTGCAACTGCAGCGCCGGGTCCAACAGACCGACAGCCTGCAACCAGGCCAGGGTTTGCCCATCCAGCCGGTTCGGCACGCCGGCGTCGAGCAGGAGCTGCACGCTGCGCGGCCGTCCCTCGCCGTCCAGCGCGCCGGCAACGGCCAACTGCTGCACGCGCAAGTCGGGGTACACCCGCCGGCGCACTATTCCGGCCTCGGCCAGCGCCAGCAAACCATTGACGAACATTTCGCTGCAGCCATACAGGCCGTCGACAAAAGGTTGCAGCTCGTTGCTCTTGCTCGCTGCCGCTACCTGAAACTCCGCCAGCAGCGCACGGTAGCCACTGTTGTCACGTTGTCGGGCCAGCAGCGCCGCACTCACCGCGTCGCCCATCGCACCGATGCCGATTTGCAAGGTGCCGCCGTCCCGCACCAGGCTGCTGGCATGCAGACCGATGCAGTGATCCTGCACGCTGATCGGCATGTTCGGCGTGGAAAACAGGGTGCTGCGCTCCACCTCCTGCAGCTGCAGGTCGAAGCTGTCGCGCGTCACCTGTGCGGCGCCCGCCATATAGGGCAACGCCTCATGCACCTGGGCCAGACAGAGAATGGTTTCCCCGGCCAGGCGCCGCTTGGCCAGCAGCGGTAGCAGATCCAGGGTGATATCCGGGTTGCAGCTGAGACTGAAGTAGTCGGGCCTCTGCGGATCGCAGGCGACCAACTGGGCAAGCAGATTCACCCCCTTATCGTTGAGGTCGCGGGCCACATGGCTGTAATTGCAGCTGATGTAGTCCTGCTGCGCCGGCGGGCTGTTCAGCAGGCTGCCCGCTTGCAGGTAGAACTGCTCGATATGCACATTGGCGGGCAGGCGGTCGGCGCGCAGGTCCGTGAGAAAGTCCAGCTCGGGATAGTCGCCGTAGAGGCGCTCGACGAAAGGCTCGAGAAAACGCCGCTGCAGATCGTGCGACGCGCTCGGCCGACCCAGGCACAAGGCGGTGTAGATCGTCAGTTGGCGCTGCGGCAACTGCTTGATCCGCGCGTACAAGGCATTGACCCAGCGGTTCGGCTTGCCCAACCCCAAGGGCAGGCCCAGACGAATCGGTCCCTGGATGTCCTGCACGACACGCTCTACGGCTTGCTCGATGGAACATAACTGCGGCATCTGGCGACTCCCGACTGCATCCGTGAGAGATTCAGTTTGGACCCTGCCACAGGCTTTGCATGGCAACAGTGCGGCGCCACAACGCAAAAAGCCGCCCGAAGGCGGCTTTTATCGCTGCACTGGATGCTTACAGGCCGGACATCGTCTCGATGGCGGCGCGCAGTTCGTCATCCGAGCAGTCGCTGCAGGTGCCTTTCGGCGGCATCGCGTTGAGGCCCGCGATCGCGTTCGCCAGCAAACCATCGACACCATTGCTCGCGCGAGCCTGCCAGGCTGCGGTGTCACCGGTCTTCGGTGCATCGAGTACGCCAGAGGTATGGCAAGCACCACAGTGCTTGGCAATCACCTCGTCGCCAGTGCGCGCAGCGCCACCAGCGGCGGCGGCCACGGTCTCGATGCCCTTGCATTCTTCGCCCATGATGCAGACTTCACCGACCGGCTTCAGACGTTCGGCGATGGCCTCATCGGTCGTGGCCTGAGCAGTCACGGCCCACATTGCCAAGACGGCAGCCGGCGCTACCAGCATTTTCTTAATCAGATTCACGGTACACCCTCATCGTGGCTAGTCACGCCCGCGGCCACGGTTTCGCGAGCGGGCGACAGTATAACGGGAAGCCTGTCAGGCTGAAACAACCCAGATTGTCGCAGGGTTATTGGCGGCACCCTACCGCTTAGAAATTCGCCGGCGTAGTGGCACTGATCAGCCGTGCCGGCTGCTCGAACGGATTGCGGAAACGGTGCGGCTTGGTGCTCTCGAAGTAGTAACTGTCGCCAGGCTCGAGAATGAACACCTGCTCACCGACGGTCAGTTCGAGGCGCCCTTCCACCAGCAGGCCGGTTTCCTCGCCTTCATGGGTGTACATATCGTCGCCGGTATCGGAACCAACCGGATAGGTTTCGTCGAGCAGGGTAATCGCCCGGTTCGGGTGGGTCTTGCCCACCAGCTTCATGCTGATCGCACCACTGTGGATATCCGTGAGCTCGGCTGCCCGGTACACCACCTGGGCCTGGTTGTCCTGCTCCCCGTCCTGGGAGAAGAACTCCACCAGCGACATGGGGATACCCGCCAACACCTTTTTCAGCGAACTGATCGAGGGGCTCACGCTGTTCTTCTCGATCATCGAAATGGTGCTGTTGGTGACGCCTGCCCGCTTAGCGAGTTCACGCTGGGAAAGGCCTTTGAGTTTGCGAATGGATTGCAGTCGAATACCGACGTCCAATGCTGGAGCCCCCTCGGGAAGATACGGAAAAGTGTCCGTATCATGGCAACAGCGTTCAGTATTTACAACACCCTGATTGCAAATTCTGCCCAGTAGCGCCTCAGCCCTCGGAGTAGAGCAGTGGAACCCGGCGCAGGTTGCAGAAAAGCTGGTAGGGAATGGTGCCGGCACAAGCCGCCACGTCGCTGGCGAGGACATGCTTGCCCCACAACTCGACCCGACTACCGAGGCCTGCGCCGGGCGAGTCGCTGAGATCGACGCAGAGCATGTCCATCGAGACCCGGCCGATCAGCCGGCTCGGCAGGCCATCGACCAGCACCGGCGTACCGGTCGGCGCATGCCGCGGGTAGCCGTCGGCATAGCCCATGGCGACCACGCCAACGCGGGTCGGCCGCTCGGTGACGAAACGTGCACCGTAGCCGACCGGTTCGTCGGCCGGCAGTTCGCGCACGCTGATGATCTTCGATTCCAGGGTCATAACCGGCTGCAACTGCGCGGCCACGGCCTGCGCCTGCTCGAACGGCGTGGCGCCGTAGAGCATGATGCCGGGACGCACCCAGTCGCTCGGTATCTGCGGCCAACCGAGCACGGCCGGCGAGTTGCGCAGACTGATCTCGGCGACTATGCCCTGGCGCGCCTGCTCGAACACCGCCAGTTGCTCGGTGCTGCGCGGGCAATCCAGCTCGTCGGCACGGGCGAAGTGGCTCATCAGGACGATCTTCGCCACCTTGCCGCTGGCCAGCAGGCGGCGATAGGCCGCCTGGTAGTCGGCCGGATGCAGGCCGACGCGGTGCATGCCCGAGTCCATCTTCAGCCACACCGTCAGCGGCTTGCGCACGGACGAACGCTCGATGGCCTCCAGTTGCCACAGCGAATGCACCACGCACCAGAAGCCATGTTGCTCGATCAGCGCCAACTCGTCCGCTTCGAAGAAACCCTCCAGCAGCAGGATCGGCTCGCGAATGCCGGCTTCGCGCAGTTGCAGGGCTTCTTCGATGCAGGCCACAGCAAAGCCATCGGCCTGCTCCTGCAGAGCCTGCGCGCAACGCACCGCGCCATGCCCATAGGCATCGGCCTTGATCACCGCGAGCGCCTTGGCGCCCGACACGTCACGGGCCAGTTGATAGTTGTGACGCAGGGCTTGCAGATCGATCAGGGCACGGGCTGGACGCATGGTTTCCACACTTCAAACGGTTGGCGGGATTGACTGGGTAACCCAGCCCATGAACGACTTCGTCATACGTTGCTGCGTGAGCGCACGCTAACGAACGAATTAAAAAAGCCCGGCGGGACAGCCGGGCAAAACCAACAAAACTGGCCTGCAGAGGCTCAGACGGCCGCCACCACCATCATTTCCACCAGCACCTCGGGGGTGTACATCGCCGCCTCGACGCAGATGCGGCCCGGCGCGGCGCCTGGCGCGACCCAGGCGTCATAGACCTGGTTGAGACCGGCGTAGTCGCGCGCCATGTCCTTGAGGTAGATGGTTACCGAGAGCAGGCGCGTCTTGTCGCTGCCGGCCTCGGCCAGCATCGCATCGATGTTGGCCAGGGTCTCGCGGGTCTGTTGCACAATGTCGCCGCGGTAATCATCCGCCAACTGCCCGGCCAGGTAGACCGTACCGTTGTGGATGTTGATTTCGCTGTAACGGGTTTCAGTGCGCAGGCGCTGGATTGGCATGTTTCGAGCTCTCCGGGGAACGGCTGTAACGGAAGATATCCAGGCCTTCGGTGCTGATCTGCGGGCGCTTGCTGGCCATCAGGTCGGCGAGGAAACGACCGGAGCCGCAGGCCATGGTCCAGCCCAGTGTGCCGTGACCGGTATTCAGAAACAGATTGCTGAAACCGGTGGCGCCGACGATCGGTGTGCCATCCGGAGTCGCCGGGCGCAGGCCGGTCCAGAACTCCGCCTGCTTGAGATCGCCACCTTGCGGGTAGAGGTCGGAGGTGATCATTTCCAGGGTCGCGCGACGGCGCGGATTCAGGCTCAGGTCGAAGCCGGCGATCTCGGCCATGCCGCCGACGCGGATACGATTGTCGAAGCGGGTGATGGCGACCTTGTAGGTCTCATCGAGGATGGTCGAGGTCGGCGCCATGTCGCCATTGATGATCGGCACGGTCAGCGAATAGCCCTTGAGCGGGTAGATCGGCGCGCGAATGCCCAGCGGCTTGAGCAGTTGCGGGCTGTAGCTGCCGAGGGCCAGCACGTAGCGATCGGCGGTTTCCAGCTTGCCATCGATCCATACGCCATTGATCCGGTCGCCGGCAAAATCCAGGCGCTCGATGGTCTGGCCAAAGCGGAATTCGACGCCCAGTTGCTTGGCCATTTCGGCTAGCTTGGTGGTGAACATCTCACAATCGCCGGTCTGATCGTTGGGCAGGCGCAGGGCGCCGGCCAGCTTGTGCTTGACCCCGGCCAGGGCCGGTTCGACCCGGGCGATGCCTTCACGGTCGAGCAGCTCGAAGGGCACGCCGGACTGCTTGAGCACGGCGATGTCCTTGGCCGCGTTGTCCACCTGCGCCTGGGTGCGGAACAGCTGGGTGGTGCCCAGGCGGCGGCCTTCGTAACCGATGCCGGTCTCGGCGCGCAGTTCGTCGAGGCAGTCGCGACTGTACTCGGACAAGCGCACCATGCGCTCCTTGTTCACCGCGTAGCGGCTGGCGGTGCAGTTGCGCAGCATCTGCGCCATCCACAGGTATTGGTCGATATCGGCAGTGGCCTTGATCGCCAGCGGTGCGTGCTTCTGCAGCAGCCACTTGATGGCTTTCAGCGGCACGCCCGGCGCGGCCCAGGGCGAGGCGTAACCGGGGGAGACCTGGCCGGCGTTGGCGAAGCTGGTTTCCAGGGCAGGGCCGTCCTGACGGTCGACCACCACCACTTCGAAGCCTTGGCGAGCCAAGTAGTACGCACTAGCCACACCCACCACACCGCTACCCAGCACCAGAACCCGCATCGTCATCTCCTCGCCGCGACTATGCGCTGGCGTTTTTTGTTTTGAGCATTGATGGGCGCAGTATATTGAGCACTAGCCAGTGCCTTTCACTATATATATAACTATATTTGGCGAGAATTCTTGGCAAAATCCACTTAAACGGAGGGGCATCCCCCATGCGCACCCAGCATCAGAGCCGTCGCGAACTGGACAAGATCGACCGCAATATCCTGCGTTTCCTGCAGGAGGACGGGCGTATCTCTTTCACCGAGCTGGGTGAACGAGTTGGCTTATCGACCACGCCCTGCACCGAGCGAGTCCGCCGCCTGGAGCGCGAAGGCATCATCATGGGCTACCACGCCCGCCTCAATCCACAGTACCTCAAGGCCAGCCTGCTGGTGTTCGTCGAGATCAGCCTGGACTACAAGTCCGGCGATACCTTCGAGGAGTTCCGCCGCGCCGTGCTCAAGCTGCCGCATGTGCTGGAGTGCCACCTGGTCTCCGGCGACTTCGACTACCTGGTGAAAGCGCGGATCAACGAGATGGCCAGCTACCGCAAGCTGCTCGGCGACATCCTGCTCAAGCTGCCGCATGTGCGCGAGTCGAAGAGCTATATCGTCATGGAAGAGGTCAAGGAATCGCTGGCGTTACCGATTGCGGAATAGCTCGCAAGGTGTACGGCGCACCCTACACCAGCACCTGGCGGGTGCTGGCGATCAGCTGGTGCACCTGCTGTTCGACCTGCGCCTCGATCGGCGTATCCGGTCCTCGCCCATGCGGACAGGGCAGGCTTTTGCTCGTGCCGAACAGGCGACAGATCAACGGGCGCTGGTCGTAGACCTCGCAGCCCTGCGGGCCGAGGTGCACGCAATCCAGCTCCGCCAGCGCGGCGTCATGCGCGGCGTCGCTTTTTACCGGCAGACGGGCCATTTCCTCGGACGAGGCGGTGACCGGCCCACAGCAGTCGTGACAGCCGGGCACGCAGGCGAAACTGGGAATCTGCAAACGCAACTGGTCAATCTTGCGGCTGGTACAACTCATCGGTAGTGTCCTGGAGAAATCCCGCGCATCTTAACCCCGCCTGCGGCTAATCGCGGCAGATCACCCGGATTAACCGACGAAAACTGCTTTTTTGCACCGCCCCACTTGGCGCCAAGCAAAGTCCGCGCTTATCCTGCGTAAAAATTTACAAACACCACAATCAGGATTTCACACATGAACGCCCGCGTTCACCAACCGGTCCACAACACCCAGCACGCCGCCTCCTACTACGCCGCCAGCGTCAACCGGCAACTGGCCTACCCGCCGCTGCACGGGGAGCTCAGCGCCGACGTGTGCATCGTCGGCGGCGGTTTTTCCGGGCTGAACACCGCCATCGAACTGGCGCAGAAAGGCTTCTCGGTGGTGCTGCTGGAGGCGCACAAGATCGGCTGGGGCGCCAGCGGGCGCAACGGCGGCCAGCTGATTCGCGGGGTTGGCCATGACGTCGGGCAGTTCGAATCGGTAATCGGCGCAGAGGGTGTGCGCGAACTCAAGCTGATGGGCCTGGAGGCGGTGGAGATCGTCCGCCGCCGGGTCGCGCAGTTCAATATCGACTGCGACCTGACCTGGGGTTATTGCGACCTGGCGAACAAGCCCGCTCATCTCGACGGCTTCGCCGCCGAGATGGCGGAGCTGAAAAGCCTCGGCTATCGCCATGAACTGCGCCTGTTACAGTCGGATCAGATGCATGAGGTGGTCGGATCAAACCGCTACGTCGGCGGCATGATCGACATGGGTTCCGGCCATCTGCACCCGCTCAACCTGGCGCAGGGCGAAGCCGCCGCCGCGCAATCGCTGGGCGTGCAGCTTTTCGAAGATTCGGCGGTCACGCGCATCGACTACGGCACACAGGTTAAGGTGCACACCGCCCAAGGCGTGGTGCGTGCGGCTCACCTGGTGCTCGGCTGCAACGCCTACCTGGGCGAGCTGAACCCGACCCTGGGGGGCAAGGTGCTCCCGGCCGGTAGCTACGTGATCGCCACCGAGCCGCTTTCCGAGGCCGAAGCCCACGCGATCATTCCGCAGAACATGGCGCTGTGTGACCAGCGTGTGGCCCTCGACTACTATCGCCTGTCCGCCGATCGACGCCTGCTGTTCGGGGGCGCCTGCCATTACTCCGGACGCGACCCGGCGGACATCGCCGGCTACATGCGGCCGAAAATGCTGGCCGTCTTTCCCCACCTGCAGGACGTGCAGATCGACTATCAGTGGGGCGGGATGATCGGCATCGGCGCCAACCGCCTGCCGCAGATCGGCCGGCTCAACAATCAGCCCAACGTCTACTATGCCCAGGCTTACTCCGGCCATGGGCTCAACGCCACCCACCTGGCCGGCAAACTGCTGGCCGAGGCCATCGCCGGCCAAGCCAGCCACGGCTTCGACCTGTTCGCCCAGGTGCCGCACATGACCTTCCCCGGCGGCCAGCACCTGCGTTCGCCGTTGCTGGCTCTGGGCATGCTCTGGCACCGCCTCAAGGAACTGATCTGAGCTGAGCCGGCGGCCGGCCGTTCAGAGCGTCCAGAACGGTCGCAACGCCTCGTTAAGCGCCTGCTCGCGAGTAATGCCGATGTCCTTGAGTTGCGCGGCATTCAGCTCGAGCAACGCTCGGCGGGTGGTCAACCGCCGCCAGAATGCCTGCCAGCGCGTCCCGCCTTGCGCGCTGCCCCACTGGCGGCTGTCCGCCAGCTGCGGCCGGCCGTCACTCGACAATTCCTGCTGACGCAACGCCAGCCGTACATCACTGAGCCCATTCATCTCGTTCTCCTGCCCGAAAGCGCATTGGAGCTCATGATGAACGTCGGACAAAAAGCAGGACAGATGCAAAAATATCTTATTAAATACATACAGATTACGGTTCAAAGCCTCTGAATCGTCGATTCATGCGGAATCTGTACTGTTTATTTAGTTAACGATAAAACACTAGGGCAACTGTCATGACCCTCTACGTCAACCTGGCCGAGCAGCTCGGCGCACGCATCGAGCAAGGCTTGTACCGCCCAGGCGACCGCCTGCCCTCGGTGCGCGCCCTCAGCCTTGAGCACGGCGTCAGCCTGAGCACGGTGCAACAGGCCTATCGCCACCTGGAAGACCGAGGCCTGGCCACACCGAGGCCGAAGTCCGGCTATTTCGTCCCACTTGCGCGCGAAAAACCGGCGCTGCCGATGGTCAGCCGCACGGCGCAACGGCCGGTAGACGTATCGCAATGGGATCAGGTACTCGAGCTGATCAGCCTGTCGCCCAGCCGCAGCGACATGCTCCAGCTGGGCCGTGGCCGCCCGGATGTCAGCAGCCCGACGCTCAAACCCCTGCTGCGTTCGCTTTCCCGCCTGGGCCGCAGACAGGACCTGAACAGCCTCACCTACGGCTGCATTTATGGTGACCAGGGCCTGCGCGAGCAGGTCTCGCGACTGATGCTCGATTCGGGCTGCCAGATTCCCTATCAGGACATCGTGATCACCACGGGTTGCCACGAAGCGTTATCCGCAGCGATCCGCGCGACCTGCCAACCCGGCGACATAGTCGCGGTGGACTCGCCGAGCTTCCACGGGGTCATGCAGGCGTTGAAAGGGTTCGGCATGAAGGCCCTGGAGTTGCCCACCGACCCGCTCACCGGAATCAGCCTGGAAGCCCTGGAGCTGGCTCTCGAACAATGGCCGATCAAAGCCATACAGTTGACGCCGACCTGCAACAACCCGCTCGGCTACATCATGCCGGACGCCAACAAACGTGCCCTGCTCGCCCTGGCGCAACGCTACGACGTGGCAATCATCGAGGACGACGTCTACGGTGAGCTGACCTACAGCTACCCGCGCCCGCGCACCATCAAGTCCTATGATGAAGACGGCCGCGTGCTGCTCTGCAGCTCCTTTTCCAAGACCCTGGCGCCCGGCCTGCGCATTGGCTGGATCGCCCCCGGGCGCTACCTGGATCGCGTACTGCACATGAAATACATGGGCACCGGCAGCACCGCGCAGCTGCCGCAACTGGCCCTGGCGGAATACATCGAGGCCGGCCACTACGAGCCGCACTTGCGGCGCATGCGCAGCCAGTACGCCCGCGGTCTGGAGCAGATGGTCGACTGGGTCAGTCGTTATTTTCCGCCTGGCACGCGGGTCAGCCGGCCGCAGGGGAGCTTCATGCTCTGGGTCGAGCTGGACCCGGGCTTCGACAGCCAACGGCTGAACCGCGAACTGCAACCGCACAAGGTACAAATCGCCCCGGGCAGCATCTTTTCCGCCGCCGGCAAATACCGCAACTGCCTGCGCCTCAACTACGCGGCCAAGCCCAGCACGGAAATCGAACAAGCGGTGCGTCGGGTCGGCCAGAGCGTCGCCGAGCTACTGGCGGAGCTGGGCTAGTCGCCGCGCGCCGGCGCGGCCACACCGAACTGGTCATTGGCGCCCTGACCGCGCCAAGCCAGCACCACGAACACGGCGGCGCCCAGCGCCATCAACAGCGGCAGCGCGTGACCGCTGACCCACTGACCCAGCGCACCGGTAGCCAGCGGACCGATCAGGCAACCGATGCCCCAGAGTTGCGCCACGTGGGCATTGGCGCGTACCAGCTCATCGTCACGGTAACGTTCGCCGATCAGGATCAGCGACAGGGTGAACAGCCCGCCGGCGCTGGCGCCGAACAGCACTAGCAGCGGCCAGATTAACGACGTGTGCAGCAACAATGGAATCGCCAGGCTGGCGCACAGCAGAATCCCCCCGCAACCGCGGAACAGGGTGCGCCGCGACATGCAGTCCGCCAGCAGACCGATCGGCAGTTGCAGGGCGGCGTCGCCGACCACCACCACGCTGACCATGAACAGCGCCACCTCCTGGGTGAAACCCTGACGCAGGCCGTAGATTGGCAACAGCGTCAGCATCATCGCCTCGAACGCGGCGAACAGCATCACCGCCCAGGCGATGGCCGGCAGCTTGCGGCAGAATGCCGCCAGGCCACGCCCCGAGGCACTATGGCCGTCCACCCGAGGTGCACCCGTGCGCCCCAGCAGGATCAACGAACCACCGATCAGCAGGCCAACGCCCGCCCAGAAGCCCAGGTCGGTGCTGGTGCCCAACGCGGTCAGCAGCAGCGGTCCACACAGTTGACTCAACGCATAGCCAGTGCCGTACAGGGCAACCAACCGGCCGCGCCACTTCTCCACGGCCAGTTGGTTGATCCAGCTTTCGCCGAGGATGAACACCACGGTCAGCGCCATGCCGATCAGCAGGCGCAACAGCAGCCACACCGCATAGCTCTGCATCAGCGCCAGCAGCCCCACGGACAGGGCGCCGACCAGCAGGCACAGCTGCATCAGCCGAGTGGTACCGAAGTACGCCGCCAACCGGCCAGCCAGGGACGCGCCGAGCAAGATGCCCACCGCCGGAGTCGCCGCCATCACGCCGATGGCGAAGGAGTCGTAGCCCCAACTCTCCAGGCGTAGCGACACCAACGGCATGGTCACCCCGAGGGCCAGCCCGATGCTGATGACCGCCGAACAGACCGCGAAATAGGTACCCCAACGCATTGCCAGACTCCTTTATGTCGTGGCCATTCAAAACAAAACGGCCGGGTTTCCCAAGGAAACCCGGCCGCAGGTTTGGCTCATGAAGAGCCGGCCCCGAAGGGCGGACCTATCCAGCACCGCGACCTGCAGGGTGGACCGGGCGATAATCCGCTTCAGCCCACCACACGCTCGTCGGTACCTCTTGCTCGCGGTGGGCTAAAGCCCAGCCTAGGTAGCGGTTACAGCTTGATCCAGGTGGCTTTCAATTCGGTGTACTTGTCGAAGGCGTGCAGCGATTTGTCGCGGCCGTTGCCGGACTGCTTGAAGCCGCCGAATGGCGCAGTCATGTCGCCGCCGTCGTACTGGTTGACCCACACGCTGCCGGCGCGCAGCGCCTTGGCGGTCAGATGGGCCTTCGACAGGTTGCTGGTCCACACCGCCGCCGCCAGACCATAAGGTGTGTCGTTGGCGATGGCCACGGCTTCTTCCGCCGAATCGAAGCCGATCACCGAGAGCACCGGACCGAAGATTTCCTCGCGGGCGATGCGCATGGCATTGCTCACGCCATCGAAAATGGTCGGCTCGACATAGGTGCCGCCGGTTTCTTCCATCACCCGCTTGCCGCCAGCCACCAGCTTGGCGCCCTCGTCGTGACCGGACTGGATATAGCTCAGCACGTTATTCATCTGAGTGCTGTCGACCAGCGCGCCGACATTGGTCGCCGGATCCAACGGGTTACCCGGTTTCCAGGTTTTGATCGCCGCGACCACCATCGGCACGAACTTGTCCTTGATCGAGTTCTCCACCAGCAGGCGCGAACCGGCGGTGCAGACTTCACCCTGATTGAAAGCGATGGCGCCGGCGGCGGCTTCGGCGGCGGCCTGCAAATCCGGGGCATCGGCGAAGACGATGTTCGGGCTCTTGCCGCCAGCTTCCAGCCAGACGCGCTTCATGTTCGATTCACCGGCGTAAATCATCAGTTGCTTGGCGATCTTGGTCGACCCGGTGAACACCAGGGTATCGACGTCCATGTGCAGGGCCAGGGCCTTGCCCACGGTGTGGCCGTAACCCGGCAGCACGTTGAACACGCCGGCCGGTATGCCGGCCTCGATGGCCAGTTGGGCCAGGCGGATACCGGTCAGCGGCGACTTCTCGGAGGGTTTGAGGATCACCGAATTGCCGGTGGACAGCGCCGGACCGAGCTTCCAACAGCTCATCAACAGGGGGAAGTTCCACGGCACGATGGCCGCGACCACGCCGATCGGCTCGCGAGTCACCAAGCCCAGCTGGTCATGAGGCGTGGCAGCTACTTCGTCGTAAATCTTGTCGATCGCCTCGCCGCTCCAGCGGATCGCGTTGGCCGCACTGGAGACGTCGATGCCCAGGGCGTCGCTGATCGGCTTGCCCATGTCGAGGGTTTCCAGCAGCGCCAGCTCTTCGCCGTGCTGGTCGATCAGCTCGGCGAAACGAATCATCACGGCTTTGCGCGCGACCGGCGCCAGGCGTGACCAGACGCCGGAATTAAATGTACTGCGGGCGTCCTGCACCGCCAGTTCGGCATCGGCCAGGTCACAACTGGCGACCTCTACCAGCATGCGCCCGTCCACCGGACTGATGCACTCGAAGGTCGCGCCGGACGCTGCCGCGCGGTATTCACCGTGAATAAAGGCACGGCCTTCGATTTTCAGGGTATTGGCGCGCTGTTCCCAGTCGTCGCGAGTCAGGCTAGTCATTCGAGCATCCTCTATCGGTAAAAAGTGCCGCGGAGTCGGCGCGCGCACTGTCAATAATTCTGCAAGGCCTCTAAGGGCCAAATCCTGCGGACAACACTAAACCAGAGGGCTGCACCTTTTCAATATTTTTTACAAAGAGCGGTAAACCCCCTTGTCATGTTCGTTTTATTAAACATAGACTGCGCGAAATCGCCCCCTGCCCCCTTTCCTCGCGCGTCCGGATGACCAGTATGACAACCGAAAACAGCTCTCAACCGAACAGAAAAACCAACAGCCTCGACGATTTCTGGATGCCGTTCACCGCTAATCGTCAATTCAAGGCCAAGCCGCGCCTACTGGAAAGCGCCGAAGGCATGTACTTCACCACCGACGACGGCCGCAAAGTATTAGACGGCACCGCCGGACTTTGGTGCTGCAATGCCGGCCACGGCCGTCGGGAAATCACCGAGGCGGTGAGCAAGCAGATTGCCAAACTGGATTTTGCCCCGACCTTCCAGATGGGCCACCCGCTGCCCTTCGAGCTAGCCAGCCGTCTCGCCGAGATCGCCCCGCCCGGCCTGAACAAGGTGTTCTTCACCAACTCCGGCTCGGAGTCGGTCGACACCGCGCTGAAGATCGCCCTGGCCTACCAACGTGCCATCGGGCAAAGCAGCCGTACCCGCCTGATCGGCCGCGAACTGGGTTATCACGGCGTCGGTTTCGGTGGCATCTCGGTCGGCGGCATGGTCAATAACCGCCGCGCCTTCGCGCTGCAACTGCCCGGCGTCGACCACCTGCCGCACACCTTGGACATCCAGCGCAACGCGTTCAGTCGCGGCCTGCCGGAATTTGGTATCGACAAGGCCGACGAATTGGAACGCCTGGTAACCCTGCACGGCGCCGAGAACATCGCCGCCGTGATCATCGAGCCGATGTCCGGCTCGGCCGGGGTGGTGCTGCCGCCGGTGGGTTACCTGCAGCGCCTGCGCGAGATCACCCGCAAGCACGGCATCTTGCTGATCTTCGACGAAGTGATCAGCGGCTTCGGCCGCGTTGGCCAGGCCTTCGCCGCCCAGCGCTGGGGCGTCACCCCGGACCTCATCACAACGGCCAAGGGCCTGACCAACGGCGCCATCCCGATGGGCGCGGTATTGGTTGACGAGAAGGTCCATGACGCCTTTATGCAAAGCCCGGACGGCATCGAGCTGTTCCACGGCTATACCTATTCCGGCCACCCGGTCGCCTGCGCCGCGGCCCTGGCGACGCTGGACATCTACCAGCGCGACAGGTTGTTCGACCGCGCGATCGAGCTGGAAGGCTACTGGCAGGACGCCCTGCACAGCCTGCGCGACCTGCCCAACGTGATCGACATCCGCGCCATCGGCCTGGTCGGCGGCGTACAACTGGCGCCGAGCGGCCAAGGCGCCGGCAAACGCGGCTACCAGGTATTCGAGCAGTGCTTCTATAACGACCTGATGGTGCGGGTAACCGGCGATACCCTGGCCATGTCGCCCCCGCTGATCGTGGAAAAGGCGCAGATTGATTCCCTGGTGGAGAAACTCGCCGACTCGATCCGCACCGCCCGCTAACCGACCCAGTACGGAGCCTCAGATGAATATCCAACAGATCCTCGACTTCGCCCAAGCCAGCACCGCTACCGAGCACTACCGCCCGGCTCCGGAAAAAATCCTCAAGGGCGACCCCGAGCAAAGCGTGTGCAACCACTATGGCAGCCCGTGCGGCCAGTTCAACGCAGGCATCTGGGAAGGCGCGGTCGGCCAGTGGACGGTCAACTACAGCGAGCACGAATACTGCGAAATCCTCCAGGGCGTGTCCGTGCTGCGCGATCAGGACGGCAACGCCAAGACCCTGCGCGCCGGCGACCGCTTCGTCATCCCCGCCGGGTTCGTCGGCACCTGGGAAGTGCTGGAAACCTGCCGCAAGGTCTACGTGATCTTCGAACCAGCAGCGCACTGACCGGCTCTATTCATGCGTCACCCTTTAGCCCGCCGCGTGCGGGCTTTTTTTGCACGCCGTATTAGCCGAACCTGGAGAACGGGCAGGGCGGCGATCCGCTGCAAGCCACAGCGACTAACCTGCTCGACAGATTGACCACAGACATTCCAAGCCACCGGGAGAAATAGCACGCATGAAAAAGCCCGCCATAAGGCGGGCTTTTTCGACAAGAGCCGGGATCAATTACTTGATCTTGGCTTCCTTGTAGTTCACGTGCTTACGTACAACCGGATCGAATTTTTTAATTTCGAGTTTGTCCGGGGTGGTGCGTTTGTTCTTGTCGGTGGTGTAGAAGTGGCCGGTACCGGCACTGGACACCAAACGGATCAATTCGCGCATGAGTTACTCCTTAAACCTTTTCGCCGCGAGCACGCAGCTCGGACAGAACGACGTCAATACCACGCTTGTCGATGCAACGCATGCCCTTGGCAGAGACGCGCAGACGCACGAAACGGTTCTCAGACTCGACCCAGAAGCGGTGATGCTGCAGGTTCGGCAGGAAACGACGACGGGTTTTGTTGTGTGCGTGGGAAACGTTGTTCCCAGTTACCGGACCCTTACCGGTAACTTGACAGACTTTCGACATGCCTCAGCCCTCTAAAACCACATGCCCAACCCGGCATGGGTTGGCCGCTTAACTTGAATGTCACTGGCGCTCGGCGCCGCGTATCTCGAGGGTCTTACCAGCTGCACAGCAAAGCGCAAGTACCGGGCCCCTACAAAAGAGCGCTGCTTTATACCAGAAAGCCCAGAGTGCAACAAGGCTAAACACACTTTTCAGCCAGCGCGCATGCCGCGAAACATCGGCCTCCAGGCCGCCAGCACCGGCACCCTACCGCTCGTCGACAAGTCTACTGTTCTGCCAGCGCATTATGCTCTAGGGTGAAACCTTTGTCGGCGTGCCGATGGGCGCGCACCGCATTATCAAGGAGTTTGTCATGCGCCTCGCCACCCAAACGCTGCTCTTGACCAGCCTGTTGAGTCCGCTATTGGTCCAGGCCGCCACTCTCAGTGTGTGCACCGAAGCCAGCCCGGACGGCTTCGACGTGGTGCAATACAACTCGCTGACCACCACCAACGCCTCGGCCGATGTATTGATGAACCGCCTGGTGGAATTCGATGCCGGCAGCGGCCAGTTGCTACCGAGCCTGGCGCAAAGCTGGGAAGTCAGCGAGGACGGCCTGAGCTACAGCTTTGTCTTGCGCGAGGATGTCGCCTTCCACGAAACCGACTACTTCAGCCCCAGCCGCCCATTAACCGCCGACGACGTATTGTTCAGCTTCCAGCGCATGCTCGACCCGGCCCACCCCTGGCACAAGGTTGCGCCTAGTGGCTATCCACACGCCCAATCAATGCAACTGCCCAGCCTGATCAAAAGCATCGACAAGCTCGGCGAGCACAGTCTGCGCTTTACCCTGAGTCGCCCCGACGCCACCTTCCTCGCCACCCTGAGTATGGGCTTCGCCTCGATCTATTCCGCCGAGTACGCCAACCAACTGCTTGCAGCGGGCACTCCAGAGCGGCTCAACAGCCAGCCGATTGGCAGCGGACCCTTCGTCTTCAAGCGCTTCCAGAAAGACGCCACGGTGCGCTATGAGGCCAACCCCGAGTACTTTGCCGGCAAGCCTGCGGTAGACAGCCTGGTGTTCGCCATCACCCCGGACGCCAATGTGCGCCTGCAGAAGCTACGCCGTGGCGAATGCCATATCGCCCTCTCACCCAAGCCGCAGGACGTGGTAGCCAGCGCCGCCGATGCAGATCTGAAGAGCGTGCACACCGCAGCCTTCATGACCGCCTTCGTCGGCATCAACAGCCAGCATGCTCCACTGGATAAAACCGCCGTGCGCCAAGCGATCAACCTGGCCTTCGACAAGACCAGCTATTTGCAAGCGGTGTTCGAAAACAGCGCCGAGGCGGCCAACGGCCCCTATCCGCCCAACACCTGGAGCTATGCCGCAGAGCTGCCCGGGTATGCCCATGACCCGGACAAAGCCCGCGCCCTGCTGGCCGAGGCAGGCCTGCCCGACGGTTTCAAGACCACCATCTGGACCCGCCCCAGTGGCAGCCTGCTCAACCCCAACCCGAGCCTCGGCGCCCAGTTGTTGCAGGCCGACCTGGGCAAAGTCGGCATTCAGGCCGAGATCCGCGTGATCGAATGGGGCGAATTGATCCGCCGTGCCAAGGCCGGCGAACACGACCTACTGTTCATGGGCTGGGCCGGCGACAATGGCGATCCGGACAATTTCCTCACCCCGCAATTCGCCTGCGCCTCGCTCGAATCGGGACTGAACTTCGCCCGCTACTGCGACCCGCAACTGGACAAGTTGATCGCTGCTGGCAAAACCACCAGCGACCAGGCGCAGCGCAGCCAGATCTATAAGGACGCGCAGCGGATCATCCAGCAGCAGGCGCTGTGGCTGCCCCTGGCCCACCCGACCGCCTATGCCCTGATCCGCAAGGAAGTCGAGGGCTATCAGGTCAGTCCCTTCGGCCGCCAGGATTTCGCCAAGGTGCGCCTGGCTCCCTGACGGCCGCCAAGGTGCCGAGCCGCGAAGCAGCCATGCGGGGCTTCGCGGCGCTCAGCCCCGCGGTGGAGATCCTGTGGCCCAGCTACAACCAGCCGTACTCGGCCATCGACAGCGGCTCGCCGTCGCCGACGATGAAGTGATCGAGCACCCGTACATCGACCAACTCCAGCGCTTCCTTCAGGCGCTTGGTCAGCACCCGGTCCGCCTGACTCGGCTCGGCCACGCCCGAGGGATGGTTATGGGTCAGGATCAGCGCCGCGGCGTTATGCGCCAGTGCACGCTTGACCACCTGACGGGGATAGACACTGGCGCTGTCGATGGAGCCGTGGAATAGCGCCTCGAAGGCCAGCACCCGATGCTTGGCATCGAGAAACAGGCAACCGAACACCTCATGCGGCTCATGCCGCAGCAGGGCCTTGAGGTAGTCGCGCACCGCCTGCGGACTCTCCAGCGCCGAGTCACGCCGCAGCTGCTCGGCCAGGTGCCGGCGGGCCATCTCCAGCACCGCCTGCAATTGGGCGAACTTGGCCGGTCCCAGGCCCAGACGCCGGGTGAAGGACGGCAAATCCGCCTGCAGCAAAGCGCGCAGCCCGCCAAAATCACCAAGCAGATGACGCGCCAGATCCACCGCGCTCTGCCCGGCCACGCCGGTACGCAGGAAGATCGCCAGCAATTCGGCGTCGGTCAGGGTAGCGGCCCCTTGGGCCAGCAGTTTCTCCCGCGGGCGTTCCGCCGCGGGCCAATCGCGAATGCTCATAACACCTCCATGTCGAGCCCTGAACCTGCCGAACCTGAAACTGCCCTTACGGGCCGGGTCTGGCAAGCTCCCAGCGCCGCTTTTCCGCTGCGGCTGCTGTGCTATCTTAGCCCATCTTTTTGCGCGGCGACTGGCCTGGGGAGGCGTCACCGCCGCGGCGCACATCCACCTAAATACAAGGCAGGCCTATGCAGCGGCTTTATCGAAAACGCATCGTTCTCGGCGTGGGTGGCGGCATTGCCGCCTACAAGAGCGCAGAGCTGGTTCGCCGCCTGCGCGACCAGGGTGCAGACGTGCATGTGGTCATGACCCGCGGCGGCCGCGAATTCATCACCCCATTGACCCTGCAAGCACTGTCCGGCCACCCGGTGCACCTGGATCTGCTCGATCCCGCTGCCGAAGCCGCCATGGGCCATATCGAACTGGCCCGCTGGGCCGACCTGGTGCTGATCGCCCCCGCCACCGCCGACCTGATGGCGCGCCTGGCTCAGGGTGTTGCCGATGACCTGCTGACCACCCTAGTGCTGGCAACCGATGCTCCGGTAGCCCTGGCACCGGCGATGAACCAGGCGATGTGGCGCGACCCGGCCACCCAGGCCAACGCCCAACTGCTCAGCGAGCGCGGCATACGCCTGTTTGGTCCCGCGGCAGGCAGCCAGGCCTGTGGCGACGTCGGCCTCGGCCGCATGCTCGAAGCCGATGACTTGGCGCAATGTGCCGCCGATTGCTTCCAGGGCCAGGCGTTGACCGGCAGACATGTGCTGATCACCGCAGGGCCGACCCAGGAAAACATCGACCCGGTGCGTTACATCACCAACCACAGCTCCGGCAAGATGGGTTTCGCCCTCGCCGAAGCCGCCGCCGAAGCGGGTGCCAGGGTCACCCTGATCAGCGGTCCGGTGCACTTGCCGACCCCGGACCGGGTCAGCCGCATCGATGTGGTCAGCGCCCGCGACATGCTCGCCGCCTGCGAAGCCGCCATGCCCTGCGACCTGCTGATCGCCGCTGCCGCCGTTGCCGATTACCGCCCGGAAGTGGTCGCCCAGCACAAACTGAAGAAAGATCCTGCCAGCGGCGACGGCCTGCTCCTGCAAATGGTGCGCAACCCGGATATCCTTGCCACACTGGCTGGGCGCAGCGACCGACCGTTCAGTGTCGGCTTCGCGGCCGAGACCGAGAACCTGCTGGGCTATGCCTCGCGCAAGCTGCAGGATAAGAACCTCGACCTGATCGTTGCCAACGACGTGGCCAATCCCAGCATTGGCTTCAATAGCGAAGAAAACGCCATCACCATCATCGATCGCGACCTCCAGCAAAGCAGCTTCGTGCAAACCAGCAAAGGCAAAATCGCCCGCCAGCTGGTGGCCTTTATCGCTGACCGCTTGCACCGCGCCTGATGCACTCATTCACCGACCACAGAGCCTGACATGCACGCCTTACAAGCCAAAATCCTCGACCCGCGCCTGGGCAGCGAATTTCCCCTGCCGCAATACGCCACGCCCGGCTCCGCCGGCCTCGATCTGCGCGCCATGCTCCAGCAGGAGCTGATCCTCGAACCCGGGCAAACCGTGCTGATCCCCACCGGCCTGTCGATCTATATCGGCGACCCCGGTCTGGCGGCGCTGATCCTGCCGCGCTCGGGCCTTGGCCATAAGCACGGCATCGTCCTCGGCAACCTGGTCGGCCTGATCGACTCGGACTACCAGGGCGAACTGATGGTGTCCTGCTGGAACCGCGGCCAAAGCGCGTTCAGCATGGCCATCGGCGAGCGCATCGCCCAGCTGATCCTGGTACCGGTGGTGCAGGCGCACTTCGAGCTGGTCGAGCAGTTCGACGAAAGCCAGCGCGGCAGCGGCGGCTTTGGCCATTCCGGCAGTCACTGAGTGACGCCCCCTTTCAGGATGAACCGCCAAGGAAACGTTCGATGAAACGCTTCAAGCGCACCGCCAAGGACGCCACCACCAGCTCGGGCAGGCAGCCGCCAGGTACCGGCAAACAGACCGCCAGCGCCCTGCTTCCGGGTTTGCTGGCCGTTATCAGCGGACTGATTCTAGCCGGCGGACTGCTTTGGTTCGGCCTGTTCAACAACGTGCAGCAACAGCAACAGCAGCAACTCGCCCAGGCCTGGGGAGGCGCGCAGGCCGCGACATTGCAACAGGCATTGCGCCAGCTGGCCGCCGACACCAGCGCCGCGGCGCGCAACCCCGAACTGTTACACGCGCTGCAAAGCCGGGACAGCCAGCAGGTGCGGGCGGCCGAACGCAATCTGCGCTACTGGGATGGCGTGATCGATGCGCACCTCAATGCCCGCGGCGAAGCCGTGCAGGGCATGGGCCGGGAAGCACCGATGAACTTTGCCGCGCTGGACATGCTGCGTCGCGTGGAAAATGACCAGAAGCCTGCGGCCGAGGCCTACAAGATCGGCCAACGCTGGCTGGTCTACAGCGCAGCGCCACTGCGCCAGAGTGATGATCAACCAGCGCAGGGCACGCTGCTGCTGGCCGTCGAGCTGGACCGCCTGCTGGCCAGTTTGCCGCCGCTACCGGCAGGCGTCGGCCAACTGCAACTGCTTCAGCAATTCGGCAACACTGCCGGCCAGCTGCTGGCGCAACGCGGCCGAGCGCAGGGCGACGCACAACGCCTCGATAGCGGCAACCCGAACTGGCAGCTTAGCTTCACTCCAGGCCCGAGCCTGACCGCGCCGGCCTTCTCGCCGACATTGCCTGGCCTGGCGACTCTGCTGGCACTGGCCGGAGCCCTGCTTGGCCTCTACCTGGTGTACAGCAGCCAGCAACGACGTCTGCACAAGGATGCATTGCGACTTGAACAGCTGGTTAAAGAACTCTCAGCCGGTAAAGCCGTCAAAGCTTTCAGCCTGAGCCTGCCGGCGCTCGACAATCTGGTACAAACCCTGACCCGCCTATCGCGCCATACCAGCAAGTCCATGGAAAACCACAACAGCGCCGGCAACGCTTCGCCCGCAGCGGTACCCAGCCAGACGGCTGGGCTGATCGATCCGCTGTTTCAAGACACCGATATCCTCGATATCGACATTCTCGACGAAGACCAGGATCTCCTGGGACTGGAGCAACCCCCCTTGATGAATACGCAAAATTCAGCACCACAAGTGCCCGCCGACATCTTCCGCGCCTACGACATTCGCGGCGTGGTCGGCAGCAGTCTGACCGCGCAAACCGCCTACTGGATTGGCCGCGCGATCGGCTCGCAGAGCCTGGCGCAGGGCGAGCCGAATGTTGCCGTGGGCCGCGATGGCCGCCTGTCCGGCCCGGAGCTGGTCCAGCAACTGATTCAGGGCCTGCTCGACTGCGGCTGCAACGTCAGCGATGTCGGCATGGTGCCAACCCCGGTGGTCTACTACGCCGGGCATATCCTTGCGGGCAAATCCGCCGTGATGCTCACCGGCAGCCACAATCCACCGGATTACAATGGTTTCAAGATCGTCATCGCCGGCGACACCCTGGCCAATGAACAGATTCAAGCTCTCAAGGCCCGCATCGACAACAACGATCTGGTCAGCGGCGTCGGCACGGTCGAGCAGGTCGATGTGCTGGAGCGCTACTTCAACCACATTCGTGACGACATCGCCACGGCCAAACCGCTGAAGGTCGTGGTCGACTGCGGCAACGGCGCCGCCGGGGTAATCGCCCCGCAGCTGATCGAAGCCCTAGGCTGCACGGTGATCCCGCTGTTCTGCGATGTCGACGGCACCTTCCCCAACCACCACCCGGATCCGGGCAAGCCGGAAAACCTGGTCGACCTGATCGCCAAGGTCAAAGAAGAGCAGGCCGACCTCGGCCTGGCGTTCGACGGCGACGGCGACCGAGTCGGCGTGGTGACCAACAAAGGCACCATCATCTACCCGGACCGCCTGCTGATGCTGTTCGCCAAGGACGTGGTGTCGCGCAATCCCGGCGCCGACATCATCTTCGACGTCAAATGCACCCGCCGCCTGACCCCGCTGATCAGCGGCTACGGCGGCCGCCCGGTGATGTGGAAAACCGGCCACTCGCTGATCAAGAAAAAAATGAAGGAAACCGGCGCACTGCTGGCCGGCGAAATGAGCGGCCATATCTTCTTCAAGGAACGCTGGTTCGGCTTCGATGACGGCGTCTACAGCGCCGCCCGCTTGCTGGAGATCCTCAGCCAGGACAAGCGCGATGCCGAACAGGTGTTCGCCGCCTTCCCCTGCGACATTTCCACCCCGGAAATCAATATTCCGGTCACCGAGCAGAGCAAATTCAGCATCGTCGAGACGCTGCAGCGCGACGGTCACTGGGGCGAGGCCAACCTCACCACCCTGGACGGTGTGCGCGTCGACTACCCCAAGGGCTGGGGCCTGGTACGCGCCTCCAACACCACGCCGATGCTGGTGCTGCGCTTCGAGGCCGACACCGAGGAAGAGCTCGAGCGCATCAAGGCAGTCTTCCGTGCGCAACTGTACAACGCTGCACCCGATATCACTTTGCCGTTTTGATTGAGATTAGCCATGGAGACCCGCATGACCCTCGAACGTGATGCCGCCAGTAACGTCGCCAAAGTTCTGTCTGAAGCACTGCCGTACATCCGCCGCTTCGTCGGCAAGACCCTGGTGGTCAAATACGGCGGCAACGCCATGGAAAGCGACGAGCTGAAAACCAACTTCGCCCGCGACATCGTGTTGATGAAGGCGGTCGGCATCAACCCGGTGGTGGTGCATGGTGGCGGTCCGCAGATCGGCGACTTGCTCAAGCGTCTGTCGATCGAGAGCCACTTCATCGACGGCATGCGCGTGACTGATTCGCAGACCATGGATGTGGTGGAAATGGTCCTCGGCGGCCAGGTCAACAAGGACATCGTCAACCTGATCAACCGCCACGGCGGCAGCGCCATCGGCCTGACCGGTAAAGACGCCGAGCTGATCCGCGCCAAGAAGCTCACCGTTACCCGCCAGACCCCGGAGATGACCACCCCGGAAATCATCGACATCGGCCACGTCGGCGAAGTCATCGGGGTCAATACCGACCTGCTCAACATGCTGGTCAAGGGTGACTTCATTCCGGTCATCGCGCCAATCGGCGTCGGCTCGGAAGGCGAGTCCTACAACATCAACGCCGACCTGGTCGCCGGCAAGGTGGCCGAAGCCTTGAAGGCCGAGAAACTGATCCTGCTAACCAACATCGCCGGCCTGCTGGACAAGCAGGGCGAGGTGCTCACCGGCCTGACCACCGAACAGGTCGATAGACTGATCGCCGATGGCACCATCTACGGCGGTATGCTGCCGAAGATCCGCTGCGCCCTCGAAGCGGTGCAGGGTGGCGTGACCAGCGCGCACATCATCGACGGTCGGGTACCTAATGCGGTGCTGCTGGAAATCTTCACCGACAGCGGTGTCGGTACGCAGATCTGCAACCGCAAGCGTCTGTGAAACCGGCAACTCGCAAATCAGCCCGACTGGCTCGGGCTGATTTGCCCCTCTGAATAGGCCATGCCCCATTTACGCATTGAGGAGAAACGTAGGCTGGGTTAAGGCGGATCGCCCCCCGGCCCACCTCACCAAAGCGAGAGGCACCCGTTAACGAGGACATCGCCTTGATAAATCCCGCCAGTCACTTGCCGTTCTGCGACTGCGCGTCGACGCTCTACCGACCTCAGCAACAGAGCAGAGCCTCGCCATGACTGCCGCACCGTCCCGTGAGACCTTCCGCTTCTTCCACCCGCTGCGGGTGCGCTGGGCCGAAGTCGACCCCCAGAACATCGTGTTCAACGGCCACTATCTGACCTATGCCGATGTCGCCATCACCGAATACTTTCGCACCCTGGGCATCGCCTACCCTGCCGACCTGAGCCGCGACGGCAGCGATTTCTTCGCGATCAAGACGGTACTCGAGTATCTGGCGCCAGCGCGCTTCGACGACCTGCTGGAGATTGGCGTGCGCGTTGGCCGCCTGGGGCGCTCCAGCCTGAGCTTCAACCTGGGCATCTGGCGCGGGGACGCAGCGTTGACTGCAGGTGAAGTGATCTACGTGCATGCCGACAGCGCCAGCCGTAGCAGCCGGCCTCTACCGCAGTGGTTGCGCGACAAAGTGTGCGGCTATGAGCACTGCGCGCCTCAGCAATAGCACCTACAGGCTGATCGAGGGCGTGAGCGCAGCTAGCGCAGCTTGCCCAGCAGCTCGCCGAGACGCTGGCGATCGGCAGCGAAGCTGGCCTGCGTCTGTTTGCGCGCTTCCTGATAGCGGGCAATATCCTTGTACTGACGCAGCTGTTCATCTTTCTGGTTGTCGATCTGCGCCAGCAGGTGCTCCGGTACTTCACGCCCGGCCCGCTCATGATCTGCCGCCTGGCTCTGCACGTTGCCCTGCTGGAGGCGCGCCGATTGCAAATTGCTGCGCGCCACGCCGATCAAGCCGTCCAGCTCGGCCAGCTTGCGATCGCGGGCACGGTCGATGTCCTCGGGCGTGCTGTACAGGCGCAGCAGCTGGGCATCGGATTTGGCCCGGGCCTTGTCGGCCAGCAAACGCTGCATTTCCTCAGCGCTCGGGGCCGGCGGGATGACCTTGGTCACCCGCCCCTGATCATTGAGCACCTCATAGCCCTTGCCGATGAACTCCGGCGGCACACCCTGACGACCGAGCACGGTAACGCCCTGATTATCGGTATAGCGATACAACTCGGTGGCACCCGCAACAATCGGCAGCAACAAACCGAACAACAGCGAACAGCGGAGCAGAGCCGGTTTGCGCATCGAGGCAGCACCCTAAGTCGAGGAGTTAGATTCCATATTCGGCGCGATAGGCTTGCACCGCCGGTAGATACTGCTTGAGTTCGGCATCGTCTGCCAGGTATTCCAGCACCAGCTCCAGCGACACGATGCTTACCACCGGCATGCCGAAATCGCGCTCGACCTCCTGGATCGCCGACAGCTCGCCCTGGCCACGTTCCTGACGATTCAAGGCAATCAGCACGCCCGCGGCTTGCGCGCCCTGGGCCTGGATGATCTGCATCACCTCGCGAATCGCAGTACCGGCGGTGATCACGTCGTCGACGATCAGCACCTTACCGGCCAGTGGCGCGCCGACCAGGCTGCCACCTTCGCCGTGATCCTTGGCCTCTTTGCGATTGAAACACCAGGGCGCATCGCGCTGATGATGCTCGGCCAGGGCCACCGCAGTGGTCGCCGCCAGCGGGATACCCTTGTAGGCCGGGCCGAACAACACATCGAAGGCAATCCCGCTGTCGACCACTGCGGCGGCGTAAAACCGCCCCAGCCGGGCCAGGGCCAGACCGCTGTCGAACAGTCCGGCATTGAAGAAATATGGGCTGGTACGCCCCGACTTGAGGGTGAACTGACCAAAGCGCAGAACCCCACGCTCAATGGCAAAACGAATGAAATCGCGCTGGTACGCTTGCATGAAAAGTCCCGGACGGCACGGATTTAGCTAGGAATTTAGCTTATTGGAGACGAGCTCGGGTATCATACACGCACGTGTTTTTAGGGGCCATTTATGCGGATCATCAGTGTGAACGTGAATGGTATTCACGCTGCAGTCGAGCGCGGTTTGCTCAGTTGGCTGCAAGCACAGAATGCCGACGTCATCTGCCTGCAGGACACCCGCGCCTCCGCCTTTGAGCTGGACGACCAAGCCCTCCAACTGGATGGCTATTTCCTCTATGCCTGCGATGCTGAAGTACCAAGCCAAGGTGGCGTGGCACTGTATTCGCGGTTGCAACCCAAAGCGGTAATCAGCGGCCTCGGCTTTGAAATGGCCGATCGCTACGGGCGCTACCTGCAGGCCGATTTCGACAAGGTAAGTATCGCCACCTTGCTGCTGCCATCCGGGCAGGACGGCGATGAGAGCTTGAATCAGAAATTCAAGTTCATGGACGACTTCACCCATTACCTGGACAAGCAGCGGCGCAAGCGCCGTGAGTACATCTATTGCGGCTCGCTCCATGTGGCGCACCAGAAGCTCGACGTGAAGAACTGGCGCGACTGCCAGCAATCACCGGGCTTCCTCGCCCCCGAGCGGGCTTGGCTGGACGAAGTGATAGGCACCATGGGCTATGTCGATGCCCTGCGCGAAGTCAGTCGCGAAGGCGACCAGTTCAGCTGGTGGCCGGACAGCGAGCAGGCCGAGATGCTCAACCTGGGTTATCGCTTCGACTATCAACTGCTCACCCCCGGTATGCGCCGCAGCGTGCGTACGGCGCGCCTGCCGCGCCAGCCACGCTTCTCCCAGCATGCGCCGCTGACCGTCGATTACGACTGGATTCTCAGCGTCTAGGCTAATCCGCAGAGACAAAAAAGCCGGCATCGCGCCGGCTTTTTTGCATCCTTGGCCTTGATCCCGGTGATGAGGATCAGAACCACTGAATGGGGCGGGGGCCGTGTAGGTCGGGCCCCGCAGGTGGCAACCCATCGAAGCAATGGCTGCCACCCATCCTTTACCGCCCGCCTACTTGACCACGCGCCAGCAAATCGGGTAGCGATAGGCTTCCCCGGCATTGGCCTTGATCCCGGCAATAATCGTCAGCACCAGCGCGCTGATGCTGACCAGCAGCATCAACGGGAAACCGATCACCACCCAGGCCAATATGCCGCAAACGATCATGGCCAGGCTGAAGGTGATCTGAAAGTTCAGCGCCTCCTTGCCCTGTTCGTTGACGAAGGGGTCGAGGTCCTTCTTCAACTGCCAGACGATCAAGGGCCCGACTACATTGCCAATCATCGGCACCAAAAACCAGAAGAACGCCGCATAGTGGCAGAACATCGCCCACTGCCGAGCCTCTGGAGTAGGGGCCGGCACAAGATCCTGCGATTCCATGGTCACCCTCCTTAGCTGAACGTCAAACGTGTCAGTCGGCCAATGCCGCCTGTTGCAACTCGAACAGTTCGGTCACGCCTTTATGCGCCAGCGCCAACATGGCGTTCAGCTCTGCCGACTGGAACGGCGCGCCTTCAGCGGTGCCCTGCACCTCGATAAAGCCACCGCTGTTGGTCATCACCACGTTCAGGTCGGTTTCCGCGGCGGAGTCTTCCAGATAGTCCAGATCGAGCACCGGCTCGCCCTGGTACATGCCAACCGACACCGCAGCGATCATCTGCTTGAGCGGATCGCCGCCTTTCAGGCCGCCACGCTTCTTGATCACTTTCAACGCATCGATCAGTGCCACCATGGCGCCGGTGATCGAGGCAGTCCGTGTACCGCCATCGGCCTGGATCACGTCGCAATCGACGTACAGGGTAATTTCGCCCAGTTTGCTCATATCCAGCGCGGCGCGCAGTGAGCGCCCGATCAATCGCTGGATTTCCAGGGTGCGCCCACCCTGCTTGCCACGACTGGCCTCGCGCTGGTTACGCTCACCAGTGGCACGCGGCAGCATGCCGTACTCGGCAGTCAACCAGCCCTGACCCTGGCCCTTGAGGAAGCGCGGCACGCCCGACTCGACGCTGACCGTGCAAATCACCTTGGTGTCGCCAAACTCCACCAGCACCGAGCCCTCGGCATGCTTGGTGTAGTTGCGGGTGATACGGATCGAGCGCAACTGATCGGCGCTGCGGCCACTGGGACGTTTCATCAAGGAATACCTGCTCTGAATAGAAATCTGCGAGCCATTATAGGGCGCGTGCGCCAGCAACGACATGCCGAATTGGGAGCGGCCGACGCACTGCGCTACAATCTCGCGCCTTTAACCATGAAACTTGCGCCGCGCGCAGCGCCGGATCAGGGCGGCGAGCGTACCCTGCCGGCTTTCATGATTCCACGGGCCCTGCATGGCAGGCCCGTCAGTACCGACTTTCCGCGAGGTTCGCCCATGATCCACAGCATGACCGCCTTCGCCCGCGCCGAGCAGGCCGGGACCAATGGCACCCTGACCTGGGAGCTGCGCTCGGTCAACCACCGCTACCTGGAGCCGCACCTGCGCCTGCCGGACGCCTTCCGCGACCTCGAAGGCGCAGTGCGCGAAGCGCTGCGCAACGGCCTGTCGCGCGGCAAAGTCGAATGCACCCTGCGCGTCGCCGAAGACAGCGCCGGCAAGCCACTGCAAGTGGACCGCGAGCGCGCCGCCCAACTGGTCGCCGCCGCAGAAAGCGTCGCCAGCCTGATCAAGCATCCGGCGCCACTCAACCCACTGGAAATCTTGAGCTGGCCCGGGGTGTTGGTCGCCGATGCCGCTGACCCACAAGCACTCAACAAAGCCGCCCTGAGCCTGTTCAAGCAAGCATTGGACGAGCTAAAGCAAAGCCGCTCGCGCGAAGGTAGCGAACTGGCCAAGCTGCTTAACGAGCGCCTGGACAGCATAGACGGCGAAGTTGCCGCCCTGCGCGAGCTGGTGCCGCAGATGCTTGCCCTGCAACGCCAGAAAATCCTCGACCGCAGCGCCGAGCTACAGGCCGAACTTGACCCGCAGCGCCTGGAGCAGGAGCTGGTGATCCTCGCGCAGAAAAGCGATGTCGCCGAAGAGCTGGATCGCCTGAGCACCCACGTCAGCGAAGTGCGCCGCGTACTCAAGACCGGCGGCGCAGCCGGCCGGCGCCTGGACTTCCTGATGCAGGAACTCAACCGAGAAGCCAACACCCTCGGTTCCAAGGCCTTCGACACCCGCAGCACCCAGGCGGCGGTCAACCTCAAGGTGCTGATCGAGCAGATGCGCGAACAAGTGCAGAACATCGAATAAATACTGCTGCGCCAGGCTATGCCGCGTTGAAATGAAGCAACGCGGAGTAACAGCCAAAGGCTGGCCCGCAAGGATGTGGGAAATGCCGCTACTCGCAGGAAATGGGTCCGGCCCCAGCCGGCGCCCGCTACGTGCTTAAGACCTGAAAGAACAGAACAGACAGCCCCAGGAAGCTCTTATGGCCATCACCACCGGCACCCTCTACATCATTTCCGCCCCATCCGGCGCCGGCAAGACCAGCTTGGTCAAGGCGCTGATCGACAGCGAACCACAGATCCGCGTATCGGTCTCGCACACCACACGCGCCATGCGCCCAGGCGAGGCGGAGGGGGTGAATTACCACTTCACTAGCCGCGACCAGTTTCAGGCGATGATCGACAACAGTGAACTGCTCGAGCACGCCGAAGTATTCGGCAACCTCTACGGCACGTCACAAGCCTGGGTCGAGCAGACGCTCATCGACGGCTACGATCTGATTCTGGAAATCGACTGGCAGGGCGCCCAGCAAGTGCGCCACCTGATGCCCCAATCCAAGTCCATCTTCATCCTGCCGCCAACCCAGGAGGCGCTGCGCCACCGCCTGACCAATCGCGGCCAGGACAGCGGCGAGATCATCGAGCAGCGCATGCGCGAAGCCGTCAGCGAAATGAGTCATTACGTCGAATACGACTACCTGCTGATCAACGACGATTTCGCCCACGCCCTCAGCGACCTGAAGGCCATCTTCCGCGCCAACCAGCTGCTGCAAAGCCCGCAGCAGCAACGTCATCGCGGCCTACTCAGCGAGCTACTGGCTTAGCGGCAGCAGCACCCTGTAAGCTTCGCGCCACAAACAGAGCGGCCTCGAGCAGAGGCTCCGCACATACTGCTTATGACTTAAGCTTATAGTTGGTGAAAACAAAGCTTCCATTAATACTGGTTGTTTTTTAAACTACTCAGTCCGCTCGCCCATCTGGGCTCAGCCTTATTTTGCATATGCTACGAGGAAGACCATGGCTCGCGTTACTGTCGAAGATTGCCTGGATCACGTTGAGAACCGTTTTGAACTGGTCATGCTCGCCACCAAGCGTTCGCGCCAACTCGCCACCGGCGGCAAAGAGCCGAAACTCGCGTGGGAAAATGACAAGCCAACCGTGGTCGCTCTGCGTGAAATCGCCGCCGGCCTGATGAGCTACGACGTCATCGCCCAAGACGAAATCATCGAAGAAGAGCCACTGTTCGCTGCCTTCGAGGATGAGGCTAACGAGCCTCTGTAAGCCTATGCCTGGACGAAGTCGTGGGGCGCGGAGTCATAAGAATCGGCAAGGAGATCATCCATGCCGAGCATAGACGCCTTCGCCGATCGACTTTCGAGCTACCTGGATAACGACCAGGTCAATCTGGTTCGGCGCGCCTATTTCTACGCCGAACAAGCCCACGACGGCCAACGCCGTCGCAGCGGTGAAGCCTACGTCACCCATCCGCTGGCGGTGGCGAATATCCTTGCCGACATGCACATGGACCATCAGAGCCTGATGGCGGCGATGCTACATGACGTGATCGAAGACACCGGAATCGCCAAGGAAGCGCTGAACACCCAGTTCGGCGAGACCGTGGCCGAACTGGTCGACGGGGTCAGCAAACTGACCCAGATGAACTTCGAGACCAAGGCCGAGGCGCAGGCCGAGAACTTCCAGAAGATGGCCATGGCCATGGCCCGCGATATTCGCGTGATCCTGGTCAAGCTGGCCGACCGCCTGCACAACATGCGCACCCTGGAAGTGCTGTCCGGCGAGAAGCGCCGCCGCATCGCCAAGGAAACCCTGGAAATCTACGCTCCGATTGCCAACCGGCTGGGCATGCACAGCATGCGCATAGAGTTTGAAGACCTGGGCTTCAAAGCCATGCACCCGATGCGCTCCGAGCGTATCCGCGCTGCAGTGCGCCGCGCTCGTGGCAATCGCAAGGAAATCGTCAACAAGATCGAAGAGTCGCTGACCCATTGCCTGACCCGCGAAGGTCTGGAAGGCGAAGTGCTCGGTCGCGAAAAGCACATTTACGGCATCTACCAGAAGATGCGCGGCAAGCGTAAGGCGTTCAACGAGATCATGGACGTCTATGCCTTCCGCATCGTGGTCGACAAGGTCGACACCTGCTACCGGGTGCTCGGCGCCGTGCACAATCTGTATAAGCCACTGCCCGGGCGTTTCAAAGACTACATCGCCATACCCAAGGCCAACGGCTACCAGTCGCTGCACACCACGCTGTTCGGCATGCACGGCGTGCCCATCGAGATCCAGATCCGCACCCGCGAGATGGAAGAGATGGCCAACAACGGCATCGCCGCGCACTGGTTGTACAAGTCCAACGAAGTAGACCAGCCCAAGGGCACCCACGCACGAGCCCGCCAGTGGGTCAAGGGCGTGCTGGAAATGCAGCAGCGCGCCGGCAACTCGCTGGAATTCATCGAGAGCGTGAAGATCGACCTGTTCCCGGACGAGGTCTACGTGTTCACGCCAAAAGGCCGGATCATGGAGCTGCCCAAGGGCTCGACCGCGGTCGACTTTGCCTATGCGGTACACACCGACGTCGGCAATACCTGCATCGCCTGCCGCATCAATCGTCGTCTGGCCCCCCTGTCCCAAGCCCTGGAAAGCGGCTCGACCGTGGAAATCGTCAGCGCCCCGGGGGCACGACCGAACCCGGCCTGGCTCAATTTCGTGGTCACCGGCAAGGCGCGCACGCATATTCGCCACGCCCTCAAGCTGCAGCGCCGCTCCGAGTCGATCAGCCTCGGCGAACGTCTACTCAACAAGGTCCTGGCCGGCTTCCACAGCCATATGGACAAGCTGGCCCCCGAGCGCGTGCAAGCGGTGCTGGGCGAATACCACCAGGAGGTGATCGAGGACCTGCTGGAAGACATCGGCCTGGGCAACCGCATGGCCTATGTGGTGGCGCGCCGTCTGCTGGCCAGTGACAGCGAGCAACTGTCGAGCACCGAAGGCCCGCTGGCGATTCGCGGCACCGAAGGCCTGGTACTGAGCTATGCAAAATGCTGCACACCGATTCCCGGCGACCCGATCGTCGGCCACCTTTCCGCCGGCAAGGGCATGGTGGTGCACCTGGACAGCTGCAGGAACATCAGCGAGATCCGCCACAACCCGGAGAAGTGCATCCAGCTCTCCTGGGCCAAGGATGTGGTCGGCGAATTCAATGTCGAACTGCGCATCGAACTGGAACACCAGCGCGGCCTGATCGCCCTGCTGGCCGGCAGCGTCAACGCCGCCGATGGCAATATCGAGAAGATCAGCATGGACGAGCGCGACGGCCGCATCAGCGTCGTGCAACTGGTGGTCAGCGTGCATGACCGCGTGCACCTGGCCCGGGTGATCCGCAAGCTGCGCGCGCTCAATGGCGTGATGCGCATCACCCGTGCGCGCGGCTGACCGCATGCCCACCAATCCACTCATGTAGGCTGGGCCCCGATCCGGCGCATGCATTCACATCCCTGGTGGGCTAACGCGGATCGCCGCCCGGCCCACCCTACTAACCCCGACCAATCAGGAGACCCTCATGAGCAAGAGCGTTATTACCAGCGACAAAGCCCCGGCAGCCATCGGCACCTATTCCCAGGCGATCAAGGCCGGCAACACCGTCTACATGTCCGGGCAGATCCCGCTGGATCCGCAGACCATGGAACTAGTCGAAGGCTTCGAAGCACAGACCGTGCAGGTCTTCGAAAACCTCAAGTCCGTCATGGAAGCCGCTGGCGGCTCGTTCAAGGACGTGGTCAAGCTGAACATCTTCCTCACCGACCTATCGCACTTCGCTACCGTCAACGAAGTCATGGGCCGTTACTTTCAGCAGCCATACCCGGCCCGGGCCGCTATCGGCGTAGCCGCGCTACCGAAGGGCGCCCAAGTGGAAATGGACGCAATCCTGGTACTCGAGTAAGTCCTCCGGCGGGGCGCCGCGCCCCGCCACCCTTCTCGCCCAAGGAATGGCTCATGCACCCCCTGCTCGCGGTATTACTCGGCGCCTCGCTGCTCGGCGGCTGCGCTGGCAAGCCAGTCGACCCCAGCGGCACCTGGATCAACCAGGCGGCGATCGATGCCGCTATCGAACACGGCAAGCTGCGCGAAGCACTGCTCGCCTATGGCCCCAACCTGGAATGGCGGATCCAGCCGCAGCGCCGGCTCGCCACCTACAGCAACGGTTTCGAGCAGGGCGAAGGCCAATTACGCGACGAAGACGACAACCGCTGGCGGGTCGATTTCTACGCCGACTATCACGAATCGCTCAGCCTCAGCGGCGGCGAACTGCTGCAGGCCACCAGCGACACCTGGCCGGAGCAACGCTTTACCCGTCCGACAACCCCCGCAGCCGTGGATGCGCCGCTGGGCAGAAGCTTCGAACAAGCCCTCTACAGCGCCTACCTGGGCGGCCACTGGACGATCAGGCAAGGTCTGGGTAACGGTGGTTTGGTGCTGTTCCAGCCTGACGGCCGCGTCGAAGGCCTGCCCGGTGCCGAGCGCTATGCCCTGTGCCTGGCCGGCGACTGCGCCGCGATGAGCGGCGAATTCGACAGCATCTGGCTGCAACTCGGCGAACAGGGCCGGACCTGGCTGTTCGAGCGCGACGACCAGTACCTGAGCATCTTCGAGGCACTCAACCGCGCGCAGAGCGATGAAATGCCCGATTACCATAAGGGCGAACTGCGCTGGCAGCTTGAGCACATGACCCGGTAGCGTCCATGCCCCTGTGCAAAGGCTGTGACAGCGTAGATGGGGATGGCGCTTTACCCAGATGTCGTAACCCTGAGGCAACCTGGAAAAATGCGCCGCCTGCGTTCTCCAGACTGCATTTACAGCTATCTGAGAAAATACGCCAGCCTCAATGCCCCGCCAGTACCGCCGCGTAGCCCTCACGGTAGCTCGGGTACTCTGGCGCCCAACCCAGGGCTCGGGCGCGTGCGTTGCTGCAGCGCTTGCTGCCGGCGCGGCGCACGCTGGATTGCTCGGACCAGTGACTGACGCCCAACTGGCCGCGCAGCCAGGCTACCACCTCGTGTAGCGGTGCCGGCTCATCGTCGACGCCGAGATAGCAGTCATCCAGCGCCACGCCACGAGCATCGGCTTGCAGCAGGAATGCCAACAAGCCGGCGGCATCGTCGACCTGAATGCGGTTGCCATACAGCGGCGGCTCGCTCGTCACCTTGTAGCCCTGGCGCACCTGGCTGAGCAGCCACTCCCGGCCCGGTCCGTAGATCCCGCTCAGGCGCACCACGCTGGCGGCAATGCCGCTGGCCAATGCCAACTGCTCCGCCTCACGCATCACCCGCCCGGAAAAGCCCGTAGCCTCGGCCGGCGAGCTCTCGTCGAGCCACTCGCCACCCTGCTGGCCATAGACACTGCTGCTGGAGACGAACAGCAAGCGCTTAGGCCTTTGCCCATGCTGCGCCGACCAGTCGAGCACCCGGCGCAAGCCGTCGACATAGGCCGCTCGATAACCGGCCTCGTCACGCTCGGTCGCCGCCGCGCAGTACACCAGGTAATCCAGCCCACCCGCCGGCCAGGCCGGCGGACAGACATCGGCCCGCAGATCCCCGGCAACCGGCAATATCTGCGTGGGAAACTGCTCGACTGCACGCCGCAGGCCATGCACCCGCCAGCCCGCCGCGGCCAGACGCAGCCCGAGACGGGTACCGACATCGCCGCAACCGGCAATCAACAGACTCGCGCACGTCGACATGAAAGGCTCCATCAATGATTCAAATTCACTGGCAGGCAGTTTAGCCCGGTTGGTTGATTGCAATGCAAAGGCTATGCTTGGCAGCAACTTAATGGATAAACCCTATGACCCTCACCGAACTGCGCTACATCGTCACCCTGGCCCAGGAACAACACTTCGGTCGGGCCGCCGAGCGCTGCCATGTCAGTCAGCCAACCCTGTCGGTGGGGGTGAAGAAGCTCGAGGACGAACTCGGCGTGTTGATCTTCGAGCGCAGCAAGAGTGCGGTACGCCTGACCCCGGTCGGCGAAGGCATCGTCACCCAGGCGCAGAAGGTACTGGAGCAGGCCCAGGGCATTCGCGAACTGGCCCAGGCCGGCAAGAATCAGCTGACCGCGCCACTGAAAATCGGCGCCATCTATACCGTCGGCCCCTACCTGTTCCCCCATCTGATTCCGCAGTTGCACCGGGTCGCGGCGCAGATGCCGCTGTATATCGAAGAGAACTTCACCCACGTGCTGCGCGACAAGCTGCGCACCGGCGAGCTGGACGCGATCATCATCGCCCTGCCGTTTCAGGAAGCCGACGTACTGACTCTGCCGCTCTACGACGAGCCGTTCTACGCCCTGCTGCCAGCCGGCCACCCTTGGGCGGCGATGAAGACCATCGACAGCAAACTGCTCAACGACAAGAGCCTGCTGCTGCTCGGCGAAGGCCACTGCTTCCGCGACCAGGTGCTGGAAGCCTGCCCGAGCTTGCGCAAGGGCGGCGAAGAACACGCCCAGCACACCACCGTGCAATCCAGCTCGCTGGAAACCATCCGCCACATGGTCGCCTCCGGCCTGGGCGTGTCGATCCTGCCGCTTTCGGCGGTGGACAGTCACCACTATGCGCCCGGGATCATCGAAGTGCGCCCGCTCAGCGCCCCGGCGCCGTTCCGCACCGTGGCCATCGCCTGGCGCGCCAGCTTCCCGCGGCCGAAAGCCATCGAAATCCTGGCCGACTCGATCCGCCTGTGCTCGGTGGCCCGCCCGCAAGCACAAACCGCCTAAGGCGCGCGCCATGACCGAGCTCGCTGCGGTTTCCGTTACGGCACTGAAAGGCGTCGGCGCCGCCCTGGCCGAGAAGCTCGCCAAGGTCGGCCTGGAAACCCTGCAGGATGTGCTGTTCCATCTGCCGCTACGTTACCAGGATCGTACTCGCATCGTGCCGATCGGCGAGTTGCGGCCCGGCCAGGACGCCGTGGTCGAGGGTACGGTCGCCGGCGCTGATGTGCTCATGGGCCGCCGCCGTAGCCTGCTGGTGCGCCTGCAGGACGGCAGCGGCACCCTCTCCCTGCGCTTCTACCACTTCAGCCAGGCGCAGAAGGAAGGGCTGAAGCGCGGCACCCAGGTGCGCTGCTATGGCGAAGTGCGTCCCGGCTCCTCAGGCCTGGAGATCTACCACCCGGAATACCGCGCGCTCTCGGCCAGCGAGCCGATTGCCGTGGAGCAGACCCTGACGCCGATCTACCCGAGCACCGAAGGCCTGACCCAGCAGCGCCTGCGCAGCTTGAGCGAACAGGCCCTGGCCCGCCTCGGTCCGCAGAGCCTGCCGGACTGGCTGCCCCGCGAACTGGCCCGCGACTACCAGCTCAGCCCGCTGGATCAGGCGATTCGCTACCTGCACCGACCACCACCGGACGCCGACCAGGATGAACTCGCCGAGGGCCGCCACTGGGCGCAGCACCGCCTGGCCTTCGAGGAACTGCTGACCCATCAGTTGTCCCTGCAGCGCCTGCGCGAAAGCGTGCGCGCCCAGCAAGCACCGGCACTGCCGATCGCCAAGCGCTTGCCGCAGCAGTTCCTCGACAACCTGGGCTTTGCCCCCACCGGCGCACAACAACGGGTCGGCGCCGAGATCGCCTATGACTTGAGTCAGGACGAACCCATGCTGCGCCTGCTCCAGGGTGACGTGGGTGCCGGCAAGACCGTGGTCGCTGCCTTTGCCGCCTTGCAGGCGCTGGAGGCCGGCTATCAGGTCGCCCTGATGGCGCCCACCGAAATTCTCGCCGAGCAGCACTTCCTCAATTTCAGCAAATGGCTGGCGCCGCTCGGCGTCGAAGTAGCCTGGCTGGCCGGCAAGCTCAAGGGCAAGGCCCGTGCCGCGGCGCTGGAGCAGACCGCCGGTAGCGCGTCCATGGTGGTCGGCACCCATGCGCTGTTTCAGGACGAAGTTAAATTCGCCCGCCTGGCCCTGGTGATCATCGATGAGCAGCACCGCTTCGGCGTGCAACAACGCCTGGCCCTGCGCCAGAAAGGCATCGGCGGGCGCCTGTGCCCGCATCAGCTGATCATGACCGCCACGCCCATCCCGCGCACCCTGGCGATGAGCGCCTATGCCGACCTCGACACCTCGATCCTCGATGAGCTACCGCCAGGACGCACGCCGGTGAACACCCTGGTGATCGCCGACAGCCGCCGCCCGGAAGTGATTGAACGGGTACGTTCGGCCTGCAGCGAAGGTCGCCAGGCCTACTGGGTCTGCACCCTGATCGAGGAATCCGAGGAGCTGACCTGCCAGGCCGCCGAGACCACCTTCAGCGACCTCTCCGTCGCCCTCGGCGGGCTGCATGTCGGGTTGATTCACGGGCGCATGAAGCCCGCGGAAAAAGCGGCAGTGATGGATCAATTCAAGCAGGGCCGCCTGCAACTGCTGGTCGCCACCACAGTGATCGAAGTCGGCGTCGACGTCGCCAACGCCAGCCTGATGATCATCGAGAACCCCGAGCGCCTGGGTCTGGCTCAACTGCACCAGTTGCGCGGGCGAGTCGGCCGCGGCAGTGCCGCTAGCCATTGCGTGCTGCTCTATCACCCGCCGCTGTCGCAATTAGGCCGGGAACGACTTGGCATCATGCGCGAGACCTGCGATGGTTTCGTCATCGCCGAAAAGGATCTGGAGCTGCGCGGTCCGGGGGAAATGCTCGGCACCCGGCAAACCGGTTTACTACAGTTCAAGGTCGCCGACCTGATGCGTGACGCTGACCTGCTGCCGGCCGTGCGCGATGCCGCGCAAGCCCTGCTGGAACATTGGCCACAGCATGTCAGCCCGCTACTCGAGCGCTGGCTGCGGCATGGCCAGCAATACGGACAAGTGTGATCCAGTTTGCCGGGTATCCGTCGCCTGAACCCTCGACCCACTGGTCTGCTATTTATACTTCGGGCATTTGCGCCCCCTCAAACCGGATTTCGTTATGAGTGATGTAGCCCTCGCCCCAGACACCGCCGCAACCCCGCCGCCGGTGATTGTGCAATTGCTGGAGAAACTCGGCCTGGCCTTTCGGGTGCACCACGAGCACCCCGGCTTGCCCGCCGCACAGCGCGTGCAAGCGGTGCTGGTCGATGATGCGGTTGGCGCCTTGCTGGTGCTCTATCCTCAGAGTCAACTGCTCGCGCTGGATCGCCTGGCCGAACTAACCGGGCGCAAACTCGTCGCGGTGAAACCCGAGCGCCTGGAACGCATGCTTGCCAAGCATGCTCTGCGCGTACTACCCGGCCTGCCGCAGTTGACCAGTTCGCCCTGCCTGTACGATGAGCGCCTGCTACAAGTGCCGAGCCTGTTCATCGAGTCGGGCCAACCCTGCGTACTCCTGGAAATAGCCAGCGAGGTCTTCAAGAGTCTGCTGAGCAAGGCCAGCGCCGCGCGTATCGGCGAGCCGTTGAGCAATATCCGGCTCAACCTCGACCGCCCGGACGATGACCGCGCCGAAATCACCCAGGCGGTGCAGGCCTTCACCGCGCGACGCATTCAGCAACGCCTGGAAGAAACCATCGAAATCCCGCCACTGGCGGAAACCGCACAGAAGATTATCAAACTGCGGGTCGACCCAAATGCCACGGTAGACGACATCACCGGCGTGGTCGAAACCGACCCGGCGCTGGCCGCCCAAGTGGTCAGCTGGGCGGCATCGCCCTACTACGCCGCACCCGGCAAGATCCGCTCGGTAGAAGACGCCATCGTGCGCGTGCTGGGCTTCGATCTGGTGATCAACCTGGCCCTCGGCCTGGCCCTGGGCAAGACCCTCAGCCTGCCCAAGGATCATCCGCAGCAGGCCACGCCCTATTGGCAACAGGCGATCTACACCGCCGCGGTGATCGAGGGGCTGACCCGCGCCATGCCCCGCGCCCAGCGCCCGGAAGCGGGGCTGACCTACCTCGCCGGCTTGCTGCACAACTTCGGCTATCTGGTGCTGGCGCATGTCTTCCCGCCGCACTTCTCGCTGATCTGTCGCCACATGGAAGTCAATCCGCACCTGGCGCACAGCTATATCGAACAGCATCTGCTGGGCATCAGCCGCGAGCAGATCGGCACTTGGCTGATGCGCTACTGGGACATGCCCGACGAACTGGCCAGCGCGCTGCGCTTCCAACACGACCCCGAGTATGCCGGCCTCCATGCGGCCTACCCGAATCTGGTGTGCTTGGCGGTCAACCTGCTACGCAACCGCGGGATCGGCGCCGGCCCGCAGTCCGACATTCCGCAGAGTCTGTTGGATGCCCTGGGCCTGAGCCGTGAGAAGGCCGAGGAAGCGGTGAACAAGGTGCTCGCCGCCGAAGTGGCGCTACGCGAACTGGCGAACCAGTTCCATTCACCGACTTGAGATAGCTGGCAACCCCGGTTACGGCGGCCTGTGTAGGATGTGGTTGAGCGCAGCGATACCCATCACCGATCGACAACCGCCTCACGTCGCGCCGCGTAGAAAGGTGGGTTTCAGCCCACCAGTTGTAGCCCGGGCTATCCCGACTCGGTGCAATGCTGGCGGTAAGCCCCACATTGCACCGACGCTTATCCAGGCGAAGACAGCGACCCACTGTGGCCCTAGCGCTTGGCCGCAGCCTTTCTGAGAGCCGCCCGGCGCTCGGCGAACAACCCCGGCAACACCTGTGTGCAGCTTTCCAGCAAGCGCGCGACCGCCGGCTGCTCATACAGCGCGGTGTATTCTGCCAGCTGGGCGCTGGGCATCTGCCGGTAGGCATAGAGCATGAACGATTCCACCGCTTCGGCGCTTGAGGCCAGTAGCGCCTTGGCCTGGCCCGCGGTCTGGCTGCTCATGGCCTGTTCGTCGAGCGTCTCGCCACGTGCCATGAGGGTTAACAGCGCCTGGGTCTTGCCCACTTCATAACGCAACAGTCCTGCCAAGGTGGTGGTGTGCGCCGCCGCATCGAGACGCCGCACCAACACCAGGCGATCTTTGCGCGGCGGGCGCTGGGCAAGCTGTACGCGGTAACTGGCCAGTGCCTCGCCGCCGTCTGCACCGACCGCTCGCTCCTGCGCACTGAAGCGCTTGGCGATCGGACTGCCGAGCACACTGTGGATTTGCCGCAACTGGGCCTGGTCGAACCTGCCAGCGAGCTGCTTGGCCAGATCCAGACACAGCGCATCGGCGGCGAAGGCCTCGCCCAGTTGCGCCTGCTGCTGCTCGCTCAGGCCACGCTGCAGTAATGGCGCGCTCTGCTCGCAGAGCAGGCGAATGCCGGCCAGCTCGAACACCGGGGCAAAGGCATCGACGTTGGCCGGGGCGGCGTGCGCCAGGTTACTGATGAACAGCAGGGCAATAATCGACAAACGCATAAGCGGGCATCCACAGTGACGGCGTCCAGCCTAACGTTTGCCACTAGCGCCGGCCAGCGACACTGATCGGCACTGCGTATCAGGCGGCTTTTTTCTCGCTGGCCTTCTTTTTCGGCACCAGGTACTTGGTCAGCCCCTGGAACCAGATCACCAGTGCCGGGTTGCCCTGAATCTGGATGTCCTTGTTCTGAATACCCTGCATAAACGCCAGCTGCTTGTTCTTCGCGTTCATCGTGGCGAAGCCGTAGACGGCATCCTTGAAGCCCAGGGCAAAGGCCGGCTGGCTGGCCGGGCCACGCTTGCTGCTGATGCGCTGGTCTTTGACGATGAAGTGACGAGCAACCTTGCCGTCCAGCGTGTGCAGCTGGAACACCATGTCGCGGTCGATCAATTGCTGCTGGAAAGCCGGGTTATCACGGCTGGCCTTGGCCATCAGGCGCCCCAGCATCCACAGGAGAAAACGGAATTTCATGCGCACGGCCTCGTCGGGGGAAGGGTATTGGCGGCGCATTGTAGTGTTTTTTGCACGGGACTACAGCCCAGCCCTGAGGCCGGTGAGCCACATAACCGCAGGTCGATCATCAGGTTGCCCTGGCGGGCATAACAAAGTCGGGGAAGGAACCCGGAGCCAGCCGGCTCCGGGCTGATGAGGCTCAGTTGACCGCGTCTTTCAGGGACTTCCCCGGCTTGAAGGCGACGGTGTTGCTGGCCTTGATCGTGACCGGCTGCCCGGTTTGCGGGTTTTTGCCGGTGCGAGCACCGCGGTGACGCTGCACGAACGTGCCAAAGCCCACCAGAGTGACACTGTCCTTGCGGTTCAGTGCACCGGTGATTTCTTCCAGTACGGTGTTGAGTACGCGATTTGCCTGATCTTTGGTCAGATCCGCCTTTTCGGCGATGGCAGCGGCGAGTTCCGGTTTACGCATAAATGCCCCTTTGACGGTTTTTTGTTGTTGTGTCCGTGCTGCTCATCCAGAGCAGCGCCCAAGGCGTCGCAACAGCTCTACACTGCGGCAGACCCCAGGGAGAATGGCATGTGATGCGGACCTGCGCCAGTCTTGTCCGACAGTTTAACTGGACGATTTAAAGGCGTTAACGCCAGAACAGCCGGCATTCACGCCAGCAACGCCGGCAGCTGCTTATTCAGCGCCAGCTTTTCCTGCACGGCCGTTCCGGTCAAGGCATACCCGAGCAGGCTGCCGGCCGCATCGCGGCACAGCGCCTTGATATCGCCCCCACTGCCCTCAACCGTCCACTCGCCCTGCAGGCCGCGCGGCGGCGGCGAAACCACCAGCGGGCACACCGGCGTTTTCACCGTCACCGGCATCGGCCCGTAACTGACCGCGGTCGGTTTGCCCGCCAGGGTCTGGGCCAGGGCGCGAGCGCAGTGCATCAGCGGCATGACGTACTGCAGGTTGAGGCCATCGACCTCGGCGCAATCGCCCAGGGCATAGATGTGGGCGTGGGAACTGCGCAGCTCACGGTCGACCATCACCCCACGATTGACCGCCAGGCCGGCGGCCGCAGCCAGGTCGATCCGCGGGCGCAGGCCGACCGCCGAGAGCACCAGATCGCAGGCGATCAGCGTGCCATCGGACAGGCGCCCTTGCAGGCCATCATCGGCGTGGTTGAGGCTGACCAGCACCGGCCCGAGGTGGAAGCGCGCACCGAGGCTTTCCAGCCCCGCCTGGACTGCCGCTGCCGCCGCCGGATGCAGCAAGCCGGGCATCACCTGCTCGCAGGGCGCTACCAGCTCGATCTGATAACCACCGAGGCTGAGGTCGTTGGCAAACTCGCAGCCGATCAGGCCGGCGCCGAGCAGCAGCACGCGCGTTTTCCCGGCTGCGGCGGCGCGAAAGCGTGCGTAGTCTTCCAGGTCGTTGATCGACAGAATCGCGTCCTCGGCATCGCCCTCGACCGGCACCCGAATCGGCTCGGCGCCCCAGGCCAGCACCAGATCACGATAAGCCACGGCCTGTTCGCCGATCCACAGCCGCCGCTGGCCCGCATCGATCGCGGTGATGCGCGTATGGGTGTAGATCTCGGCCTTGAGCTGTTCGGCCATGGCGCCGGGTTCGGCCATGCTCAAACCATCGGCATCCTTGTGCTTGCCGAAGCCGGTGGACAGCATCGGCTTGGAGTAGGAGCGACCGTCATCGGCGCTGATCAGCAGCAGCGGGGTTTCGCTGTCCAGTTTGCGAAATTCCCGAGCCAGGTTGTAGCCGGCCAAGCCGGTACCGACTATCACCACGGGTGTAACTACGGGCGTAACCACGGGCGTCGTCACAGCTGCACTCATCTTCACTTCCTTAATCGGCAAAACCGGGCCACGGCCTCAGGCTGTCGCCACTGCAGGTATTTACGGGGAAGGCCCTAGGGCCTGCTGGCTCAGCTGATTTCGATCATCTCGAAATCCTGCTTGCCGGTGCCGCAATCCGGACACAGCCAGTCGGCGGGGATGTCTGCCCAGCGAGTTCCCGGAGCAATGCCTTCTTCCGGCAGGCCTGCAGCTTCGTCATAGATAAAGCCGCAAACGATGCATTGCCACTTGCACATAGAGCACCTGCGCGTTGCGAGAATTTTCCTGACCCTAGCGCAATTGCCCGCCAGCCGCCAAGCCTGATACGCGCCCATGCCGGCTCGACCGACGCTGATCGCGCAAAAAAAAACGGCGACCCTGGGGTCGCCGTATGTGTATGGCTGCGCTCAGCCGATTTCAATCATCTCGAAATCCAGCTTGCCCACACCGCAGTCCGGGCACAGCCAGTCTTGCGGCACATCTTGCCACGACGTGCCCGCGGCGATGCCTTCGTCGGGCCAGCCCTGGCTTTCGTCGTAAATCAGTCCACAGACCACACATTGCCACTTCTTCATAACGTCCTCGGGTGTATCTCGGGTAGTGCATGCCGGCACGCTACCGCAAATGCGCGGATGCGCCAACCCGGCGGCCGGGCAATTGCGCCCGGCGGCAGGCTGTCCGAGGAGTTGGCTTGCCCGCCAGATGGCGGGCAAGCCAACCAAGAGACCCGCACCGGTCTGGGCAAAGCCTAACGCAGCCAGGCTCGGCAGGTTGTGCCAAACCCGTTAACCGACCAGCAGCGGATCGCTGATCGCCATGCCATACATGGCGATCATGGTCAGGCTGCCGGCGGCCAGGAGGTAGTACAGGGTCGGCAGCATGGTCTTGCGCAGGGTGATGCCTTCACGCCCGAGCAGGCCCACGGTGGCCGAGGCCGCCACCACGTTGTGGATCGCGATCATGTTGCCCGCAGCCGCACCCACCGACTGCGCCGCCACCATCATCGCGCCAGACACGCCGAGCAGGCCGGCGGTGTTGAACTGGAACTGCGAGAGCATCAGGTTGGACACCGTGTTGGAGCCGGCGATAAAGGCGCCCAGCGCACCCACGGCCGGAGAGAAGAACGGATACACATCGCCCACGCTGTTGGCCACCAGCTGCGCCATGGCCACTGGCATCGACACCAGGTCGGAACCGTTGACCCCGGAGTTGATCAGGATACGCACCATGGGAATGGTGAAGATCAACACGAAGCCGGCTCCCAGCAGGGTACGGCTCGACTCGCTGACCGCGGCCTGCAACTCGCTGAAGCGCATGCGGTGCAAGAAACAGGTCACGATAACCACCATGCACAGGATGCCACCCGGCAGGTACAGCGGTTGCAGGCTACCGGAAACGCCTGTCTCGCCGAGGATGTCGGTCCAGCCGAAGCTGACCGCGATCAGCGCGGCCTTGAGCTCGGGGAAGATCCGCGAGGCCACCAGGAAGACCGCCAGCAACAGGTAAGGGGCCCACGCCATGGGCACCGACACCGGAGTCTTGCCCGCGACATCCTCGATCTTCATCTCGATCTTGCCCATCCACTCGGCTGGCCAGTCTTTGGCCTCGGCGAAGTCCCAGGTCTGTTTCGGCAGCAGGAAGCCCGCCTTGGCAGCCGGTACGACGATGGCCAGACCGACCATGGCGCCGATCATCGACGGGAACTCAGGACCGAGGAACACCCCGGCAGCCATGTACGGAACGGAGAAGCAGAGCGCGGTGAAGATCGCGAATGGCGCCACCGCCAGGCCTTCTTTCCACGATTTATTCTTGCCGAAGAAACGGGTCATGATCATCACCATGATCAGCGGCATCAGCAGGCCGATCAGGCCATGGGTAATCGCCACCCGCGAGTAGATCAGGTGGAAGAACACCTCCCAGTTGCTGTTCAAGGCCAGCAACTGCTCACTCATGCCGACCTTGTCCAGGCCGCCGGCCACGCCCACCAGAATCGGCGTACCGACCGCACCGAACGACACCGGCGTGGACTGCACCATCATCCCCAGTACCACCGCGGCCAAGGCCGGGAAGCCCAGGGCCACCAGCAGTGGCGCCGCCACCGCGGCAGGCGTACCGAAGCCGGAGGCGCCTTCGATGAAGCAGCCGAACAGCCAGGCGACGATCAGGGCCTGCACCCGCCGATCCGGGGTGATGCCGGCAAAGCCGTGGCGGATGGCAGTGATGCCACCGGAGTGTTTGAGGGTGTTGAGCAGCAGAATCGCACCGAAGATGATCCACAGGATCGCGGCGGTGAGCAGCAACCCTTGCAGACTGGAAGCCACGACCCGATTGAAGGACATATCCCAGGCGGTCAGGCCGATCAGAGCGGTGAGCAGGAAGACCACCGGCATGGCGTACTTGGCCGGCCAGCGAAAGCCGATCAGCAGCACACCTGCCAGCACCAGAGGTACGAAGGCGAGGATGGACAGTAGCGTTTGATTCATGGGTGGGTCCTTTTTATTTGTTGTGAACCACAGTTGCCCGGAAGATCCGGTATCACGCAGCGGAGCTTGTCAGGCCCGCGAACACCGCCTCTGGGCTGCGCCCATGCCGGCATCCATGCTCGAAAGCCCCGGGCGCATGCGCGCACGGGGCCGAATATCAGTTGCCAGTGAGGGGTTACGCCTCCTGCTTGAAGCGCAGACGCCAGGCGTGCAGCAGTGGCTCGGTATAACCGCTGGGCTGTTCGCGGCCCTTGAACACCAGGTCGCTGGCGGCCTGAAACGCGGCCGAAGCGACATAGTTGGTCGCCATCGGGCGGTACAGCGGGTCGCCGGCATTCTGCCCATCGACCACCTTGGCCATGCGCTGCAGGGTCTCCTCGACCTGCGCCCGCTCGACCACGCCGTGGTGCAACCAGTTGGCAATGTGCTGGCTGGAGATGCGCAAGGTGGCGCGGTCTTCCATCAGGCCGACGTTATGAATGTCCGGCACCTTGGAGCAGCCGACGCCCTGCTCGACCCAGCGCACCACATAACCGAGGATGCCCTGGCAGTTGTTGTCCAGTTCCTGCTGGATATCCGCTTCGCTCCACGTGCGCTCGGCCGCTACCGGTACCGTCAACAGATCGTTGAGCAGGCTGTCGCGCTCGGCGTTGAAGTCGATGCTTTCCAGCTCGCGCTGCACCGCCTGCACGTCCACCTGGTGGTAGTGCAAGGCATGCAATACGGCGGCGGTTGGCGATGGCACCCAGGCGGTGTTGGCGCCGGCCAGCGGGTGGGCGATCTTCTGTTCGAGCATGGCCGCCATCAGATCCGGCATGGCCCACATGCCCTTGCCGATCTGCGCGCGGCCACGCAGGCCGCCGCTCAGCCCGACCAGCACGTTGTTGCGCTCGTAGGCCTGAATCCACTGGGTGGTTTTCATCTCGCCCTTGCGCAGCATCGGCCCGGCTTCCATGGCCGTGTGCATCTCGTCGCCGGTGCGGTCGAGGAAGCCGGTGTTGATGAAGACCACCCGCGTGCTGGCGGCGGCGATGCAGGCTTGGAGGTTGACGCTGGTGCGCCGTTCCTCGTCCATGATGCCCATCTTCAGGGTATTGCGTGGCAGCGCCAGGAGGTCTTCGATACGCGCGAACAGCTGGTCGGCGAAGGCCACTTCAAGCGGGCCGTGCATCTTCGGCTTGACGATATACACGCTGCCGCTGCGCGAATTGCCCCGACGTTTGAGATCGTGCAGGGCGATCAGGCTGGTCATCACACCATCGAGAATGCCTTCGGCAATCTCGCGGCCCTCACCATCGAGGATCGCCGGGTTAGTCATCAGATGGCCAACGTTACGCACGAACATGAGCGAACGACCCTGCAGGCTCAGGCTGGCACCGTCGGTGCCGATGTACTGACGATTCGGGTTGAGACGGCGAGTGATGCGCTTGCCGCCCTTGTCCAGTTCCTCGCTGAGGTCGCCCTTCATCAGGCCCAACCAGTTGCGGTAGATCAGCACCTTGTCGTCGGCATCGACGGCGGCGACCGAGTCTTCGCAATCGAGAATGGTCGACAGCGCCGCTTCCAGCAGCAGGTCCTTGACCCCGGCGGCATCGGTGGCGCCGGTAGGGCTATGCAGGTCGATCTGGATTTCCACATGCAGGCCGTGGTTTTTCAGCAGCACGGCGCTTGGCGCGGCGGCTTCGCCCTGATGACCGAGAAACTTCTCCGGCTGCTTGAGCGCGCTCTGGCTGCCGTTCGCCAGGGTCACCTGGAGCTGGCCGTCGACCACCCGATAGCTGACGGAATCGGCATGGCTGCCGCTGGCCAGCGGCGCAGCCTGATCGAGGAAGGCACGGGCGAAGGCAATCACCTTGGCCCCGCGCACCGGGTTGTAGCCGGGGCCTTTCTGCGCCCCGCCCGCTTCGCTGATCGCATCGGTGCCGTACAGCGCGTCGTACAGCGAACCCCAGCGCGCATTGGCGGCGTTCAGCGCATAGCGCGCGTTCATCACCGGCACCACCAACTGCGGCCCGGCCTGGCTGCTGATCTCACTGTCGACATTGGCGGTGCTGGCGTGCACGCCGGCCGGTGGAGGCAGCAGGTAACCGATGGACTCGAGGAAGGCGCGATAGGTCGGCATATCCGTCACCGGACCCGGGTTGCTGCGGTGCCAGTGGTCCAGTTCGCCCTGCAGACGATCGCGCTCGACCAGCAGCGCGCGATTGTGTGGCGCCAGGTCATGCACCAGGGCATCGAAGCCAGCCCAGAAAGCGGCGCTCTCGAGACCGCTGCCCGGCAGCACTTCTTCATCGACGAAACGTTGCAGCTTGGCGGCCACTTGCAGGCGCTGGCAGTTCACGCGTTCGGTCATCTTCGGCTCTCCAATTCAGTGATCCCCTGCCCCGCGGCAACAGCGACGGGGATCAGGGTTGTTCGGTGCTGTGCGCCTGCGCTCAGCGCTGTAATGCGTTCAGGCCAGGGCGGCGATACCGGCCTTGGCGACCTGGGCGTCCTGATCGGCTTTGACCCCGGATACGCCAACCGCACCAATCACCTGGCCGTCGACGATCAGCGGGACGCCGCCTTCGAGGGACGTCAGCAGCGGCGCGGACAGGAAGGCACTGCGGCCGCCGTTGACCATGTCCTCGTAACCCTTGGTCTCGCGCCGACCGATGGCCGCGCTGCGCGCCTTCTCAGTGGCGATGTAGGCAGCGATCGGGGCGCAGCCGTCGAGGCGTTCGAGGGCCAACGGATGACCGCCGTCATCGACTACGGCAATGGCTACGGCCCAGTTGTGCTGCTGCGCTTCGGCGCGCGCAGCGGCCAGGATGCGGACGACTTCGGCTTGACCCAGTACGGCTTTGCTTTGCATGTGTGGTTCCTCGTGATTGATTGGCGCGCAGTGCGCGAAATTCGTCGCCCGGATAAGGGCCGTGGTCCTCAGCCCATGGCTTGCTCAACCAACTCGATCCAGTGGCGTACCGGGGTACGCCCGGCGCCATCGAGGTGGGTCTGGCAGCCGATATTGGCGGTGACTATCACCTCCGGCTTGCCGCTTTCCAGGGCGTCCATCTTGTTGTCGCGCAACTGCCTGGACAGCTGCGGTTGAGTGAGCGAATAAGTTCCCGCCGAGCCACAGCACAGGTGCCCATCGCTTACCGCGGTGAGCTGGAAGCCCAGGCGGCTGAGCACGTCCTCGACGGCGCCGCCAAGCTTCTGCGCATGCTGCAGGGTGCAGGGGCAATGGAAGGCCAGGCGCTGGTCGCTGCGCACGCCGAGCTGTTCCAGCGCCTCGCCGCGCAGCACTTCGACCAGGTCCTTGGCCAACTCGCTGACCCGCTTGGCTTTCGCCGCGTAGGCCGGGTCGTGCTCGAGCAGGTGGCCGTACTCCTTGACGAAGGCGCCGCAGCCGCTGGCGGTCTGCACGATGGCTTCGGCGCCACCCTGGATTGCCGGCCACCAGGCATCGATGTTCTGCCGGGCGCGCTGCAGGCCCTGTTCCTGGGCGTTGAGGTGATAATCCACGGCGCCGCAGCAGCCGGCCTCGCGGATCGGCGTGACGCTGATGCCGAGTCGATCGAGCACCCGCGCGCTGGCCGCGTTGGTGTTGGGCGACAGGCCCGCCTGCACGCAGCCTTCGAGGATCAACACGCGACGGTCATGGCGCACCTGCGGCCGCGGCTTGGCCGGGTGGATCTGTCGAGGCAACTTGGCCTTGAGTACGCCCGGTAACAGTGGCCGGAAGGCCTCTCCAGCCTGGACCAAGGCCTTGAACAGCGCCGGACGCGGCACCAGGGCGCGCAGGCTTTCGCGCAGCACGCGCTGGCCCAGCGGACGCGGTACCGCCGCGTCGACCACGGCGCGGCCGATATCCAGCAGGTTGTGGTAGTCGACCCCGGACGGGCAGGTGGTTTCGCAGTTGCGGCAGGTCAGGCAGCGGTCCAGGTGCAACTGGGTCTTGGCGGTAACTTGATTGCCTTCGAGCACCTGCTTGATCAGGTAGATGCGCCCACGCGGGCCGTCCAGCTCGTCGCCGAGCAGCTGGTAGGTCGGGCAGGTGGCGTTGCAGAAGCCGCAATGCACGCAGCTGCGCAGGATGCTTTCGGCTTCTTCGCCGCGCGGCAGACGCTTGGCCTGTTCGGTTAAATTCGTCTGCACGGCTTACACCTCGGCATACATGCGGCCAGCGTTGAAGATCCCTTGCGGGTCGAGCTGAGTTTTCAGCTGGCGGTGATAGCGCAATAAGGGCGCGGCCAGGGGCTGGAACGGGCTGTCGCAGACGCCGGCAGTGAAGCAGGTGGCATGGCCGCCGGCGGCACTGGCGCTGCTGCGAATCTGCGCCGCCTCGGCAGTCGATTTCAGCCAGCGCTGGGCACCGCCCCAGTCGATCAACTGATCGCCGGGCAGGCTCAACACCGCGCTGTTATTGGGCAGTGACAGGCGCCACAACGGCCGCGGATCGGCGAAGAACGCCAGGCGCTGCTCGTTCAGCTGCTGCCAGTAGGTCGGGTCGAGCAGCTCGCCACCCAGGCTCTTGCGGGCGGCGGCCACCGAACCTTCGCCGCCTTCCAGGCGCAGGTGCAGGGCGCGACCGTCATGACTGGCGGCGCTCAGCGGGATTGGCTGCTGGCCCCATTCGGCGAGCTTGCGCAGGGCGCTCTCGACGTCCATCGGCAGGCGCAGGCTGAGGCACTGACGGGGCTTGGGCAGGACCTTGAGCGACACTTCGGTGATCAGCCCCAGGCAGCCGAAACTGCCCGCCAGCAAACGCGACAGGTCATAGCCGGCGACGTTCTTCATCACCTCGCCGCCGAAGCGCAGATGCTTGCCATGGCCGGTGATCAGGCGGGTGCCCAGGACCATGTCACGCACCGAACCGACCCAGGGCCGACGCGGCCCGGACAGCCCCGTGGCGACCATACCGCCGACCGTGGCGCCACCAGCGAAACTCGGCGCCTCGCAGGTGAGCATCTGCCCGGCCTCATCCAGCGCTGCCTGCAATTCGGCCAGCGGGGTGCCGGCGCGGGCGGTGATCACCAGCTCGGTCGGGTCGTAGCTGACGATACCGCGATGGGCCCGGCTGTCGATCAGCTCGCCGCTGACCGGACGACCGAGAAAGGCCTTGCTGTTACCGCCCTGAATACGCAGCGCAAGCGAATTATTGAGGGCGTGATTGACCTGTTCCAGCAGCGCCGAGCTGGCATCGAAAGCATCCGGCATGACCATCAGAAACGCTCCAGTTCGGGGAAAGGCAGCTGGCCGAGGTGCACGTGCATGGCGCCGAATTCGGCGCAGCGGTGCAGGGTCGGAATGTTCTTGCCGGGATTGAGCAGGCCCTTGGGGTCGAAGGCCGCTTTCACCGCGTGGAACAGGGTCAGCTCGTCGCTGTTGAACTGGCTGCACATCTGGTTGATCTTCTCGCGGCCGACGCCGTGCTCGCCGGTGATACTGCCGCCGACTTTGACGCAGAGTTCGAGGATCTTGCCGCCGATGGCTTCGGCGCGCTGCAGTTCGCCGGGCTGGTTGGCATCGAACAGGATCAGCGGATGCATGTTGCCGTCACCGGCATGGAACACGTTGGCCACGCGCAGGCCGTACTCGGCGGACAGTTCGGCGATGCCGCGCAGCACACCGGGCAACTCGCGGCGTGGAATGGTGCCGTCCATGCAGTAGTAGTCCGGCGAGATGCGTCCGACCGCCGGGAAGGCGTTCTTGCGTCCAGCCCAGAACTTGACCCGCTCGGCCTCGTCGCGGGCCAGGCGCACTTCACTGGCACCGGCCGCCTCCAGCACCGCCCGCACCCGTTCGCAGTCGTCGCGCACGTCGGCTTCGACGCCGTCCAGTTCACAGAGCAGGATGGCTTCGGCCTCGACCGGGTAACCGGCATGGATAAAGTCTTCCACCGCCCTGATGGCCAGGTTGTCCATCATCTCCAGGCCACCGGGGATGATGCCGGCGGCGATGATGGCGCCGACCGCACGCCCGGCCTTCTCCACCGAATCGAAACTGGCCAGCAGCACCTTGGCCACCTGCGGCTTGGGCAGCAGCTTGACCGTGACCTCGGTGATGATGCCGAGCATGCCTTCCGAACCAGTGAACAGCGCCAGCAGATCGAAGCCCGGCGCATCCAGGGCATCGCTGCCCAGGGTCATGCGCTCGCCCTCGACCGTGAGGACTTCGACCTTGAGCAGGTTGTGCACGGTCAGGCCGTATTTCAGGCAATGCACGCCGCCGGCGTTCTCGGCGACGTTGCCGCCGATCGAACAGGCGATCTGCGAGGACGGATCCGGCGCGTAATACAGCTCATGCGGCGCGGCGGCCTGGGAAATCGCCAGGTTGCGCACGCCGGGCTGGACCCGGGCAAAGCGCCCGGCCGGGTTGACCTCGAGAATCTTGTTGAAGCGCGCCATCACCAGCAGGATGCCCTGCTCCAGCGGCAAGGCGCCGCCGGACAAACCGGTGCCGGCGCCGCGCGCCACCACCGGCACGCCACGCTGGTAGCAGAGTTTGAGCAGGCGCTCGACCTGCTCGATGCGCTCGGGCAGCACCACCAGCATCGGCGTGACGGTGTAGGCCGAGAGGCCATCGCACTCGTAGGGTTTGAGGTCTTCCTGATCGTGCAGCACGTCCAGGTCCGGCAGCTGCTCGCGCAATGCGGCCAGCAGGGCTGGCTTATCGACCGAGGGCAACGGGCCATCGACGCGCTCGTCGTACAGAATGCTCATGGCAGGCTCACTCAGGTGGCGTAGCGGGTGTCAGCGTTATGGCGCATCCGGACAGTGGTGCGCTGGTTGTGCCGCATGGTTAGGCCCTGGCAACCTTGGCGTCCATCGCCAGACACACTGGTATGACCAGTTTTTTTAGACTCGCGCGTCACCACTTATCGACCCAGGCTTTATCCATCCTGGCTAACGCGCTTATATTTGTCCGCCTAAGTTCGCCAAACCATAACTGGTCCTACCAGTCATCGAGTGCGCCACAATGGATCAAGAACTGCCTGCAGTACGCCGCCAGGTCAGCGATGTAGTGGCCGAAAAAATTGAACGGCTGATCGTCGACGGCGTGCTCAAGGTGGGTCAGGCCCTGCCCTCGGAACGACGCCTGTGCGAGAAGCTGGGGATTTCCCGTTCGGCACTGCGCGAAGGGCTCAAGGTACTGCGCGGGCGCGGCATCATCGAAACCGCGCAAGGCCGCGATTCGCGGGTCGCGACCCTGAACGGGCCGCGCGATGCCAGCCCGTTGATGCACCTGTTCAACTCGCAGCCGCGCACCCTCTTCGATTTGCTCGAAGTGCGCGCCCTGCTCGAGGCTGAGTCGGCGCGCCTGGCCGCCCTGCGCGGTACCGATGCGGATTTCGTCCTGCTGACCCGACGCTACGAGGAAATGCTCGCCGCCCACAATGAGCCGCCAAGCGACGTCGATCCGCGCGAGCATGCGCGCCTCGACCATGCCTTCCACCTGGCGATCTGCGAGGCGTCGCACAACCCGGTGCTGCTGCACACCCTGCAGTCGCTGACCGACCTGATGCTCAGCACGGTGTTCGCCTCGGTCAACAACCTCTATCACCGGCCCCTGCAGAAACGCCAGATCGACCGCCAGCACTCGCGCCTGTACCACGCGGTGATCGAGCGCCTGCCGGAACTGGCGCAGCGCGCCGCCCGCGAGCACATCCACAGCATTCGCGACAACCTCAAGGAAATCGAGCAGGAGGAACAACGCCTGGTGCGCGCGACCATGCGCCTGGAAGGCTGGTCGTGATCGGTCGGGGTGGGCCGTAGGGAGGGTTAGCGGCGCGTAACGCCGATCCTTGCACCGACCACCGCGTTGCGTATCCCACCAGGGGCTACCTATGCCGGGCACCGGCTTGGCGCCTAACCCAGCCTACGCCCGCGAACGTCCGTGCTAGACTCGCGCGCTTCCGATTTGTGGTGAATTCTGTCGTGCCCAACGCCGCCCTCGCCCACCCGCCGCACTGGCTGACCGCCAGCCAACTGCACCCGGCCCCGGCTGCCGGGGTACGCGACTGGCTGTTCAATCAAGACTCGCTGACCCGCAGACTGACGGCATTGTCCAATGACGGTTTTAGCGTCACCCCGCTGGTCGAGGGTTGGCAGCGCCTGCGCAGCGACGAATGCACGGCCCTCAACGTCGCCGCCGGCAGTCAGGGCTGGGTGCGTGAAGTGTATTTGCGCGGCCACGGCCAACCCTGGGTGTTCGCCCGCAGCGTGGCGGCGCGCAGCGCTCTGGAGGGCTCCGGCCTGGCCCTCGATCAGCTGGGCAGCCGCTCGCTCGGCGAACTGCTGTTCAGTGACCGCGCGTTCGAGCGCAACGCCCTGCAAGTCTGCCGTTTCCCGGCAGCCTGGCTACCCGCCGAGGTGCGCGCAGAACGCCTGTGGGCACGCCGCTCCTGCTTCAGCCGCGGCGCCCTCGGGGTTCTGGTGGTCGAAGTGTTTCTGCCCGAATTCTGGCCGGACGCCGGGATCGAGGCGTAGGCTGGACAACCTCGCAGCGTTTGCCACCCGCCATGCCGCGCGGCTTGCCACGGGCTAACCGCTCATCCTGCCTCTCGCCTTCTACCCACCTCGAACCGGCCAGGGTGGGTCACGCCGTATCTGCCGAGAAGACGGTGGATGCAAACAGCGTCATCCACCCTCCGCGCCCAGCACCCGTATAATCCGCCGCACCTCGCACGGAGACGCGCTCGATGTACACCCGCCTGCTCAAATCACTGAATCGCCTGCACCCCCGCACCTGGGACTTCATCCAGCTGATGCGCCTGGACAAACCCATCGGCATCTTCCTGCTGCTATGGCCGACGCTGTGGGCCCTGTGGGTCGCAGCCGAAGGCGTGCCGAGCGCGAAAAACCTGTTTATCTTCGTCGTCGGCGTGATCCTGATGCGCGCCGCCGGCTGCGTGATCAACGACTACGCCGACCGCAACTTCGACGGCCACGTCAAACGCACCCAGGCGCGGCCCCTGGCCAGCGGCAAGGTGACGCCGCGCGAGGCGCTGATCCTGTTCGCCGTGCTGGTGCTGCTGGCCTTCTTGCTGGTGCTGCTGACCAACGCCACGACCATCTGGCTGTCCTTCGGCGGCCTGGCCCTGGCCGCCTGCTACCCCTTCATGAAGCGCTACACCTTCTACCCCCAGGTGGTGCTCGGCGCGGCGTTTTCCTGGGGCATGCCGATGGCCTTCACCGCCGAGACCGGCAGCCTGCCGCCGGAGGCCTGGCTGCTGTTCATCGCCAACCTGCTGTGGACGGTGGCTTATGACACCTACTACGCCATGGCCGACCGCGACGACGACCTGAAGATCGGCGTGAAGTCCACCGCCATCCTGTTCGGCGATGCCGACCGCCTGATCATCGCCATCCTGCAGGGCCTGACCCTGCTGTGCCTGCTGCTGGCGGGCAGCCGCTTCGAGCTGGGCCTGCCGTTCCACCTCGGCCTGCTGGCCGCCGCGGGATGTTTCCTCTGGGAATACCGGGCCACCCGCAATCGCAAGCCAATGGCTTGTTTCAATGCCTTCCTGCATAACCACTGGGCCGGGCTGGCGATCTTCATCGGCATCGTGCTGGATTACGCGCTGCGCTGAAGTCCACGCAGCGCGCAAGCGCTGCGTGGACAGCCGGGGTCACTCAGGCTTGGCCATGTGCCAGACGCCCCCTTTACCGTCACCGGTCATATCACCTGCTTTCATATCTTTGACGAAGGTGTACAAGGGCTTGCCGTAATAGGCCCACTGCAAGGTGCCATCGTCGCGTTTGACCACCGTCCAATCATCGTCGGCCATGGCGCCGGCCTCGGCGGCCAGGGGTGGCCAGTTCTCCGCGCATTGGTCGTAGCAGTTGGATTTGCCCATGGCGTCCTGGTCGTAGGTGTAAAGCGTCATTCCTTTGCTGTCGACCAGCATGCCGTTCTCGACCATCGCCGGTTCGGCCGCCTGCACTACAGCGGATAACCCCAGCAGCACGCCGCCAAGCAGGGCCAGTCGGATCGGGTTGGATCTGATCATCGGTGATATCTCCTTCTGTTAACCACGTTAGTCTGGCGACAGGCTAAGATCGGTGCCGGACAACCTCGAAGGACGAGCAGGCAGAACCCTGAAATGCCTGCAGTTAGCAGGCCTTTTTGCGCCAGGCTCCAAGCGCCCGATCGATTGAGCGGGCGCATCGTTCAGCATAGACCAGTCAGGCGTTAACGCTGGCCTGTCATATCGCTGCAATAATTCCGCTATCTAATGCCACGCATGACAGTAGAACGACTTGAGGCGGGACCCATGGTTGGCAAGAGCATTCTGATCGTCGATGACGAAGCACCGATCCGCGAAATGATCGCGGTGGCCCTGGAAATGGCCGGCTACGAGTGCCTGGAAGCGGAGAACAGCCAGCAGGCCCACACCATCATCGTCGACCGCAAACCCGACCTGATCCTGCTCGACTGGATGCTCCCCGGCACCAGCGGCATCGAGCTGGCGCGCCGGCTCAAGCGTGACGAATTGACCAGCGACATCCCGATCATCATGCTCACCGCCAAGGGCGAAGAGGACAACAAGATCCAGGGCCTGGAAGTCGGCGCCGACGATTACATCACCAAGCCGTTCTCGCCGCGCGAACTGGTCGCCCGCCTCAAGGCCGTGCTGCGCCGTGCCGGTCCCAGCGATAGCGAGGGGCCGATCGAAGTCGGCGGCCTGCTGCTCGACCCAGTCAGCCACCGGGTGACCATCGACGGCAAGCCGGCCGAGATGGGCCCCACCGAATACCGCCTGCTGCAATTTTTCATGACCCACCAGGAGCGCGCCTATACCCGCGGCCAACTGCTCGACCAGGTCTGGGGTGGCAACGTCTACGTAGAGGAGCGCACAGTCGATGTGCACATCCGTCGCCTGCGTAAGGCGCTCGGCGAAATCTACGAAAACCTGGTACAGACCGTGCGCGGCACGGGCTATCGTTTTTCCACCAAAAGCTAGCGGTATCCCCGGTCGATGACGGCACGGGTTAGGATTGCCGGCTTGCCTCAGCGGCTCAATGGATCGATTGGCGGATGACTCCCAAGTGAAGCAAAACTGGCGTGGCGCCATGGTGCGCCGCCTGCTGCTGTTAATCGGTGCCTGCCTGCTGCTCGGCCTGTTCACCGGCGAGTACGCCTGGGCGCTGGCGACCGGCCTGGCCGTCTATCTGGGCTGGACCCTGAACCAGTTGCTGCGCCTGCACAAATGGTTGCAAGAGCATCGGCCGGACGAGCCGCCACCGGATGGCTATGGTCTTTGGGGCGAGGTGTTCGACAGCATCTACCACCTGCAACGGCGCAACCAGCGCGCCCGCGGCCGTCTGCAGGCGGTGATCGATCGGGTCCAGGAGTCCACCGCCGCGCTGAAAGATGCGGTGGTCATGCTCGACAGCAACGGCAACCTGGAGTGGTGGAACCGCGCCGCGGAGACCCTGCTGGGCCTGAAAACCCCGCAGGACAGTGGTCAGGCAATCACCAACTTGCTGCGCGACCCACGCTTTATCGAGTACTTCGAGAACCACAACTACAACGAGCCGCTGGAGCTGCCCTCGCCGGTCAGCGGCCGTCTACGCCTGCAGTTCCATATCACCCAGTACGGCAATCGCGAACACCTGATGCTGGTGCGCGATATCACCCGTCTGTATCAACTGGAGCAGATGCGTAAGGACTTCGTCGCCAACGTCTCCCACGAGTTGCGCACGCCGCTGACGGTGATCGCCGGTTACCTGGAAACCCTGCTGGACAACGTCGAGGACGTCAATCCGCGCTGGCTGCGCGCGCTGCAACAGATGCAGCAGCAAGGCGGGCGCATGCAAAACCTGCTCAATGACCTGCTGTTGCTGGCCAAGCTGGAAGCCACCGACTACCCCTCGGACAATCAGCCAGTGGCGGTCGATCTGCTGCTGCTGAGCATCAAGAGCGACGCCCAGGCGCTATCCGGCGAACGCATGCACCGCATCAGCCTGGAGGCCGACCCGCACTTGCGTCTCAAGGGCAGCGAGGCGGAACTGCGCAGTGCCTTCTCCAACCTGGTGTTCAACGCGGTCAAGTACAGCCCCGACGAGGGTCGCATCGACATCCGCTGGTGGGGTGACGAGCAAGGCGCGCACTTGGTGGTGCAGGACAACGGCCCGGGCATCGAGGCCAAGCACCTGCCGCGCCTGACCGAACGCTTCTACCGGGTCGATTCCAGCCGCGCCAGCAACACCGGCGGTACCGGCCTGGGCCTGGCCATCGTCAAACATGTGCTGCTGCGCCACCGCGCCCGCCTGCAGATCGACAGCAACCTGGGCAAGGGCAGCACCTTCACCTGTCACTTCCCCAGCACTCAGGTGGTACGCCGCGGCAGCTAACAGCCCGCGGCGCACGCGCAGGCTTGCAAAGCCGATTGCTTAGCCCCACCCTCTAGTGCTCATTGGCCTACCGAAACCTTTATGGACCCCTCCACGAGTATCTCCGTCGCTACCTTTTTCGCCGATTTCGGCCTCGTTCTGTTTGCCTTGTTACTGGTGTTGCTCAACGGCTTTTTCGTCGCCGCCGAGTTCGCCATCGTCAGGCTGCGCGCCACCAGGGTCGAGGCCCTGGCCAGCGAAAACGGCTGGCGCGGACATATCCTGCGCACCGTACACAACCAGATGGATGCCTACCTGTCGGCCTGCCAACTGGGCATCACCCTGGCCTCGCTGGGCCTGGGCTGGGTCGGCGAGCCGGCCTTCGCCGAACTGCTCACCCCGCTACTCGGCGCCATCGGCATCGAGTCAGCCAAGCTGGTGCACGGCATCGCTTTCTTCAGCGCCTTCGCGATCATTTCCTACCTGCATATCGTGGTGGGCGAGCTGGCACCCAAGTCCTGGGCAATTCGCCAGCCCGAACGACTGTCACTGTGGACGGCCGCGCCGCTGTACCTGTTCTACTGGTCCATGTACCCGGCGATCTTCCTGCTCAATGCCAGCGCCAACGCCATCCTGCGCATTGCCGGCCAGGGCGAGCCGGGGCCGCACCACGAGCACCATTACAGCCGCGACGAACTCAAGCTGATCCTGCATTCCAGCCGCGCCCGCAATCCCAGCGACCAGGACATGCGCGTGCTGGCCTCGGCGGTGGAACTCGGCGAACTGGAAGTGGTGGACTGGGCCAACTCGCGCGAAGACCTGGTCTACCTGGAGCTGAACGCACCGCTGGACGAGGTGTTCAGCGTATTTCGCCGGCACAAGTACAGCCGCTACCCGATCTTCGACGAAGCCGCCGGCGAGTTCGTCGGCGTGCTGCACATCAAGGACCTGCTGCTGCACCTTTCCCTGCTGGAAATGCTGCCCTCGGCATTGAAACTGGCCGAGCTGATGCATACGATCGAACGGGTTGGCCGGCATATGCCGCTGTCCAACCTACTCGAGCAGTTCCGCCAGGGCGGCTCGCACTTCGCCCTGGTCGAAGAGGCCGACGGCAAAGTGATCGGCTACCTGACCATGGAAGACGTGTTGGAAGCCCTGGTCGGCGATATTCAGGACGAGCACCACAAGACCGAGCGCGGCATCCTCGCCTACCAACCGGGCAAGCTGCTGGTGCGCGGCGACACCCCGCTGTTCAAGGTCGAGCGCCTACTGGGGGTCAACCTCGACCATATCGAGGCGGAAACCCTGGCCGGGCTGATCTACGAAACCCTCAAGCGCATGCCCGAGGAAGAGGAAGTGCTGGAAGTCGACGGCCTGCGCATCATCGTCAAGAAGATGAAGGGACCGAAGATCGTCCTGGCCAAGGTACTCAGGCTGGATTGAACGGCGATGAAAAAACCGCGCCTGTTGCGACCATACTGTTCATTCAAGCCGAGTGAGCAGCATGTTTTCGTAGCCCGGATTTCATCCGGGGTACGTGTATGAAAACCCGGCCGGGCGATCCATGCCGGTCACGCTTGCGCGGCGTGTTGATGGCTATCGCTGGCGCTCAACACCCTCCTACGACCGCGTCAGAACGATGGCCGCGGCGGAACCACCTGGCGCTTACGCGCAGTTATGGGCTACCACTTGAAACGGCTCTCAATCTCCGCCGACGGCGAAATTCGGCAGGCTGTTGACCGGCTGGATGAAGTCGAAGGGGATGGACTCCAGGGCCAGGCCGACGTTGCGCTGCACCACGAAGTGCAGGTGCGGACCGGTGCTGTTGCCGGTGTTGCCTGAGCGGGCGAGCATGCCGCCGACCTGCACCCGACGCCCTTCCTGGACCTGTACCGAACCCTTCATCAGGTGCAGGTAGACGCCCATGGTGCCGTCGTCATGCAGGATGCGCACATAGTTGCCGGAGGGGTTGTTGCCGCGCCCGCTCTGCTGGTTCTCGGTTTTGACCACCACGCCGCTGCGCGCCGCGACTATCGGCGTGCCCTCGGGCATGGCGATGTCCAGGGCGTAACGACCTTTCGCGGTGAAGTGGCTGTACTTACCGTTGGCGCCCTGACTCAGGCGAAACGGTCCACCGCGCCAGGGTAGCGGGTAGTTCTGCTGCGTCGGCAGCAGGCGCGGGTCGCCTAGGGCATAACGCAGCTTGGGTATGTAACTCAGGGGTTTGCTGGGGTCACGCGCAGTCAGGGTGGCCAGGCGGATCTTGCTGCGCGGCGGCAACACCCAGGTGATGGGTTTAGTCGGGGCGCCAATGGCGTTGTCGACCTGTTCCAGCTTCAGTTCGATTTGCACCGGGGCATACAGGTCGTTGCGCACCAGCAGGGTGTCGCCGGCCGCGTGCTTCTGGGTTTCCAGCTTCACCTGGTTGTCCAGGCGCTCGACCATGCGGTCGCGGAAGACGAACACCTGCGCGCCCGCCGTCGCTTTATCGGTATAGGTCACCACACCGCTGGCGTCGGTGTACTTGTAGATGGTCAGGGCTGCAGCCTGACTGGCAACCAGCACCAGGGCGCAAAAAATGGTCAGTCGAAAGGGCATGGGCTCACGGGCGGTTTTTGGCTCTCCAGGACGCTGAAGACTAGCAGTGCCGCTGCCCGCATGCGAGGACCAGGGCAGTGGAATGTGATCTGGCGCATCCGCCGCCGCACCTGAGCCTGTGCGACTTTTTGACGCGACGCCTGAGCAAGCTAACCTCAGGTGAGCGATTGCCGACGGGGCGACAGGCAACGGCCCGCCAGGCAACACGAGCCTGCCTTTACTGCCATGAGGATTAATGAGCATGAAAACCTCGACGTTCAACACCTTGCTGATCGACAAGCCACTGCGGGAGATTTTCTGGTTCTACGGGGTGATCCCCAGCAATATTCTCTGGGCCGTAACGCTCGCGGGGTATTTCAGCGGCGCCGCACTGGCCACGACGGTGCTCATGTTCGCCGTGCTCCTGGCCTATACCGCCTGGATTATCTGCGAGATCTGGCACTGCAGTGGCAACGTGGACAATCCAACCCACGGTGACATCGCCCGCGTCCTGACGGCCGCCTGGGCGATCAACACGCTGCTGCTGGTGTCTTTCCTGCTGCTGCAACGCCTGGGCTGAGCAGGCAGACGGATCAGGCACCGGGGACGAAGTGCTTCTGCGTCGTCCCGCGGGCGATCAGGCGCGACAGGTAGTCGAGCTTCTGCGGGTCGCGGTCGACGAACTTGAACGTCAGCAACAGCCATTCACTGTCCGGCTTGGCTTCCATCGCTGCCACCGCGTGCAGGTAGCCGTTAAGTCGCGCCACCTCGCCACCTTCACCCTGCTCGAGGTCGAGCACCGCGCTCTCCAGCACTTGCGGCAACAGTTCAGCGCGTTTGACCACCAGTTGAGCGTCCTTGAGGCTGAGCGCCTTGATCACGCAGTTCATGGTGCCGCCAGGCAGACGCAACTGGCCCTGACCACGTCCGCCCGGGGCCTGCCCCGCCGCTTTGGCCGAAGCCGCAGGCGCATCCGGGCGCGCCGCTATGGCCTCTATCGGCGCCGCTGCGACAGGCTTGACCACCTGGGCCTGACCGCCGGTCAGTGCCGCCAGGGAGTCATTGGCGAAGCCACCACCGCTGAGCATTTTCGGCGGTGCGCCGGCCATCAAGGCTTGCAGCTTGCCGGCACGACTCAGGGCCTTCTTGACCTTGGTCACCAACTGTTCGTTGGAGAAGGGCTTGCCGATGAAGTCGGAAACACCGGCCTGGATCGCCTGGATCACGTTGTCCTTGTCACCGCGGCTGGTGACCATGATGAAGGGTACGGTTTTCAGGTTGTCCTGCTCACGGCACCAGCTGAGCAACTCGAGTCCGGACAGCTCGGGCATTTCCCAATCGCAGAGAATCAGGTCGATGCTTTGCCGGCCGAGCAATTGCTGGGCTTTGCGCCCATTGATGGCTTCGACGATCTGCACGCCGGGAAAGTGGTCGCGCAGGCCTTTTTTTAGGCTATGTACCCTTTAACTGTTGCATGGGCCGGCCCACCGCCTCCTGCAGACAAAACTCTGGCTGAATGCGCTTTGTGTACCGCTCCAACATGCGGCGCCAACCCAGGTAGTTAACGAGGTACTTGGTCGCAACCCCATGAAAGCGCGCCATCCAGCCCTTCAGCCGACTGTGATAAGCGTTGACGTTCTGGATATGAAAAGCCGCTTCCTGGACGCGTAACCCCGGCCTCGCATACACCACCTTGTGGGTGATCCCGTTGCGGCGTGCAAATGCCGCATAGATTGCTGCGCCATCAGTACAGAGCACCGACGCTTTATCCACCAAAGGCCTTAGCGCGGCACTTACATGGGCGGCGTCGAGCTTCTCCAACTGAAAGTCAGCGGTATGTCCTTCACGGTCGCGAACAACCAAAACGGGTATCTGATCCGGCCCCGTTCCGCGTGTCTTGCCCACACCCCCGCGTTTACGGGGTGGGCGCGGCATCTCGCGCTGACCTTTGAATGACTCGAGAAAGAACGTTTCGTCGGCCTCGACAATGCCGCTTTCACGCGCATCGTGATGCGCCGCCACATCATGCAAAAACCGATGTCGCCAGCGAAATGAAGTGTTCTTGCTGACGCTGCAGTGTCGGGCCGCCGCTCTCACGGTCAATCCAGCAATGAGGGCTTGGGCATAATCCAGCCAGCAGTCCTTTTTGCGTAGGCGCGCCAAGGGTGTTCCAGTCAATGCATTGCACGTGCGCCGACAGACCTTGCAGCGATAGCGCTGCAAGCCACCACTGCGGCCCCATGAGGCCAGTTGCGCGGCGTCGGCGGCACAGTGCGGGCAGGCTTTCAGATCAGGGATGAGCTCTTCAAAGCCATCTCGCTGCACGTTGATCTGGAGAAAATGCTGAACGATGGACTTCTGTTTGATCGTGAGGCGATCAAGCCGAGCCAGTAGGTGTTGAAAGGGTTGGGCATCCATAACGGCACTCCTTGATGAGCACACGTCTTCAGTCTAGGCCTTGCAACAGTTAACGAGTACATAGCCTTTTTTTACCAGGTCACGGATAAAGGTTGCGTCGTCCACCACCAGTACGCTGACTTTGCTCATCGGCCACTCCTGTTCGAATGGCTGCAAGCATAAACGCGGCGAATGACCAAAGGCTAACCCTAAAGTGGCTGCTCGCCACTTTAGCGGGCCTTGGAGAAATTGCGGCGCTGACTCTCGGCCGCCGAATTCAGCGGTCTTTGCCGATGCCTTGCACTTCTTCCTTCATACGGGTCAGGCCCATGTGCTTCACATCGGTGCCACGGACCAGGTAGATCACCAGCTCGGAGATATTGCGCGCGTGGTCGCCGATACGCTCCAGCGAACGCAGGGCCCAGATGATATTCAGTACGCGGGAGATCGAACGCGGATCTTCCATCATGTAGGTGACCAACTCGCGCAGGGCCGTCTTGTATTCGCGATCGATGGTCTTGTCATACTGCGCCACCGACAAAGCCAGGTCGGCGTCGAAACGGGCGAAGGCGTCCAGCGACTCTTGCACCATCCTGCGCACCTGATCGCCGATATGTCGCACCTCCACATAGCCACGCGGCGCTTCGCCCTCTTCGCACAGCAGAATCGCACGCTTGGCGATCTTGGTCGCTTCGTCGCCGATGCGCTCGAGGTCGATCACCGACTTGGAGATGCTGATGATCAAGCGCAGGTCGCCCGCAGCCGGCTGGCGACGGGCGAGGATGCGCACGCACTCCTCGTCGATGTTGCGCTCCATCTGGTTGATCTGGTCATCGATCTCGCGCACTTGCTGAGCCAGGCCAGAATCGGCGTCGATCAGCGCGGTGACCGCGTCATTGACCTGCTTCTCGACCAGGCCGCCCATGGCCAGGAGGTGGCTGCGCACCTCCTCCAGCTCGGCGTTGAACTGCTGGGAGATGTGCTGGGTGAGGTTGTCTTTGTTGATCATATTTCGCTCCGCGAAAGCTACCGGCTTGGGTGCCGTGGTGCGCACGGCGCACCCTACGAATTATCAGGTGGATGGGCTTTGCCAGAGGGTGCTGGCATGGCCTTAGCCGTAGCGGCCGGTGATGTAGTCTTCGGTCTGCTTCATCTCTGGGTTGGTGAACAGCCTATCGGTGTCACCGAACTCGATCAGTTTGCCCATATACATGAAGGCGGTGTAATCCGACACCCGCGCCGCCTGCTGCATGTTGTGGGTGACGATGATGATGGTGTACTTGGATTTCAATTCGTAGATCAGCTCTTCGACCTTGAGGGTGGAGATCGGGTCGAGTGCCGAGCAGGGTTCGTCGAGCAGCAGCACTTCCGGCTGCACCGCCACGGTTCGCGCGATCACCAGGCGCTGCTGCTGGCCGCCGGACAAGCCGAGTGCCGACTCGTGCAGGCGGTCTTTAACCTCGTCCCACAATGCCGCGCTTTTCAGGCCCGACTCCACCGCCTCATCGAGTACACGCTTCTGGTTGATGCCCTGGATGCGCAGGCCATATACCACGTTCTCGTAGATGCTCTTGGGGAAAGGGTTGGGCTTCTGGAACACCATGCCGACGCGACGGCGCAGCTCGGCGACGTCTTCGCCCTTACGGTAGATGTTACGCCCATCGAGGTTGATTTCACCTTCCACGCGGCAACCGTCGACCAGATCGTTCATCCGGTTGAAGGTGCGCAGCAGGGTCGACTTGCCGCAACCGGACGGGCCGATAAACGCCGTGACGCGCTGCTTGGGAATCTTCAGCTTGACGTCGAACAGCGCCTGCTTGTCGCCGTAGTACAGGTTCAGACCCGGCACCTGAATCGCCACGGTTTCCGCGGCCAGGTCAAGGCTCTGCTTTTCCCGGCCCAGGGCCGTGATATCGATGCCGTGTGTGTGTGCTTGGTGCTGCATGGGATGCTCCCTACGCGAACAATTCGTTATCACGTTGGCTGCCACTATGGCAGCCAACGAAAAGGATTTAGTGATCCAGCGCCTTGTACTTCTCACGCAGGCGGTTACGCATGAACACCGCCGTGAGATTCAGAATCGCGATCACCAGCACCAGCAGCAGCGCCGTGGCGTAGACCAGCGGCCGTGCAGCCTCGACGTTGGGGCTCTGGAAGCCGACATCGTAGATGTGGAAACCCAGGTGCATGATCTTCTGATCCATGTGCAGGTACGGGTAGTTAGTGTCCAGCGGCAGACTCGGCGCCAGCTTGACCACGCCGACCAGCATCAGCGGCGCCACTTCACCGGCGGCACGCGCCACGGCGAGGATCAGGCCGGTCATCATCGCCGGGCTGGCCATTGGCAGCACCACGCGCCAGAGCGTCTCGATCTTGGTCGCCCCCAGGGCCAGGGAACCTTCGCGCAGCGCTCGCGGAATCCGCGCCAGGCCCTCCTCGGTGGCGACGATCACCACCGGCAGGGCAAGAATCGCCAGGGTCAGCGAAGCCCACAACAGCCCCGGCGTACCGAAGGTCGGCGCCGGCGCGGATTCGGGGAAAAACAGCCGGTCGAGCGAGCCACCCAGCACATAAACGAAGAAGCCCAGACCGAACACCCCGTAAACGATTGCCGGGACGCCGGCCAGGTTGTTCACCGCGATGCGGATAGTTCGGGTCAGCGGCCCCTGCTTGGCGTACTCGCGCAGATAGATGGCCGCGATCACGCCGAACGGGGTGACGATTACCGCCATGATCAGGGTCATTATCACGGTACCGAAGATCGCCGGGAAGACGCCGCCTTCGGTGTTGGCCTCGCGCGGATCATCGCTGACGAACTCCCACAGTTTGACACCGTAGAACTGCAGCTTGCCGAGGCTGGACATGGCGTTTGGCTGATAGGCCCGTACCACCTTGCCCAGGCTCAGTTCGACCTCGCGGCCCTCGGCAGTGCGCACCGTGATGCTGTCGCGATTAAAGGCCTCGTAGAGCGCAATCAACTGGGTTTCCAGCACCTTGTACTCGGCATCCCACTGCGCCCGATCCACATCCAGATCAGCCTGGGCCTGCGCATCCAGCTCGCCCTGCAGTTCCAGTTTGCGGGTTTGCAGGCGTATGCGCTCGAGCCCGGCATTGATCCGACCGATGTCTTTCTTTTCCAGGCGCACCACTTGCGCGTGTAAGTCTTCGACTCGAGCCAGACGCACCTGCAGATCGTCCCAGGCACCATCGCCCTCGGCGACCAACTGACCACTTTCCTTGACGTTGACCAGGTAACCGTAGAGGTTGCCCCACTCACGGCGCTCGAATGCCGTGAGGGTTTGCGGGGTGCGCTGGTTGCTCAACCATTCGCCCACGACCCAGGTGAAGTCGGCGCCGTAGATGTCGCGGTTACCCACCTTGAACAGCTCGCGGGTCATGAACTCGCCACCCTCGGCCGCCACCGGCAGACCGGACGCAGCCAGGCGTGCACGCGGGATCTCTTCGAGCTGAGTGATCTCGCCGGCCATCACCTTGGTTTCCTGGCCAGGCACCTGATAATCGGCTTCGATGAGGTCGGCCGGCCAGAAGTGGGCGAGGCCACGGGTGGCGATCACGGCAAGCAGACCCAGGGTCATGATCACCGCGATGGACACCGCGCCGGCGTTCATCCAGATCCACGGCGAACCGCTTTTAACCCAGGCTTTTACGGAGTTGTTTTTCACGGACATATACCTTCCAGGGCCTTAGAGCGACGCGTACTTGACGCGCAGACGCTGGCGCACCAACTCCGCGAGCGTGTTCATGACGAAGGTGAAGCTCAGCAGCACCAGCGCCGAGAGGAACAGCACCCGGTAATGCGTACCGCCCACCGCCGATTCGGGCATTTCCACCGCCACGTTGGCGGCCAGGGTGCGCAGACCCTCGAAGATGTTCATGTCCATGATTGCAGTGTTACCGGTGGCCATCAGGACGATCATGGTTTCACCGACCGCGCGGCCCATGCCGATCATCACGGCAGAGAAAATACCGGGGCTGGCGGTGAGGATGACCACCCGAGTCAGGGTCTGCCAGGGCGTCGCCCCCAGTGCCAGGGAGCCGAAGGTCAGGCTCTTGGGCACGCTGAACACGGCATCCTCGGCAATCGAGTAGATGGTCGGAATCACCGCAAAACCCATGGCCAGGCCGACCACCAGGGCGTTGCGCTGGTCGAACGGGATGCCCAGATCATTGCTCAACCAGGCGCGCATGTTGCCATCGAACAGCCAGACTTCCATTAGGCCACTCATGCTCAGCGAGACGAAGCCGATCAGCAGGATTACCGGGATCAGCAACGCCGCTTCCCAGCCGTCCGGCACCGCCAGGCGGACCGACTCGGGCAGGCGACTCCAGGCAAACCCGGCCAGGAGGATGCCGATCGGGGTAAAGATCAGCAGGCTGAAGATACCGGGCAGATGCCCCTCGACATAAGGCGCAAGGAACAGGCCCGCGAAGAAGCCGAGAATCACCGTCGGCAGCGCTTCCATCAGCTCGATCACCGGCTTGATCTTGCCGCGCATGGACGGCGCCATGAAGTAGGCGGTATAGATGGCGGCGGCAATCGCCAGCGGCGCCGCCAGCAACATCGCGTAGAACGCGGCTTTCAGGGTGCCGAACGCCAGTGGCGCGAGGCTCAGTTTGGGTTCGTTATCGGTGCTGGCAGAGGTCGACTGCCAGACGTAATCGGCTTGGTCGTAGTTTTCATACCAGACCTTGCCCCACAGCGAATTCCAGGAGACTTCCGGGTGCGGGTTGTCGACCACCAGGCGCTGCAATTGCCCTTGCGACTCGACCAACATGCGGTTGGCGCGCGGCGACAAACCGGCCAGGGCCGCACCGTCGGCCACCGGTTCGACCAGCAGGGTGCGGTGCGCGGTGCTGTGGAAGATACCCAGGTTGCCCTTGGCATCCAGGGCCATGAAGCCCTTGCGGCGCTCTTCCGGGAGAATCTGGGTAATGGCGCTGTCACCCATCTGGAAGCGGCGAATGGACTTCAGGTACTGCTTGCCGTCCTCGTCGCGGACCATGAACCACTGCTGGATGGTGCCCTTGCTGTCGCCGATCATCAGCGAGATACCACCGAGCAGCGCGGTTGCATTGGTAACGGTAGTGGCGCCATTGCTGAGCAGCTTGTAGCGGCCATTCAGCGCCTTGGTACGCAGGCTGAAGACGTCCGCCGTGGCGCGGCCGTTGATCACATACAGCCACTGATGACGCGGATCGACGATCAGGGCCTTGATCGGCTCGGCGATCTGCGCCAGCTCGATGCGAGCCTCACTGTGGCTCACCTCGCCGGTCATCATGTTTTCTTCGCGACCGAGGCTCAGCACCTGCAGTTCGGTACCGGTGGAACCGGCCAGCAACAGCGTGCCGTCATTCAGACTGACGCCCACGTGATCCAGCGCGCGGCCCTGCTCGTCGAGAGTGATCGCGGCTTCGCCAAACGGATAGCTGATCCGCGGCGTAATGGTTTTCACATCGTTCGGGTAACTGACCGGGTAGGCATGCTCGAACACCAGCACCTGGCCATTGGACAGCCCCAAGGCCACGCGATTGCTCCCCGGCTGATCCTGGGCAACCGAGACAACCTGGCTATCGGCCGGCAACGGCAGGTCGACGGCACTCAGCGCGGCCATGCTCTTGGCATCGAAGAACTGCACCTGACCGCGCTCATTGAGGCGCATGGCCACCCGGTTCTGCTCCTCCACCGCCATCAACAATGGCTGGCCAGCTTGGGCCAACCAGGCCGGTTGCACCGGCTCGCGAGTAGCGAGATCAGCGCCCTGGAATATCGGCAAGACGATGTAGGCCAGGTAGAAGAAGATCAGGGTAATGGTGCCAAGCACCGCCATGCCGCCGATGGTCACACACCAACGGGCCAGGTGATCCTTCAGCGCACGGATACGGCGCTTGCGCAGCAAGGCCGGCGTATTGAAGTCCAGTTTTAGGGATTTGGGAGAGGCGGTCACGGTTTCACGAGCCAGGTCATTCATAGTAAGAGCATCTCTGCGCGGCCATGAGCGCGCCGTAATTTCATTCGTGGCACAGGCTGAATAATGTAGCCAGCTTGTGTGACAGAAAAGTTACAGCGCGCAGACAAAGCTACGCCCGCCTCACTATTCGAGAGGCGGGCGTAGTTACAAAACTGGCGTCCCTGCCAGTAAAGCCAGGCGCTTACAGACCCAGATCCTTCATGGTTTTCTCAACCACTTTGCTCGGCAGCGGGATGTAGCCATCCTTGACCACGACTTCCTGACCTTGCTTGGACAGCACCAGCTTGACGAACTCGGTGTCCAGCGGGCTCAGGGCCTTGTTCGGCGCCTTGTTGACATACACGTAGAAGAAACGCGCCAGCGGGAACTTGCCAGCCAGGGCGTTTTCTTCGTTGGCTTCGAAGGCTTCGCCATCCTTCTTGGACAGCGGCACAGCCCGGACGCTGGAAGTCTTGTAGCCAATACCCGAATAACCGATGGCATTCAGGGTGCTGGAGATCGACTGCACCACGGAGGCCGAACCCGGCTGCTCGTTGACGTTAGCCTTGAAATCGCCTTTGCACAGGGCTTCTTCCTTGAAGTAGCCGTAGGTGCCGGATACCGAGTTACGCCCGAACAGTTGCAGCGGCTTGGTCGCCCACTCGCCGGTCAGGCCCACGTCACCCCAAGTCTTGATGTCGCTGGCGCCACCGCACAGGCGGGTGTTGGAGAAGATCGCGTCAACCTGCTCGATCGACAGGCTCTTGATCGGGTTGTCCTTGTGCACGAATACCGCCAGGGCATCAATGGCCACCGGAATGGCAGTCGGCTTGTAGCCATACTTCTGTTCGAAGGCCTGGATCTCGCTGTCCTTCATGGTGCGGCTCATCGGCCCCATGTTGGCAGTGCCTTCAGTCATCGCGGGTGGCGCGGTGGAGGAACCGGCGGCCTGAATCTGGATATTGACGTTCGGGTAGTTCTTCTTGAACTCTTCCGCCCACAGGGTCATCAGGTTGGCCAGCGAGTCGGAACCAACGCTGGACAGGTTACCCGACACGCCGGAAGTTTTTTCATAGGTCGGCAGAGCCGGGTCGACACCAGCAACCGCAGTGGCGGCGGCGACGCCAGCGGCGACGAAAGTCATGGCCGCCATCAAACGCTTAAGTTTCATGCCTTGCTCCTAGCAGAATTTAGTGTTGGATTGAACGAGCCCAAGTATCTGCAGCTCCTGTGACCAATCTATGAAATCAATGTGACAGTTAGATGAATGCCTGGCACTTTGCCGCCACCGGTCATGCCGAAGTTTGCCGAGCTAGCGGCAAAGTGCCATGTTCGCTCAGCGACCGTACAGTCGGTATACTCATCGACCCCGCACCCTTGCGGGCCCGCGGGCCGCTGCAAGTAGCGGTTTCGCCCCTATAACAACAACCGCGCCGCGAGCCGTACTCGAGATGAACGACGACTTCGAACAGGATGACCCGATTCCCCAAGGCGATCTGGCATTACAGATCACCGCGCTACCACGCGAAACCAATGGTTTCGGCGACATCTATGGTGGCTGGCTGGTATCGCAAATGGATTTGGCCGGTACGGCTATGGCCAGCAAGGTCGCCGGTGGCCGCGTGGCAACGGTGGCAATCGATCGCATGGCTTTCCTGGTGCCGGTCGCTGTTGGCGCGCAGCTGTCCTTTTACACCCAGGCACTCGAGATAGGCCGCAGTTCGATCCAGATGCTGGTCGAAGTGTGGAGCGACGACCCGCTGTCCAGCGAATGGCGCAAGGTCACCGAAGCGGTGTTCGTCTTCGTCGCCATCGACGGCAGCGGCCGCACCCGCCCGGTGCCAGCACGCCGCTGAGGCAACGAGCCGATCCACCCTGCGGATTGCTAGCCAGAGAGCCATCGCCGGCGTCCCATCCGCACTGTAAAAAACCTGAATCCAGGATACGAAAACGCCGGCTCGAGAGCCGGCGTTTTACTGGCGCGAAAAATCAGCCGCGGATGTTGTAGATGTCTTTTTCGGCGCTTTCGGCGTAGTCGTACAGACGCTGCAGATAAGCTTTCTGCTGCGCCCACACCTTGCTCGCCGCCGGATCGGCAGCGGCCGAGGCGTCGACCACTTCAGCGGCCATTACCTTCAGCTTGGCCAGCACCTCGTCCGGCAGGCGGCGCACTTCAACGCCCTCGCCCTTGAGCTGCTCCATGGCTTCCATGTTGCGCGCGTCATAGTCGTCGAGCATGTCCGCATTCACATCGCGCGCGGCCGCACGAACGATGGCTTGCAGATCGGCCGGCAGGGTTTCCCAGGCCTTGATGTTGACGTCCAGTTCGAAGGTGACGTTCGGCTCTTGCCAGCCCGGGGTGTAGTAGTACTTTGCGGCCTTGTGCAGACCCAGCGCCTGGTCGTTGTACGGACCGATCCACTCGGTGGCGTCGATGGCGCCGGTTTGCAGCGCGGTGAAGATCTCTCCGGCCGGCATGTTAACCACGGTGCCGCCCATCTTGGTCAGCACTTCACCGCCCAGACCCGGGGTGCGCATTTTCAGGCCCTGGAAGTCTTCGACGCCGTTGATTTCCTTGTTGAACCAACCGGCGGTCTGCACCCCAGTGGCGCCGCAGGCCATCGGCAGTACGCCGAAGGGCTTGTAGACCTCTTCCCACAACTCCAGGCCGCCACCCTTGTGCAGCCAGGCATTCATTTCCTGGGCGTTGGGGCCAAATGGCAGGGCGCAGAAGAACTGCGCAGCAGGCACCTTGCCTTTCCAGTAGTAAGGCGCACCATGGCCCATCTCGGCGGTGCCGCGGGAGACCGCATCGAACACTTCCAGTGCCGGGACCAGTTCGCCCGCCGCATACAGTTTGATTTTCAGGCGGCCATTGCTCATCTCATCGACCAGCGTGGTAAAACGTTCCGCGCCGACACCAACGCCAGGAAAATTCTTCGGCCAGGAAGTAACCATCTTCCAGCTGAAAGTCTCACTGCTCGCACCTTCTTGGGGCTTGGCGGCAGTTTCAGTCTCTTTGTTGCAACCCGCCAATGCAGTGGCGGCAAGACCTACGCCTGCGGCTGCGAGAATTTGACGACGCTTCATGGAATAACTCCTTGTTGTTGTATTAATGGTCTGAGCGCTGGGATCGCCAGTATTCAGCTATATGTTGAGTATCACAGGAATCGGCACCTCTCAAGCTTAGCGACTACGTACGTAGTACTGCCGGTTGCGACGCAATCACCCACCCGCCTAGAATTGTCGGGTTTCCTGGCCATAATAATAAGGATCTGCCATGTCGAATCATCCCCCTCCCTTGCTCGGCTTAGCGCGCCTGCTCGACGCAGTTAATGCCGGCCTAGGCAAGGCTTGCGCCTGGCTCACCCTGTTTCTGGTTATCGGCACCGCAACCGTGGTGGTGTTGCGCTATGGCTTCGGCATTGGCGCCACGGCGCTGCAGGAAGCCGTGCTCTATGCCCACGCGTTGGTATTCATGGGTGCCGCGGCCTGGGTGTTGCAGCGCAACGGCCATGTCCGCGTGGATATTTTCTACCAGAAGTTCAGCCCCCGCCGGCAAGCCTTGGTGGAAATCTTCGGCAACCTGCTGTTTCTTCTCCCCGTGTGCCTGTTCCTCGGCTGGAGCAGCTGGGATTATGTGGGCAACTCCTGGAAAACCCTGGAGGGCTCGAGCGAGTCGGGCGGCCTGGCGTTCGTTTATCTACAGAAGAGCATCATCCTGGTGCTGGTCATCAGCCTGGTGTTGCAAGGAATCTCCGACTTGATCAAATCCGCCTACATCCTCAGCGGTCGCCTGCCTACGCCGGAGGTGAAGCATGGTTGAGTTAATGGCGATCCTGCTGTTCATCAGCATCTGCGCGGCCTTGATGGCTGGCTACCCGGTGGCCTTTACCCTCGGCGGCGTGTCCCTGCTGTTTGCCGGCATCGGCATGCTCACCGGCACCTTCGATGGCAGTTACCTGAACGCACTGCCCAACCGCCTGTTCGGCATCATGAACAACCAGACCATGCTGGCGGTGCCGCTGTTCGTCTTCATGGGGGTAATGCTGGAGAAGTCACGGGTCGCCGAAGACCTGCTTGAGTCCATGTCGCGGCTGTTCGGCACCCTGCGCGGCGGTCTGGCGATTTCCGTGTGCGTGGTCGGCGCACTGCTCGCCGCCAGCACCGGCATCGTCGGCGCCACCGTGGTAACCATGGGCCTGATGGCCCTGCCAACCATGCTGCGGCGCGGTTACGACCCGGCCGTGGCCACCGGCACCCTGGCTGCCACCGGCACCCTGGGGCAGATCATTCCCCCCTCGATCGTGCTGGTGCTGCTGGGTGACGTCATGTCCAGCGCTTATCAGCAGGCGCAGCTGAAGCTGGGCATCTTCTCGCCCAAGACCGTATCGGTCGGCGACCTGTTCGTCGGCGCACTGCTGCCCGGCCTGCTGTTGGTCAGCCTGTACATCCTCTACATCATCGGCGTTGCCATCTTCCAACCGAAGAAGCTGCCGGCGCTGCCGCAGGAAGAACTCGGCCCGATCGAATGGGGCAAGCTGTTCAATGCTCTGGTGCCGCCATTGTTGCTGATTGGTGCGGTGCTCGGCTCGATCCTCGCCGGTTATGCCACCCCAACCGAAGCGGCGGCCCTCGGGGCGCTCGGCGCCATGTTGCTGGCCTTGTATAAACGCCAGCTGAACTTCGGCCAGTTGCGTGAAGTGGCGTACGGCACCACCGAAATCAGTGCCATGGTGTTCCTGATCCTGATTGGCGCCTCACTGTTCTCCCTGGTGTTCCGCGGCTTCGGCGGCGAAGTCATGATCGAAGACATCTTCGCCCAATTACCAGGCGGTGTGCTTGGTGCCTTCTTCCTGGTGATGGCGGTGATCTTCCTGCTCGGCTTTATCCTCGACTTCATCGAGATCACCTTTGTGGTGGTGCCAATTGTCGGCCCGGTATTGATGGCCATGGGTCTTGATCCGGTCTGGCTCGGCGTGATGATCGCGCTGAACCTGCAGACGTCTTTCCTTACGCCGCCATTCGGCTTCGCCCTGTTCTACCTGCGTGGGGTCACACCGCCATCGGTACCGACCAGCACCATCTACAAGGGCGTGCTGCCGTTCATCCTGATCCAGCTGTTCTTGTTGGTGATTGCCTACATCTTCCCCGGCCTGATTACCTGGCTGCCGGAGCAGGTGTACGGCAAGTAAGCCGCCCCGCTCTACGATCAAGGCCAGCCGCAAGCGCTGGCCTTTTTTATGACTATGTACCCGTTAACGGTGCAACTCGCGTTTGCAGGGCGGGCCGAGCGGCGGCCCGCTGCACACCGCCATCGCCAAATCGACACTCTTGGCTGGCTGAAGCCCAGCCTTCGTTTGCCCGCCACAGATAACCGGGACACTGCCGATTCGTGGACCTGTTACTCGCGGCGCAACGCATCCAGCGGATGCAAGCGCGCCGCACGACGGGCCGGGACGATGCCGGCGCACAGGCCGATAAGCCCCGACAACCGCAGCGGCACAGCCATCAGAATCTTGCACATCGCAGGCGCCCATCGCTCGTGCTCAGCCTAGGTCAGCGGGAACCGAGCAACAATGCGCCAGGTCAGGGCATGACGCGGCCTGGCCTTTGCCGGCACAGCGGTTCACACTTTCTATAAGAGCAATTGAGGAGCGCAGTCATGAGCGGAACCGAACAACGCCCACAGGTGGAGCGGGTAGAATTCAACCAACTGGCCTGCTGGCGCGTGCGCACCGCCAACGCCGAACTGCTGGTCGCCCAACAGGGCGCGCAGATCCTCAGCTACCAACGCGATGGCGAGCAGCCGCTGATCTGGCTCAGCGAACAGGCCGAATACAAGCAAGGTCAGGGCGTGCGCGGCGGGGTGCCGGTGTGTTGGCCCTGGTTCGGCGACCTGCGACGCAACCCGCCGGCGGTGCAAGCGATGTATCAGGGCGGCAGCCTGGTGCCGGCCCACGGCCTGGTACGGGCGCTGGACTGGCAGCTACTCGGCATCGACAACCAGGATCACTGCGTCGTCCTCGAATTCGTCTTCAACAGTGTCGAGCAGCCGCAGCCGGAATGGCCACATGCCGCCGAGCTGAAGCTGCGCATCCGCCTCGACGGCCAGTTGCACCTCGAACTCGAGACGCGCAACCTCGGCGACACGCCCCTGGCCTTCAGCCAAGCCCTGCACAGCTACTTCGCCGTCAGCGATATTCGTCAGGTGCGCGTCGAGGGACTCAGGGGCTGCCGCTACATCGACACCCTGGACAACTGGCTGGAACGGCAACAGAGCGACACCCCGAGCTTCCACGGCGAAACCGACCGCATCTACCTGGATACCCCGGCGCAACTGAGCATCGTCGACCCCGCCTGGCAGCGACGCATCCGCTTATGCAGCAGCGGCTCAGCCTCGGCCGTGCTGTGGAACCCCTGGATCGACAAGGCCCGGCGCCTCTCGCAATTCGCCGACGACGCCTGGCAAGGCATGCTCTGTATCGAGCACGCCAATCTCCTGGAAGATGTCGTCCTGCTCGCCCCCGGTGCCCAACACCAGCTCAGCGTCAGCCTGTGGAGCGAAGCGTTGCCGGCCTGAGACGACAAGCCGCTGACGGTTTTATTGCCGCCAGCGGCGCCTCGCGTGGCATAAATAAAGGAGCAAAAGTTGCGGGTCTTTCATACAACAAAACCCCGCTACTGGGACGGTAACGGACGCCTGCTGATGACCGGAAACGACCCAACGGCCGTTGGTGAATAACGGAAAACGAACAGGCATTGCCTATCGGGTGCGGAGCACTCAAAAGCGATTTTTTCACCCCTGTGCCGAGGGCCTCTGAATCAAAGATCCGCTTCCTCCACCATCCGCACCACTCCCGCCTCCAGCGCATAGGCCGCATCCGCCAGCTCGTTGCTGACCGGCTCTACCTGTAACGTCCCGCTGACCCAGAGCGGGGCGTAGATGTCTTCGAGTTCTATGCCCGCCGGATAGCGCACCAGTACCAGTTGGTTCGGCGGTGGTGGTGGCACGTGGATGCAGGCGCCGGGATAGGGGACGAGGAAGAACAGGGTGCTGCGGCCCTGGGCATCGGTTTCCAGGGGCACGGGGTAGCCGCCCAGGCGGATGGCTTTGCCGTCGAGGGCGGCTACGGTCTTGGCCGAGTACATCACCGCGGGCAGGCTCTTGTCCTGCTGCCTGAGGCCACTGGGATCGTAGAAGGCGCCGTCCTGTTCGGGACTGTCGTGGCTGATTTCCGGCATGGCTTCGAGGGCCTGGCGGTCTTCTTCCGGCATCAGTTCGAGCCAGTCGGTTTCCGGCAGCTCGGCGCAGGCCAGGCTGCTCAGCAGCAGGGACAACAACAGGTAACGCATGGGCAGACTCACAGGTGGCTAGGGCCTGTACGGTTAGTGGGTTAACTCAAACTCGCAGGCTTGAGTCTTATCTGTGGGCGGCCTGACCTCGGGGCGAAGCCTTTGTTCTGCACCACAACCTGACAGCCCTGCGGGCTGTATTCGCCGCGGGGCGCGCGACCCACATGGATGTGGGAAATGCCGCAAGCCCGTCGGGAACGGGCGCGGCCTCCTACAAGGTTCAGGATAGGCTTGAGTCCATGGATAAACGGATTAACCGATCAGGCCAGCAGTAACCAAGGGCTGCGCTCAGTCCTTTTTGACTACGCCGTAGATTATCAGCAGAACGATGGCGCCAATCACTGCGCCGATGAAACCCGCCCCCTGGCCCGCCTGGTAGATGCCCAGCGCCTGGCCGCCGTAAGTCGCGGCGATGGCGCCGCCAATGCCGATCAGGATGGTCATGATCCAGCCCATGCTGTCGTCGCCCGGCTTGAGGAAGCGTGCAATCAGGCCAACGATCAGGCCGATAAAGATGGTGCCGATAATGCCCATGGCAAATTCTCCGAATAGGTAAGTGCGCCAAGGCTGAGAAACGCCGTGGCATTAGGCTATCGGATAGACGGGAGCCGCGGAGGTTCCGTGAAAAATCTCTGGCGCCGGCTGCAGCCGACGCCAGAGGCAACCTCAGGCCTTGCCGATCAGCGCTTCGACGGCAGCGATCTGCTGGTCCAGGGTGGCGCGATCCGCGCAGCGCAGGGTGGCGTGACCGACCTTGCGGCCGACCTTGAAGGCCTTGCCGTAGTGGTGCAGGTGACAGTCGGCGATGGTGATGACCTCGGCCACCGGCGGCACTTCACCGATGAAGTTGAGCATGGCGCTCTCACCGATCTTGGTGGTCGGGCCCAGCGGCAGGCCGGCCACGGCGCGCAGGTGGTTCTCGAACTGGCTGCACTCGGCGCCTTCGATGGTCCAGTGCCCGGAGTTGTGCACGCGCGGGGCGATCTCGTTGGCCTTGAGGCCGCCATCCACTTCGAAGAACTCGAAGGCCAGCACGCCGACGTAGTCCAGCTTGGTCAGCACGCGGCCGACATAGTCCTCGGCCAGGGCCTGCAGCGGATGGTCGCTGCTGGCGATGGACAGGGCGAGCACGCCGCTGTCGTGGCGATTGTGCACCAGCGGGTAGAAGCGCGTCTCGCCATCGCGACCGCGCACGGCGATCAGCGAGACTTCCCCGCTGAACGGCACGAAGCCTTCGAGGATGCAGGGCACGCTGCCCAGCTCGGCGAAGGCATCGACGACATCTTCGGGCTTGCGCAGCACCTTCTGGCCCTTGCCGTCGTAGCCCAGGGTACGGGTCTTCAACACGGCCGGCAGGCCGATATCGGCGGCGGCGACATCCAGGTCGACCTGCGAGTGGATGTCGGCGAACGCCGGCGTCGGGATGCCGAGGTCCTTGAACATCGACTTCTCGAACCAACGGTCGCGGGCGATGCGCAAGGACTCGGCGCACGGGTAAACCGGCACGAATTGGGAGAGGAAGGCCACGGTCTCGGCCGGCACGCTCTCGAACTCGAAGGTCACCAGATCGACTTCATCGGCCAGTTGGCGCAGGTGATCCTGGTCGCCATAGTCGGCGCGGATATGCTCGCCGAGCGCCTGGGCGCAGGCATCCGGGGCCGGATCGAGGAAGGCGAAGTTCATCCCCAGCGGAGTGCCCGCCAGGGCCAGCATACGACCCAGTTGGCCGCCACCGATTACACCGATTTTCATGCTTCTACCTCTTCAAATGCCGCACGCGCTTGCGCGGTACACAACCCATGGCAGCGGGCGTGCCCGCGATGCCTTGACCTGGCCAGGAATGCCTAGCCGGCCATCAGGCCTGACGCGGGTCCGGATTATCCAGCACGGTGTCGGTCTGCTCCTGACGGAACTGCTTGAGCGCCGCGTGGAACTGCGGGTGCTGGTGGCCGAGGATGCTCGCCGCCAGCAACGCCGCGTTGATCGCGCCGGCCTTGCCGATGGCCAGGGTGGCGACCGGAATGCCGGCCGGCATCTGCACGATCGACAACAGCGAGTCGACGCCCGAGAGCATCGCCGACTGCACCGGCACGCCGAGCACCGGCAGGTGGGTCTTGGCCGCGCACATGCCCGGCAAGTGGGCGGCGCCGCCGGCACCGGCGATGATCACCTGGATGCCACGGCTGTCGGCCTCTTCGGCGTACTGGAACAGCAAGTCCGGAGTGCGGTGGGCAGACACCACTTTGACTTCATAGGGAATGCCCAGCTTGTCCAGCATCTCGGCGGTGTGGCTAAGGGTGGACCAATCGGACTTGGAGCCCATGATCACGCCAACCAGTGCGCTCATCGTCGTGCCTCTTCATCAAGCGCCTCACGGCGCGTCAAAAACCAACAAGCCACGCAATGTGCGTGGCTTGTCATGATCGGGGCAAACCCGCGAGCAGGCGGGTTTGAAGGCGGCGAAGTATAGCGTAACGACACCAATAACGCCCCCCCTGCACGACCGCCCGTCCGCAGGGGTCTAGGGCTGGGGTTTGCGGGCTTTCTCTCTATATAGGTAGCGAACGCCTGCGCCCCTTGAACTAGACGTCTGTGCTGGGGCAGACTGCCAGCACGACCACGCCGCTCAGGCAGGATATGGATGTCCCGATGCACTTTACTACCCCACTCCACCGACGACCTTATGCCCGGAATATGGGCGTGAATTGTGGCGCCTTGGGTTTGACGATGGTGGATGGGAGGGAAGTGATGGCCAGACATGGATAGCAAGTGCTTGAATAAAGTTATAAGAGGCTATAACAGCCTGTTGGACTTAAGAAATTTGCATGACGCTACGTGAATTCTGAGCCTTTCAACGCAAGTGTGAACCCGGTTAAATTTACGTAGGAAGCGATTTTTTGATCAAAATCTGATCATTCTTGTTGCTAGCACGGAAAGTCCGATAGGTTGCTAGGCATGCAAATCATTATCGTGCATACCACATGATTAATTATTATCTGGGCTATTCGAAAAGAAGGGAAAGAGAGTGACATTCCTGTTTGCGCTGTTCGCAGTGGCCTTGTACATCTGCTACGACACCAATAGCTATGGCGTCATGGCGCTCATCATCGGATTTTTAGTACTAGCCCTTTGGGGGCTTGTCGCAAGCGCCAAAAAAGAGGAGGGCAAGATCAATCACGTCATCAAACCCTCTATCACTGCGCTCATCGAAAAGTACGTCAAGGTACTGGCCTTGAAGCAGGATCAGACCGTTCGTACGGACGCCTATAGCAACTGCATTCTCAATGACTGGCACAAGGAGATCGACTACTTCATCAACACCGTTCTGATGACGGACGAGATTATTGCCGCATATCTCAGTACGACCTCTACCGAGCCCGCGATGCTGAACATCATCGAGGATCGCCTTCTGGTCGCCAGACTGGAGATCGTCAGCGCGGTACACCGCTACCAGACTGAGCAACTGGCCAACGCCTCCCCAGACGAATCGCACGTCGAGGACCTTGAGCCGCAGGAGTTCGAGAGTTTCTGCGCCAAAATTCTTCGGGATAACGGATGGAATGCACGAGTCACAAAAGCATCCGGTGACCAGGGCATAGACATTATCGCCACGCTCGGCGGCATCAAGGCCGTACTGCAATGCAAAAAATATTCAAAGCCGGTGGGCAATGCCGCAGTCCAAGAGGTGATCGCCGGCAAGCAGTTTGAGCAGGCTGATGTTGCGATCGTAGTATCCAACTGCGGATACACCCGCTCTGCCATTCAGCTCGCCAGCATGTCGGGCGTGCATCTAATCCACTACTCGGAACTAGCTGATCTCTCCAGCCGGATCCGTGCGGCGTAACCGGAAAAGGGGACAGAAAAAGGGGGCCGCGGTAGAGACGATGGTTACCCGCCGCCCCCCGCACAGATCCGTACGTGCAGCATTACCGCATACGGCTCCTGGCTCAGATTTTGACGCGAAAACATTCTGCCGGGTAGGGGTGTGCCACACCTGACATTAGGTATGAATGCGCTCACCAATCGTTTGAAGCGGCGCCACGGTAAGCGGTGTGTAGTGGCTGTGACGTAACAACGACTGCCGCCAAGCACGTGTTAGTTCCAGCCGGAAACCATTCAGCCTTCGCAGGTTTCCTGGCACGGCGTGGTAATTGAAGTATCCCTGCACCACCCTCTGCAACCAGCGGCCAACATCGACCACCGATTCATGTCGGCGTCGCTTGAGGGTTGCCCGGATCGCCGCAAGACTTACCCGCACCCGCTTCTTGATCGTAAGGCGCAGGATCGGGAACCACCCCGCCCGCGTTTTACTGCAGCAGTGTGTGGAAAAGGGGACAGATTTATTTTCCATTTAATAGCCCCGCCCTTCGCTCAGCCACTTTCTCTACGCTGGCCACACGCTCGGGTTTCGCCCCCTCGGGCGAGTTACTTCTTTGCTCCTGATTAGCAAGATGCTTCAGCTGACGCGCAAAAAACTATTTCGTAGCCGTCATTCCGGCAGGGATTGCCGGAATCCAGACTACAAGGACGTATTAAGCTTGCCATCCATGGCGCTGGATACCCGCTTCCCGGCGGGCATGACGAACTATTTTGTTTCAGCTGAATCATCTTTCTAATCAGGGGCTTTGCTTGTGCAAAGAAGAAGTAACCAAGAAGAAAGCACACCCCGCATCCTGCCCTGGCTGCGCCAGGACTCCCTCGCTCCTGAGGAACCCCGAGCCCCGGCATCGCCGCCTGCGCATGGTTCATGATCGAGTCGGCACCGCATCTGTTGGGCCAAAGCCTGCCGCCGAACGGCAGGTGCAAACCGGTTCAGCATCCATCGGCTTCTTCATAAGCAGCAGATGAATCCGTCCGAAACCGACCCGCCCAAGCTCGCGGTATGCTTCTTGCTGCTATTCAGCCACCCACAGTAGCGGACGCCGTCGATGTTGCATGCCCACCTGACCACCCTGCATGTGGTGTCGCTGATTCTCGAGCTGTTCGCCGAGCGGCCCGCAGCCACCGAGGCCTTGCTCGCCGGTAGCGGCATCCAGGCCAGTGACCTGGCCAGCGGTGAACAGCGCATCACCCGTACTCAGGAATTGCAGGTGTGCGCCAATGCCCTGGCCCGGCACAGCGATCTCGGTCTGACCCTGGGCCGGCGTCTGCATGTGTCGTCCTACGGCCTGCTCGGTTACGCCGCGCTGTCGAGTGCCACCTTTGGTGACGCCTGGCGGCTGCTGTTGCAGTACCCGGCCCTGCTCGGCACCTACTTCAAGCTGGAGCTGAGCGTCGAGGGCGAGCTGGCCTGGGTCGGCGCCGCCGAGTACCGGCACGCGCCGGCGCTGGAGCAGTTCAATGTGGAGATGTGCCTGGCCTCGTTGAAGCTGGTCTGCGACGAGCTGCTCGGTCAGCCCGTGCCACTGGTCGCGGCGCAGTTCCGCCACGCCCAGCCTGCCTATGTCGAGCGTTACGCGGCCAGCTTCACCTGCCCGTTGCAGTTCGACGCCGCACGCAATGCCTTCGCCTTCCCCGCCGAGTGGCTGCAACGGCGCCTGCCGCTGGCCGATCCGGTCACCCACCAGGATATGCTCGCCCGCTGCCGCAAGCTGAATGTCGAGTTCACCACTCGCCAGGCCTGGCTGCAGCGCGTGCGCGAGGCGCTGACCAGCCACCTGGCCGAACCACCGGGGCTGGAGGCGCTGGCGCAGCAGATGCACTGCTCGCCGCGCACCCTGCGCCGGCACCTGCAGGCGCTCGGCACCCACTACCAGGAACTGCTCGACGAGCTGCGCTTCGAGCGGGCGAAGACCCTGCTCGCCCAGGAGGACTGGCCGATCTGCCGGATCGCCGAGGAGTTGGGCTTCAGCGAGAGCGCCAGCTTTCGGCATGCCTTCCAGCGCTGGAGCGGGGTCGCGCCGAGTCGTTTCCGCAGCTGACGCTGCGCCGTGGCCAGTAAATCTGGCCACTTCGATCCCCTATTGGCCGTTGCCAGCGTTCCCCAGTCGGCCGGCCCGGCGAACAATGACTCCCACAAGATTGGCAGCCATTGCTGTGCTTGCCACAACAAAAAACCTGGGAGCCGCCCACACATGCTGACCTACTACAGCGACGACCATCACCAGCACCACGGCAGCTGCGAGCTGATGAACGGGCAACTGGTGCCCTGTTTCGAGAAGCCGCAACGCGCCGACCATATCCTGGCGCGGGTCAAGGATCGTCAACTCGGCGAGGTGCGCGCGCCCAAGGATTTCGGCCGCGCGCCGCTGCAACGCATCCACAGTGCGGCCTATCTGGACTTCTTCGAGGGTGCCTGGGCGCGCTGGCAGGATCAGAATGGCCAGGGTGACCTGCTGCCCTACACCTGGCCGGCGCGCACCCTGCGTTCGATCATGCCGAGCAGCCTGCACGGCCAACTCGGTTACTACAGCTTCGACGCCGGTGCACCGATCACTGCCGGCACCTGGCAGGCGGCCTACAGCGCCGCGCAAGTAGCACTCAGCGCCCAGGCCGAAATCGCCGCCGGCGCCCACAGCGTCTTCGCCCTGTGTCGCCCGCCGGGCCATCACGCCGCCAGCGAGGTGATGGGCGGCTACTGCTACCTGAACAACGCGGCCATCGCCGCCCAGGCCTTCCTCGACCAGGGCCGTACCAAGGTGGCGATCCTCGACGTCGATTACCACCACGGCAACGGCACTCAATCGATCTTCTACGACCGCAGCGATGTGCTGTTCGCCTCGATCCATGGCGATCCGCTGGCGGAGTTTCCGTTCTTCCTCGGCTATGCCGATGAAACTGGCGAAGGCGCCGGCGAAGGATTCAACCTTAACTACCCGTTGCCGGCCGGCAGTGGCTGGCAGGAATGGGGCGCGGCGCTGGAGCAAGCCTGCCAGCGCATCGCCGAGTACGGCGCAGAGGTGCTGGTGGTATCGCTCGGCGTGGACACCTTCAAGGACGACCCGATCTCCCAGTTCAAGCTCGACAGCCCGGACTACCTGCGCATGGGCCAACGCATCGCCGCCCTCGGCCTGCCGACCCTGTTCGTCATGGAGGGCGGCTACGCGGTGGCGGAAATCGGCATCAATGCGGTGAACGTGCTGGAAGGTTTCGAAGCGAGCTAATCCTGGGATGGTCGGCGCCCTTTCATCCACCGGGACCACCCGGGTGGATGGATAAAGCGTCATCCACCCTACGCCAATCCCGCGCGCCCGAGCGCGGCGACAGAATTACAACAAGAACGGAGTGGCCTCGATGAACAGAATCACCCAGCTATTCGGCGCGACCCTGGTCGCCACCGCGCTGTGCAGCGCGGCCCAGGCGCAAGCTGAAGAGGAGCAGCGCGAGCTGCGCGTGTACAACTGGGCCGACTACATGCTGCCCTCGGTGCCCAAGGAGTTTCAGGCGAAGTCCGGCATCCAGCTGATCTGGGACGTGTTCGACACCAACGAGGCACTGGAGGCCAAGCTGCTCACCGGCAACTCGGGCTACGACCTGGTGGTGCCGACCAACACCTTCCTCGACACCGAAATCAGGGCCGGGGTGTTCCAGAAGCTGGACAAGAGCCAGCTGCCCAACTGGAAGCACCTCGACCCGGCACTGCTCAAGCTGATGACCGCCAACGACCCCGGCAATGAGCATGCGGTGCCCTATATGTACGGCACCGTGCTGATCGGCTTCAACCCGGAGAAGGTCAAGGCCGCGCTCGGCGAGGACGCCCCGGTAAACAGCTGGGACCTGATCTTCAAGGAAGAGTACGTCGCCAAGCTGGCGCAGTGCGGCGTGACCCTGCTCGACTCGCCGGGCGAGATCATGCCGATCGCCCTGCACTACCTGGGCCTGGACCCGAACAGCACCCAGCGCGAGGACTACGACAAGGCCACCGAGCTGCTGCTGAAGATCCGCCCGCACGTGCGCTACTTCCACTCGGCCAAGTACATGACCGACATCGCCAACGGTAATATCTGCGTGGCCATCGGCTACTCGGGCAGCTTCTACCAGTTCGCCAACCGCGCCAAGGAAGCCGGCAACGGCGTGGTGGTCGACTGGCGCCTGCCCAAGGAAGGCGCACCGCTGTGGTTCGATTCCTTCGCCATCCCGGCCAGCGCCAAGAATGTCGAGGAGGCTCATGAGTTTCTCAACAACCTGCTCGACCCGAACGTGGTCGCGCCCATCAGCACCTTCCTCGGCTACCCGAGCCCGAACCAGGACGCCATGCCACTGGTCAGCGCGGAGATCCGCGACAACCCCGACCTGACCCCAACCGCCGAAGCGCGGAAGACCCTGTATGTGCTCAAGCCGCTGCCGCTGAAGGTCGAACGCATCCGCACCCGGGCCTGGACCCGGATCAAGTCGGGGACCTGAGTAGCGGTGCGGGGCGGGACGACTGGTGAGTCGCCCCTTGATCGCCCCTAAACACAACGCTTCGCGGCCAAGGCCGCTGCCACGGGTTTCTCGGTCCTGTGAGAGCGGCCTTGGCCGAGCAATAAACTACTCCCCGCTAACGAGAATCCCAGTCCCCTTGGCGGCGCAGTGCTGCCAGAAGCGCTCCAGGGCGGTGGAGACGAATTTATCGCGATGGCGCAGCATGTAGAAGCGTCGCGACAGTGGCGGCAACAGGCTATCGAGCGCCTGTAACTGACCGTTGTCGAGCCAGTCCGCCAGCACCCAGCGCGACAGGCAGCTGATGCCGAGACCGGCGGCCACCGAGCGCTTGATGGCCTCCGAGCTGCCCAGCTCTGTCTGCAGATTCAGGGCATGCAGGTGCGGCAGCAAGGCATGCTCGACTTCCTCGCGGGTCCCGGAGCCCTGCTCACGCAGCAACCATTCCGCTTGCTGCAACTCTTCCACGGTCACGCCCTTGCGCTTGGCCAACGGGTGTTCGGGTGCGGAGAACACCAGCAACTGATCGCTCAACCAGGGACTCACGGTCAACCCGGCCTCATGGCAAGGTCCTTCGATAAGGCCGATGTCGACCTCGAAGTTGGCCACCATTACCGCCACCGCGGCGCTATTGGAAATGGCCACGTTCACCTGGATTTCCGGGCATATACGTCGAAACTCCGCCAGGTAATGCGGCAGCACATAATTGCCGATGGTGCTGCTGGCCCCTACCCGCAGCGTGCTCTTCAGCGCGCCTATCTCACCGCGAAAATGCTCCTCGATCTGGCAGGCGCCATCGAGCAGTTGCTGCGCCTTGGGCAATAGCAGCTTGCCGCTGTCGTTGAGCAACAAGCGCCGACCGACGCGGTCGAACAGTTTGGTCGCTAACAGCACCTCAAGCTCATTCAGCGAGGCACTGGTGGCGGACTGCGATAACGCTATCGAGTCGGCCGCAGCCGTAGTACTGCCCGTCTTGGCAACGGCGCAGAAGATTTGTAATTGCCTCAGGCTTATCCGCACTGGCATCAACCACTTATGCAGGTAGGTTATATGCATATAATCAGTTTTTAAGTTAAACACAAGGCGCTTAGGTTTGCTTGCGACTGCCAAGGAAACCCATGCCATGCCTTTGTTGAAAACCATTCGCCAGGCCACACCCTACCTTCGCCCATTGCAGGCGTTGGCTCGGCACGTGGAAAGCGTGCTGCCAGACCGTGTGCTCAGCGCCGCCCTGGCGGTGAACCTGAGCAATACAGCCGGGTTCCGGCACAACGGCCTGCTAGCATCGAAAAGCAGTCATGTCATTACCGCCGGGTGTAGGTGAGCACATGACCATAAAACAGCACCACACAATTCCTCCCCTACCCAACCCGTCGCTGGACGAGGCGCAGCCGCCAGCGTCCTGGCTGATGCGCCGCAAACAGAAACTCAACCTGTTGCTGCCGGGGATCATCGCCTCGCTGATCGTCGCTGCCAGTGCTTCCTTCCTTTCCGAGCATTACGGTGCACCGGTGATGCTGATGGCCCTGTTGCTGGGCATGGCGCTGGGCTTTCTTTCCGAGGAAGGGCGTGCGGTCGCCGGTATTCGTTTCACCTCCAGCACCATCCTGCGTATCGGCGTGGCCCTGCTGGGCATGCGCATCACCGTGGAGCAGATCCTCTCGCTGGGCGGTACGCTGATGGCGGTGGTGATTGGGGCGGTGTTCCTGACCATCAGTTTCGGCATTCTCTTGTCTCGGCTGCTCGGCCAGTCACGCGACTTCGGCATTCTCAGCGGCGGCAGCGTGGGCATCTGCGGCGCTTCTGCGGCGCTGGCAATTTCCGCGGTACTGCCGCAGAACAAGGACAGCGAGCGCAACACCATCTTCACCGTGATCAGCGTGACCGCGCTGAGCACCATCGCAATGATCGCCTACCCGCCGATCGCCCAATGGTTTGGCCTGGATGCCCAGCAAGCCGGGGTATTTCTCGGCGCGACCATTCACGATGTAGCCCAGGTGGTCGGGGCCGGCTACAGCATGTCGGATGAAACCGGCGATACCGCGACCGTGGTCAAGTTGCTGCGGGTGGCGATGCTGGTGCCGATCGTCTTCAGCCTATCGTTACTGCTGCGTAAACGCGGCGCTGCAGGGGGGCCGCGCCCGGCATTGCCGTTGCCCTTGTTCATCATCTTCTTTGTGCTGTTCGTCGCCATTAACAGCAGTGGTGTAGCCTCGACGCAGGTGCAGGAGTTTGCTGGCAATGTGTCGCGCTGGTGCCTGATTACGGCTATCGCCGCCTTGGGAATGAAGACTTCGCTGAAGTCACTGCTGGAAGTCGGCTGGCGTCCGGCGACCCTGCTGGTCAGTGAAACCGTTTTTCTCGCCACGCTGATTCTGTTCGCGGTGAAGTGGCTGGGCTAAAGCAATCGCCCGAGGTCACTTGCACTGGCCGCCTGATCAGCAGACTGCCGCTCGCCCGGCAATGGCGGCGGTATGAGTCGCAGGTGCATGGGTTCTTTCTGCTGTACGTGGCCCTGGCCACCGTGGCCCAGAGCCTGATCGGTTTCGCCTTCGGCCTGATCCTGTTTGGTCGGGTTGCCACCTTGCAAGTGCTGCCTTTGACCGAGGTGGCGGTGGTAATCAGCAGCCTCACTCTGGGCAACGCCCTCGGTACATTGGGCGGGCCTAAGCCCGAGCTGGACGCAAGCAAACGAGTGAAGAGCACTGGCCTGAAACACGCGTCAGATCGGCAGCTGCCAGACCCGGGCGATGGCGAGCAACAGACTGCAGCCACTCGCCGCGCAGACAGCGCCCGCATGCTCAGCTGATGATTGCCTCGATTGTGCTTGCGAGCGAGGCGGCGCCAGCCGATGGCTACTCGACTGCTCGATCAGCAACCGCATCGGCATCACCTACCGCCGTTTCCTGGACCATGGCCATCGCCACCTGGGACGCCGTAGCTGGAATGGCAACGCAATGGCCTTGCTCATCGAGTGGCACCGAGCGACGCTGGGTCATGCGATACAGGGCGAACACGCCGACGCCGGCATGCACCACGGCAAGAAACCAGAACAACCCGTTTGGCCCCACCAGGCCCATGGCAGCGGCGGCAATTGAAGGCCCCATGGTCGCGCCTATGCCCAGCGCCAGCACCAGGCTGCCGCTGGCCGCAACCATTTGTTTCGGCTCGAGGTTGTCGTTGGTATGCGACACGCACAGCGAATACATGGGAAAAGACAGACCGCCGAATAGAAATGCCGCAGCCAGCAAACTATTCGCGGATATCTGCGATGCCGGTATCGCAACCAGCGCCACTAGCGCGGCCAGCAGAGTGACCACGAGGATGACCCAGCGCCGATCATGCTTGTCGGACAGATGGCCAATCGGCCATTGCAGCACCACGCTGCCCAGCAGAATCAGGCCCATGAAGATGGAGATGTCGGAGAGCGGAAAACCGATCAGCCCCGCGTAGATCACCCCCACCCCCACGACCGCACCGTTGGACAAGCCGACGGCCATGCAACCGATCACGCCGAGGGGCGAGCTGTGATACAGCTGGCGCAGCCCCATAGGCGCCGGTGAGGCGAAACTCGGTGCCGGCGCAACGCTGAGCAGGACCGGCAACAGCGCGAAGGACAACAGCACCGAAATCAGAATGAACAGCTTGAAGCCGCCCGGATCGGCGACGTTGAGCAGCAACTGGCCGCAGGCCATGCCGCCGATCATGATGACCATGTACAGCGAAAGCAGCTGGCCCCGCGTCTGGTTGGTGGCGAGGGCGTTGAGCCAGCTTTCGGCGACTATGTACAGGCCGGCCATACAGAAGCCGGTGATCACCCGCATGATGAACCAGAGCGCCGGGTCGACGAAAACCGAGTGGAGCAACACCATGGTCGAAGCCAGTGAAGCCAGGGCCGCGAACACGCGCACGTGGCCGACCTTGGAAACGATCTTGGGGGTCAGGGTCGAGCCCAGCAGAAAGCCAACGAAGTAGGCAGACATGAGCAGCCCGGCGAACTGGGTGGAGAACCCCTCCAGAGTGGCGCGCAGACCGATGAGCGAGCCCTGCAAGCCATTGCCGAGCATGAGCAGCCCCATACTCATCAAGAGCGCCCAAGTGGCTTTTACTGCGACATACATACGTGAATCTCTCCCGAAACAGAGCGATTTAATCGCTTTTTAATCATTAGTCCTGAGGCGCAACTAGAGTCGCGCAAATCACCTCATATCCATCACGGAGCACGACTCCCAGATATCAATAGACGCCATAAACCTACAGATACACCAGGTAACCGCTGCCAGCTAAGCAATGGCTTACCACGCCCCAGCCAGCTGCACTTGATGCTTATCTGTTGGGTAATTCACGTCTTAACCACTGCCCGGATACGCCGCCCCAAGGCCCTAACGCAGGCTGGCCAAGATGGTCTCGACGTTCGACGCCAGCATGCCGGCATAGCTGTCACCGGGCGTGCCGGGCAGGCCCAGGGAGTCGGTGAACAGAGTGCCCGCGATGGCGATGCCGCTTTCGCGCGCGACCATCTGCATGCTACGCGGATCGACGCTGGTTTCCACGAACAGGGCCGGCACCCGGCGCCGCTTGAGCTGCTCGAGTAGGGCGATGACCTGCTGCGGTGTGCCCTGGTTTTCCGCGTTGATCTCCCAGATATAGCCGGCCTCGAAGCCGTAGGCGGCGCAGAAGTACTTGAACGCACCCTCGCTGGTGACCAGGTAGCGGCGCTCGACCGGGATCTGGGCGAAGTCCGCCATGGCCTTGCTGTGCAACTGTTGCAGCTGCTCGATATAGGCCGCAGCGTTGGCCTGGTAGGTCGCGGCGTTAGCCGGGTCGATCTGACTCAGGGCTACCTGGGCGTTGCGCGCGTACTGCATGCCGTTGCGCGCATCCAGCCAGGCATGGGGGTCTTCGGCACCGGCCTGACCGGTGGAGGTCAGGTACTGCGGGGCGACCCCGGCACTCAGGCGGAACACCGGGGCGTCCGCGCCCGACTTGCCAGCGGTAAGCAGCAGTTTGTCGAACCAGGCATTGCCGGCTTCCAGGTTGAGGCCGTTGTAGAACACCAGCTCGGCATCGCTGGTCTTCTGCACGTCCAGTGGCAGCGGATCGTACTCGTGCGGGTTGGAGCCCACCGGCGCCAGGCTGTGGATCTCCACCCGCTCGCCACCGACGTTGCGGACGATGTCGTAGAGAATCGAATAGGTGGTGACCACCTTGAGCTTGGCGCCGCTATCGGCCCAGGCCGGCGCAAGCCAAGGCCCGATCAGACCGAGGGCGATGAGTACCAGGGTTCTGATCATGGGCTCACCTCGCGTTCGATCATGGCGTTGTCAGAGTCATTGACGGAGCCGGCGGCGCATGGCGCCTGATGGCGCCGACGCCGGGCTTGCAGGCCGCGCCAGATCAGGCCCTGACTGGGGGACAGAAGCAGTGCGGTGAGGAACAACAGGGTCGAGGTCATGACGATGGTCGCGCCCGAAGCCAGGTTGTAGGTGAAGCTCAGGTAGATACCGCTGAAGGCCGAGACCAGGCCCAGGCCGGCGGCCCAGCAGATCATCAGTGATAGACGGTTGGTCAGCAGGTAGGCGGTAGCCGCCGGGGTGATCAACATGGCAACCACCAGGATGATGCCGACCGTCTGCAGCGAGGCCACGGTAACCAGGGTCAGCAGGGTCATGAGGAAGTAGTGGATCAGCTTGACCGGCAGGCCGTAGGCGGCGGCCATGGTGGCATCGAAGGTGCTGACCAACAGTTCCTTGTAGAACAGGTAGGTCGAGGCCAGCACCAGGGTGCCGATGATCAGGGTGATCCACATTTCCTCTGGGCGCACCGCCAGGACGTTGCCGAAGAGGATGTGGTAGAGGTCGGTGCTGCTCTTCTGCAGGGTAATCAGGATGATGCCCAACGCGAACGCGGCGGTGAACATCACACCGATTGCCACGTCGTGCTTGATCCGGCTGTTCTGGCTGACGTAGCCGATGGCAATAGCGGTGAGCAGGCCGGAAAGTACTGCACCGATCAGCAGGTTGATGCCCAACATGAACGACAGAGCGACCCCGGGTAGCACCGCGTGGGAGATCGCATCGCCCATCAGTGCCATGCCACGCAGGATGATGAAGCAGCCGATCACCCCGCTGATAATGCCAACCATGGCCGAGGTCAGCAGGGCCTTCTGCAGGAAGTCATATTCCACAACGGCTTGAAGGAAGGTCATCAGCAGGCCACTCCCAGTTGATTGGTAAAGGGCAAGTCGCCCAGATAAGCCTTGGCCAACGCATCCGGGGTGCATACCTCGGCGGCAACTCCGTAGTTGAGGATGCGCTTGTTGATCAGGATCAATCGGTCGAAATACTCGCAGGCCTTGCTCAGGTCGTGATGCACTACCAGTACCGTCTTGCCGGCGTCGCGCAGGGACTTGAGGATACCGATGATGGTGCCTTCACTGAGCGCGTCGATGCCGACGAAGGGCTCGTCGAGCAGGTACAGGTCGGCGTTCTGCACCAGCGCCCTGGCGAGGAACACCCGCTGCTGCTGGCCGCCGGACAGCTCGCCGATCTGGCGCCGGGCGAAGTCCTGCATGCCAACGCGGCGCAAGCATTCCAGCGCCGCCTGCCGTTCATGTTGTCCGGGCTTGTTGAACCAACCGAGGCTGGGGTAGGTGCCGAGCACCACGGTATCCAGCACATTGATCGGAAACTGCCAGTCGATCTCGCTGCGTTGCGGCACATAGGCGACCGTGCGGCGGGACTGCTGCAACGGCCGGCCGCAGATCTCGACGCGGCCGTGGTCACTGGGAATCAGCTCGAGTATGGCCTTGAGCAGGGTCGACTTGCCGGCACCGTTGGGGCCGATGATGCCGACCAGTAACCCCGCTTCGATACTCACACTGGCATCCTCGACGGCGTAGTGACCGGCGTAGGAGACGCTTAGATTTTCAACCCGCAGGGCCTGATGCATATCGGATACCTCTCTCGCATGGTCGGGCACTCGCGACGCCCGACGGGTCTCAGTAATCGAACTCCACGTCGCCCTCTGCATAGCTGCAGCAAGCCAGGACGTAACCCTCGTTGATCTCGGTGTCGCTGATGCCACCACTGTGGTTCATGCGCACCTCGCCACTGACCCGGCGCAGCTTGCAGGACCCGCAAAAACCCATGCGGCAGGCCGAAGGAATCCACAGACCGTGCTTGCCGGCGATGTCGAGAATGGTTTCTTCGGCGACCCCACTGACGCTCTTGCCGGCGCGGCTGAAGCTCACCCGGTGCGTGGCGGGTTCGCCCTCGCCGGTCGGAGCCGGGGCCGCCGCTACGGCGCCGCCGAAGCTCTCCTCGAAGTAGCGCTGCATCGGAAAGTCCAGGCTCTGCAGAATGCCGCGCACCGCACGCATATAGACTTCCGGACCACACACATAGACGGTGCGCTCGAACAGATCGGGGACCATCTGCTGCAACATGGCGGCGTTGAGGAAACCGCGGTAGCCCGACCAGGTCGCCCCGCTCAGGCTGCCCTCGCAAACCAGCGACAGGCGGAACTTCGGCGCACGCGCATCGATCGCCTGGAGCTCCTGGTGGTAGATGATGTCGTCCGGGGTGCGGGCGCTGTGCACGAAGTGCAGGTCGACATCGGCGGCGGTGTCATAGAGCCAGCGGGTCATCGACATCAGCGGAGTGATGCCGCTGCCACCCGAGAGCATCAGGGCCTTGTCGCAGGCTTGGTCGATGATATTGAAGTCGCCTTGCGGGCCCTGCACCGTGAGGCAATCGCCTTCATGGAAGTGCTCGTGCAGCCAATTGGACACCCGGCCGCCGGGTACCTTCTTCACCGTGATGGAGAAGTTGTAGGGCCGCGATGGCGGAGTGGAAATGGAGTAGCAGCGCACTTCCTGACGTCCGTCGATCTCCACCTTGAGGCTGACGTATTGGCCCGGTTTAAAGGTGAACAGCATCGGCTGGGTCGCGGCGAAACAGAACGACGCGACGTCGTGGGTTTCCTGGGTGATCTGGATGCAGCGCACTTCCAGCTCGCTGGCTGGCCAGAACGGCAGCGCGGGTAGCTGGATCGGGTCGATCGATAGGCTCTTCATGAAGGGGGGCCTCTTCTTCGTCTGCCTGGCGGCGGATTGCCGGCAGTTGGCTGTGAAGAGCCTATCAATCATCGTGATTGTTTATTTTTGCGATATTAATCGCTATTTACGATTGCCATGGCGAACGCACGCCAGCCGAGCGCAACGGCGGCGTCCGGTCAGCCCGCTGGCGGCCTCCTGGGCGAGGGCCGCACCCTCAGTCGAGGGCGATCAGGCGCAGGGCCTTGAGCGCCTTGCTGATCTGCGGCCGGTGGCGGTTCTTGCTGAGGAAGGAGACGAACACCGGCTGCTCAATCTGCGGCGCGTCGGCCACCGGGAAGAATTCGCCCTGCTCGATATAGGACTGCGCCAAGTCGGCCGGCAGGTAGGCCGCGCCACCGCGCCCGCGTAGATACTCGACGCTCATCACTCCCAGGCCCATGGAGACCGGTGCCAGCTGCAGCTGCGGCAGCAATTCACCGTGCCGGGCTACGAAATGCGGGGAGATGGCGACCAACACGTAGCTTTCCACACTGACCTCGGCGAGCGCCTGCGGTTGTGACGAAACCATCATGAAGCGCTCGTTGAACAGGTGCTGGATCTCCAGTTCTGGGCGGTATTGCGGGGTGTAGATCACCGCGATGTCCAAGTTGCCGAAGCTCAGCTCGTCGATCATGGTCTTCGAGTAGTCCGCCTCGACGTGGATGGCCGTCTTGGGGAACTCCTGGCGCAGCCAGAACACCCACTTGCTGATCAGGCGCTGCCACAGGCTCACCTGGGTGGCGATGCGCAGCCGGCCCTGATAGTCGCGCGGCATGCTGATGTCCTGGCGGGCCTGGTTCCAGCACAGCCGCAGGTTGGTGGCGTAGCTCTCGAAGCGCCGACCCTCGGCGGTCAGTTCGGCGCCAGAACGTCCGCGGATGAACAGCTGGGCACCTACGGCCGCCTCCAGGCTGCGGATGCGCATGCTCACCGTGGACTGGGTGACGCACAGGCGCTCGGCAGTGCGGTTGAAGTTTCGCGTCTCCACCAGATCGGCAAAGGTGTCCAGAAATTCGATCTTCATCCGCGGTATCCCAGGCAGGTCAATCAATCGTTATTTTGCATTTATACGGCATTCTTAATTCATTATAAAAATTTAAATCAAGCTCTTAGGATGGCAGTCATCACCCAGTCGTGGTGGCCGGGGTCAGCGTTGACCTGCCACTGCGAATAACCACAGGAGCCTGAAAGATGACCACGATCATCGACTGCGATTGCCACAACTACTGGATGTCGGCGGAGGTCTTGCTTCCCTACATGGACGGGATCTTCAAGGATTTCTTCATCCGCGGTGAACAGCCCGGCCCGGTTGGCGCCTTCCCCCACGGCCATCGTCCCTGGCTGCACCCGGAAGGCTTCAAGCGTGCGGACATCAACCCGACGACCCAGGAAGAGCACTACAGCATCATGAAGGAGAAGCATCTCGATCGTTTCAACATCGACTATGCGATCCTCACCGGCGACGAGGCCCTGGAGGCCTCGACCCTGGCCAACCCTTATTACGCAGCGGCGCTGGTGCGTGCCTATAACGACTGGATGGTCGATTACTGGCTGCCCAAGGACAGCCGCCTCAAGGGCTCACTGGTAATCAGCCCGACCGACCCGCATGGTGCGGCCGCGGAAATCCGTCGCCTCGGCGGCCATCCGGATATCGTTCAGGTACTGGCCTCGCATGGCTCCCAGCGCCCCTACGGCGACCCGTTCTACCACCCCATATACGAAGCCTGTGCGGAGATGGGCCTGCCGTTCGCCATTCACCTGGGCGGCCAGGGCGGGGTCAACAGCAATCCGATCGGCGCGGGGCCGACCACCTTCTTCTGGGAAACCCATGCACTGCTGCCGCAGTCGGCCATGACCCACGTGGCCAGCATGATCGCCCAGGGCGTGTTCGAGAAATGGCCGGACCTGTACTTCGTGGTTATCGAGTGTGGCGTGGCCTGGGTGCCGAGCTTGCTCTGGCGCCTGGATGCCAACTACAAGGCACTGCGCAAGGAAACGCCGTGGCTGAAAATGCTGCCCAGCGAGTACTTCAAGCGCAACATCCGTTTCACCACCCAGCCACTGGAGCAACCGGGCACCAAGGTCGAGCACCTGTGGGCGATTCTCGAGGCAATGGACGGCGAGAACACCCTGCTGTTTGCCTCCGACTACCCGCACTGGGACTACGACAGCGTCGAATCCCTGCACATCCCGCCGCAGTGGCGCGACAGCATCCTCGGCGGCAACGCCCTGAAGGTGTACTCACGCCTGCCTCAGCCCCAGACCCTGGCCAAAACCGCCTGATAGAGAGGAGACGCCCATGAATGCGAAGAAAGTTCTGGCCTGCAAGACCCATGAAGTCGCCACCGGCAAGCAGAAGATCGTCAAGCTCGGCAACCTGCCGGTCGGCATCTTCAACGTCGGCGGCGAATACCACGCCATGCTCAATGTCTGCCCGCACCGTGGCGCGTCGCTCTGCGAGGGACCGCAGTGCGGCACCACGCAGGAGACGCCGCACTACGAGTTCATCTACGGCCAGAAGGATGACCTGGTGCGCTGCGCCTGGCATGGCTGGGAATTCGAGATCAAGACCGGCGAGTTCATCGTCGACCGCAGCATCAAGGCCAAGACCTATCCGATCAGCGTCGAGGGCGAGGATATCTACGTCCACATCTGACCCCTCGGGGTGCCCGGAGCAGGGCGGTTGCCGACGCCAGAAAGTCGCTGGCAATCGCTCATGCCGAGGACTCCGCAAGATCGCTGCGTTGAAAATAACGCTATATGGACAAGCCAGGCATTAGCCTAACTTGGCCTTAGCCTGCGATTTGATCGTTTGTCAGCCACCCTGCCAGGCCGCACTCTTGATCTGCATCAAGATTTGAGCCGAGTGCACCCCTCACGGACGGTCGGGCTGCATTGCTATCGCTGTACTTGAACGGAGAGACCCGATGACGGCCCACCTCCCCCGCTGCTCCCGCAGAAAACATGGGCAGCCCAGTCGACATTGAACAATACGCCACCCGTGCCATTGCACAGCCGCACGGCGCCGAGTGTACCCGCCGGCCGGCACTGCCCATCGCGCCCCCAGACGGGGCCATCTCCGCGCCTGCGGCGCCGGGCCGTGATCGGCGCCCTCGCCACAGCCTCAACCACACGAGACGACAACAATGACAAAAACCAATCGCTCTGCTTTATTGGCACTTGCACTGACGCTAGGCGCCAGCCCAGCATGGGCCCAGGAAGCGCCGTCATGCCAGACCCTGCGCATGGCCGACGTAGGCTGGGTGGACAATGGCGCCATCAACGGCCTGACCATGGCCGTGGCCGAGGGGCTGGGTTACGAGACGAAAGTCACGACCCTGAGCCTGCCGATCATTCTGATTTCCTTGCAGAAGAAAGATATCGACGTCTTCCTCGACTATTGGTCGCCGGCCTCCGACCCACTGTTCCAGCCGGCGGCGGCGAACAACAGCGTAACCCTGCTGCCGGAACCCAACCTGACCGGGGCCAAATTCACCCTGGCGGTGCCGAGCTACCTGGCGACAGACGGACTCAAGGACATGAGTGACATCGCCCGCTACAAGGATCAACTCAAAGGCAAAATCTACGGCATCGAGTCTGGAGCCGGCGGCAACCAGCTGATCAGGACCATGATCGACGAAAACCGCTACGGCCTCGGCGACTTCCAGCTGGTGGAGTCCAGCGAGACGGCCATGCGCCTGCAAGTCGCGCGGGCCATCCGCAAGCAGGAGCCGATCGTCTTCCTGGGCTGGGCGCCACATCCGATGAACCTGCAGTTCGACATGACCTACCTCAGCGGTGCCGACGACCTGTGGGGACCGGGCGGTGGCGCGGCCAAGGTCCACACCGTGATGGCCAACGACTACCAGACGCGCTGCCCGAATGCCGCCAAGCTGGTGAGCAACATGAAGTTCGACATCCCGATGGAGTCGCACATGATGGAAAGAATCATGGCCAAGGAGCCTGCTGTGCAGGTCGCCAAGCAATGGATCGCGAAGAATCCGCAGTGGCTGGACACCTGGCTGGAGGGCGTGACGACCTTCGACGGTCAGGATGGCAAAGCCGCAGTGATCAAGCACCTGAAGCTGTAATCCGCTGAGCGTGCGCCGGGCCAGCGTCCGGCGCGCGCTGCCCGAGCACGGTTCATTGAGAGCAGCAGATCAGCTCTCCTAATTAGCAATGAAGCTCAGCCCGCGCCATTGCAAACTGGGCGGGGATCACAATGCGGCGTTTTTCCGGCTAACCGTGCCAATGAACTGCAGGTAAGTCCGTATTTTTCGTCTCCCGGTCCGTTCGTGTAGGGCCGCTGGCGGTAGTAGCTGAAGATCATTGCTAATCAGAAAAAACTCACCCAACACATTCTGACGAGAAAACTCCATGTTCCCCAACGAACGTCTAGATGCGCTTATCGAGCAGAGGGGCATATTAAAAGGATTGAACCCCACACTTGGCATAACCGCCATCACCATGATCGTGTTTTTCATGCTTTATGCGATCTTGCTCGGCAAGACGGCCAGCGAACAGTTTATTGGGCTGAAGACCTGGATCGAAAGCACCTTGGGCTGGTATTACGTGCTGATGATGTTTCTGGCCTTCGCGGTCTGCATGTACATCACATTTTCCCGCCTCGGCAGAATACGCCTCGGGCGCGATGACGAAAGGCCTGAGTTCAGCAATTTCGCCTGGTTCTCGATGCTTTTCGGCTGCGGCACCGGCGCCGCCTTGCTGTTCTTCGGCGTATCCGAGCCGATGACTCATTTCGCCAGCGACTGGAGCGGTGGTAATCCCTTCCTCAGCCATGAGGTCAAGTCCGCAGTCGCCGCCTTCTTCGAGGCTAAGCAAGTCGCTCTGGAACAGGGTCTACGGCCCGGTGATGCGGGCTTTCCGGTGCCCAGTGACCTAGTAGCCGAAGCTGCAGTCGGCGGTATCAAACTGACGATCTTCCACTGGGGCGTCAGCGCCTGGGCCATGTACGGCATCGTCGGCGTATCGCTGGCCTACTTCGCCTTCCGCAAGGGGTTGCCGCTGTCGATGCGCTCAGCGCTCTATCCGTTGATCGGCAACAAGATCTACGGTCCAATCGGCCATACCGTAGACATCCTGACCGTATTCGGCACCATCTTCGGCATCTCCACGACGCTCGGACTTGGGGTCGAGCAGATCTCAGCCGGGCTGATATCGCTAGGCCTGTTGGCGGAAAAATCCCAGACCGTCACCGTGCTAACGATCGTCATCATCACCATAGCCGCCACCGCCTCGGCGACCAGCGGGGTCGCCAAGGGCATCAAGATGCTGTCGACGGCGAACACCTGGATCTGTATCGCGATGCTGTCCTACTTCATGCTGGCCAGCGACGCCAATTACCTGATCGCCAGTACGGCCACCGCCCTTGGTGACTACATCTCCGACGCCGCTTCCATGATGCTCTGGACCGCGCGCAGCCCCGAAGAGCGCGCCTGGCAGGGCGGCTGGACCATTTTCTACTGGGGCTGGTGGATCGCCTGGTCCGGTTTCGTCGGCATGTTCATCGCGCGCATATCCCGCGGCCGCACCATCCGCGAGTTCATGCTCGGCGTCATGTTCGTCCCATCGCTCGTGGCTCTGGTCTGGTTTGGCGTGCTTGGTTCCGCCGGTATTTACGAATCCATCTACGGCGCCGACATGCGGATCTACGATACCGCCGTCAACAACTCGGACTATGCCGGTGCTTTATATGCCACATTCGACGTGCTGACGCCGGGCATCATCGGCACGCTGGCCAAGGCTTTGGCGCTGGTGGTGGTAGTGATCTTTTTCGTTACCTCCGCCGACTCCGGTACCTTAGTGCTGGGTCGGCTGCTGGCGTTCGGCCGTCGCCCTCCGGTGCAGCAGCGCATCATCTGGGGCTCGGTGCTGGGCGCAGTCACGCTCATCTTGCTGCTGCTCGGCGGTGACCAGGCCATGAAGTCGCTGCAGGCGGCGTCGACCGCCGGCGCCCTGCCCTTTAGCTTCGTACTGCTAGGCATGATGGTGGGGCTGATAAAGTCGCTGCGCCACGACGGTGAAACCATGATTGGCAGCGAAGAGCACACCAAACGCATGATCGAGCGGGAGATCGCCGACCTGTCATAGAGCCCTGAGGAGCCCTTTCGGGGTTCCTCGGCCTGTATCCACCGAGGGTGATGCTGCGAATCACACTGCGCTCTTCCGGGCGGCAGGCGCGTTCCGAGGCGGCGCGCCGCCCGCGAGGTGGTCATCGCCTGGCAGAGCGCCGAGCGCCCGGTTTTGGCCTGACTGATGAGGTAGATCGCCAGGAACCATAAGGTCTGCGGCAACGTGCTGCCCTGCATCACGGTGCCAGCACGGCGGGGACAACGAAAGCCCTGTGGCCAACGCGCTTGCTCCAATGCTATCGCGCATTGTATTTCGGTTCCGCAATGCTTGAGAAACCCAGGCAAAGACAGACCGAGTTGGAACTGGATACGGTTCATCGGCATGACGCTCACCTCGCACGCTGTTTATGCGCACAGTGCGGGCAACGATGGGTCAGTATGAAGCCCTAGCTGAAGGTCGTTGCTAATCAGGCCAGCTCTTACTGTGGCTCACCAGCCAGTCCCAGAGTTTCTGTGCCGGCTCGCGCAACTGACGGCGCAGCGGACGCACCAACCAGAAACGCTCCGGCGTGCTCACGCACAGATCGAACACCGGCACCAAACCGTGGCGCACTTCGCGCTGCCAGCGCATAAACAGATTGCGGTGCGCCAGGGCGATACCCATGCCCTGGCGCGCCAGCTCCAAGGCCATCACCTGAGTGTCGCAGCTGACCCGGCGGGTTCGCCGCTCCAGCTCGGCCACACCCGCCGCCTGCAGCCAGGCGCGCCAACCGACGGCGAAACCGACCGAGTGCAGCAACGTCTCGCCGGCCAGATCCTCCGGACGTTGCAAGCGAGCCGCCAACTCCGGCGCCGCCAACGCCATCATCTGTTCCTCGCCCTCGCCCAGCGCGATGCACTCCAGTTCGCCCCAATCGCCGCGACCGTAACGGATTTCCATGTCAGCGCCCTCGCTGCCGAAGTCGGTGGTCCAGAAGCCGCTGGCCAGGTGCAGGGCCACCTCGGGATGGGCCTTATGAAAAGCCACCAGTCGCGGCGCCAACCACGCCTGTTGCGCCAGTGGCGTGGCGCGCAAGGTGACCGGCGCATCGCGCGACAGCCCGAACACCTCGGCCGTGCTGTCACGCATACGCACGAAGGCGGTCTGGATAGAGGGCAGCCAGGCCTGGCCGGCCAGGGTCAGACTCAGGCTGCGCGGATGGCGCACGAACAGCGGCTGACCGAGACGATCCTCCAGCAGGCGGATGCGCTGGCTAACGGCCGACTGGGTGATGTTCAGCTCGCGGCCGGCGGCGGTGAAACTCAAGGTCCGCGCGGCCACCTCGAAGGCCTCCAGCCAGAGCAGAGGCGGCAGGTCATGGGTCAGCCCCGGCAAAGCCAAATGATCGATCATGGCTGTGCTGGCACTGGCCGAAACGGGTCGAGGGGAGTCGCTCATCGTGATGGCTCCTGGAACAGGGACGGTGCAGCGACGATAGCGCCTTATGACAAAGAAAGGTATTAGCCTAGCTTGGCCTTAGAGCGCGAATTGATCGTTTGTCACCCTCCCCGCCAAGCCTCACGCTTGATTGCACCGGACATGCGCCGAACACCCCACTTCACGGCCAACCGAGCCACTTTTACGCGCGCTGCGCTTTAGCGGAGATACCTGATGACTGACTGCCTCCCCCCCCCAGCTGCCGCCGCCGATAGCCTGAGCAGCTCAGTCGACATGAAGGAATACGGCGCCTACGCCCATGCACTGCCGATCGTGGCCGCCCACTGCGCAGACGACTGCGTGCACGTCGACTGGCAGCTGCTGGAGACCCGCGAAAGTGCGGCATTTCCGCTGCTGTGGCTGCGCGACCACTGCGCCTGCGACGCCTGCCGGCATCCACAGACCTACGAGCGCACCCAGTTCATCATCGACCTCGACCCCAGCTGCCTGGAGGTTGCCCCGGCCATCAGCATAGAAGGCGGCCATCTGGCGCTGACCTGGAGCGACGGCCACCTGAGCCGCTTCGATTCCGGCTGGCTGTATCGGCTGCGCCCGCAGCAGCAGGCCTGGCAGCCGAGCCTGGTGCCGGCGAACGTCGCCTGGGCGGAAGACTTCAGCGCTCATCGCAGCGACTTCGCCGACTACATGGCCGGCGGCAGCGCCCGCCTGGACTGGCTGCATGCGCTGTGCCGCGACGGCTTCGCGATCCTGCAGAACGGTCCGAGCGAAGGCGGCGAGATCGATCAGGTCGCGGCCACCATCGGCCCGATTCGCGCCAGCAATTTCGGCGGTCGCTTCGAAGTCTTCAGCAAGCCCAAGCCGAATAATGCTGCCTACACCGCGCTGGGCCTGGAGTGTCATACCGACCTGACCAACTGGAAGAATCCGCCGGATATCCAGATGCTCTACTGCCTGGCCAACGACGCCCAGGGCGGCGAGTCGATCTTCGCCGACGGCGTTGCCGTGGCCGAGGCCCTGCGCGCGCAGGACCCGCAGGCCTTCCGCCTGCTGGCCGAAACGGCCATCGATTGCCGCTTCGCCGACGAGGAGACCGACCTGGTGGTGCGCGCCACGGTGATTCACCTCGACGAACACGACCAAGTCATCGAGGTGCGCTTCAACAACTGGCTGCGTGACAGCCTGCGCTTACCGACGGAGCAGATCATGCCCTGGTACCGTGCCTACCTGGCCTTCTGGAAGATTCTGCGCTCGCCACGTTACCGCCTCGACCTGCGCCTGGCCGCCGGCGAGATGGTCGCCTTCGACAACCGCCGGGTCATGCACGGGCGCAAGAGCTTCGATCCGCAAACCGGACGCCGCCACCTGCAGGGCTGCTATGTCGATTACGACATGGTCGAGTCGGCCCTGCGGGTCACCGCCCGCCAGACTGGTGGCGCAGCGACCTGATTGCACGCGCGGCAACCCGGCTGAAGAAATAGACAATGCCCGCCTCGTGAGAGACGGGCATTTTCCGTTTTCCAGGACGGCATGCCGCCGCCTCAGCGCCCCAGTTCACCGCTTTCCAGCCTGCGCCAGAGCAGGCGCACCGCCGCCTTACGCACCAGGGCGCAGCGGTACAGGCGAATCTCCAGCGGCACCTGCCAGGGTTCCCCGCCACACACCACCAGCTCGCCGCGGGCCAGTTCGGCGGTCACGCTCAGGCGCGGCACCCAGGCCACGCCCATGCCTTGCAGGGCCATGCTCTTCAGGCTATCGGCCATCGCCGTCTCGTACACCGTGGTCGAGCGCAGCACGCGCTGGCGCAGCAGCAGGTTGACCGAGCGACCGAGGAAGGCGCCAGCCGTATAGGCCAGCAACGGCACACTGTGGCCGCTGTCGAGATCGAACAAGGGCTGCCCCGCCTCGTCCACCGCGCACACCGGCAGCATCGAGGTCAGGCCCAGGTGCAGCGAGGGAAAGATCTCCGGGTCCATTTGCAGGGCGGCGTCGGGGTCGTAGTAGGCGAGGATCAGGTCGCAACTGCCTTCGCGCAGCGCATGCACCGCCTCGCCGACGTTGGTCGCCACCAGACGGGTAGCCAGCGGCAGGCCTTCGCGGCGCAAGCGGGCGATCCACTCGGGAAAGAAGCCCAGGGTCAGCGAGTGCGCGGCGGCGATCTGCAACATCTCGCCCTGCTTGCCCTCGATGTTGTGCAGATGGCGCACCACCTCACCGAGTTGCTCGACCAGACTGCGCGCGGTAACCAGGAACAGTTGCCCCGACTCGGTCAGCTCCACCGGGGTGCACGAACGATTGACCAGGGTCAGGCCGAGCATCTGCTCCAGCGCCTTGATCCGTCGACTGAAGGCCGGCTGCGTGACGAAGCGCTTCTTGGCGGCCTGGGAAAAGCTGAGGGTGGCGGCCAGGGCAACGAAGTCCTCCAGCCATTTGGTTTCCAGGTTCATGGATCGTTTCCGTAGATACTCTGTTGAACGTCAAGCCTCAGCCCGTCCCGTAGGCTGGGTCGGGCCGCGCAGGTTGCCGCCTGCCGCCATTGCCAAGCATCACGCCACTCGAGACGCGGCGTGGCCGGCGCAACGCGGTCGATCGCCTGGTGGGTTACACGCCGCGCCACAAGCGCATGCTGAATCTAGGCCGGAGTACGGCGCCGCCAACCCACCCTACTACGCTCGCCGTCAATTCGCCGTCACGCCGACATTATGCCGATTATGCATACCCCAGCGCTTAACAGCATTGGCCTGTATTCGAGCGCAACCCTTATTCTAGAAGGCATCGCGGCACTCGTCGCCTCCCCAAGAGAACCTAGCCATCATGTCCGCTGTTGCATTATTTCGTGTCGAAAAAGACCTGCTCGGTACCCTAGAAGTTCCCACCGAGGCCTACTACGGCATCCAGACTTTGCGCGCCGTGCACAACTTTCGCCTGTCCGGCGTACCCTTGGCGCACTATCCGAAACTGGTGACGGCACTGGCCATGGTCAAGCAGGCGGCGGCCGACGCCAACCGCGAACTGGGGCATCTCAGCGCGGCCAAGCACGCGGCGATCAGCGAAGCCTGCGCACGCATCATCCGCGGCGATTTCCATGAAGAATTCGTGGTCGACATGATCCAGGGCGGCGCCGGCACCTCGACCAACATGAACGCCAACGAGGTGATCGCCAACATCGCCCTGGAAGCCATGGGCCACGCCAAGGGCGAGTACCAGTACCTGCACCCGAACAACGACGTGAACATGGCCCAGTCGACCAACGACGCCTACCCGACCGCCATCCGCCTCGGCCTGCTGCTCGGCCACGACACCCTGCTGGCCAGCCTCGACAGCCTGATCGGCGCCTTCGCCGCCAAGGGCGAGGAATTCGCCCACGTCCTGAAGATGGGCCGCACCCAGTTGCAGGACGCGGTGCCGATGACCCTCGGCCAGGAATTTCGCGCCTTCTCCAATACCCTCGGCGAAGACCTGGCGCGCCTGCGCAGCCTGGCGCCGGAACTGCTCACCGAGGTCAACCTGGGCGGCACCGCGATCGGCACCGGGATCAACGCCGACCCGCGCTATCAGCTGCTCGCTGTCGACCGCCTGGCGGCGATCAGCGGCCAGCCGCTGGTGCCGGCCGCCGACCTGATCGAAGCGACTTCGGACATGGGCGCCTTCGTGCTGTTCTCCGGCATGCTCAAGCGCACCGCGGTCAAGCTGTCGAAGATCTGCAACGACCTGCGCCTGCTCTCCAGCGGCCCACGCACCGGGATCAACGAGATCAACCTGCCGGCGCGTCAGCCGGGTAGCTCGATCATGCCGGGCAAGGTCAATCCGGTGATCCCGGAAGCAGTCAACCAGGTGGCCTTCGAGATCATCGGCAACGACCTGGCGCTGACCATCGCCGCCGAGGGCGGCCAGTTGCAGCTCAACGTCATGGAGCCGCTGATCGCCTACAAGATCTTCGACTCGATCCGCCTGCTGCAGCGCGCCATGGACATGCTGCGCGAGCATTGCATCGTCGGCATCACCGCCAACGAGGCGCATTGCCGGGCGTTGATGGAAAACTCCATCGGCCTGATCACCGCGCTCAACCCCTACATCGGCTACGAGAACGCCACGCGCATCGCCAAGCTGGCCCTGGAAAGCGGCCGCAGCGTGCTGGAGCTGGTGCGCGAAGAGAAACTGCTGGACGACGCCACCCTGGCCGACATCCTCCGCCCGGAGAACATGATCGCCCCGCGCCTGGTGCCGCTGCAGGCCTAAGCACTCGATCCCAGCCCCGATGCCGCCCGCCGGCATCGATTTTTTTTACCCGGCGCCAGCCTGGCGCCCGGTCTGACTGCCTACTCACGAGGGCACGCAGCTAAGCCTGCGCACCCACGACAACAACAAGACAGGTGACTCGATGACTGCAACCTCTTCCCTGACCGCCCCTCTGCGCCTGTGGGCGCGCCTGCCGCTGTGGCAACAGATTGTCACCGGCCTGGCCCTCGGCGTGCTGGTCGGCATAGCCTTCGGCAAGGACGCCCTGAGCCTGGCCCCGCTCGGCCAATTGTTCCTCAATGCGATCAAGATGCTCATCGTGCCGCTGGTCTTCGTGTCCCTGGTGGCGGGTATCACCTCCATGCGCGACACCAGCAAGCTTGGCCGGATCAGCGCCAAGACCATCGCCATCTATATGGTCACCACCGCCTTCGCGGTAAGCATCGGCCTGTTGTTCGGCGGCCTGTTCGCCCCCGGCGAAGGCCTCAACATGGTGGCCAGCGAGGCGCCCAGTGCGGCGCAGACACCGTCGCTGATCGACACCCTGGTCGCCATGGTGCCGAGCAATCCGGTAAACGCCTTTGCCCAGGGCAATGTGCTGCAAATCATCGTCTTCGCCATCGGCCTGGGCGTGAGCATGAACCTGATCGGTGAAAAGGCCGAGCCGGCGATCAAGCTGTTCAACAGCCTGGCCGAGACCCTCTACAAGCTCACCGACCTGGTCATGCGTCTGGCACCCTACGGCGTGTTCGCCCTGATCGCCGGCGTAGTCGGCAGCCACGGCGCCGAAGTGCTGCTGCCACTGGCCGAGGTCATCGGGGTCATTTACCTGGCCAGCATCGTCCACGTGCTGCTGGTCTACGGCGGCCTGCTCAGCCTACTGGCGCGGCTCAACCCGCTGCGCTTTTTCCAGGGCATCCTCGACGCCCTGGTAGTCGCTTTCAGCACCTCCAGCAGCTCCGGCACCCTGCCGGTCTCCATCGAGTGCGCGCGCAAGAACCTCGGCGTATCCGAGGGCGTAGCCGGTTTCGTGCTGCCCGTGGGCGCCACCATCAACATGGACGGCACCGCCATCTACCAGGGCGTGTTGGCGCTGTTTATCGCCCAGGCCTTCGGCATCGACCTGAATGCCGGCCAGTACCTGATGATCATCCTCACCGCCACCCTGGCCTCGATCGGCACCGCTGGCGTGCCCGGTGCAGGCCTGATCATGCTCGGCCTGGTACTCAGCTCGGTCGGCCTGCCGCTCGAAGGCGTGGCGCTGATCGCCGGGATCGACCGCATCCTCGACATGGCGCGCACCACGGTGAACGTCGCCGGCGACCTGATGACCACCACCCTGGTCGGCCGTAGCGAGAACGAGCTGGACCTGGATATCTACAACTCCAGCGATAAGGAGTGATGGGCGCGCGATGCCGTTGAGGGGCGACAGCTGGACGACGCCAAACTGGGCGACATCCTGATCGCCCCGCACCTGCTGCCGCTGCAGACCTGAGCCAGCGCCCAGTAGCCCCGGCTCTGCGTTGCTACCGGGATGGCTGCGGCCATCCTTTGGGCATGTGTACAGTGCCCGTGGTGACCAACACGCTCACAGCCGCCAGGCACGACGCAGCGCCTGCAGGGCTTCGCCGATCTGCGCCTCGGGCACGGCAGCGAAGCCCAACACCAGCCCGGCGCGCTGAGCTTCGGGCTCGGTGCTGTCCGCCAGCCAGTAGTCGCTGAGGGCATTCAACTCCACCCCCACCGCGGCGGCCACAGCAATCAACTCGCGTTCGCGCGCCAGGCTGTCCACCCGCACGCACAGGTGCAAACCGGCCTCCACCACCGGCAACGGCGCGCAGCCGGGCACAGCGCTCGGCCAACCGGCCAGCAGGGCATCGCGACGACTGCGCGCGGCGCCGCGCATGCGCCTGATATGCCGCTGGAAATGGCCCGCGGCGATGAACTCGGCCATCACCGCCTGGGTGCCGATCTCCGAATGGCGCATGTCCAAAGCGCGACGGCGGGCGAAGGATTCGGCCAGGCCGGCCGGCAGCACCAGATAGCCCAGACGCAGCGCCGGGAAGGCGATCTTGCAGAAGGTGCCGACGTAGAGCACCCGGCCCTGGCGGTCGAGGGCCGCCAGCGGCGCCAACGGCGTGCCGCTGTAGCGGTACTCCCCATCGTAGTCGTCCTCGATTATCCAGCTGTCGTGGCGCTCGGCCCAGTCCAGCAGTTCCAGGCGCCGCGCCAGCGACAGGGTCACCCCGGTCGGGTACTGATGCGAAGGCGTGACATAGGCCAGGCGGCAGCGCCCCGCCCGTTCCAGCGTTGCCGTATCCAGTCCCTCGCCATCCACCGGAATGCCCACCAGCTGCGCCCCCGCCACCGCGAAGGCATGCCCGGCGGCGCGATAGCCGGGGTTCTCGATGGCTACCCGGTCACCCGGTTCGATCAGCAGCTGGGCGCACAGGCTGATCGCCTGCTGGGCGCCGCAGGTGACCAGAATCTGCGCCGGATCGCAGTGCAGGCCGCGGCTGTTGCGCAGGTAGGCGGCAATCAGCTCGCGCAGCTGCGCGTCGCCAGCCGGGTCGCCATAACCCAGGCGTGCCGGCGACGGCTTGCGCCAGAAGCGCGCACTGAGCCGCGCCCAGGTCTCGAAGGGGAACAGGTCAAAGGCCGGTACGCCGACCCGGAAGGCCCGTGGCGGACCGCTCGGCGGCGGGCTCAGGTGATGGCTGGCGAGGCGTTGCAGCGCCGGAGTCGCGACTTGACGAGCAACGGGCGGTGCCGGGCGCGCGACGGCCGCCAGCTCGGCGACATAGGTGCCCGCGCCGACGCGGCCCTGCACATAACCCTCGGCATATAGCTGGTCGAAGGCGCGGGTCACGGTATTGCGTGAAATGCCCAGCAGACCGGCCAGGTCGCGGCTGGCTGGCAGGCGGGTGCCACTGGCCAGACGTGCATCGAGGATGCGCTCGCGCAGCGCCTGGTACAGCTGGCGCGCCAGACCCTGGGCCGGGTCGAGGCGAATGCCGGAGAGATCGACGGGTAGCGGCGCAGGCAACGGCATAAATTGGCTCTATCAATGTCGCGATAAATGGATCTTACAACAGTCCAATATCCTGCCTAGCATGGCTCCATCACGCCAGGCCACGTTTCGGAGAAGCCGCCATGTACTCGCCCACCGCCTTCCGCCAGGACGATCTCGCCACGCTGCACCGGCAGATCGCCGCCTGCCGCCTGGCCACAGTCGTCAGCCAGGGCCCCAGTGGCCTGCAGGCCAGCCACCTGCCATTGCTACTGGAACCCGCTGAAGGTGAGTTCGGCACCCTCTACGGCCATTTCGCCCGAGCCAACCCGCAGTGCCAGGAACTGGCCAACGGCGGCGAAGTGCTGACGATCTTCAGCGGCCCGGACGCCTACGTCAGCCCGGCCTGGTACCCGGCCAAGGCCGAGCACGGCAAGGTGGTGCCGACCTGGAACTACATCGCCGTGCATGCCTACGGCCAAGCCGAGGTGTTCGACGACGCCGAGCGGCTGCTGGCGCTGGTCAGCCGCCTCAGCGAGCGTCACGAAGCCGGCCGCGCCCAACCCTGGGCGGTCAGCGAGGCGCCGCAGGACTATATCGACAGCATGCTGCGCGCCATCGTCGGCTTTGCCCTGCCGATCCAGCGCCTCGACGGCAAGTGGAAGCTTGGGCAGAACCGCAGCGCCGCCGACCAGAGCGGCGTGCGCGAGGGCTTGAATGCCAGCCTTGACGCCCGCGACCGCGAGCTGGCCGCGCGCATGAACACCCCTCAGTAGCCCAGACCAAGGAAGACCCATGAGCAGCGAGATCCGCCCCGTCACTCCCGACCACCACGCCGCCTGGCTGCCGCTGTGGCAGGGCTACCAGCGCTTCTACCAAACCGAAATCGCCGCGGCCACCAGCGCGCGCACCTGGCAACGCCTGCCCGACCCAAGCGAACCCATGCACGCCGCCCTGGCTTGGCAGGACGACCGCGCCGTGGGGCTGGTGCACTTCATCTACCACCGCTCCTGCTGGACCGAGGGTGACTACTGTTACCTGCAGGACCTGTTCGTCGGCGCAGGCCTGCGCGGCGCCGGCATCGGCCGCCGGCTGATCGAACACGTCTACCAGGCCGCCAAGACTGCGGGCGCCGCCCGAGTGCATTGGTTGACCCAGGAGAGCAACAGCGAGGCCATGCAGCTGTACGAGCGCATCGCCGAGCGTTCCGGCTTTATCCAGTACCGCAAACTGCTCTAATCGGGAGTCGCCCCATGACCGACGCAATGCACCTCGACTGGCAACCCGTATCCAGCCCAGCCCGCGCGCCACTGAACGGCCACTACGTGCGCCTGGAGCCGCTGCAACTCGCCGCCCACGGCGACGACCTGTGGCTGGCCTTGCAAGGCCCGCAGTCCGACCCCCGGCTGTGGGACTACCTGCCCTATGGCCCGTTTCCCGAGCGCACGGGCTTCGATGCCTGGCTGGCGGCTAACGCGGCCAGCAGCGACCCGCTGTTCTTCGCCGTGCTCGAACGCGCCAGCCAGCGCGCCGTCGGCCTGCTCAGTTTCCTGCGCATCGCGCCCAGGGACGGTTGCATCGAGATTGGCCATATTGCCTTCGGCCGCGCCATGCAGCGCAGCCCGGCGTCCACCGAGGCGGTCTACCTGCTGGCCGAGCTGGCCATGGCCACGCTCGGCTACCGCCGCCTGGAGTGGAAGTGCAATGCCCTCAACGCTCGCTCGATGCGCGCCGCCGAGCGTCTGGGCTTCGTCTACGAAGGCACCTTCCGCCAGCATATGGTGATCAAGGGGCGCAACCGCGACAGCGCCTGGTTCTCCATCCTCGACCGCGAATGGCCGACGCTTGCCAAGGCCTATGAGCGCTGGCTGGCAGTGGACAACTTCGATGCCGATGGAAAGCAACTCAGTCAACTGAAAACACTACACGGCTAAACAAACGCCCTAACCTCAAACAAGTTGTAGGCACTGCGCCGAACGCGCCGTCACCGCCACTTTGCAGACAAGCTTTCGCTAGCCAGCGCCTGCAAACAACCCTTGAGCGGATGCACCGCAAAGATTACGGCCACTGCGCGCACTCGTGCAGTGCCGAAAAGCAGCAGAAAGGTCTAGCACCAAGTGGTGCCCTCAGGCTACCAAGAACTAGGCGTGGTAATAGTAGAGCTTGTTGACGATCTGCCATCTGCCGTCATGCCTGAGTAACGCCAGATAGTCGGTAAAGCGCATGCCCGCATACATATCGATCAGTTTGACGCTGGCGGCGTCACCACTCACATCCAGCTGCTGGATATCGCAGTAAGGCTCTTCTTGCTGCGGACCTTCTGCAGTTAGCGAAGCAATAAAATCGTCCAGCGTTAGCCACTCAAGCTCATCATGGAAATGCCCAATGATCCGGCAGTCCGCATGGAAGCAACGGCGTAACAGACTCTCATCAGCCGCCAACATGGCAACCACAAAGTCTTGAACCACCGCCTCAATCGCGTCACGGGATACGTCATCGCTCATATCGGCCTCCAGTCGGATCCTCCTGCCATTTCTCACAGGCTAGTCCGTCGCACGCTGACCATAGGATCGCTTAGCTCTAACACTAGGTCTGTTCGACCTAACTCCGCCTCCTCAAGGCCCGGCCGACCACAACGAGACGCCACGCCGACTATTCGATCTCGAACAGGCCGTTGCGGATTTGCGCGCCGGCCAGGCGCTGGCGGATGTCGGCGTCGATGCGCGGGTCGTCCGGGCTGTAGAGCATCACCTGGCGATAGGCATTGACCCGATTGATCTCGCTGCCGAGGAACTCCCAGACCACCCGGGTGCAGGCCGGGGTGCGCAGGTCGCCGCTGGAGACCCCGGTCTTCAGGCCATTGAGGCGGCTGATGCGGCTCTTGAAGCTGGGAATCAGGATGGTCTGGCTCATCTCGTTGCCGGTCAGCGACTCGTAGTCGATCAGGAACAGCCGGTCCTGCAGGTAGAACGCCGCGCCCAGGTAGCGGCAGCGCACCCAGTCCTCGGCCTTGCCGCTGTCGGCCCGCGAGGGCTCCTGGCGCTCCTGGCGCTCGAACAGGAAGCTGCCGCGCTCTTCGCGCAGGTGTACTAGCGACAGCAGGATCTGCCCCGGCACCGACATGCAGTTGGCGTACTCGAAGTAGTAGCCGCAATAGCGCGACAGGCTGCTGGCGTGCTCACGCAACGGCTGGAAGAAGTCCAGCAACGGGTCGCCGGCCAGCCGCGGGGCCTGACCGGCACTGCGCGCACCGACCAGGTCGGCGAACTGCTCGCCCGGCAGGCTCAGCTCGTAGGCCTCGACTCCGAAGAAATCGCAGATGCGCTTGAGGTTGTAGGCGGTCGGTCGGCTCTGCCCGCTGAGGTATTTATTGAACTGGGCGCGATTGATCGCCAGCTTGCGGCACACCTCGGCAATCGAGCGGTAGTGACTGCACAGCAGCTTGAGATTGGACCCCAGATATTCCGACATGCAGTTGTTCCTAACGGGTAGGCCGCGAGCGCCATAGCCGAATCATGAAAGCCTTGGCGGCATAGCCGCCCCCTCATCCGGCGCTTCGCGCCACCGTCTGTCAGGGCAGACGAATACCAGACACTCGTCGCTGCGCAAGGCGCTGACTAATGGCGCGAGCGACGCGATTGTAGCATCAACTCGCATCAGGTCGCCGCCACCCGCGCAATTGCATGACAGGCCGCTCTGCTCAACCATTCGTCCCTAGCATTTTTTCCTGACAGAACAACAAGAGAGACCTCCCCGTCATGCTCGATATTCTCAACGACCTTATCTGGAGCAAGCTGCTGATCGTCATGCTGATCGGCCTTGGTCTGTACTTCACCATCGCCTCGCGTTTCGTCCAGTTTCGTTACTTCGGCAGCATGTTCCGCATCTTCAGCGAAGCCTTCAAGCACCAGCCCGGCCAGCTCAGCTCGTTCCAGGCGCTGATGCTCAGCGTTGCCGGCCGGGTTGGCGCCGGTAATATCGCCGGGGTCTCCGTGGCGATCATGCTCGGCGGCCCAGGCGCGATCTTCTGGATGTGGATGGTCGCCCTGGTTGGCATGGCCACCAGCTACTTCGAATGCTCCCTGGCCCAGCTGTACAAGCGCCGCGAGCCCGACGGCGGCTACCGTGGCGGCCCGGCCTTCTACATCCAGCACGGCCTCGGCCAGCGCTGGCTGGGTATCGTGGTGTCGCTGCTGCTGCTGGCGACCTTCGGCTTCGGCTTCAACGCCGTACAGTCCTACACCGTGGCCAGCTCGCTGCACGACACCTTCGGCCTGCCCACCTATGTCAGCGGCATCGCCCTGGTAGTGGTGATCGGCCTGATCATCTTCGGCGGCATCAAGCGCATCGCCAAGTTCGCCGACGTACTGGTGCCCGCAATGGCCTTCTCCTACATCGCTATGGCGCTGTACGTAATCGGCAGTAACTTCGACGCGATTCCGGCCACCCTGACGCTGATCTTCAACAGTGCCTTCGGCCTCGAGCCAGCCTTTGCCGGTGGCATCGGCGCGGCGATCCTCATGGGCGTCAAGCGCGGCCTGTTCTCCAACGAAGCCGGCCTGGGCAGCGCGCCCAACGTCGCCGCGGTAGCCGAGGTCAAGCACCCGGTCGCCCAGGGCATCGTGCAGTCGCTCAGCGTGTTCATCGACACCATCATCCTGTGCAGCTGCACCGCGCTGATCATCCTGCTCTCCGGCGTGTATCAGCCGGGCACCGAGATGGCCGGTGTGGTCCTGACCCAGACCGCCATGGCCGCGGTAGTCGGCGAATGGGGCCGGGTATTCGTCAGCGTCGCCCTGCTGCTGTTCGTCTTCACCACCCTGATCTACAACTACTACCTCGGCGAGAACGCCCTGGGCTTCTTCACCAGCAAGCGCTGGCCGGTACAGGTCTACCGCGTGCTGGTAGTCGGCCTGATACTCTGGGGCTCGGTGCAGGATCTGGGTACGGTGTTTGCCTTCGCCGACGTGACCATGGGCCTGCTGGCCATCGCCAACCTGATCGCCCTGGCCCTGCTGTTCAAGGTCGGCCTGCGCCTGATGCGCGACTACGACGACCAGATCAAGGCGGGGGTAAAGTCGCCCGTCTTCGACCCGAAAGCCTTCGCTGATCTGGACCTCGATCCGGCAGTCTGGCCCGCCCAGCCGTCGACAGCGCCGCAGACCCTGAGCGCCGAAATCGGCCACCGCGTGCACCAGCGCTGAGCCGCTAACGACGCGATACACAGGGGGCTATGGCCCCCTGTTTTTTATATGCGAGGCTGTGAAAAAACTCCCGCCTACTGCGGCAGCCTCGCGACGGCTGCTCGATATGTTCACAACCTCTGAGGAGAGCCGTCATGGCTATAACAAAACTCCTGGTGCTCTACACCGGCGGCACCATCGGCATGCAGATGAGCGCAGATGGCCTGGCGCCCGCCTCCGGCTTCGAGGCGCGGCTGCGTGCCCAGCAAGCGCAGGAACAGGCGCGTCAACTGCCCAGCTGGATCTTCCGCGAACTGCTGCCGCCGATCGACAGCGCCAATATGAGCCAGGCCAGCTGGCTGGCGATGGTCGCGGCAATCCGCGCAGGCGTCGAGCACGACGGCTGCGATGCCGTGCTGGTGCTGCACGGCACCGACACCCTGGCCTACAGCGCCGCGGCCCTGAGTTTCCTGCTGCTCGGCCTGCCGGTACCAGTGCTGCTGAGCGGTTCGATGCTGCCGGCCGGCGTTGCTGGCAGCGATGCCTGGGCCAATCTGTTCGGTGCCATGCAGGCGCTGCAACAGGGCGTTGCGCCCGGCGTGCACCTGTACTTCAACGGCACCCTGATGCATGGCGCGCGAGTCAGCAAACTGGCCAGCGCTACCTTCGGCGCCTTCGCCGAACTGCCTCGCCAGCGCCAGAGCCCGCGCGTCGAGAGCATCCCGGCCAGCCTCGATTACCGCCAGCCGCGCCAACCGGTCAATCTCGCGGTGCTGCCGTGCTTCCCCGGCATCCAGGCCGCGCATGTCAGCGCCCTGCTCGACAGCGGCGTACGCGGCCTGCTGCTGGAATGCTACGGCAGCGGCACCGGGCCCGCGGATGACGCCGAACTGCTCGCCGCGCTCAAGGCGGCCCATGAGCGTGGCGTGGTGCTCGCGGCGATCAGCCAGTGCGCGCATGGCCATGTCGAGTTCGGCGTCTATGCTGCAGGGAGCAAACTGGCCAGCGCCGGTCTGGTCTCGGCTGGCGGCATGACCCGCGAAGCCGCCCTGGGCAAGCTGTTCGCCCTGCTCGGCGCCGGCCTCAGCCAGGCCGAGACGGAACACTGGTTCGCCCTGGACCTGTGTGGCGAGCGTGCCGACTAGCCAGATGGGCAGGACTTGCAGCGCAGCCATAACAGTTTCAGGATGACTGATCCTACCTACAGGAGGTCGCACGATGGCCGTTCGCATTCCCGCCGAGATCCGTCCCGTCAGCGCCGCCGACCAGGCGGCCTGGTTGCCCCTGTGGCAGCGCTATCAGCGCTTCTACATGACCGAGATTCCCGCTGCCACCAGTGACGTCACCTGGCAGCGCTTTCTCGATCCGGCCGAGCCGATGCATGCCGCCCTGGCCTGGCACGAAGACAAGGCCATCGGCCTGGTGCATTGGATCTACCACCGCTCGACCTGGACCGTTGGCGACTACTGCTACCTGCAGGATCTGTTCATCGCCAAGGACGTGCGCAGCAGCGGCGTCGGCCGCCAGCTGATCGAACACGTCTACGACCAGGCCCGCCAGGCCGACTGCGCGCGGGTGCATTGGCTGACCCACGACAGCAACAGCAAGGCCATGCTGCTGTACGAACGGGTTGCCGAGCGCTCGGGCTTCTTGCAGTTCCGCAAGCTGTTGTAGCTTACATCCACCGGCGCTGCCCTCTAGAACACCGACCAGCCGATCCGCTCGCTGAGCAGCTCCAGCGCCGCCATGCCGACCAGGGAGTTGCCGGCGGCGTTCAGTTCCGGTGACCAGACGCAGACGCTGAAACGCCCCGGCACCACCGCGACTATGCCGCCGCCGACCCCGCTCTTGCCCGGCAGGCCGACTCGGTAGGCGAAGTTGCCGGCCTCGTCGTACAGGCCGCTGGTGGCCATGATGGCGTTGACCTGCTTGGTCTGCCGCGGCGTGAGGATCTGCTCGCCGCTGTGCAGGCAAAAACCATCGTTGGCCAGAAAGCAGAAGGCGCGGGCCAGGTCGACGCAGCTCATGCGCAAGGCGCAGTAACTGAAGTAGTTGCGCAACACCGTCTCGACATCGTTATGGAAGTTGCCGAAAGACTGCATCAGGTAGGCTGCGGCGGCGTTGCGCGCGCGATGCTGGTATTCCGAATCGGCGACCCGGTTATCCACCGCTATCTCGGGGTTGCCGGCCAGGCGGCGGACGAAATCGCGCATCGACACCACCGGCGTGGCAAAGCGCGATTGGTTGATGTCGCAGATCACCAGCGCACCGGCGTTGATGAACGGGTTGCGCGGCCGGCCGCGCTCGAATTCCAGCTGCACCAGCGAGTTGAACGGCTGGCCGGACGGCTCGTGGCCCAAACGCTGCCAAATATCCTCGCCGGAGTGACCGATGGCCTGCACCAGGCTGAACACCTTGGAGATGCTCTGCACGGAAAACGCCGTACGCGCAGCGCCGGCACTGAACAGCTCGCCCTCGTTGCTGTACACCGCGATGCCCAGCTGGTTTCCCGGCACATCGCCCAGCGCCGGAATGTAATCGGCCACCTTGCCCTGGCCGATCAGCGGGCGGACTTGATCGAGGATTTCGTTCAACAGCGCTTGCATGCTCAGACTCGCCGCAATGCCCGAGCAAACCTCGGGCGACCTACCCTAGACGCCAGGCAGCTATTACTGATCACACGCACTGCTCCCGGAGTGCACTCGGATTTATCCAGGCTGCGGCGGGAAATTTCGGCGGATTTACGCTTATTACTGTGCGCCAATAGGCATGATTCCGCCCATTGCGTCCGAGGATCTTCGGCCAACGTGCTCTAAACCGGGCGTTGCAACCCTTGGCACGGCATCTGCTATAGCTCTGCTACGCCATACGCGTTGTTTGCGTCGGCGATTATAAGAAAGACCAGAGGTGTGCTTATGAACTGCCGTACGTCCCCCGCGAGCCTGTCTCGCCCAGCTCCGCTATGCCGCCTCTCGCGTGCCAGGCCTCGGCCGGGTGCGGGCATTCGCCACTTTCGCCCATTCTGATCGGCCCCCGACCTGCATATCCGCTGCGGCGGCCATGCATCGTCTACAGTAAAAAAACGCTGCATAAAGCCATAACAACGACGGAGATACTCCATGCGATTGACCAAGCGTTTCAGCCTGCTCGCTGCTGCCGCGGCCCTGACGGCCAGCACTGCGGCATTTGCCGCACCAACCTTCATCAACATCCTCACCGGCGGCACCAGCGGAGTCTACTACCCGATCGGGGTGGCCCTGTCGCAGCTCTACAGCAACGGTATCGACGGCGCGAAAACCTCGGTACAGGCCACCAAGGCCTCGGTGGAAAACCTCAACCTGCTGCAGAGCGGCCGTGGCGAACTGGCCCTGGCCCTGGGTGACTCGGTCGCCGATGCCTGGAATGGCGTGGAAGATGCCGGCTTCAAAAACCCGCTAAAAAAGCTCCGCGCGATTGCCGGCACCTACCCGAACTACATCCAGATCGTCGCCAACAAGGAGTCCGGCATCGCCAACCTGGCTGACCTCAAAGGCAAGCGCATCTCGGTCGGCGCGCCGAAGTCCGGCACCGAGCTGAATGCTCGGGCGATCTTCGCCGCGGCCGGTCTGAGCTATGACGACATGGCCAAGGTCGAGTTCCTGCCATACGCCGAGTCGGTCGAGCTGATCAAGAATCGTCAGCTGGATGCCACCCTGCAATCCTCGGGACTGGGCATGGCGGCGATCCGCGATTTGGCCGCCACCTTGCCGATCAATTTCGTCGCCATTCCGGCCGACGTGACCACCAAGATCGGCAATGCGGCCTATCAGCCAGCCGTGATTCCAGCCGGCACCTACGACGGTCAGGATGTCGACATCGCGACTGTCGCGATCAAGAACATCCTGGTCAGCCATGAAGACGTGTCCGAGGAAGTGGCCTACCAGATGACCAAGCTGATGTTCGACAACCTCGAGCGTCTGGGCAACGCCCATTCCGCGGCCAAGGACATCAAGCTGGACGGCGCGGCGAAGAACCTGCCGATCCCGCTGCATCCGGGTGCCGAGCGCTTCTACAAGGAAGTCGGCGCGCTGTAAAAAACGCGGGTGGGTTGGGGCTCGCACAGACTGAGCCCGTAGGATGGGTTGAGCGAAGCGATACCCATGGCCACGGCCCGATGGGTTACGCCGCTGCGCGGCTAACCCATCCTACCCTGCCACCCATGCGCCATCCTGCAAGTAGAGCTGCGAATAAAACCAGCGTGCTGAGTACGGCAGGTTTTATTGGCGACTCTTGCGCCTTATCGACGTTGCAATGAGGGCATAAGCTCCATGACTGAACAAAACCACGGCCTCGCGGCAGGTCCGGGCGACTGGCCGAAAGCGCTGTTTTATGTGGCGCTGCTGTTTTCGATCTTCCAGATCACCACCGCGGCCTTTCATCCGGTGTCCAGCCAGATCCTACGGGCGGTGCACGTCGGCTTCCTGCTGCTGGTGGTATTTCTCAGCATTCCGCTGGTCGGCAAGCACAAGCCCTGGCAACCGCTGGCCTGGCTGCTGGGCCTGGCGGGCATGGGCACGGCGGCCTACCAATGGGTGTTCGAGGCGGACCTGATCCAGCGCTCCGGCGACCTGACCAGTGCCGACATGGTCGTCGGCCTGGTGCTGATAGTGCTGGTGTTCGAGGCAGCGCGGCGGGTCATGGGCATTGCCTTGCCGCTGATCTGCGGGCTGTTCCTCGCCTATGGCCTGCTCGGCCAATACCTGCCTGGGGACCTGGCCCACCGCGGTTATGGCCTGGATCAGATCGTCAACCAGCTGGCCTTCGGCACCGAGGGCTTCTACGGCACCCCGACCTATGTGTCGGCCACCTATATCTTTCTGTTCATCCTGTTCGGCTCCTTCCTCGAGCAAGCGGGCATGATCAAGCTGTTCACCGACTTCGCCATGGGCCTGTTCGGCCACAAGCTCGGCGGCCCGGCCAAGGTCTCGGTGGTGTCATCGGCGCTGATGGGCACCATCACCGGTTCCGGTGTGGCCAACGTGGTCACCACTGGCCAGTTCACCATTCCGCTGATGAAGCGCTTCGGCTACAAGCCGGCCTTCGCCGGCGGCGTCGAAGCGACTTCAAGCATGGGCAGCCAGATCATGCCGCCGATCATGGGCGCGGTGGCGTTCATCATGGCCGAGACCATCAACGTGCCCTTCATCGAGGTGGCCAAGGCCGCCTTGATGCCCGCGCTGCTGTACTTCGGCTCGGTGTTCTGGATGGTTCATCTGGAGGCCAAGCGCGCCAACCTGCGCGGCCTGCCGAAAGACCAGTGCCCGAACCCCTGGGCCGCGGTGAAAGAGCGCTGGTACCTGCTGATCCCGTTGTTCATCCTCATCTACCTGCTGTTCTCCGGGCGCACGCCGCTGTTTTCCGGGATGGTCGGCCTGGCCTTGACCGCCATCGTCATTCTCGGTTCGGCGATCATCCTGCGAGTCTCCTCGACCGTTCTGCGCATGGCCTTCTGGATTGCCCTCGGGGTGCTCTGCGCCGGCTTCTTCCAGCTGGGTATCGGCGTGGTATTCGGGGTGGTCGCGCTGCTGGTGGCGATCTGCTGGTTCATCAAGGGCGGGCGCGACACCCTGGTGGTCTGCCTGCATGCGCTGGTTGAAGGCGCACGGCACGCGGTGCCGGTGGGCATCGCCTGCGCCCTGGTCGGGGTGATCATCGGCGTGGTCTCGCTGACTGGGGTGGCCTCGACCTTCGCCGGTTACATCCTCGCCATCGGCCAGGAAAACCTGTTCCTCTCGCTGATCCTCACCATGCTCACCTGCCTGGTGCTGGGCATGGGTATTCCGACCATTCCCAACTACATCATCACCAGCTCGATTGCCGCCCCGGCGCTGCTGGAACTGGGCGTGCCGCTGATCGTCTCGCACATGTTCGTCTTCTACTTCGGCATCATGGCCGACCTCACCCCGCCGGTGGCACTGGCCTGTTTCGCGGCGGCGCCTATCGCCAAGGAGAGCGGGTTGAAGATCAGCCTGTGGGCAATACGTATCGCCATCGCCGGTTTCGTCGTCCCCTTCATGGCGGTGTATGAGCCGGCGCTGATGCTGCAGAGCGATAGCCTACTGGCGATCATTTATGTGCTGATCAAGGCGGCACTGGCGATCGGTATCTGGGGCGCGGTGTTCACCGGGTTCCTGCACTGCAAGATGCCCTGGTGGGAGCGCGCGCTGGGCTTCGCCGCGGGTATCAGCCTGATCCTGGCCACGCCGATGAGTGATGAGATCGGCTTCGTGCTGGTGGCGCTGTTCCTCGGACAGCACTTCTGGCGTGCGCACCGTGCCCAGGCGACTATGGCGTGATCGGATTGTGCATGGGCCTGGCCGGAGCGGTCTGGGCCGAGCTGCCGGTTGTCGAGTTCACCCTGGCCTGGCGGCACACCATCGAGAAAATTCGCTGGGAAGAAGATTACCGCGTGACCGCCGAGGGCTTGCTGCTCGGCGAGGCGCGGGTCAAGGGTTCTGGTGCTGGCATGGAAATTCCTGCCGATGCCGAACTGCGTGAGGGCAGCTGGCATTACCAACGCCAGCTAGCGCCCCTGCAACCACTGCGCTTGGGGCGAACCCCCGAGGCAGGGGATTACCAACTGTGTTTCAACCAGCGTTGTCGCTCCATGAGCGACTGGCTCGGCCCGCCACAAGCGACCCAGCCGGCGGTGGAACTCTGGAGTTGTGAGCTCGGCTCCCCCCTATCGGTCAACGATGCGGGTAACGGCTAACGCCGTTGTCGCTCCCAGCGTCACAAGCGCTGGCGGCAAGAAGAGGAGAACCCCCATTTGGCTTTGCCGGTGGGGGTTTTGTTCGTTTAGTCTCGGCCACTATCAAGCAAGGACCTGCCGCCGATGGGCACCTGTACCTATTACCTGGACATGCACAGCCCCGAGCAGCTGCGGCCCAAGCCGCTGCCTGCGGAGCTGCACATCGTCGAATGCCGGATCAAGCAGTTCCAGTTCAACCGTTTTCTCTATCAGCTGGTCGGCGAGCCCTGGGCCTGGACGGACAAGCTGAACTGGAGCGATGCCCAGTGGCGGGCGTTGGTCGAGCAAGCCAATCACCGCACCTGGGTGGCCTATCACCAGGGCGCAATCGCCGGCTACTACGAGCTATTGCGCGATGCCGAGGGTGCAGTGGAGATTCTCTATTTCGGCCTGGCCGAGGCATTTTTCGGCCAGGGTTTCGGCGGCCCGTTGCTGAGCCATGCGCTGCAAGCGGCCTGGCTCTGGCCAGGCACAACGCGCGTCTGGGTCCACACCTGCAGCCTCGATCATCCCAGCGCCCTGGCCAATTACCAGGCGCGCGGCCTGCAGCTCTATCGCGAAGACGTGGCCGTCTAGGGTGCATCAGCCCCGCAGAGTGCGGTTGTTTTCATCAGTGCAGGCCTGCGTCGCTAACTCAGCCTACGCTTGCAGGGTCGATGAATCGTTGGAGTCTGGCCATGCACATCTCAGTATTAAAAAGCCTGTCCTTGGCCCTGTGCCTATTGCCCGCGCTGGCCACGGCGCAGGAGATCCAGCCCGGTCTGTGGGAAATCAGCTCGAGCAATATGCAGGTCGGCGGTCAGGCGCTGCCCGGCATGCAGCAAATGCTGGAGCAGATGAACAACCTGCCGGCCGAACAACGCCAGATGATGGAGCAGATGATGGCCAAGCAGGGTGTGCAACTGGGCGACCAGGGTGTGCGCATCTGTTTGAGCGAGGAGCAGATCAAGGCTCAGGACATTCCCCTGCAAGACCCCACGTCAGGGTGTAGCCACGAGATCACCGAGCGCAGTGCCGAGCGCTGGAAGTTCCGCTTCAGTTGCCCGGATGGACAGGGCGAGGGCGAGACGCGCTTCATCAGCGACCGCGAGTTCGCCACCCAGGTGAAGGGTACCTACGGCGGCCAGAGCAGCAGCATGGAAAGCCATGCGCGTTGGATTGCGGCCGATTGTGGCGGCTTGCAACCGCGCTGAGCTGCCGGCCGCATGCCGGTCAGCCTCGGCGCACAGCGCTGCTGGCCGCTCATGTCAGAGACGCCAACCGCCTATTAGAGAATCGGCGAGATCAGGCGCGCCACGCGCATGCCCAGTTGCTGCAGGCGATGCAGGTTCTTGTAGTCGCCGGCGAGCAATTCGCGCGAGCGAGCGAAGTCTTGCTCAAGCATCTGTTCGACCTCGGCGGCAAAGCCGGGGTCGAAGGTCAGCAGGGTGATCTCGAAGTTCAGACGGAACGAGCGATTGTCCAGGTTGGCGCTGCCGACGCTGGCGACATCGTCATCGATCAGCATGACCTTCTGGTGCAGAAAGCCCGGCTGGTAGCGGAACACCCGGACCCCGGCGCGCAAGGCCTCGAAGGCATACAGGCTGGAGGCGGCGTAGACCACCCGGTGGTCGGGCCGCGCCGGCAGCAGGATGCGCACATCGACGCCGCGCAGCACGGCCAGGCGCAAGGCGGCGAACAGCGCCTCGTCGGGGATGAAGTAGGGGCTGGTGATCCACACCCGCTCGCGGGCGCTGTGAATCGCCTCGACGAACAGCAGCGCGCAGGTTTCCTGCGGGTCGGCCGGACCACTGGCGATCACCTGGCAGAGCATGCCCTCGCCCGGGTAGGCCTCGGGCAGCAGCAGCGGTGGCAATTGGTGGCTGGCCCAGAACCAGTCTTCGGCGAAGGACTCCTGCAGGCAGGCGACTACCGGCCCGCGCACTTCGACATGGGTATCGCGCCAGGGCGCCAGTGGCGGCTTGTGCCCGAGGTATTCGACGCCGACGTTGAGCCCGCCGAGAAAGCCGCATTCGCCATCGACCACCACGATCTTGCGGTGGTTGCGAAAGTTCAGCTGGAAGCGGCTGAGCAGCCCGCCACCGGTGGTGAAAGAGTGGACCTGAATGCCGCCAACGCGCATTTTATCGCTGAAATGACGCGGCAGGGCGTGGCTGCCGACACCGTCGTAGAGCACGAAAACCTGCACGCCGGCAGCCGCGCGCTCCAGCAGCAGGTCTTGCAGGCGCCGGCCGAGCAGGTCGTCGCGGATGATGAAGAACTGCAGCAGGATCACCTTGCGCGCGCGGCCCAGGGCCGCGAGGATCGCGGCGAAGGCCGCTTCGCCATCGATCAGCAGCTGCACCTGGTTGTTCGCCAGGCAGGGCATCCGGCCCAGCCGGGGCAAGGCGCGCAGTTGCTGGGAGGCCGGGGATGCGCTGGCGCTCAGGGCTTCGTCGACCCACGGGCGCCAGTTCAGCGCGGCCATGGCCTGGTGCATCTGCTTGTCGGCGTGGCGGCGCGCCTTGATATAGGCATCGAAGCGACTGCGGCCAAACACCAGGTAGGGCACCAGGGTCAGGTAAGGCATGAAGAACAGCGACACCGCCCAGGCCAGCGCACCCTGGGCGGTGCGCACGGTCAGCACGGCATGTACGGCCGCGAGCATGCCGAGGGCGTGGGTCGCGGCGATCAGGTAGGCGAATAGATTGGGGATCGCGAAGTCCAGAGGCATGCTGGTTCCTGTGCGCTGACGCCGGGTTGGTGCTAAACCTATTACCCATGCAGTGTGGCATCAACAGGGCCGCGTGCAGTTAGCCAAAAATCAGTAAATGGCGGCATTTGGCCCGCGAATGACGGCCTGTGGCCAGCAAACGTGGGGTTTGCCTGTTACCCTTACCGGCTAACCGAAAAAATATTTTCGGTCGCGATGAGTTGTAAGTTGGGCGAATCCGTCCTTCTTGTGCTTGCCAGCGAGTTAAATGCCTCAAGGAGAACTCCACATGGAAAAACCCCCTTCGCATGACACGACGCCACAGCCACAAGCGGAAATAGAGGGTGGCATTCCGGCCCCGAGCGGGGCCGCCAACCTGATTGATACCGACTATGTGGTCGGCCAGGACAACATCAAAGGCAGGTTCCTGTTCAACCTGGATATCCACGGCAAGGTCTTCAGTATCTCGGCTCTGACCGTGGTGCTGTTCGTGGTCCTGGCGCTGGCTTTGCAAAGCGAAGTCGAGCCGCTGTTCAGTGCCGTACGTAGTTGGCTGACCAGTAACCTGGCCTGGTTTTTTATCGCCTCGGCCAATATCTTCGTGCTGCTCTGCCTGTTCCTGATCGTCTCGCCGCTGGGCAAGGTACGCCTGGGTGGCAAAGATGCGACGCCCGACCATTCCTATGCCGGCTGGTTTTCCATGCTGTTTGCCGCCGGCATGGGCATCGGCCTGATGTTTTATGGCGTGGCTGAACCGATGACCCACTTTGCCTCGGCCATGGGCGGGACCAGTCTCGGCGAAGATGGCCTGCGCACCGACTGGGCGCCGTTGGGCGCTGCCGCCGGCAATGCGCAGGAGGCTGCGAGCCTGGCAATGGCCTCCACGATCTTCCACTGGGGTCTGCACCCGTGGGCGATCTACGCGATTGTGGCGCTGGCGCTGGCGCTGTTCTCGTTCAACAAGGGCCTGCCACTGAGCATCCGCTCGATCTTCTACCCGCTGCTGGGTGAGCGGGTGTGGGGCTGGCCAGGGCATGTGATCGACATCCTCGCCGTGTTCGCCACCCTGTTCGGCCTCGCCACTTCGCTGGGCCTGGGCGCCGAGCAGGCGGCAGCCGGCATCGATCACCTGTTCGGCATAGCCGCGACCGATACCAGCAAGGTGCTGCTGATCATCGGGATCACCGCGATTGCCTTGATGTCGGTAATGGCCGGCCTGGACAAGGGGGTCAAACGCCTGTCCCAGCTGAACATGATCCTGGCGATCCTGTTGCTCGGCTTCATCATTCTGGTAGGTCCGACGCTGGCGATCATCACCGGCTTCTTCAGCAATCTGGGGAGCTACCTGGTCTATCTGCCCGAGCTGTCCAATCCCTTCGGGCGTGAAGACGCCAACTTCAGCCAGGGCTGGACCGCCTTCTACTGGGCTTGGTGGATCAGCTGGTCGCCCTTTGTCGGCATGTTCATCGCGCGGGTCAGCCGCGGTCGCACGGTGCGCGAGTTCCTGGTCGCGGTGCTGCTGGTGCCTTCCCTGGCCTCGGTGCTGTGGATGACTGCCTTTGGCGGTACCGGCATCGGCCAGTTGGTCGGCGATGGCTTCACCGGGGTGCAGGATGCCGCGCTGGAACTGAAGCTGTTCGTCATGCTTGAGCATTTGCCGTTGGCCGAGATCAGCTCCTTTATCGGCATCGTCCTGGTGATCGTGTTCTTCGTCACCTCGTCGGACTCGGGTTCGCTGGTAATCGATACCATCACCGCTGGCGGCAAGGTCAATGCGCCGATTCCACAGCGGGCATTCTGGGCCATCATGGAAGGCGTGGTCGCCATCGCCCTGCTGCTGGGCGGCGGCTTGGTAGCCCTACAGGCGATGGCGGTGTCCACTGGACTACCGTTCACCATCGTCTTGCTGGTGGGCTGCGTGTCCATCGTCAAAGGCTTGATGAGCGAGCCGCGCTGACCGCTGTTGTTGGGCAATTCAAGAGCGCGCCTTCGGGCGCGTTTTTTGTCTGCGCTGCGCAGGGCTGGGTCGTTTGAGTCACCGCCGCAATTCTTGTAGGAGGGGCATTAGCCGCGAGTTCTTAACCAGGTTGGTGGGGTGCTGACGCGGCTATTTATGTTCGGCATTACATCGTGTGGGTTGATGCGGGTTGCGCCCCTCGGGCGCGCAACATGAAGGGTCAGTCAACGCGGCGCAATGACTGGCACCCGCTCAGGATTATGGGTATCGCTGCGCTCAACCGATCCTACGCTGGCCAACGGGAGTGGGCAAAAGCATCGCGGCTAAAGCCCCTCCTACAAGAGCTCCGCGTGATCCAGTGGCCCCTCGCAAAAATGTACCCCGCAGCAATCCATCAGCTCCACAACTCGCCGACCTGGGTGGTCGGCGAATAGTGGGTGGCTACCTGCGCTTGCAGCAGCTCCGCCGTAGCCAGGGCATCGGTCAGGGCGTGGTGCGCCTGGTACAGCGGCAGGCCATAGCGCAGGCGACTGTCGGCCAGGCGGATGGAAGTCGGCTGACGGCCGAACAGCCGGTCGAACCAGCCCGGCTGACGCTGACTGCGGTGTAACCGAGCCTCCAGTTCCATGGTGTCGATCACCGGGAAGTGCAGCGCCTCGCCCAGATGCTGACGTACCGCCTGGTCGAGAAAACCGCGCTCGATCGTGCGGTAATGCACCACCATCACCTTGCCGGCCATGGCCGTCAGCAATTCACCGAGAATAGTCGTCAGCCTGGGGGCGTCGCGGATGTCGCTGTGGGTGATGTGATGGAAGGTGACTGACTCGCTGCTCAGCTCGGAAACCGGCTTCACCACCCAGTACAACGCCTGGCCGCAGCGGATACGCACCAGGTTGAAGGGCACCAGACCGAGGCTGACGATCGAGTGGCGATTGCAATCCAGACCGGTGGTTTCCACGTCCAGCGCCACCAGCGGTACCTGTTCCAGCGGGGTGTCGGCGGCTACCACGCCGGCCTGATAGAAGGCGGCCAGGCGCGGATCCTTGGCCGTTTGCGCGAGCCGGATGAAGATATTCGGCCAATCTGTCGGCGCTACGCGGGCGGTATTACGCGAGACCGTGGGCAGCTTCACTGGGACCCGCCCGCCGGGTAGCGGAAGCGCAGAAATTTCTGCGCGTTGCTGAGTACCTGGAAGGCTTCCTTGAGGTTGTAGCGCTCGCTGGCGGAGACCTTTTCCGGCTCGATGTAATTGTCCGGCTCGCGGCTGGCCTCGAGGTCCATGGCCTGATGGCGGATGCGCACGATGGAGAGGAATTCCAGGGCGTAGCGCAGCTTGGTGATGGCTTCCTCGGTCAGCAGCTTGGTGCTGGCGATGGCGTCCAGGCGATCCAGGGAATTCTGCGCCTTGGAGCCGGCGGCCAGGGCATGCACGCGGATCAGGTCGGTCAGCGGGGCGGTGCCGCGGCCCTTGAGGTTGATGATGTTGTTCTGTTGGCCGTCCTTCTCCATCACGAAGGTGCGGAAGAAGCCCAGCGGCGGGGTGCGGTTGAGTGCGTTGCGCGCCAGGCTGGCGAGAAATAGCGGGTTGCTGCTGGCTTTCTGCGCCAGCAGGTCCTTGAGGCTTTCGACCAGCTCGGCCTCGCCGTAGACGCTGTCGAGGTCGAAGAAGATGCAGCTGTTGAGCAGGGTTTCCGGGTTGGGCCGGTCGATCCACTGGTTGAAGTAGCCCTTCCACACCCGCAACGGCTGGCGCCACTGGGGATTGGTGGCCATGATCCCGCCCTTGCAGTAGCTGTATCCGCAGGCCGCCAGGCCGTCGCTGACGAAGGTCGCCAGTTTGAGGAAGTAGTCGTCGTGGACTCGCGGATCGAAGCGGTTGTCGAGGACCAGGGCGTTGTCCTGGTCGGTGACGATCAACTGCTCGTCGCGGGCCATCGAGCCCAGCGCCATGAAGCAGTAGGGTACCGGCGGCGGGCCGAGCTCTTGCTCGGCCAGCTCCAGCAGGCGCTGGGTCAGGCTGCGGCCGATGCCCGAGATGGCGCTGCCGATCATGTGGGCGGTGGCCTGTTCATTGACCATGCGCAGGAAGGTGGTGCGCAGGTCCGGCAACAGGGCCTGCAACTCGGCCACCGACTGCTTGTTGAAGATACTGTTGACCAGGTACAGGCTGCTCTGCGACTCGTATTTGATGATGTCCGACAGGTTGATCACTCCGACCGTGCGCTGACGGTACACCACCGGCAGGTGATGGATATTGTGGCGGAGCATGCACAGCATCGCCTCGAACACCGAGTCGTCGGCATTGATGGTGATCGGGTTGGGTGACATCACCCGATCGACCGGGGTGTCCAGGGCCAGGCCTTCGGCGAGTACCCGGGTGCGCAGGTCGCGATCGGTGGTAATGCCGACCATCACCTGGCTCAGGGGCGCCCCGGCGGCGGATGGCGGTCCGAGGATCACCAGGGAAGACACGCTGTGCTCGGTCATCACCCGCGCTGCTTCCTGCACCGAGGTGCCCAGGGGCACGCTGACCGTGCGCCGCGAGACCAGCTTGCGCACCTTGATCTTCATCAGATCGCTGGCGTTGCCCTGGCTTTCCACCGCCGACTTCAGCCGCGACTGGCCCTCGGCCTCGACGAAGTCGGCGAAGAAGTCATGGGCCTCGCAGAGTTGCTCGAACAGGCGGCCGGGAATGAAATAGATCAGGCTGTCTTCAATGGCCCGGGCCGGCAGACGTACTTTATGCCCGCGCAGCAGGCCAAACTGGCCGAAGACATCGCCCTCGGTCAGGCGATTGTAGAGCGCCCCGGTGCGCCGGTAGATTTCCACCGCGCCGCTGCGCACATAGTGCAGGTCGTGGATCTCCGCACCGAAGCTGAGAATCTCGCTACCGGCCTTGAAGTAGCCGACTTCGACCTGGCGGGCGATCTCGTCGAGGCTGTCTTCGGGCAGCCCATCGAAGGGCGGGAAGCGCTGCAGGTGGTCGCGAATTTCGATCAACTCGATCTGCATACGGGTCTCTTGAGAGTGGGCGGACGGACGAGTCTGGGTGGGTCCAAACCTATGGTCTCGCGGGGTCGACCTCGCCCGGGAAAATGACTGCCAACTGGTCGAGCGCCGGCAGCACTGTGCCGAATGGGCGACATGCCCTAACCATAACGTGTCCTGCGGCGGACACGCGACTGTTTCACTGCCGGGTCGCGATCCTGGCAGTGCGAGGCCGCTGGTTCAGCGTTGCTCAAGCGTCAGGTAGACCGCCGCCTGGTTAAGCAGCTGGTACGCGACTTCGCCGCAGATGATGGGGCCGATGAGTCGCGCGGTCTGGCTCCCCTGCAACTGCGAATAGAGGTAATTGAGGATGCAGTTGCAGCCGAACAGGATGCTGCCGCCGCGCTGGGCATGGCCTGCATGAAGCGCTTGCTATAGTCCTCGACCGCGTCGGCAAAACGGTAGTGCACCCCGGCGAACACCGGCGCGTAGAAGGACACCAGGCCCGGCTCGCGATCCAGCGACTGGATGCTGACATTGACCATGGCTGCGCAGTCGTCGGCCAGCAACGGCAGGCGGGTGTCGACACGGACTCGGCTGACCTCCCAGGGCTCGTTCACTCCCAGCAACCAGCGGCACAATTATGCGTCTTGCACCCGGACCGCCCGGTTGGGCTTTACCCATCAGAAACGTTCACATGGGCGCGCGCAGCGAGCCAGGGAACCTTGGCACTAAGTCGCTGCTATTTGATTGTTGCGATTTGCGCAGTAGTACGGTGACCGGCGCCTAGTAGAAGTTGACCGCATGGCCCTCACGGTCGAAGGCGACGAAGTTGCCGATACTGCCGGCCTCGATGGCCCCGACCATCATCTTCAGCGGTTGTTCGGCCTCGTCGCTGTTCGGCGCCATGCCTGCGCGCCCAGCCAGGCCGGCGGCGAACACCAGATCCCAGGCCACACCGGTGCGGCTGGACTCGGCCAGCAGCCCGGCAAAATCCACCAGTTCGTCCGGCAGCTTGTCGACGCACAGCACCGGCTTGAGCGAGCCACCCTGGTTCTCGGCGTGGCGCTGGCGTTCTTCTGCGCTGGCGTCTTCGGGTAACTCGGCGCTAACGAACACCAGCAGCAAGCGTTGTGGTTCCGGCTGGGCCTTGGCGGCGGCCAGCAGGTCGGCGAATTCGGCAATATCCATGACAGTCCATCCGTACGGAAAAATGAGCGGTGCGATAAGCCACACTGCCACGCGCCGCCGGCCTTTGACCATATCTCTTAAGGTATAGATGGCCGGCGCACGGCGCTGCGCCCATGCACTGCCGAGAGGCGGGCCAACCAGCGCGGCGCCTGCAGGCTTGCGGTTGCAGGCTGTGCGATTGCCACTCAGGGCTTGCTGCTTTCCCGCAGCTTGGCCAGTAGGGCTTCGCTTTTAGCGAGTTGCTCGTCTTCGCTGAGTTGCGGGTTTTCCAGCACGCTGCCGATTTGCTCGAGCAATTCGCCCTGTCGGCGGACACGCTGATCCAGCTGCCTGAGTTGACGGTTACTGCGCCAGTTCCAGTAGGCCAACCCCGCGACTGCCAGCAGTACCAGCGCAAGTCCTGTCCAGGTCAGATGAGTCATGGTTACTCCGGGGTGGCGGGCTGTCGCGCAGCAATTCAGGGACGCAGCGACTTGCGCATGGCAAAGCGCTGCAAGGTAACAGCGCCGCGCACCACCGTCTGTGCCTGCTCCACAGAAAAGCCCTGCCGCGTAAAGAATGGCCGCGCCGTCAGGCTGGCCTCGGTCCACAGCGCCGCCACGCCCAGGCTGCGCAAGCAGACCTCGGCGTCCCGATACAGCGCCGTCGCTACCCCTTGCCGGACGTACGACGGCGCACTGAACAGCAGCTCGATATGACCGTTCGCAGTGAAGCCGATAAACCCGGCGAGTTGTCCCCGGTGTTGCGCCAGCCTGACCTGCAACGTCGCCAGGCGCCCTTGCCAGGCCTGCAAATCGGCATTCTCTGGCGCCCAGGCCAGCCGCTGCGCGGCGTCATACTGAGCGCTCGCCAAAGCATGCACGGAGGTGCTGAACAGCGTGACTACAGCCTGGAGATCGCTGGGGTGGTAATCGCGGATGGAAATGTTCGGTTTGCTGGACATAGGCCATGACCGATGTTGCGGGGGGAGGTTGATAACCTGCCGTGGCCACCTCGCGCAGCCGGTGGGTTTACCGGCGTATGGAGTCTGCCAATAAACGCCGCGACGCGGTCCGTGCCCCTGAACGCTAGCCGATCCCGGCAGGCGTGGTAAACCGCGGGATCTGTACTCAGAGAAACTCAGACCGGGCGAACAACTGCGAGCCCGCAACAAGGCGGGCATGCCATGAAGCTCTGCAACGATCAGGCGGAACATTGCAGAGCGTTAATCAGCCGTCGAGAAGGGCCTGATTGACCCCGGTTCAGATGGCCTTTTCAGCTTCCGCTTTGCTCGGTGGGTTCAGATAGGCGTCTAGCGAGTCATCCATCGCCTCGAGCCACGGCGTATGGTGCGCCGGTGCCTGCGTACCCGTCATCAGGGAGCGATAGGAGTGATCCCTGAAGGTCAGAATATCGTTGTGCTTATGCTGTTCCCACTGCAGAAAAGTCTGGTTCACACCTTCGATGTCGAAGCTCGGGTAGTCCGTCTGTTCGATCAGGGATTTTATGTAGTCGCCCTGATAACGGATCATCTGCTCATCGCTTTTAAGCAGGGCTTCGCGCCGACTCCAGGTCTGGATGGCAGCCTCCATTGCCGGCTTGGTGGGCGTGACGATACGACCCAGAATCACATCCCGCACAAACCAGGCCTGGGCATCAAACATGTTGAAGGTGTACCACTGGTCTTGCATGCCAAGGTAGAACAGGCCTGGCTGCTCGACGAAGGCCACGCCCTCATACAGGCCCAGCGGCCAGAGACGGTTGCTGGTTTTCAGGCGCAGCTCTTCATCAAGGAACGGAAAGTGATGCAGATAGCCGGTGCAGAGAATAATGGCATCGATTCGCTTTGAACTGCCGTCGACAAAATAGGCGGTATCGCCATCGACCTTGGTCAGCAGGGGCTTTTCCTGCCAATTTTCCGGCCAATCGAAGCCCATGGGACGGGTGCGATAACTGCTGGTAATGCTCCGGGCGCCGTACTTGTAGCATTGCGAACCGATATCTTCGGCGGAATAACTGCTGCCGATCAGGAGAATATCCTTGTCCTTGAACTCCACTGCATCGCGAAAGTCATGGGCATGCAGAATACGGCCATTGAAGCCCTCGAAGCCCTCGAAAAAGGGCACGCTGGGTGTCGAGAAATGACCGGACGCAACGATCACATGGTCATATAGCTCACTGCTGGTACTGTCGCTGCCATGGTCATGGGCAATTACCGTAAATTGTCGACTTTGCGGGCAATAACTAACTTGGCGAACCGGCGTATTGAAACGGATATACTGACGGACGTCGGCTTTCTCGACCCTGCCCTTGATGTAATCCCAGAGTACTGCGCGCGGTGGATAGGAGGCGATGGGCTGGTCAAAGTGCTCGTCAAAGGTGTAATCGGCAAACTCGAGGCACTCTTTTGGGCCATTGGACCAGAGATAGCGGTACATACTCCCGTGGACCGCCTCGCCATGCTTATCCAGACCCGTGCGCCATGTGTAATTCCACAACCCCCCCCAATCCGCCTGCTTTTCATAACATACAAGCTCTGGGATTTCGGCACCTTTTTCTTGGGCGGCCTGAAAGGCGCGAAGTTGTGCAAGACCGCTGGGGCCGGCACCAATAATGGCTACTCGAGTCGTAATAAATTTCTCCCTGAATAAGGCGTCTTGCTGTCGCGTGAACAGACAAAAAGAAACCGGCCTATCAACTAGACGAGTTAATAGATCAAGAACCCTGAATCGCAAGATTCACGGGTTCGATATGCATGAAAATGAAGTGAGACCATACAGCAAGCGTGCAGATTAGTCTGGGATGCCTGAGTGGCCCCATGAAGCGGCGCAAAGTGGAATCTACGGCGGTATTTTATTCGGCATTGAATTCGCTGAGATGCCCGACCAGCAAGGGCTTACTCAGAAATCACGGCAGCGAACGGCGCACCTTAAATAGTTGCGCAAGAGCACAGAAATAAGCCGGATATACTCTCGGTAAATATGGCCACTGCAATTAATATGCTGATTTATTGCGCCCTTGAGATGCGTAAATAAGCGCCTGGATACGCGGGGCTTTACACATCACCGAGGCGGACAACGACCACCCCAACGGCCAGTCACTCAAGCGTTTATTCCACCACACGAACAAGCCAGAGATGAGCTAATTTTGACTGGCTGATGACTGAGCAAACAGACCGCTTGTTTGAATTTTTATAGTTAAATACTTAGCCAGTTTCGCGAAGCACATGTTAGCGTTGTAGCGTGGAGCGACGTGCTGCTTGGCAATTTTAATAGTTGGCCATGTTTTTTTGCACTGGAGTTACCACCTCTATTTATGGGTAACGAAGTGTCGAATGCAATACATCGACTCGCTAACAATGCCGAAATTATTCGGTGGCCAGCGCGCCTCTCCTTCAATTTTCAAGGAGGCAATAATAATGCATAAAAGTCTGGAGCAGGCGCGCACGCGCTTTACTGCCAGTAGTATTCGCTGGGGATTTATCTGGGCATTGTGGTGCGCTATTTTGTGGGGGGCTTGGTATGTGCCTGGGTCCGCCGTCTGGTTTGAAGCGCCCTATGTCAATCTGTCCTATGAGACTAATTCCGAATTTCTGTTGGCGGCGGCAGTGCTGACGACCTTCAATGCCATCGCCGTGTTGTTGTTCCTGTTTCTCTGGAATGGCGTACTCGGCAAATGGGGGGAATACGGCCGCACCATTCGCCAGATGCGCAATATTTCCAAGTGGTTCTTCATCGGCGCCATCTTTGGTGGGCCCATGGCGATCTTCGGCTCTTATCTGGCCATGGGTTATATCGGTGGTGCGTTCGCCGCCATCGCCGCGCTGATGTACCCGATAATCGGCGCCACCCTGGCTCGCCTCTGGTATCAGGAGAAAATCACCAAACGGGCGGCGATCGGCATTTTCATCATCATGGCCGGCGGTGTGACGGTTTATGCGCCCGGGATTATCGGTGAATTGACGGGGACCGCTGACAGTGGCTGGCTGGGCTATCTGGGCGGCGCCATGGCTGCACTGGGTTGGGGTATTGAGGGGGCGATCGCTGGGCGAGGCCTGGATGTTGCCGACCCCGACGTGGGCATCACCGTGCGCTTCTCCGCCGAGGTGCTCTACTGGGTCGCGCTGATTCTGCCCGCCATTTACCTGTTTACCGATCAACCGGTGGTGGAACTGGTAGTGGCGACGTTCAACTGGGCGGCAATCGGCTGGTTGATGTTGGCCGGGGTCACCTTCGCCTTCTGTTATGTGTCCTGGTACAAGTCCTTTCCTCTGATCGGCGTGGGCCGCGGGCAGGCTATTGCTGCCTTGTACGGACTTTTTGCGGTGATCTTTCTGGCCGCCTTTACCCTGGAGTTTCCTGAGTGGAACTTCCTCGCCGGGCTTGCCCTGTTCGTCATCGGTGGTTTCGTGATGTACACCGAGAGCGACGAGGTGCTGGAAGTGGTGCGCGCCGTGTCCAAGACCAAAGCAGAGGAGGTCCGCTCATGAAAAAGCTGCATATGAAGGGCCGTATCCTGCAGTTGATCAACGATCAGCTGGAGCAAGGATTATGGGATTGGCAGGTATCGGACATTCTTGAGCGCGAATACGCCATTTCCGGCCCGTACTGGCGGGGCACCACGCGGGTGACCCTGACCGACCTCTATTCCAGCGGCATTATCGAAAGTGTCGAGGAGCAGCTGGATGAGCAGGAATACTTCGGCCTCGGCAAGGTGCTGTTCAAATTTCGTCTGAGCGATTTCGGTCGGCAACGTATGCGCGATACCGCGCTGATCTGAGCAAAACCCATACGCTCACTACGCAGGCAACTGCCTGAAGGGGAAATAACATGTCTGATTTTTGGGGTTATCCAGGGGCCGATATCCTGGCGGTGGTGGTGATCATCGCCTTGAGTGGTTTCGCGCTCTACCAAGCCCGTACGTTCGTCAGCAAGATCTGACGCGCCATTAGCAATGGGCTCCACGGCTTCATGGCCGCAACGCAGCCAGCAGGGTGTCGCAGTTGTGCTTGAACATGCCCAGGTAAGTGCTCGCCGGGCCGGTCCTGGCCAGGGCGTCGGAATACAGGGTGCCGCCGACCTTGGCCCCGGCCTCGTTGGCGATCTGTTGGATCAGTCGTGGGTCGCGGATGTTTTCGACGAACACCGCGCGCACGCCGTCGGCGCGGATCTGCCGGATCAGCGCCGCCACTGCGGCGGCCGAAGGCTCGTCCTCGGTGCTTAGCCCCTGGGGCGCGATAAAGCTCAGGCCATAAGCCTGGCCCAGGTAAGCGAAGGCATCGTGGCTGGTGATGATGGTGCGCTGGGCCGGTGGCAGCTGGCCGAGCCCCTGGTGCGCCTCAACGAGCAGGGCGCGGATTTCGGCCAGGTAGGCATCGCGGCGGCTGCCGTAGTAGGCGGCGTTGGCCGGGTCGGCCTGGCTCAGTGTCTTGGCGATATTCTGTACATAGATCTCGGCATTGGCCAGGTTCTGCCAGGCATGCGGGTCGGGCACCTTTTCGCCGTCTTCATCAAGCATCAGCGGCAGCACCCCGGCGCTGGCGTCGAGCCGTCTGCCGGGGGCTTCACTGCTGGCGATCAGACGCCGCAGCCAGGGCTCGAAACCCAGACCGTTGGCGATGATTAGGTCGGCGTTGAGCACCGCCTTGGCATCGTCGGCGCTCGGCTGGTAGACATGAGCGTCGGCATCAGCACCGACAAGATTGTACAACTCGAGCTTATCTCCGGCTATTTGTTGGGTAATGTCGGCCAAAATACTGAAACTGGTGACGACTTTGAGCTTCTCTGCTGCGTTCAAGGGCAGCGACGCGAGCAGGGCGAATAGGGCGATCAACACACGCATGGCGCGTTCCTCAGGGTGAAGGTAAGGGGCAAGTAGTGCGCAGCAGACCATTGAGCGGCCCGAACAGCACGGAAAGGGCATAGGCCAGGCCAGCCAGCAACACGATGCAGGGGCCGCTGGGCAGGTTGGCGTGGTAGGACAGCAGCAGGCCGAGCCAGACGCAGGTCGCACCGGTCAGTGCGGCGAGCAGTAGCAGGCTGGGTAGATGGCGGCTCCAGAAACGTGCGGCGGCGGCCGGCAGCATCATCAGTCCGACCACCATCAACGCGCCGATGGCCTGGAAGCCGATCACCAGATTGAGCACCACCAGGGTCAGAAACAGGCCATAGGCCAGCGGGCCGAAGCGGCTGACGCTGGCAAGAAACAGCGGATCGAGGCTGTCCAGCAGCAGCCAGCGGTAGATCAGCGCCAGGACCAGTAGGCTGCCGAGCGACACCAGCAGCATGCCGTTGAGCGTGCTCTGATCGACGGCTAATACCGAGCCGAACAGCAGGTGCAGCAGATCCAGCTTGCGCCCGGCCAGGCCCAGCAACAGTACGCCGCTGGCCAGGGAAATCGGGTAGATCGCCGCCAGGCTGGCATCTTCGCGCAGGCCGGTGCGGCGGGTGATCCAGGCGGCTAGGCCGGCCATGCCGAGTCCGGCGACCAAACCGCCGAGGGTCAGGGCCGGCAGGCTCAGGCCAAATAGCCAGAAGCCGACGGCCGCACCGGGCAGGATGCCGTGAGCGATGGCGTCGCCGATCAGGCTCAGGCGGCGCAGGATCAGAAACACCCCCAGCGGTGCGGCGCTCAACGCCAACACCACGCCGCCGAGCAGGGCGCGGCGCATAAATGCGAATTCGACGAAAGGCGCCCATAGCAGCTCCACCCTAGGCCACCTGTTCCAATGTCTGGCGCTGGCCGATCAGCTGGCTGATCGGCGCGAATAGGCAAGCATTGCGCGACAGCTGCAGGGCGTTGTCCAGGCGCTGGTTAAGGCTGGTGAGGTCATGGCTGACCAGCAACTGGGTGCGACCCTCGGCCTGCCAGCGCTGGATATGTTGCCAGAGCAGCGTCTGGCCATGATCGTCCAGGGCGGCTTCGGGCTCATCCAGCAGCAACACTCTGGCATCGGTCAGGCTCAGGCGCGCCAGCAGCGCGCGCTGCAGCTCGCCGCCGGAGAGCGCCTGTAGCGACTGGTGCGGTAACCCATATAGGCCCCAGTCGTCCAACACTTGGCACAGGCGAACCTGGCGTTCGCGACGGTTCAGCGGGCTGCGCCAGAACCCCGTACTGACCAGGCTTTGCAGGCTGATCGGAAACTGCCGGTCGAGGGCCTGCTGCTGTATCAGATAGGCCACACCACCCAGGCGCGGCACGCCCAGTTCGAGGCGCCCACGCAGTGGTTGTTGCAGGCCGGCAATCACCTTGAGCAGGCTGCTTTTGCCACAACCGTTGCCGCCGATCAACCCCGTCAGGCTGCCGCTGAGCAGCTGCAGATCCAACGGCGGGGTCAGCGGCTGGCCACCTGGGCCCCACTGCAGGTGCCGGCAGCGGATCATGCCAGGCTCCAGTTCCAGCTGCTCGCGGCCACCGCATCGTGGGCGTGCAGGCTTTCCGCATGCACCACGCGCAGGCTGAAGGCGCTCAGCTCTGGTTGCAGCAACAGGGCACTGTGCAGGCGGCGCGCAGCGTCTTCGCAGAACATCAGATTCTGCCCGTTGGCTAGGGCGAAGGCCTGCTCGTCGGCACGCTTGACTGCGGTCTGCACGGCGGTGCCGAGGGCCTGTTCGGCGCAGTCGATCAGCTCGATCAGCGGCAGCTCATTGGCTTGCGGGCTCAGGCGTATCTGCAGAGTGGCAGTGCTGCGCTGGCTGTGTGGTGTGGCCAGAATGCCCTGGGTCGAGCCGAGCCAGCTCAGCAGTTGCTGATGGTCGAGGGGCTGGTCGGCGAAGTCCTCGATAAAGCGCTGCTGGATCAGCTGCCGGGCCAGGGCAGCGGAACAGGGGCAGGTCGAGGAATAGTCAATCTGAACCTGCAGTTCCACGTGGAACCCCGATGAATCCTGGCGTGCACGTACTTCGAAGGGGTAGTCCTTCCAGCCCGATAGCGGACTGACCAACGCCGGACGGCTGAGCAAGGCCTCGCCGCGCAGGGTGATATAGGCCTGCTGCGACAGGCCTTGATGGCTGTCGAGAAACTCGCCCAGCAGCTGCTCTAACAACTGTGGCCTGAGGTCCTCGGCCTCCAGGGCCTGCAGCGCTAGGTACAGGCGCGACATATGAATGCCGCGCACGCTGCCAGCGTCCAGGCTGACCCCGGCATCGGCACGGGCGTTGATCCGTTGCTTGGCAAACAACAGCGGTAAGGCGACTTCGCCCATGCCGACCCAATCCAGGGTTTGTGGGTAGTGAGTCGCTTGGGCGGCAATATCCGGCAGAGTCAGGGCATGCATCAAAAATCCAGCAGTAGGCAGTAGTGATAAATGTTATGTTATATCAATCCAAACAGCATGCCAGTGAATTCGTACCATGAGCTTGACCCTGCTCACCGCAACCGAGCTGCTTGCCCAGCCGGCCGATGATTATATGAACGACGCCCAACAGCAGTTTTTCCGTGCCTTGCTGCTGAGCCAGCGCGGCGATCTGCAGACGCGCATCGCCGAGGAGTTCGAAACCCTGCGCGAGCACGAAACCAGCAGCGACCCGGCCGATATCGGCAGCGCCGAAGAACAGCGGCAGTGGCAACTGCGCCAGCTCGAACGGGAAAAGAAACTGCTCGACAAGATCGACGCAGCCGTCGATCACCTGGCCCGTGGCGAATACGGCTGGTGCCGTGAAACTGGCGAGCCGATCGGCCTCAAGCGTCTGCTGCTGCGGCCCACCGCCAGCCTGTGCATTGAGGCCAAAGAACGCCAAGAACAACGCGAAAAGCATCTGCGTCATGCCGAACCCTGATGGAGCCTAAAACCATGCCCAATCGTCTTCCCGTAACCGTACTGTCCGGCTTTCTCGGTGCCGGCAAGAGCACCCTGCTCAACTACATCCTGAAGAACCGCGAGGGCCTCAAGGTCGCGGTGATCGTCAACGATATGAGCGAGATCAATATCGATGGCAGCGAAGTCCAGCGCGATGTCAGCCTCAACCGCGCCGAAGAAAAACTCATCGAGATGAGCAACGGCTGCATCTGCTGCACCCTGCGCGAAGACTTGCTGGAAGAGGTCGGCCGCCTGGCCCGCGAAGGTCGCTTCGATTACCTGCTGATCGAGTCCACCGGCATTTCCGAGCCGCTGCCGGTGGCCGAGACCTTTACCTTCCGCGATGAACAGGGCCAGAGCCTGGCTGATCTGGCACGCTTGGACACCATGGTTACGGTGGTCGATGGGGTCAACTTCCTCCGCGATTTTCACGAGGCCGAGAGCCTGGCCAGCCGTGGCGAAACCCTCGGTGAGGACGACGAGCGCAGCATTACCGACCTACTGATCGAGCAGGTGGAGTTCGCCGATGTGATCTTGGTCAGCAAGATCGATCTGATCAGCAGCCATGAGCGCGAAGAGTTGATTGCCATCCTGCGTGGTCTCAACAGCCATGCCGAGATTCTGCCCATGGCCATGGGCGTGGTGCCGCTGGCCAAGATCCTCGACACCGGTCGCTTCGACTTCGCCCGCGCGGCCGAGGCGCCGGGTTGGCTCAAGGAGTTGCGCGGCGAGCACATCGCGGAGACCGAGGAGTACGGTATCGCCTCCAGCGCCTACCGTGCGCGGCGGCCCTTTCATCCCGAGCGCTTCTTCAGCTTCATCAATCGCGAGTGGACTAACGGCCGCTTGCTGCGCTCCAAGGGTTTCTTCTGGCTGGCCAGCAAATACCAGGAAGCCGGCAGTTGGTCCCAGGCTGGCGGCCTGATGCGTCATGGCTTTGCCGGGCGCTGGTGGCGCTTTGTACCGAAAGCTCAGTGGCCTGAGGACGCCGAAGGTCTGCAGGCGATCATGCAGAACTGGGAGGCGCAGAGCGGCGACTGCCGTCAGGAGCTGGTATTTATTGGCCAGAATATCGACTTCGCCCAGCTCACCGCAGAGCTGGACGCCTGCCTGCTGGATGACGCGGAAATGGCCCAGGGCATGGACGCCTGGCGGGCGCTGCCCGACCCGTTCGGCCCCTGGGTCGAAGAGGCGGCAGCCTGATGCTCACGCCCATCCTCAGACAACCGCTGGCGCAGATGGCTGGCGAACAGGTTGAGGTGTTCTGTGAAGTGCTCAACGACCAGGTAAATCTGGCGGTCTGGCAGCGTCGGTTGCCGCCTGCGATCACCGATTTTGCGACCCAGTTGCTGGCGCTGGACGAGCCTCTGGCGCAAACCCTGACCCTGGAGCTGCCAGGCGCCGATACCGAACCGGACCTGAGTAGCCTGCTGGCCGGTTACCAGGAGCTGCCCGGCCACGCGGCCTTTGTCGCCGATGTCGGCTGGCTGGTCGGCGCCTTTGCTTGCCTGGTCGATGGCAGGCGCATCGGCTTACGCGTGCGCGCGTTGGACAAGGCCATGTGCCCGCGTTTTCATGTCGACCATGTGCCGCTGCGCTTGATCACCAGCTATGCCGGGGTCGGCAGCCAGTGGTTGCGCGAGGGCGTGATGGCCCGCCGTCGCCTCGGCGACCCGGCCGCAGAGCCCGAGGATGCAGCTCTGATCGAACGCGCGGCGGCCGGCCATGTGCTGCTGGCCAAGGGCGAGAAATGGACCGGCAACGAAGGTGGTGGGCTGATCCACCGCTCGCCACAGCCGCCAGCCGGCGAGCGACGGTTATTGCTGACTCTAGATTGGTTGGCGTAAGGCGCAGTGCGGCGACGGCGGCGTGTGGCGGACTGTTCGCTGCGTTCCTGAGTTCGCCCTACCGCGCCATCCATACGCCCTTGCTCTGCCGTTCGCAGAACGGCTTGAGGTAAGCGGCGTCGCTGGCCACGCCGTAATAGTGAATGTCCTGCTGGTAGGGCATGCCGCCCACCTGAGCGTTGCGACAGACGCCGTAGGCGCCGATCGGGCATTGCTCGACGAAGGCTACTTCGACCTTCTGGCCTTTCAATTGTGGTTGGCAGAAACCGCTGCGAAACAGGTTCGGTGGAATGCTGCGATTCTGCTGGCAGACCTTGATGTCCAGGCGCTCGGCCTGACTGTGAATCACGCAGGCTTCGCCCCAGGCCAGACCGGATAGGGCGAGCATGCCCAGCAGCAGAACAACACGCATCGATTTACCCCAAAAACGAATATGCTGGCGACTCTACCATGCCGCTTTTTTCACGTCTGCGTGGCGCCGAGTCGGACCGTCGCGCCTCCTACAGGCCCTTCCCCTATCGCTTGCACAACCGCACCATAGGCCCATGCTGAAAAATATCCCTACCCACCTGATCGCCGGCCCCCTGGGTGCTGGCAAGACCAGCCTGATCCGCCAACTGCTGGCGCAGCGTCCGGCCGCTGAGCGTTGGGCGGTGCTGATCAACGAGTTCGGCTTGATCGGCCTGGACGCGGCCCTGCTCAGCAGCGACGCCGACGGCATCGTCATGGCCGAGGTCGCGGGCGGCTGCCTGTGCTGCGTCAACGGCGTGCCCTTCCAGGTCGGCCTGAGCCGACTGTTGCGCAAGGCCAGGCCGGATCGCCTGCTGATCGAACCGTCCGGCCTGGGCCATCCGCTAGAGTTGTTGCGCCAATTGCGCGAGCCCCCCTGGGAGGGCGTGTTGGCCGTGCAACCGACGGTACTGGTGCTGGACGCCGCCGCCCTGGCCGCCGGCGCACGCTTGCCCGATAGCCAGCAGGCCACCTTGAACAGTGCCGGTTTGCTACTGCTGAACAAGGCCGAGCACCTGGACGATGCGGCAAAGGGGCGGATTCAGACGCAACTGCCAGCGCGGCCACTATTGTGGACGACTCAGGCGGCCTTGCCCCTGGCGCAACTACCCGGTTTCGCCGCCCGGGCCGAAGCAGGTACGAGCCTGGATGAGCTGCCCCGCAGCGCCGCCGCAGCCATGCCACAAGTCTGGCGCACGCCGGCCGAGCCGATCTGCCAGGTTCAGGCGCAACCTGAAGGCTGGAGCATCGGCTGGCGCTGGCACCCCAGCCAGTGTTTCGAGCTGATGCAGGTGCAGCTCTGGCTCGCGAGTTTGCCCTGGCGCCGCGCCAAGCTGGTGCTGCAGACCAACGCCGGCTGGCTCTCGGCCAACGCCCTGGAGGGCCAGGCGCTGCACTGGCAGAGCAGCGAATGGCGCAAGGATTCGCGCCTGGAGCTGATCTTTGCCGAGGCGCAGGATGTCGCCGCCCTGCAGGCGGCTTTCCGGCACTGCCTGCTTGCCGATTAGTCAGCCTGCTGTTCGGCTGCCTGCGCGCGGTTGTCAGGGGTAGGCGTTAAACCAGGCGAGCACCTTGCCCGGTGACGTGCTGAACCATTCGTGCTGGCCCAGCGGCTCGGTATAACGACCGGAGGGGATACCCTGATGGAGCAGGCGGTCGTAGTACAGGTCCATGCTCCACCAAGGGACTACCGCGTCGAGGAAACCATGGATGAAGTAGGTCGGCGGGTGATCGGCCGGGAGCGTATCCGGCACCGTGCAGAGTGGTCCGCTGCAGCTGGCATAGGAGCCGGAATGCACCACCAGCGCCTTAAACTGACCGGGGAAGGACACCGCCATGCGGCTGGTGTTATAGCCACCGCTGGAGATGCCGGTGGCGTACTTGCGCTGGCCGTTTAGTGGGCCGAAATGGCCGTTGTCGATGGCCTGAAACAGGTTGCTCAGAAAGGTGAAGTCGCTGCTGGTCTGGTAAAGGCTGCCCGACAAGCCGGGGATATTGGTGTGCCAGAACAGGTCGGCCGGCGCGCTGGGGGCAATCACCGCATAGCCATGCTCGAGCAGGGTCTTGATGGTCTTGCCCTCGTTGTACAGCTTGCCCAGCCAGACGTTGCTGTAATAGACGAAGTCGTCCAGGGCAAAGAACGAGCCCTGGTAGAACAGTACCACCGGCCAACCGCCTGGCGGTGGGGGGCCGACCGGTCTCTGGTAGATCACCTTGCGCGTGCTCAGTGGTCCTGAAGCAATCCAGGTCGATTGATGGTTGCAGCTGATTTTGCCAGGCAGCAGCAGGGATTCCTTGCGCTCGCTACAAGGCGAGTCGGCCCAGCTCGGGGTCGTGAAACAGCACGCCAACAGGGCGATCAAGCCCAGCCAGCGGATACTTGGTTTGGCAGTGATTAGCATGACGGTTCTCCGATTATTATTAATTTTATAAGGGCTGCCCGCCTGACAGGGGTAGCGGAGTCCCTGGCACTACGGGCTAAATAGAAGGCTATGTACCCTTTAACTGTTGCATGGGCCGGCCCACCGCCTCCTGCAGACAAAACTCTGGCTGAATGCGCTTTGTGTACCGCTCCAACATGCGGCGCCAACCTAGGTAGTTAACGAGGTACTTGGTCGCAACCCCATGAAAGCGCGCCATCCAGCCCTTCAGCCGGCTGTGATAAGCGTTGACGTTCTGGATATGAAAAGCCGCTTCCTGGACGCGTAACCCCGGCCTCGCATACACCACCTTGTGGGTGATCCCGTTGCGGCGTGCAAATGCCGCATAGATTGCTGCGCCATCAGTACAGAGCACCGACGCTTTATCCACCAAAGGCCTTAGCGCGGCACTTACATGGGCGGCGTCGAGCTTCTCCAACTGAAAGTCAGCGGTATGTCCTTCACGGTCGCGAACAACCAAAACGGGTATCTGATCCGGCCCCGTTCCGCGTGTCTTGCCCACACCCCCGCGTTTACGGGGTGGGCGCGGCATCTCGCGCTGACCTTTGAATGACTCGAGAAAGAACGTTTCGTCGGCCTCGACAATGCCGCTTTCACGCGCATCGTGATGCGCCGCCACATCATGCAAAAACCGATGTCGCCAGCGAAATGAAGTGTTCTTGCTGATGCTGCAGTGTCGGGCCGCCGCTCTCACGGTCAATCCAGCAATGAGGGCTTGGGCATAATCCAGCCAGCAGTCCTTTTTGCGTAGGCGCGCCAAGGGTGTTCCAGTCAATGCATTGCACGTGCGCCGACAGACCTTGCAGCGATAGCGCTGCAAGCCACCACTGCGGCCCCATGAGGCCAGTTGCGCGGCGTCGGCGGCACAGTGCGGGCAGGCTTTCAGATCAGGGATGAGCTCTTCAAAGCCATCTCGCTGCACGTTGATCTGGAGAAAATGCTGAACGATGGACTTCTGTTTGATCGTGAGGCGATCAAGCCGAGCCAGTAGGTGTTGAAAGGGTTGGGCATCCATAACGGCACTCCTTGATGAGCACACGTCTTCAGTCTAGGCCTTGCAACAGTTAACGAGTACATAGCCAAATAGAAACCCAAATTCCGATTCCGTCAAATAAGTAAGGCCACGCAATCTGGGCGCTACAGCGCCGCGACCTCTCTAGCGCCGGCCACTGTCGCCAGAAAAAATCTTTGCCGGGCTTGCCAAATGACGATGGTGTTACTACTTTATCGGAACCGATGTTCCGGTTCCGATAAAAACAACATAGCAGGAGATCGTCGTGGCAGCACAGAGATCAGCATGGACGGCAGGTTGCTTGGCACTGCTGGCGGTCAGTCAGGCAGATGCCTTTCAGGTGCGCCCGGGGGACGATTGGGCGCTGTCTTTGGATACCACCCTGTCCTACGGGGTCAATTACCGCATGGAAAACCAGGACCGCCGGCTGATTGCCCGAGCCAATGGCGGCAAGGGCGACAACGGGGCGCTGATCAACTCCGACGACGGTAACCTCAACTTCAAGAAAGGCGAGCTGTTCTCCGAGGTGGCCAAGGTGGTCACCGAAATGGACCTGAACTTTCAGGACGATTACGGCATCTTTCTGCGCGCCCGTGGTTTCTACGATTTCGAGTTGAAGGACGATGATCGTCGGCACCGTGAAATACCCAACAAGGGGCTGGACGATGCCGGTTCCAGTATCGACTTGCTGGATGCCTTCGTTTATGGCAGCTGGACGGTGGCCGACCGCGCCCTCAACGCCCGCCTTGGGCGGCAGGTGATCAACTGGGGCGAAGGGTTGTTCTATCAGAACGGTATCGGTGCGACCAACCCGGTGGACCTCAACGCGCTACGCGCGCCAGGCTCCGAGTTGAAAGAAGCCTATCTGCCGACCCTGATGGGTTATGCCTCGTTCGAGCTGAGCGACGGCCTGTCCATCGAGGGCTACTGGCAGCCTGGCAGCGCCTGGGAAGAAACCAAGATCGACCCCTGTGGTACCTATTTCTCCACCCTGGATGCGCTGGGCGGTGGCTGCGACTATCTCTCGGTAGCACCGCTCCAGGAGGTTTTACCCGGGGGGCTGGGATTCGACAATCCAGCGGCGGCCCAGGCCTATGCCAACAGTTTGGGCCCAGGCTTCGTCAATGATCTGATCCGCGCTTACCTGCCCACCACCTTCATACCCCGTGGCAGAGACATTAAAGCCGATGATGCTGCGCAATACGGTGTGGCCTTGCGCTGGATGGTGCCGGAGCTGAACGACAGCGAACTGGGTTTCTACTACCTGCGATACAACCTGAATGTGCCGATGATCGGCCTGACCGTTGCGCAGCCGATTGTACTCCCGGTGCTCGGTGCGCAACCGAACGCCAGCACCTCGCAGTATTACGCCGAATACCTGGAAAAACGTCACCTCTATGGCCTCAGCTTCAACACCAGTATTGGGGGTGACAGCTGGCTGAATGGTTTGTCTCTGGCCGGCGAGCTGAGCTATCGGCCCAATGCACCTATTGCCCTGGGATTGGCTGAGTACCTGCCGACTGCGCTATTGGGTAGCGCCCAAGGTATTGCGCCTGGTACGCGCCTCGATGGCTATCGCGAGAAGGCCATGTGGCAAGCCTCGTTGGTGGGTATTTACAGCTTCAACAACCTGCTTGGAGCCAATGCGGCCACGCTGCTGACCGAGGTAGTGGGCAGCCGGGTGCAGGGCCTCGAGTCGGATATCGACTATTACGGGGCCACCTCCAGTGCCTGGGGGGCTCAGAGCAGCCTGGCGCTGACCTACAGCAACGTGTTCAACGTGGTCAATCTGGTGCCCAGTGTCAGCTATCAATACGGCATCAATGGCGTTGCGCCGCAATTGACCAACGGTCTGCTGGAAGAGCGCAAAAGTTACTCGCTGGGTGTCGATGCCATCTATCAGGAAGCCCTGACCTTCGGCGTCAAGTACGTCGGTTACAGCGGTGCTGGCCTGGCCAACAAGAGCAGTGATCGCGACTACCTCAGCCTCAACATCAAATACAGTTTCTAGGAAGGGAAGACCATGAAGACTTCAGGATTGTTGCGCGCCAGCTTGTTCGGCACTTTGCTGCTGAGTGCCGGTCTGGCGCAGGCCCAGGTGGATGCGGCCAAGACCGCGCGCCTCGGTCAGGATCTGACCCCAATCGGTGCCGAAAAAGCCGGCAATGCCGCCGGCACCATCCCGCCCTGGGAGGGTGGCCTGGCCCGCGATGCCAGCGCCTTCGATCCCGCTCTGGGTTATCGCGATCCCTATGGCGCAGACCAACCACTGTTCAGCATTACCGCGGCGAATGCTGCGCAGTACCGCGAGCAGCTCAGTCCCGGCCAACTGGCCATGCTCAGGCGCTTCAGCGGCAGCTGGAAATTGAACGTCTACCCAACCCACCGTTCGGCTTCCTACCCCGACAAGGTGTACGCCGCGGCCAAGCACAATGCGCGCACGGCCAAGCTGATCGAGAATGGCAACGGCATCGCCGACTTCAAGCTGGCCACGCCCTTCCCGCTTCCACAATCTGGGCTCGAGGTGCTGTGGAATCATCTGGTGCGCTACCGCGGTGACAGCGTCAAGCGCTACTACGCACAGGCCGTACCTCAGGCGAGCGGTGACTACTTCATAACCAAGATCGAAGACCTGTTCCTGTTCAACGAAGCAGCCGGCGACTACAACCAGAGTAACGGTAATATCCTCTTCTACTTTCGTCAGTCGGTCCTGGCCCCGGCGCGCCTGGCGGGCACCGAGCTGCTGGTGCATGAGACGGTCAACCAGGTTAAGGAGCCGCGCCTAGCCTGGCTCTACGCCTCCGGTCAGCGCCGTGTACGACGTGCGCCCAATGTAGCCTACGACTCGCCGGGCACTTCATCGGATGGCATGCGCACCACCGACAACTTCGACATGTTCTCTGGCGCCCCGGACAAGTACGACTGGCAACTGCTGGGCAAGCAGGAACTCTATGTGCCCTACAACAGCTATCGCCTGGCGGCCAAGAGCAACAAGTACAGCGACATCGTCCAGCGCGGGCATATCAACCCCGAGCTGTTGCGCTATGAATTGCATCGGGTCTGGCATGTGCGGGCCACGCTGAAGGCCGGCATGCGCCACCAGTACAAGCAACGCGACATGTATTTCGATGAGGACAGCTATCAGCTGCTGGTGGTCGATCACTACGACAACCGCGACACCCTGTGGCGAGTTGGCGAGTCTTACACCATCAACCTGTATGACCAGCCATTGATCTGGACCAAGGGCGATGCGGTATATGACTTGATCGGCGGCCGCTATGTCATCGGCGTATTGTCCAATGAAGAACCGGCCAATCAGTTTGATATTGCCTTGAAACCGTCCGACTTTACCCCGGCCCAATTACGTCGGGACAGTCGCCGTTAATGCTTGGCAATTTCCAGATAATTGCAGATCAACTTGGAAAGTTCTCCGGGAATCACTTCCCGGGGCGTTTCGCCCAGTGTACCGACCATGGTTAAGTAATTCATGCTGGCCAGCAGCATATGCGCAGAAAGATCGGCGGCCTGCTGCGGGTGTAGGTGGCCCAGTTCGTTGCGCCTGGCCAGCACAATGGCGCAGAAGGTCTGGCCGATGTAGGCATTGAGTTGGTGGAAGCGCTGGCGAAACTGCAGGTCGGCCGAGCTGCGGCGAATCAGGGCACGGAGCAGGCCCTCGTGGCCCGCGAACAGATTGATCATGCCCTGGATGAATACCTCGATCTGTGCCGCCAGCGACAGCTCGCTGTGGCTAAGGTCTGCGACCAGTGCATCGATGGCACTGCGACTTTGCTCGACGAAGCGCTCATGCACGGCGTAGAGCAGTACGTCCTTGTCGCCCAGCAGGCGATAGAAGGTGCCGACCGAGGATTCGGCCAGTTGTGCAACCTGGGAAATGCCGGTGTCTTCGAAGCGATTGTCCGCAAGCAGTTCGGCAGCCACGTTGAGGAAGCGTTCTAAGGCTTTTTTACTGCGGGCCTGAGTCGGGCTGGAAATGCTATACATGAATGAATTCTCTATACCAAGCAGGTCGATTCTAGTTTTTTCGGCAAGATAAGGCAAACATCAACTTAATAACTAAGTTGGCAAATACAATATATTAATAGTTGCTTCCTGATAACCGAGACGGACCAGGAGGGCAGGTTCAGTAGTGCTTCATAGTTATTATTAAAGAGGGTTTATTTGTGCTCTATATTCAATTGAACAGTGGCCGCTGCGCCTATATCCGCAAGGGCCAAGGCATACCGGTAGTGTTGTTGCATGGCCTCGGTTCATCCTGGCAGGACTGGCAGCCGCAAATCGATGCGCTGTCGCGCTTTGCCGAAGTGTTTGCCCTCGACCTACGGGGTCATGGCGCCAGCGAACCCTTGCGCGCCCCGGTCAGCGTGGGGGAACTGGCCGATGATGTGGCCGAGTTCATTCGTGCCCAGGGTATCCAGGGTTGCGTGCTGGTGGGTATTTCCATGGGCGGCATGGTCGCTTTCCAGTTGCTGGCGCAGCAGCCGGAGCTGGTCGGGCGGTTGGTGGCGATCAACAGCGCGCCGAGCTTTCTCCTGGACTCCTGGGCGCTACGCGGCAAGGTGTTGCTGCGGCTGACACTGATCCGCCTGCTGGGCCTCAAGGCCATGGGGCGGCTATTGGCGCGCACGTTGTTTCCCCACGCCGAGCAGGGTGAGTTGCGTCGGCGCACCGCCATGCGCATCGGTGCCAATGACCCGGTGTCCTACCTACATGCCATTCGCGCGACTCTCGGTTGGTCGGCCCTGCCGGCGGTCAACTGCGTCGATACGCCAATGTTGATCGTGGCGGGTGATCGCGACTACACCCCCTTGAGCTACAAGCAGGCCTACGTCGCCCAGTTGCGCAATGCTGAGCTGCAGGTGGTGACCGATTCGGGGCATGCCACGCCGTTGGATCAGCCCGACCAGCTGAACCGCTTGCTGGAGCGCTTTATCAGCGCTAAGCAAGGCTAAGCAGAAGTTGAGTGTGGACTTTCGGGCACCTGTGGGGGCCCGTTTTTTATTGGCTATGTACTCGTTAACTGTTGCAAGGCCTAGACTGAAGACGTGTGCTCATCAAGGAGTGCCGTTATGGATGCCCAACCCTTTCAACACCTACTGGCTCGGCTTGATCGCCTCACGATCAAACAGAAGTCCATCGTTCAGCATTTTCTCCAGATCAACGTGCAGCGAGATGGCTTTGAAGAGCTCATCCCTGATCTGAAAGCCTGCCCGCACTGTGCCGCCGACGCCGCGCAACTGGCCTCATGGGGCCGCAGTGGTGGCTTGCAGCGCTATCGCTGCAAGGTCTGTCGGCGCACGTGCAATGCATTGACTGGAACACCCTTGGCGCGCCTACGCAAAAAGGACTGCTGGCTGGATTATGCCCAAGCCCTCATTGCTGGATTGACCGTGAGAGCGGCGGCCCGACACTGCAGCGTCAGCAAGAACACTTCATTTCGCTGGCGACATCGGTTTTTGCATGATGTGGCGGCGCATCACGATGCGCGTGAAAGCGGCATTGTCGAGGCCGACGAAACGTTCTTTCTCGAGTCATTCAAAGGTCAGCGCGAGATGCCGCGCCCACCCCGTAAACGCGGGGGTGTGGGCAAGACACGCGGAACGGGGCCGGATCAGATACCCGTTTTGGTTGTTCGCGACCGTGAAGGACATACCGCTGACTTTCAGTTGGAGAAGCTCGACGCCGCCCATGTAAGTGCCGCGCTAAGGCCTTTGGTGGATAAAGCGTCGGTGCTCTGTTCTGATGGCGCAGCAATCTATGCGGCATTTGCACGCCGCAACGGGATCACCCACAAGGTGGTGTATGCGAGGCCGGGGTTACGCGTCCAGGAAGCGGCTTTTCATATCCAGAACGTCAACGCTTATCACAGTCGGCTGAAGGGCTGGATGGCGCGCTTTCATGGGGTTGCGACCAAGTACCTCGTTAACTACCTGGGTTGGCGCCGCATGTTGGAGCGGTACACAAAGCGCATTCAGCCAGAGTTTTGTCTGCAGGAGGCGGTGGGCCGGCCCATGCAACAGTTAAAGGGTACATAGCCTTTTTATTCCTCGCTCGGCTCCAGGCGGCCAGCGCAGTAAACTGGCCGCCCAGTCGACAGCGAGCTTGTGCATGCAACTAGAATCCTGGTCCCACGCCTGTTCCGCCGGTTTCACCCTGCGCGGCTGGCATTCGCCGCCTTCGGGCAAGCCGCTGCTGCATTTTCTCCACGGCAACGGCTATTGCGGTCGCGTCTACGAGCCCCTGCTGGCTGGTCTGGCCGCGGATTTCGACCTCTGGCTGTGCGATGCCCAGGGCCATGGCGACAGCGATCATGGCGGTCGTTTCCATGGTTGGAACCGCAGCGCCGAGCTGGCGCTGGAGGCGTTCGCCGAGGGCCGCAAGCACTTTGCCGAGGTGCCGTTGTTTTCCGTCGGCCACAGCTTTGGTGGGGTTCTGACCAGCCTGATGCTGGCCCAGCAGCCGCAGCTGTTCCAGCGCGCCGTGCTGCTCGACCCGGTGCTGTTCACTCCAGCGATGATCGGGGTGATGGCGCTCTCCGATGTGGTCGGTCTAAGTTCACGCAACACTATGGCGAGCAAGGCGCGCAAACGCCGCCACGAATGGCCGGATCGCGCGGCGGCACATGCAGCGCTGCATGGTCGCGGGATGTTCCGCGGCTGGAACGAGACGGCGTTCGAGGCCTATATCGCTAATGCCCTGAGAGACAGTGACGCCGGCGTCGAACTCAAGTGTCGGCCGAGCCGCGAAGCGGAAATCTTCGGCTCTTTTCCCAGGCGCCTGTGGCCGTCGCTGGCCAAGGTGGTGACGCCGACTCAGGTGCTGTATGGCCAGCGCAGCTACCCCTTTGTCGCCAAGTCAGTCGCGCGCTGGTGCGCCAGCAATCCGCACATTCATGCTCAGGTGGTGGCTGGCGGGCACTGCTTTATGCAGGAGCAGCCCGAGGACGCCGCCATTCGAGTGCGCGATTTCTGCTTACCGCAATATGCCTGAGGTCAGCCGCAAGCCGCGCTGCCGCGGGCTTTCTGCGCAGTAGACGCGCCTCAGTCCTCGGGCGGCTGATGTTCGCTCCGCCACGCATTGAGCTCGATGACCTGAGGGCTTTCTGCCGGTGGCGTCCTGAACGGATGGGGCGCCAGTTCGATGCGTCCGACCTGCTGGCCGAACATGACAATGCTGCCGACATGACGTTGTTCGCCGGTGACGGTGAACTCGAAGCCATACACCCGCGCCAGACGTTTACGCCCGCGGGCATCGGCCAGCAGGGTGATCTTGCGTAGCGCGACGTTGCCGTCGAGCAGTTCGATGTCGGCTTTCGCGCAGTGCTGTTTGACTTGCGCCAGGGCGCGCTCACGCAACCCGTGGGCGTGCCAGAGCCAGGCGCCGGCCGTGGCCAGCAGCATCAGAACGAAAATATTACCGAGGGTCAGCATTGCGGGTTCCAGGCGGGCTTGGTCGGAGCGCGGCGTGTGTCGAGGAGCGTTACGCCATTCTGCCAGTCCCGCTGCGGGCTGTCTTGCCCGAGCACTCAACCATCGTGCTTGAGGTCACGGTAGCGCTGCTCCAGTTCCTGGCGAATCGCCCGGCGCTGGTGGCCCTGCTTGAAGCGCCGTTGTTCTTCGGAGGTCTGCGGCTGGCGTACCTGTACCGCTATCGGCTTGCCGCCGTCATCGACCGCGACCATGGTGAAGAAGCAGCTGTTGGTGTGGCGCACCGAGCGCTCGCGGATGTTCTCGGTGATCACCTTGATGCCGATTTCCATCGAGCTGCGCCCGGTGTAATTGACCGAGGCGAGGAAGGTCACCAGCTCGCCGACGTGGATCGGCTCGCGGAAGGTCACCTGGTCCACCGACAGGGTCACCACGTAGCAGCCGGCGTAGCGGCTGGCGCAGGCATAGGCCACCTCGTCGAGGTACTTGAGCAGGGTGCCACCGTGGACATTGCCGGAGAAGTTGGCCATATCCGGGGTCATCAATACGGTCATCGACAGTTGGGCGTTTCCGGGTTCCATGGGGGCACTCTTATAGTTGAGGTAGGGCGGCTTCGGGCATCGCACGGCCCTGCCTATCATAACGACTCAGGCCGATGGCGAGTCACGCCAGCGTTTGCGCGCGTGCAGGTAAGCGGCGCTGTCGTTGTAGCCGAGCCGTTCGCCGATCTGCGCGCGACTGAACCCTTGCAGCTCGTAGTATTGTTCCAGTTCGCCGCGCAGCAGGTCGAGCACCTGGCGAAAACTCAGGTCCTGTTCCTCCAGGCGTCGGCGCAGGGTACGCGGGCTCTGGTGCAGGGATTCGGCGACACTTTCCAGGCTCGCCGGCAGGCCCTGTTCCAGCGCCTGACGCGCGCTCGCGGCGACCTTGCCAGCCCAGCCGCCAAGCTGGCGGCGCTGCGCTAGGCGGCGATCCAGTTCCTGGCAGAGCAGCTCGACCATACCGGCATGGCGGTTGAGCATCGGCAGGGCCTGGGTGGGCTGATCGAACAGCAGCCGATTGTGCTCGGCATTGAACTCGACCCGCTCGCCGAACCAGGGCCGGTACTGCTCGTGGTAGGCCGGGCGGGCATGACGGAAGCGCGCACGCAGCGGCAGCACCGACTGGCCGGTGCCGCGGCGCATCTGGGTCACGGCCATGACCATGTAGTGTTCGACCAGGTAGCGGGCCAGCTGCGGTGGGGCGTCGATCGTCAGTTCGACGCCCGCGCCCTCGCCTTCCTCGACTATCCGCAGCTGGTCGCTGTCGGCAGCCAGGCTGGCATAGCGCGCCCAGCAGCGGCTTGACTCGGCGACGTCGGCGCAGAATAGGCAGAGGTGGGCCAGTACGTGCCAGTCCTGGGGGCTGAACTGGGCGAACAGGTGCAAGCCGATGGCCGGGTCGTGCTCGGCGGCGGCCAGCCACAGTTGCTCCAGCTCGACCAGGCTGAAGTCCGGCGAGGCACTGGCACGGCTGTGCAGGAAGCGCTCCAGCACCTGGCCGAGGGGGCCGCGGTGGAAGCGTCGGGCCGGCAAGTTGGCCCGTTCTCGGGTGTTTTTGTCCAGTTCGCGCATGTTGCCTCGGGCCTAGGTGGCTTCTTATGGGGCTGTCGCCCGGTGCGTCTGCCGGGCCCAGTCGAGGTTGCCATGAATCCAACAACAATCGCCAACAATCCCTCACTCGTGGTCGGCGCGATCTTTTTCGGCTTCATCCTGCTGGAGCTGGCCTGCGGTTGTTTGCGCCAGGCCAAGGGCCAGTGGCGCGATGTCGCCATCGAGGTGCTCGGCTCGAGCCTGCTGCTCGGCCTGACCTTTCCGCTGATCTTCTTCCTTTGCAATGCCCTGCTCGAACACTGGGCGCCGCAGGTGCGCGGCGTGCTGAGTGAGCTGCCCTGGTGGGCCGGCGTCGGTCTGTTGCTGTTGTGCGACGACATGACCCAATACTGGTGGCACCGTCTGGCGCACCGGCTGCCCTGGCTGTACGCGCTGCACCGCGCGCACCACTCGGCGCAGTACATGAGCATCCGCATCGTCTACCGCAACAACAGCTTCTATTACCTGCTGATGCCGGGACTCTGGCTGTCCGCCGTGCTGGTCTACCTGGGTCTGGCGGAGGTCTATTACGGCTATCTGATCGTCAAGATGGCGGTGATCTTCGGCGCCCACAGCAGCGTCGCTTGGGACGACCGGCTGTACCGTATTCGCGCCCTGCGTCCGCTGATGTGGATCCTCGAGCGGACCATCTCGACTCCGGCGACCCACTCCGCCCACCACGGCCAGAACGCCGCCGATGGCGTGACCCATTACAAGGGCAACTTCGGCAACCTGCTGTTCTTCTGGGACGTGCTGTTCGGCACGGCCAAGATCACCCGGCGCCGGCCCCAGGCCTTCGGCGTGGAAAACCTGCGCCCGGTCAGCTGGCAGCATGAGCTGTTCTGGCCGCTGGTGCGCAGCCGCATGCCGGGCAAGGCCACCGAGCCCGGCCCGCTGGGCGAGGGGGCCGGCCAATGAGTCTGAAACTGGTGCTGCTGGCCGGCTCCAGTCAGCCGTCCAGCCAATCGGCAAAGGTCGCCGCCTACCTGCAGCGGCGCCTGCTGCAACTGGGCCATTGCGCGGCGGCGGACCTCAGCCTGATCGATCTCGGCGCCACCCCGCTGCCGTTGTGGCCGGCGCATGACCATGCTGGCGCCTGGGCCGATTGCGCGGCGCTGCTGCGCGAGGCGGACGGCCTGGTGCTGGTCAGCCCCGAGTGGCACGGCATGGCCAGCCCGGCACTGAAGAACTTCTTCGTCTACGCCGGGCGCCGCGAGCTGGGGCACAAGCCTGGGCTACTGGTCGGTGTTTCGGCCGGCACGGGCGGCGCCTACCCGCTGAGCGAACTGCGCGCCTCCAGTTACAAGAACTGCCGGCTGTGTTACCTGCCCGAGCAGCTGATCGTGCGCCAGGTCGAGACGCTGCTCAATGGCGAGACGGCGGTCGACGAGGCCGATGCGCGGATCCGCAGCCGTGCCGACTGGACGCTCGAGGTGCTGGTGCACTACGCCCAGGCCATGCGCCCGCTACGCACGGCCATCGCGCCGGCCTTCGCCAGCGGCATGTGAGGCCTTGGTTACTTGCCGGCCGAGAGACCGAAGTCGATCGCCAGGTCGGCGCCAGTGATGGCCTCGGCCTCGGGTTGGCACAGGTACCAGACCAGCTCGGCGACTTCCTCGGGACGCAGGAAGCGCGCTTCGCGGCCCTGTGGGTAGAGGCTTAGCAGTTCGCGCTTGTAGGCATTGGGGTTGCCCTTGCCGTAGCGCTCGGCCTGGTAGTCGAGCATCGGCGTGGCGATGTCGCCGGGCGACACCGTATTGACCCGCACGCCGAACTCGGCCAATTCCAGGGCCAGGGTCTTGCTCAGCATCACCAACGCCGCCTTGCTCGCGCAGTAGGCCGCCGAGCCGCGGTGCGCCTGTTGCCCGGTACTGCCAGCGATGTTGACGATGCAGCCGCGGCTGTCCTTGAGGTGCGGGATCGCCGCCTGGCTCATGTAGAACGCCGCCTTGAGGTTGACGCCCATGATCAGGTCGAAATCTTCCTCGCTAAAGTGCTGCACCGGACCTCTGCGCCAGACCCCGGCGGCGTTGACCACCGCATCCAGGCGGCCGGTAGCGACCAAGGCTTCGGCGATCAGCTCGCGGCAGTTGGTGGCACTGCGCAGGTCGGCGGTGGCGCTGAATTCCAGCGGCACCTGAGCATTCAACCCATGCAGGTTGTCCTTGTCGATATCGGTGGCGGCGACCCGCCAGTGACTCTGCGAGAAGCGCTTGGCGATGGCGCTGCCGAGGCCGCCGGCGGCGCCGGTGATCAGGATAACGGGGGTGCTCATAGCAGTGCTCCTCAAGAGTGGTTGGTTAATTCAGTGTAGGTAAGGTTGGGCTCTGCGTAACTTTTGGGGGGGGCGTGGGCCAGGCCGTTGCGGGCTTGCTCGGCCAGCGCCACGAATTGCGGGCACTGTGCGCTGAAGCGTTGCCGCTCTCGGGCGATCGAGGCGCTGCCGGCAGATGTGGCGATACTGCTGGAGCTAATTATTGAACATAGCGTTCGATTTCTTGCACATCATGGTTTTGTGATCATAGACATGTCAATGCCGGGGTAAATATTCGATGATGAGCGCGGTTCGCGCCTGACGGCGGAGATACCACGGATGCCTGCTGTGCCGGCCCTTGCGGTTCAGTGCCCACCCTCATGCTAGCGGGTAGCGCGCTGCCCGGCTCACGCTCGTTCACCTCGCCCTGCCCGGCTTGCCGGCTGGAGAAAAGGTCAGACTCAGATGGCGGATAACCTTCAGGAACAACTCTACCAGCGGATCCGCAGTGACTTGCTGGCCGGTCGTTTCCAGCCAGGGGAGCGCCTGAAAATTCGCGACCTCGCCGCTGCCTGGGGCACCAGCCCGATGCCGGTGCGCGCAGCCTTGCAGCGCCTGGTTACCGAGGGCGCCCTGGAGGGCGAACAGCAGCGCTCCGCGCGAGTGCCGACGATGAGCCGCGAGCGCTTCCTGCAGATCACCCAGGTGCGCCTGAGCCTGGAGGGCTTGGCCGTCGAACTGGCCGCACCGCGCCTGGGTAGCGCCGAAATCGACCTGTTGCAGGGTTGTATCCTGCGCATGGAGCAGGCGCTGGAGCGGCGCGATGTACCTGCTTACCTGCAAGACAACAGCCTGTTCCACCTGACCCTGTATCGCGCCTGCGCCAACCCGATCCTGCTGCGGATGATCGAATCGCTGCGCCTGCAAATCGGGCCTTTCTTCAACCGCTTGTTTACCGGCACGAATCAGTTACTGCACCTCAATGACTTCCACGAAGCCACCTTCAAGGCGTTGCAGGCCGGTGACGGCAAGGCGGCGCGCGCGGCGATGGAGCAGGACCTGAGTTACTTCGACGAGTACCTGCTCAACCTGCTAGGGCTGGAAAGTGGTGGGGTACAGGCGCGCAATTAAATCGCTGACACCGAGTTTTTGTCTTGCCACTTTCACCGTTCTGGCCGGCTTTAATCGCGGACACAGTCCAGTGGCTGCTCGCGCCAAGCGGGCCAGACTTGTTCCCAGCCCAGGCTATGGCTGACCTCGGGAAGTACGGCACTTTGCAAGCAGACTCCAGTACCCATAGCTTCACGATAACGCTGGAGTAGTACGGGTGGCACGACTCGATCATCGGCGCCGAAGAGATGGCGCTGGGGTATCTGCGCCAGACGTTGGCGTTGATCGAGCGGTTCCAGCGAGCCGTTCAGTGGGCTGAGCCCGTGCAGGCTGGCCCATTGGCGTGGGCTTAGGTTGCCGGCTAGGGTCTGCACCAAAGCAATATCGTCACGGCGGACGGCCAGCAGCAGTGCCAAGGCTGCACCGCCTGAATAACCGACCAGCTCGAAATCCTGATTGCCATAGCGAGTTTTAATCAGTGTTAGTGCCTGGTCGAGGCTGTCGAGCACTTCCTTGGAGAAGCGCCGGTCGGTCCAGAGCGCGCTGCGACAATCGAGGGGCGTGACGAACTGGCAGGGACGCGCAAGATAAAGGCTGGGCGTTGGATCGCCGAAGGCCAGGCCGGCGACGAGCAGGTGGCGTGGACTGGGATCCAGGCTGGGTTGCGTGGAAGTGGCCCAGGCGCGGCCGTCACCTTCTAGGTAAATCCGAATTCGGGATGGCATCGGACGCAGCGGCGGGATGCCGACGGTCAGGGGAAAGGGCAGTGTGGGGAGCGTCTCCAGTTGTACCGCATGGCGGCTGGCGAGTGCCTGCAATGCCTGATGGGGTGATTGACAACCGCTCAACGCGGCACCGAGTAGCAGTGCCGCGCCTTGCAGCCAAACACCGACCCGCCGGAGCGGGCCGAGGTTTGCCGTCTTCATCAGAAGTCGTAACGCACTTTGGCGGTGAAGGTGTCGGCGTCGAAGTCGCTCTTGCCGACATAGTCATAGCTGGCGCCCAGGGTCACAGCGCCGAGGTGATAGTCCAGCCCCACACCCGCTTCATAGCTGTTGCGGGCCGGCTTGGCGCCGAAGGTGGTGAAAGGCGTTCCGCCCAGGACAAAGGTCGATGTGCTGGCAGCCTGGTCCGCGATGAAGTCATGGTAGGCCATCAGCTTGGCTTGCGGCTCCAGGGTACCTTGGCCTACGGCGAAGCTGCCTGCCAGGCGAATGCCGGCACCCAGTTCGCCGACTTCATAACGCTGGCCCTCTACTTTCAAGGCGGCAGAAGAGCCCTTTTCACGATAACCATCGATCTCCACCTGGCTGTAGCGAGCGGCCAGGCGTGGTTCGATCAGCAGCTCGTTGCTCAGGTGATAGCTGTAGCCGCCGACCAGGTTCACACCCAGCAGATTGCTGTCGTAGTCGCCCTTGGCCTTGGTGGTGGCGATATGGCGCTCGCTGCTGTTGTCGTTGACGCCGTAGGTCAGGCTGCCGTCGAGGAAGTAGTTGCCCAGCTCATAGCCGCTGTACAGGGTGAAGGCATGGCCTTCCACTTCGGTATCGTTGCCGGTATTGCTGTTGACGTCGGTGTTGAGGAAGCTGTACGCCAGACCCAGAGTCAGCTGGTCGTTCAGCTTGCCGTCGGCACCCACGGCGATGCCGCGGCTGTAGGCGTTGTAGCCGGCGATGCCGTCGCGCAGATCCTGGTTGGCATCGCTGTACAGCGCCTGAACCCAGACACCGGTCTCGGTCAAGGCGTCACCCGAGGACAGGCCCTGGCGCACGCTGCTGGTGCGGTTACCGGTGACGTTGCTGACCAGGTTCTGGCCGCTAACGGCAGCAGAGGTAGAGCCACCGTTGACTTGTGGCGCCAACTGCTCTGAGAGTTTGGCCAGCGCCGCTGGATTTTCCGAGGCGGCGATAAAGGCCAGGCGAACCGGGTCGCTGGGATTGCTTAGGGCCAACTGGTTAAGTACCAGCTGACTGAAGGTCGCACCGGCGGCCTGGGCATTGCGTGAGCCGCCAGACTGAGCGATGGCAGTGCTCATCTCGCCAACACTCTTGCCGGTCACCTTTGCGATGATTTCATTGCCTTGAACGGCATAGGTATCGACCTTCAATAGGGACGAACTGCTGACCACACTCAGGCCATTGTTCTCGATGCTGCCGGCCGTGATCAACTTGTAGTCGCTGCCCTTGGCGGAGAAGTCGCTGCCCTTGGCGGCCAGCTTGATTTGCGCGCCCTTACTGAATTCGGCCGTACCGGAAACATCGAGGATGGCCTTGTTCGCATCGGTCGCGCTGCTCAGGCTCATGCCCAGCGAGGAGTTGCCGGAGACGTATAGGTTGCCGTCGATGCTGGTGTGAGTTTGACCCAGCTCAAGGTGGCCGACGATCTGATCGGAGGTGCTGCCCACGTCGATCCAGCTATTGTCCTTCATACGGATATTGGCGCCGTCGGCGCTGGCGTCGGTGCCGTTGAAGGTCACATTGCCATTGATCTCGATATTGCTCAGGTCGATCAGGTTGCCGGTGATGGTGCCGGCGTCCCAGCTGAGGTAGACCGGGCCGCTGGCCTCGGAGGCGTCGATGGCCTCGTCCTGGGAGATAATAGTGCCGCTGTTGCGGATTCTCAGCGGGTAGCGGTCGTCTCCGCCCTTAATATCGAAGCTGCCGATCTGGATCGCCGCGTCATCGGCCTGGATCGAACCGGTGTTGATCACCTGGGCCGCCGAGCTGGCGAAACTTACGCCGTCGAGCATCAGGCCTACGGCGTCTTCGCCTTGGGCGATGATGCTGCCGTGGTTTTCGACACCACCGAGATCGACCCGATTGCTCCACGTCCCGAATTCATTGGAGGTGGCATCGATGGCCGTGGCTTCTACACCGCTGACCTGAATCAGACCGTGGTTGACTAGCTTGCCGTCGATTTCGCCGCCCATCAGCAGGATGCCGGTAGCATTGCCGCCTTCGGCCATGATCTTGCCGCTGGCGGCGTTGATCAGGTCGCCATGCAGTTCGGATTGGCCGGAAAACTCCAGGGCGCGGATGCCCTCTCCCCCTTGAGTACCACCTTTTGCACTCAGGGTGCCTTCATTGATCAGATCGCCGTGAATCACTGCGGGATCAATAAGTATGGCGACGGAACCGCCACCGTTAACTGCGATGCTGCCTTTATTGATCAGGCTGCCAAGAATCTCTGTGGAGCTGAAACCATTGGTTAGATCCAAGGCTTGGATATGACTGCCGCTTGCATTGACCGTGGAGTTAAATATTAAGTCTTTTTCAAATGTCGTACTGTCGATCTCAACGACTTCATATTCGCTATTTTCACTAGTGAAAGATCCAGTTATTTCAACGGTTTCACTATAGATTTTATCGGTTATGTATAGCCCGGCATTGGTCAGCTCCAGGCTCTGCGCATATACCGGCAGAGCAGCGCCAGTCACGGCCAGGGCGAGGAGGGTTTTACGGAAAGAGGCAGACGACATGATTTCTTCCTTGGGTACTTTATCGTGCTAAAACTGGTCGCTTCCTTACGAGGCATCTATTACGAGCGGTCTGTCACCGGCTATGCCAGGCGACAGAGCGCTGCACAAGGAAGCCGGCGCATACTAGCTAAATAGATGGCCTTTTAATATCGAAATGTACTGACGGAGAATCGACAGATTCAAGCGGTCGCCTGAGCCACGGTTGAAGGCGGGACGCAACCTATCTCACGCCTGCGCTCTGACGCCGACTGGGTGACTTTGTGAGGACTCAGTTCTCCAGCCAGACATCGCGTACCCAGTGCCATACCGAGTCCCAGGTTTCTTCTTCGCTCTGCTCGCCGGTGTCGCCTTCCCAGAGCACTACGGTGCCGTCCTGTTCGACGCAGTAGTAGTTGCCGCGATCCTCGCAGATCGGCACCAGCTCACGCGATACACCCAGCGACCAGGCCACCGAGGCGACTTCCGGCAGGTAGGTGTGTGATTGCGGATCGGCGGCGGTGACGGGCTCGAGGCGGCCGTAGACCACGTCGCTGACCTTGAGTAGGAATTCGCGCAGCTCGAACGGCAGGTTGATCAGGATCTGCTCCTCAATCTCCACCAGCAGTTCTTCTTCCGGCAGCTCCAGGGCGACCGGTACGGGTTCGTTCATTTCACGCAGTTGTTCGATGACTTCTTCCACGGGGTGGACTCCAGCAGCAAGGCAGAATGACGGGGGTAGCGACGGTGAGCCCCGCGCTATGCAGCGAAGAGGCTCTCCCGCGTTGGCTTTTTACTCTGCCCGGCCTGACCGAACAAGAGGGATTGGCTCCTGGGAAACACAAAACCCGGGACAAGCCCGGGTTGTGTGTGAAGCCAGCGGCTCGTTAGCCGTTCTGGCGGATACCGGCTACCAGCCAAGGCTGGCTGTCACCGGCTTCACGCTCCAGGCGCCAGCTTTCGCTGAACACTTCGCCCTGGTCGAAGCGCGAGGTCTTCGCCACACCGGTAAAGGTCAGGGTGGCGACGGTCTTGTCGCTCAGGTCGTCGACACCATCCAGTTGCACGTCGAGGTTGTCGACGTAGGTGGACTGGAAGCCCTCACCCAGCTCGGCGCGCTCGCCCTTGAGGAACTCGAGCAGCTGCGGGGTGACGAACTCGGCGATCTTGTCCATCTCGTCGGCGTCCCAGTGCTGCTGCAGGCTGAGGAAGTGCTCGCGGCCGGCGCTGACGAAGCTTTGTTCGTTGAACCAGGCCGGGGCATTGATCACTGGCTTGTGCGCAGCGGCGCTGCCACCACCGAAGATCGAGGTCGGTGCCGCCTGAGCAGGCATCTCGCGCTGCATGGGCGCGCCATTGGCGCTGAGCGGGCCGGCCTGCTTGCGCCGGGAGGCGAGGAAGCGGAACAGCAGGAAGGCGATCAGACCGAAGATCAGCATGTCCATGATCTGCAGGCCTTCGAAGCCATCCCCCATGAACATCGAGGCGAGCAGGCCGCCAGCAGCCAGACCGGCCAATGGACCAAGCCAGCGCGACGCGCCGCTGGCCGCCGCAGGCTGACGACCGGCGGTCGGCGTGCTAGCGCTGCTCGAGGTTGGCGACGAGGTCTGGCGGGTCTGGTGGCTCGGTGCGGAGCCGAAGGATTTAGCACCGCCAAAACGCTTGGCTTCGGCATCAAAACTCATGGTAAGGCCCAAACTCAGGCACATGGCCAGGGCAATGCTGAGGAAACGCTGCATGTTTAGCTGTCTCTTGGTGGTTGGAACGCTGCGCGGCATCTTGCCCGCCAGCCGCGCGGAAAACCAGTCATAGAGTGTTTCGGGCTTTTGCTTTTCGCTCAACGGTATGACCTCGGCGCCGCCACTTACCGGCGCAACAGCATCTGCAGCGGCCCGTAGCGCAGCTGCCGGCGCAGGAAGGCGCGGAACTCGGCGGGGTCTTCCTCGGGGTGACGCAACCAGTGGATGAAACTGCGCAAGTAGGCGCCGGTCAGCAGGCTTTCCTCGGCGATGCGTTGCAGGTGGCGGCTTTCCCGCCGGGCACCTTCGCGCCACCATTGCACGGTGCGACTGATGCGCAGCAGGCCGAGTACCTGCAGGTGCAGATGCGCGGGCTCGAGTTTGTACAGCAACATCTGCCCGGTCACCGAGCGGTGCGCGGCCAGGCTGTCGAGCCAGGCGACCAGCAGCTCTTCCAGGCACTTGGCCGGCTCCAGTGCACCGAGGTCGGCGGCGCTGCTGCGCACCAGCATGGCGCGGTCGGCGCGGTCGAACCAGGCGTCGACCAGTTGATCCTTGTCCCGGTAGTGGCCGGCGATGGCGTCCAGGCCAACGTTCAGGTGCGCGGCCACATCGAACAGGTGCAGGCACTCCCAGCCACAGGCGTCGGCCAGTTGCAGCGCCGAATCGAGGATCTGTTCGGCTTTAACGGTCGGTTTTTTCATCGGCTCACCTCGCACTCGAGTATGGGCCGGCAGTGGGATAGCGGTGGCTGCAAACGACAAACGGAGCCGAGGGCTCCGTTTGTGCTGTGCTGCAGAGGTGCAGAAACCGCCGTAGGATGGGTTGAGTACGGCTTAACCCGTCCTCCAAATATTTTCTCAACGCCAGTTATACAGCTCTTTCTCGGACAGCTTGTGCATCTGGCTGGCCTGGGCCTGGAAGGCCTTCATCGAGGCCCAGATACGTCCGTTCAGCTCGCTCTGTGCGGCCAGTTCGCCGAGCACCACTTCGGATTCACGCTGCATGGCGTCGAGCACTTCGTCGGGGAAGCGCTTGAGCAGGGTGCCCTGCTGCTTGAGTTCGTCCAGGGCCAGGGCGTTGTGGTAGACATAGTCGTCCAGCATGTCCTGGCTGGCGGCGCGGGCAGCCTCGGTGAGAATCGCCTGCAGGTCGGCCGGCAGGCTGTCGAGGGCCTGCTGGTTGATCAGCAGTTCGAGCACCGCCTGGGGTTCCTGCCAGCCCGGGTAGTAGTAGAACTTGGCGGCTTTATGCAGGCCGAAGGCCAGGTCGTTGTAAGGGCTGACCCAGTCGGTGGCATCGATGGCGTTGGTCTGCAGAGCGCTGAACACCTCGCCGCCGGGCAGGTTGACGGTGGTCGCACCGAGCTTGCTCAGGACTTCGCCACCGAGGCCCGGCATGCGGATCTTCAGGCCCTTGAGGTCGTCCAGCGAGTTGATTTCCTTGTTGTACCAGCCGCCCATCTGCATGCCGGTATTGCCCACCACCACCGGCTTGACCCCATAAGGTGCATAGGCCTCGTCCCACAGCGCCTGACCGCCACCCTTGCTCAGCCAGGCGTTCATTTCCGAGGTCGACAGGCCGAAGGGTACGGCGGTGAAGAACTGCGCCGCCGGCACCTTGCCTTTCCAGTAGTAGGCGGCGCCATGGCCCAGCTCGGCGGTGCCGCGCGAGACCGCATCGAACACCTCCAGCGGCGGCACCAGCTCACCGCCGGCATACACCTTGATGGTCAGGCGCCCGGCGCTCATGGTCTTGACCCGCTCAGCCAAACGCTCGGCGGCGGTGCCCAGGCCTGGGTAATTCTTCGGCCAGGCGGTGACCATCTTCCACTGGAAGCTCTGCGCCGGTTCGACGGCGGCTTGTTCGCTACCGGCTTTTTCGTCATTGCAGCCGGCCAGGCCAAGGGCGGCGAGCAGCGCCACGGCAGCGGTGAAGAGGTTACGGCGGTTCATCGGGGCGTCCTTATTGTTTGAATGTGCAGCCTATGGAATGTGCATCACAACGCATCCAGCTTGGCGTAACCGAGCATCAGCCATTTGCTGCCTTCGCTCTCGAAATTCACTTGCACCCGTGCCTGGGCGCCGGAGCCCTCGAAGTTGAGGATGGTGCCTTCGCCGAACAGCGCATGCTGCACGCGTTGGCCGAGGCTGAACGCGGTGTCTGGTATGGCACTGCCGGCGAACATGCTACTGCCGCTCATGCTGCGGCTGTTCCCGGTGAAGGGCCGGCTGACGCTATTGGACAGGCGCACTTCCTGGATCAGCTCCGCTGGAATTTCGCGGACGAAGCGCGAGATCGAGTTACGCGTTTCATTGCCATACAAGCGGCGGACTTCAGCGTAACTGATCACCAGTTTCTGCATGGCGCGGGTGATGCCGACATAGGCCAGGCGCCGCTCTTCCTCGAGCCGGCCGGGTTCTTCCAGGCTCATCTTGTGCGGGAACAGGCCTTCTTCCATGCCTACCAGGAACACCTGGGGAAACTCCAGGCCCTTGGAACTGTGCAGGGTCATCAGCTGGATGCTGTCTTCGTTTTCCGCCGCCTGGGTGTCGCCGGCTTCCAGCGAGGCGTGGCCGAGGAAGGCTTGCAACGGCGACTGCTCGTCATCTTCGCCGTTATCGAAGGTGCGCGCGGCGCTGACCAGTTCCTCCAGGTTCTCGATGCGCGCCTGGGCTTTTTCGCCTTTCTCCGCCTGGTGGTAGGCAATCAGCCCGCTCTGCTCGATCACCGTCTGGGTCATCAGGTGCAGCGGCATGCTCAGCACCTTGGCCGCGAGGTTCTCGATCAACTCGACAAAGCCGGCCAGGGCGCCCGAGGCACGGGCCGGCAGGGCCTTGTTGGCGACCATCAGGCGCACCGCCTCCCACATCGCCACGTCATGCTCGCGGGCGTAGGCGCGGATCGCTTCGACGCTCTTCTCGCCGATACCGCGCGCCGGTACGTTGATCACCCGCTCCAGCGCCGCGTCGTTGCCGCGGCCGTCGAGCAGGCGTAGATAGGCCATGGCGTTCTTGATTTCGGCGCGCTCGAAGAAGCGCTGGCCGCCATAGATGCGGTAGGGAATCTTCTCGCGCAGCAGCGCCTCTTCGAGCACCCGCGACTGGGCGTTGGAGCGGTAGAGAATGGCGATTTCGCTGCGTTTGAGGCCGTCCTTGCGCAGGGCGTCTTCGATCGTCTCGACCACGTAGCGGGCTTCGTCGTGTTCATTGAAGGCGGCGTACAGGCTGATCGGCTCGCCGTCGCCGTCTTCGGTCCACAATTCCTTGCCCAGGCGCCCCTGGTTGTTGGCGATCAGCGCGTTGGCGGCCTTGAGGATGCCGGCGCTGGAGCGATAGTTCTGCTCCAGGCGGACGGTTTCGGCGGCCGGGAAGTCGCGGCTGTACTGGTGGATATTCTCGATCTTGGCCCCGCGCCAGCCGTAGATCGACTGGTCGTCGTCGCCGACCACCATCAGGCTCTCGCCGCCCCTGGCCAGCAGGCGCAGCCAGGCGTACTGCACGGCGTTGGTGTCCTGGAACTCGTCGACCAGGATATGCCGGAAGCGCCGCTGGTAATGTTCGAGCAGGCCCGGCTTGTCGCGCCACAGGTCGAGCGCGCGCAGCAGCAGTTCGGAGAAGTCGATCACCCCGGCGCGGGCGCAGGCCGCTTCATAGGCTTCGTAGATTTTCAGCATGGTGGCGAGGAACAGGTCGCCGCCGGGCTGGATGTTCTTCGGCCGCAGGCCTTCATCCTTCTGCCCATTGATAAACCATTGCGCCTGCTTGACCGGCCAGCGCTGCTCATCCAGGCCCAGCTCGCGCATCACCCGCTTGACCAGGCGCTGCTGGTCGTCGGAGTCGAGGATCTGGAAATTTTCCTGCAGGCCGGCTTCCTGCCAGTGCGCCCGCAACAGGCGGTGGGCCAGGCCGTGGAAGGTGCCGACCCACATGCCGGCCGGATTGACGCCGAGCATCTGTTCGATGCGCGCGCGCATTTCGGCGGCGGCCTTGTTGGTGAAGGTCACCGACAGGACGCTGTGCGGCGAGGCGTTGACGATCTGGATCAGCCAGGCGATACGGTGCACCAGCACCCGGGTCTTGCCGGAGCCGGCGCCGGCCAGCACCAGTTGCTGGCCCAGGCCGGCGGCTACGGCCTGGCGCTGGGCATCGTTGAGGGAGGCGATCAGGAGTTCGGGGTCATTTTGCATCGCGGCATTCTAGGGGGCGGCGGCAACGAGGGCAAACCGGGTAAGCCGCGCATGCCAGCAGCGCGGCCAATGGACGACCGGCAAGTCACCTTGCCGGGTGGTTGTTGCAGGTCATCCTGGTCGCGCAAAGTCACTTGCTGGGCCTATGAATTTGCACAGATGATTGTTGGGCGATGCCTCTAGCTCGGGTATGCTCCGCCGACCTAGGCACCCATTCCAAGAAAATAGCCTATGACCCAGACCGCTAGCGCCGCTGCCGAATTGACGCCGGACACTACACGCGAGATTCGTCAGCAATTCGCCACGGATATCGCCATCGAACGGACCCGCCTGCTGTATCAAGGCTCGTGGGTGCCTACGCTATTCATGCTGCTCAATGGCGCGGCCTGTGCCTATTTGCTCTGGGCGCCGCCGAGCCGTGTGTTGCTCTCCGGCTGGCTGATCTGGCTGGTGCTGCTGGCCGTTCTGCGCCTGCTCCAGGTCAGCGCATTCAATCGCGCCCAGCCGAGCAGCCAGGTGCAAGCGCATTGGCGGCGCAACTTCCTGCTTGGCGCCGGCGCATCCGGTCTGACCCTGGCCTTCGCCGCCATCGCCCTGGTGCCGGCCGATGTGTTCTACCAGCAGGCCCTGGTCTACGGCCTGATCGCCGCGGCGACCCTGTCCGCCAGCGTGGCCTATGCCGTCAGCCTGTCGGCCTTCCTGACCTTCGCCTTGCCCTGCTTGCTGCCGTCGGTGGCGTATCTGCTGCTCAGCGAACATAGCCTGCTGCGTGGCTGGGGCGTGCTTGGCGGCATCCTGCTGGTGACCCTGTTGGTGGTGGTCTGGCAGGTCAACCGCCTGGTGCAGCGCAGCCTGTTGCAGCGCTTCCAGAATCAGGCGCTGATCGGCCGCCTGGAACATGCCCGGCAACAGGCCGAGGCGCTCAATGGCGAACTGGCCCACGAAGTCGAGCAGCGTAGCTGGGCCGAAGGCGAGTTGCGCACGGCCCATGATGAGCTGGAAATGCGCGTGGCCGAGCGCACCCTGGAGCTGGACGCCACCACCCACGCCCTGAGCAAGAGCGAGGCGCGCCTGGCCCTGGCCCTGGAGGCCAGCGAACTGGGGTTGTGGGACTGGAATCTGCAGAGCGATGAAGTGCACCACTCGCAGCTCAAGGAAATTTTCGGCCTCGAACCCGAGGCGGTGCAGGTCATGCTGCGCGACCTCAAGCCGCGCCTGCACCCGGACGATCTGCCGTTGCTGCGCCGGGCCCTGGTCGAGCACATGAAGGGCCGCAGCGACGGTTATCAGATCGAATACCGGGTCAAGCATGCCGATGGCCATTGGGTCTGGGTCGAGGATCGCGGCCGCGCGGTGGAACGCGACGCCCGAGGTCGGGTGCTGCGCATGCTCGGTACGCGGCGCACCATCACCGCACGCAAGCAGCAGGAAGAGCAACAGCGGCTGGCCGCCACGGTGTTCGAGGCGGCCAGCGAAGGCATCGTCATCCTCGACCCGGATTACCGCCTGCTGGCAGTCAACCAGGCATTCAGCCAGGTCACCGGCTATCGCCAGGAAGACGTGCTCGGCAAGAGCGTCGCCAGCCTGATCAGCAGCCGCGACACCCGTCACCAGTATCAGCTGATCCGCCTGGAGCTGGAGCGCGGCGACCACTGGCAGGGCGAATTGATCGAGACGCGCAAGAACGGCGAACTCTACCCGCAATTGCTGCAACTCAAGGTGGTGCGCGATGCGCGGGGGCTGGTCAGTCATATCGTCGGCTTCTTCGCCGACCTGTCGTCGCGGCGCGAGGCCGAGGAGCGTCTGCGCTATCTGTCGCACTACGACGACCTCACCGGCCTGGCCAACCGCAGCCTGTTCAAGGCGCGTCTGCACGAGGCCAGTCAACGTTCGCGGCAGAGCGGGCGCAGCCTGGCCCTGCTGCACGTCGACCTGGATCGTTTCAAGTGGCTCAACGACAGCCTGGGCCATGAAGTGGCCGACCAATTACTGCGGCAGATGAGCCGGCGCCTGAGTCAGGCCATGCCCGAGGCCGACACCATTGCGCGCTTGTCCGGCGACGAATTTGCCGTGTTGCTCGATTCCTACGGCAGCCTCTCGACCCTGGCGCGCATGGCCAGCCGCCTGCTGGCCAAGTTGCGCCTGCCGATGACCGTCGGCGGCCAGGAGCTGGTGGTCAGCGCTTCCGTGGGCATCAGCCTGCTGCCGGACAACGCGCGGGAGATCTCCACCCTGGTCAGTCAGGCCGACATGGCCATGCAGCACGCCAAGCACCTAGGCGGGAACACCTTCCAGTTCTTCACCGACAACCTGCAGGCCTGCACCCTGGAACGCCTGCAGCTGGAGACCCAGCTGCGCAAGGCGATCGACGAGAACCAGCTGGAGGTGTTCTATCAACCCAAGCTGTGCCTGGCCGACGACAGCCTGAATGCCGCCGAGGCGTTGGTGCGCTGGCGCCATCCCGAGCGCGGGCTGGTGCCACCGGGAGATTTCATCGGTCTGGCCGAGGAAACCGGACTGATCGCACCGATCGGCGAATTCGTCCTGCGCCGCGCCTGCCAGCAGGCGCGGGACTGGCAGCTGCAGGGTCTGGCGCAGATCCGTGTGTCGGTCAACCTGTCGGTGCATCAGTTGCGCCAGGGCAAGCTGACCAGCCTGGTGCGCCAGGTGCTCGACGAAACCGGCCTGGCGCCGCAGTTCCTCGAGCTCGAATTGACCGAGAGCCAGTTGCTCGACAACGTCGAAAGCGTCATCACCACCTTTCAGCAGCTGCGTGACCTGGGGGTGAAACTGGCGATCGACGACTTCGGTACCGGCTACTCCTCGCTCAGTTACCTCAAGCGTTTCCCGGTGGACTACGTGAAGATCGACCAGACCTTCATCCGCGACCTGGCGCTCGGCGGCGAGGATGCGGCGATTACCCGCGCGATCATCGTCATGGCCCATAGCCTGGAGCTGAAAGTGGTCGCCGAAGGGGTGGAAACCCAAGCGCAAATGGATTTCCTCAAGGCCCACCAGTGCGACGAGATTCAGGGCTACCTGATCAGCAAACCGGTGCCGGCCGAGCAATTCGCCCAGTTTCTGCGCGACCAGGCCGACGCCCGCTGAGGTGATGTCGCTGCGCGCCCCCGGGACGTGCCGGGCAAGGGCCGTGGCCTGCCGGCGCAATCGATGCCGCCGCTGGCCGTGGTCGAACTGACGCGGGTGGAGTAACGAGGTTGGCCTGGGTCAGGCCGCGACTATCACATCGCCGTGATTCTCCGGCTCGATCAGCGCCCGGTGCAGCGTGGCCACGGCGGCAGCATAGTCGTCCTCGTTGACCACGCACTGCATCCCCACCTGGCGGATCGATTGGTGCACCGCCTGAATGCTGATGCCCGCTTCTGCTAGCGCCGCCACCGTCTTGGCGAGGATGCCCTTGACCTTCAGGTCCGAGCCGATCGCCGAGACGATGGCGACGTTGTGCACGGTCACCTCGGCGGCCGGGTAGCGCTCCTCGATCAGTCGCGCGGCGCGGTTGATCAGCTTGCGCGAACCCGAGGCGTAATAGGTGATGCTGTTGGCGTCGGAGTCCTTGTTGACCACGTATAGCTTGAGCTGCTTGAGCAGCTTGGTGATCTCCACGTCATAGCCGACATCGCCAAGCATGTCCTGGTCGAACACTTCCAGGCCGAACACGTCCTTGCGCCCGGCGATGATCTCCACGCAGGGCCGCTCGCTGCGGTAGTTCTGGCTGATCAGGGTACCGGTATGCTCGGGCTCGAAGGCGTTCTTGATCCGCAGTTCGATGCCGGCACTGCGCAGGGTCTTGGCCGCACGCGGATGGATCGCTTCCATGCCCAGATTGGACAGCTGGTCGGCGACGTCGTAGTTGGTGCGGCCGATGGTCACCACCTGGCCTGCGCCAACCAGTTTGGGGTCGGCGCTGCTGAGGTGGAATTCCTTGTGGATGATCGCTTCGCGGGCGCCGGTGGCGGCGGCGATCTGGGCGAAGGTGATCTCGCTGTAGCCGCGGTCGAAGGTGTTCATCAACCCTTCGCGGCAATGGGTGTAACCGGTGGCGACGGCCAGTTCGCGACTCAGGTCGACCTCGGCGAAGCGACTGCCGATCATCGCCTCGAATGCCAGTGGCGCATCCAGGTGCCAGCCGGTGAGGTCGACCAGCTTGGCGTTGACCCCGCGCTGCTTGAGCGCCAGCACGGTATTGAAGGCGCTGTGCGCTTCGCCCAACGAGGCGAGCATCTCGCGCACCTTCATCAGGTGTTCGCTCAGTTGGAAGTGGCCGTAGGCGCACAGCCGTTGCAGGCTGCGCATGCATTCGCCGGCATCGTCGATGCGCGAACCGATGAACTGGTTGGCCGCATGCCGCTCGAATTCGCCGTCGAACAGCGCGGCATTCTGCGCCAGCATCTGTTGGCGCACCGTTGCCAGCGCCTCGCTCCAGGCTTCTTCGCTGCGCGCGTCGGCGAAGCGCTGGTAGACACCGGGTTCGCCGGTCTTCTTGTGCTCCAGTAACAGGTTGGTCATGCCGCTGTAAGCCGAAACGACGAAGACCCGCTGATACAGCTGGTCGTCCTGTCGTCGGCCGATAAGGATGTTGTCGAGCACTTCCTCGAAGCGGCTCATGGAGGTGCCGCCGATTTTTTCTACGGTATGCATGAGACTCCGATCGTGGTGATTTCGGCGGGTGGCCGACAAGCGCCCACCCAGAAAGAGAACAGGCCCGCTGTTGCGGGCCTGTCTGTGGGTCAGAGGTATTCTTGCGGCCGGATATCCAGCACGGAGAAATCCTCGCGCTCGGCGACGAAGGCCGGGCGTGGTGTGTGCGCGCAGAAGGGCGCCTGTAGCGCGTTGTCCACCTGGTTGTAGACATAGAACAGGTTGCTGCGCGCGCTGGGGGTGATGTTGCTGTTGGAGCCGTGGAGGATGTTGCTGTCGAAGAACACCACGCTGCCGGCCGGGCCGAGGGCGGTGTCGATACCGTAGCGGCCAGCCATCTCGCTCAGGCTGTGGTCATCCGGCACGCCGAACTGCTGCTTGCGCAGGGACTCTTGGTGGTGATTCTCCGGCGTGGCGCCGACACAGCGCACGTAGTGCTTGTGCGAGCCGGGGATCAGCAGCAGCGGGCCGTTATGCGGCTCGTTGTCGGTGAGCAGGATCGAGCAGCTCAGCGCACGCATGCGCGGCATGCCGTCCTCGACGTGCCAGGTTTCGAAATCCGAATGCCAGTAGAACTCCTTGCCGGTGAAGCTCGGTTTGAAGTTCATCCGCGACTGATGCACGTACAGCTCGCCGCCGAGCAAAAAGCGCGCGATGCCGGCGATGCGCTCGTCGCGGGCAACCTGGGCGAACAGCGGGTTGTCCTTGTGGACGGCGAACACCGAGCGCACCGCGCCACTTTCCGGTTCGCTGATGGTCTTGGCGGAGTCCGCCAGCGCCGGGTCGCGGCGTACGCGGTCGAGCTCCTGGAGCAACACCGCCACCTCGTCGGCGCTGAACACGTCGTGCAGCACCAGGTAGCCGTCGCGCTCGTAGCGCTCGATCTGCTGGGCGCTGATCGGCGCATTTTCCAGGTCGTTACGGTAGACCACCGGGTCCAGGCGGTCCTGCCAGCTCGGTTGTTCCTGCTGGCGCGAAGGGTATAGATCGGTCTGCACGGGTGACTCCTCCGAGTCTGATCAGGCGACGGGTTCTGCCTCCAGCGGATAGACACCGCTTTCGTCATGCACTTCCTTGCCGTTGAGCGGCGGATTGAACACACAGGCCATCTGCATTTCCGTGGTGCCGCGCAGCAGGTGCTCGTCGTGCTGGTCGAGGATGTACAGGGTGCCGGGGGCGATCGGGTAGATCTTGCCGTCGGCAATGGTCTCTATCTCGCCTTCACCGCTGATGCAGTACACCGATTCCAGGTGGTTCTGGTACCAGATGTGGGTCTCGGTGTTGGCGTAGATAGTGGTGATGTGAAAGGAAAAGCCCATCTTGTCGTCCTTGAGCAGCATGCGCGTGCTGTCCCAGGTTTCGCTGACGATCTTGCGGTTGGACTGCTCGCAGTCGGCGAGGGTACGTACGATCATATTCAGCTCCTCAAGAGGCCTTAGAGGCCTGGTTGGCGGTTTGTTCGGCCATCACGGCGGCGAAGGCCGCGTCGAGGATGGTCATGGCCTTGTCGATCTGCGCTTCGCTGATAATCAGCGGGCACAGGCACTTGACCACCTCGCTGTGGGCGCCGCTGGTTTCGATCACCAGGCCGTGCTCGAAGGCATGGCGGCAGATGGCGGACGCGGTGTCGCCATCCGGGCAGCTGATGCCGATCATCATGCCGCGACCTTTGATGAACAACGAATCCGGGCCATAGCGACGGACGATCTTGTTCATGCCATCGGCGATGCGCTTGCCCTTGGCGCGCACGCTCTTGGCGAACTCGTCGTCGCGCCAGAAGTGCTCGATGGCGGCGGCGGCGGTGACAAAGGCGTGGTTGTTCCCGCGGAAGGTGCCGTTGTGCTCGCCCGGCTTCCACTGGTCCAGCTCCTTGCGCAGCAGCAGCATGGCGAACGGCAGACCGAAGCCGCTGAGCGACTTGGACAGGGCGATCATGTCCGGCTTGATGCCCATTTCCTCGAAGCTGAAGAAACTGCCGGTGCGCCCGCAGCCGGCCTGGATGTCGTCGACGATCAGCAGCATCTGGTGCTTGCGGCAGAGCTTCTCCAGCTTGCGCACCCACTCGGCGGAAGCGGCATTCAGCCCACCTTCGCCCTGCACCACTTCGACGATGACCGCGGCCGGCTTGTCGATGCCACTGCTCGGGTCGCTGAGCAGCTTGTCCATCATGCCGATGGTGTTGACCTTGTCGCCGAAATAGTTGGCGTAGGGCATGCGGCTGACGTCGGTCAGTGGCACGCCAGCGGCTCCGCGATGGTGCTGGTTGCCGGTGGCGGCCAGGGCGCCGATGCTGCAGCCGTGGAAGCCGTTGGTGAAGCTGATGATATTGCTGCGCCCGGTGACCTTGCGCGCCAGCTTCAATGCGGCTTCCACCGCGTTGGTGCCGGTTGGCCCGGTGAACTGCATCACGTAGTCGTGCATGCCGCGCGGCTTGAGAATCAAGCGGCTGAAGGTCTCGAGGAATCGCTCCTTGGCATCGGAATACATGTCCAGGCCGTGGGTGATGCCGTCGTTGCCGATGTAGTCGAGCAACGCCTGCTTGAGCACCGGGTGGTTATGCCCGTAGTTGAGCGTACCGGCACCGGCGAGGAAGTCGATGTAGTGTTTGCCGTCGCGGGTGATCAGTTCAGAACCGCGCGCTTGGTCGAATACCACGGGGAATGAGCGGCAATAGCTCCTGACGGACGATTCATTCTGTTCGAAGAGTTTCATGCATTTTCCTTATGTGTTTCTGCCAAGACGGAGGCGTTGAGCGGGCCGGCGCGATAGAGCACTTCGTCCTCATGCTGGCCGGCGAAATGCCCGGCGCGGGAGAACAGGGTGCGCGTCTCGTAGTCGACGCCCAGGCGGGCAAAAGTCCGCTTGAACAGCGCCTGGGAGGCGCCGTTATCCGGCGAAATGGTGGTTTCCAGAAAATCTACGCCCTGGGCGGCGACCCGCTCGGTCAGCGCCAGCAGCATGCGTAGAGCCAAACCCTGACCGCGTAGCGAGGTATCCACCGCGACCTGCCAGACGAATAGCGTGTCTGGGCGCGAGGGAGGACGGTAACCGGAGATGAATCCCACCAGTTGGCCGTCAGTGTTCTCGGCGGCAATGGCGGTATCGGCGAAGTCGGCGCATTGCAGCAAATTGCAATACACGGAATTGGTATCCAGGGGTTGGCAGCGGGCTACCAATTGATGCAGCGAATATCCGTCGCCGTCGGTTGGACGACGGAGTGTGACGGGGGCAAAACTCAAATCAAGAATCCTTGAAGTTGTGCAAATCCCTATTAGGTTACACATACTGCGGGAGCTTTCTCAACCCGCAATCCGGATATTCGCCTTAATCGCGGCGTGAGAATTAGCTTAGAGTGCCTTAGTTTAAGTTCCAGTAACTAGCGAGTTGCACTTGTCGATAGGGACAGGAATTTCGCTGCATATTTGCGCCTCGTCTGGCGGTTCTGCCGGATGCCAATTTCACCGTTGCAGTAGTTATATTTCCCCGATGATAAAGCGCCTGGACAATGAACCCTGATTCTGGCTGAAGGCCGCTACTTTCAAGGGTTTTGCGCATTTTTACCGAGTGCCGGCGATTGCCTGCGCAGACGGGCGTAATGTTGTCAGATATCCGGCTGATATCCGCTGGAATATGCGGGTGGATATGACGCGCCTGAATCTCCCGGATCTTTCGTAGAATACCTGCCCAGCGCGGGGAAGATGCACGGTGACAGAGGGGGGTTGATTACAGGGCGCGGGCGGTGCTAAATAAAATTCAATGGCTAGTGGATATATCGACCAGGTCCGGAAATTGCTCACGGCTATATTGGGCAACTGCTCGTCGCGCGATTAGCCACTCTATCTTTCGCCGTTCGGTAGTTTGGCAAAGTTGCCCGTCGCGGGTTCAGGGCCAGCAGCGCCTGCGCCCGCGCCCCGTTCGAGCCGAGACCCGTTCATGGCGTCATGCAGAAAAGTACTTTGGTGCCATGCAATTGCGGCTTTTGTACAAGAGCCGAACAAAAGCCCTACAAAATATACTGTTTTTGCCTAGTCATCAGAGAGGGAATTACAGAATGAAAATGCGCCTGTCATCATCATTAGCGTTGTTATGCACTGCATTGGCTGCGGCCCCGTTGGTCCAGGCTGCAGAGGGCGGCATGGAAGCGGCCGGACGCCAGTTGTTCAGTCACCACTGCACGGCGTGCCACTCGCTGGACAGCAGCGAGAACGCCTTCGGCCCCAGCCTGTTCGGTGTGGTCGGTCGCCCGGCGGCTTCCGTGCCCCGCTTTGCCTACTCGAACGCCATGCAGGCCTCGGGGATCACCTGGAGCGAAGACAACCTGCGCAAGTGGATTAGCGACAACGAGGCGTTGGTGCCGGGCACGCGCATGCGTCACGTATCCATTACCGACCCGGCTGAACAGGATTACCTGATCAGCTTCCTGCGTTCACTGAAGTAAGCCACTGGTCACTGGGTTGCAACGTCACAGCGCAACCCGCCGATCTGCCGCACGGCACCTTCCCGGTGGGTCGGCGCCGTGTGCGTCGGCTCACTCCATCCACTTGCGTCCCGCCAGTTCCAGCAGCAGGTTGGCTTGCTCCGGCCCGCTGCTGCCGGCCGCATAGGGTCGCGGGCTCTGGTGGTGTTGCTGCCAGCCATTGATGATCGGATCGATCCAGCTCCAGGCCGCTTCGACTTCGTCGCGGCGCATGAACAGCGTCGAGTCGCCTTCGATCACGTCCAGCAGCAGGCGCTCATAGGCGTCCCAGCGGCGCTTCTGGTGAAACGCCTGGGCCAGGTTGAGGTCCAGCTCCACCGGCGCCAGCTGCATGCCCTTGCCGGGGTTCTTCGCCATCAGTTGCAGGCTGATGCACTCCTCCGGCTGCAGGCGGATCAGCAGGCGATTGGCCTCGCCGTCGCCGAACAGCTGGTGCGGCACCGGCTTGAACTGGATCAGGATCTCCGAGGTTTTCTTCGCCAGGCGCTTGCCGGTGCGCAGGTAAAAGGGCACGCCGGCCCAGCGCCAGTTTTCGACTCCCACCTGCAGGGCGACGAAGGTCTCGGTATCACTGTCGTTGTCGACATTCTTCTCGAAGTAGTAGGCCGGCACTTCCTGCCCGCCGATCTTGCCGGCGCTGTACTGGCCGCGCACGGTCTTGTCGCGCACGTCGAGGCCGGAGATGGGCTTCAGCGCCTCGAGCACCTTGAGCTTCTCGTTGCGCACCGCCTCGGCGTCGAAGCGCACCGGCGCCTCCATGGCCACCAGGCAGAGCAGTTGCAGCAGGTGGTTCTGGATCATGTCGCGCATGGCGCCGGCGTTGTCGTAGTAGGCGCCGCGATTTTCCACGCCGAGGGTCTCGCACACGCTGATCTGCACGTGGTCGATGTGCCCGGCGCGCCACACCGGCTCGAACAGGGCGTTGGCGAAGCGCAGCGCCATCAGGTTCTGCACGGTTTCCTTGCCCAGGTAATGATCGATGCGAAATACCCGCGACTCGTCGAATACCGCACCGATCGCCGCGTTGATCGCCTGCGCCGACGCCAGCGAGTGACCGATCGGCTTCTCCAGCACGATGCGCGCGTGAGGCCCAGCCAGGCCGGCGATCTTCAGGTGCGAGGCGATGTCCTCGAACAGGTCGGGGGCGGTGGCCAGGTAGTAGACCCGCACGCGTTCGCCAGCGGCGCCCAGGTGCTTGGCCAGGCGACCGAAGTCGGCACTCTGACTGGCGTCCATGGCGAAATAATCGAGGCGCGCGGCGAAGCTCTGCCAGGTGTCGTTGTCGAAGTCGGCGCGGGCCACTTCGGCGCGGCAGTGGCGTTCGGCAAGGGCCTGGTAGGCGCTACGGCTATGGGGGCTGCGCGCCAGGGCAAGGATACGCACGTCAGCGTGCAGCCGGCCGACGCGGTGCAGGTGGTAGAGCGCAGGCAGCAGCTTGTGCAGGGCCAGATCGCCCGTGCCGCCAAAAACCAGCATGTCACAGGGAATGCTCAAAGCGGGAACTCCGACTCGGTTTAGCCGTGCGGGGGCGTCGGCCATGTAGTATAACTACAAAGTCACTACACCCACGGCGTGCCCCGATCATAACCGAGTCGTCTCTCGGCTGAAGATGGCACAACGTATTCGTCATCTTTCAGCCCGAGCCCATGCCCGTGAATTTGTTGCAGCACATCGCCCAGTCGCGCCATCTGTTACGCAAGTCGGAACTCAAGGTGGCCGACCATGTGCTGCTCGACCCGGCCGCGGTGATGCACAGTTCCATGGCCGACCTGGCCCACAGCGTCGGCATCAGCGAGCCAACCATCGTGCGCTTCTGCCGGGCCATCGGCTGCAGCGGTTTCCAGGACTTGAAGCTGAAACTGGCGCAGAGCCTGGCCGCTGGCGCCAGCTTCGGCCAGTTCGCGATCCATGAAGACGACTCGGTCGCCGACTTCAGCCTGAAGATCTTCGACACCACCCTGCACACCCTGATCGAGGTGCGCGAGAATCTCGACACACAGGCCTTGCAGCGTGCCATTGCCGCCTGTGCTCAGGCCCAGCGCGTGGAGTTCTATGGTTTCGGCGCCTCCGGCGCGGTGGCGGCGGATGCCCAGCACAAGTTCTTCCGCCTGCTGCTGACTGCCGCCGCCTACTCCGACCCGCACATGCAGGCGATGTCGGCGGTGACCCTGAAGCCCACCGATGTGGCCATCTGCATCTCCCAGTCCGGCCGCTCCAAGGACCTGCTGATCACCGCCAACCTGGTGCGTGAATCCGGCGCCACGCTGATCACCCTGTGTCCGAGCCAGACCCCGCTGGCCGACCTGGCCACGATCAACCTGGCCATCGACGTGCAGGAAGACACCGAGATCTATACCCCACTGACCTCGCGGATCGCCCACCTGGTGGTGATCGATGTGCTGGCCATGGGCGTCGCCATGTCACGCGGCCCGAGCCTGGTCAACCACCTGAAGAGCGTCAAGCGCAGCTTACGCAGCCTGCGCCTGTCGCCCAAGTCAGTGAAGCCGCACGAGGATTAGCGAACCCAGAGCCCTGCCCCTTCGATCAATGGGCACGTTCTGCAGCATCCTCCCTGCCCAGCTCTCGTAGCCGGATAAGCCTTGGCGCAATCCGCGAAACCGGCAGCGCAACGGCAGAGTCCATATACGGACGACAACGTCTCAAGTTCATCGCACCTTCATCGCCTTGCCCACAAAGCGTCACATCCCAGGCCGATCCTGTCATTCCCGTTGTTCAGCCTGGGAGACCTGAGATGCCTCGTTATTCGAATGAAGCGCAGTCACACGTCAACACTGATGCGAAAAGCCGGCGCAAGCTGCTCGACCAGCGTCGTATGGAATACCGCCGCGCCATCGAAAGCTACGCCGAACACCGGCAGTTGCAGGAGCAATTGGCCGATTACCCGGAGCTGGTCGCCGCTAACTACCTGGCGGCCGCTCAGGCGCCGGCTCGGCGAAGCGCTCAGCCAGGGCGTTGATCTGGCTGCGCTGATCGCGCACGAAGGCGAAAAACGCCTGGGCCACCGGCGACAGGTATTTACCGCGCGGATGCACCAGGCACCAGCTGCGCAGCAATGGCAGCTCCGCCACCGGCAATTCGCGCAATGCGCCGCACGCCAGTTCGCGGCGCACGGCGTGGCGTGGCAACAGCGCCAGGCCGAGGCCGGCGAGCACCCCTTCGAGCTGGCTCTCGGTCGAACCGACCTCCAGGGTCTGGGCGAAGTGCGCGCGTTTCTGATGGCAAAATTCCTCGCCGGCCTGACGGGTGCCCGAACCCCGCTCGCGCACCAGCAGCGGCCAGGCGGTGAGGTCTTGCAAGGTCAGTGCGCCCTGCTGGCATAGCGGGTGCGGCGCTGGCGCTACCGCGATGATCGGGTTATTGAGGAAGGGCAAGAACTCCAGATTCAGGTCCGTCGGCACCTGCGACATGATCAGCAAGTCATCGCGGTTGGCGCTCAGGCGCTTGAGTGCCTGGGCGTGATTGGTCACCACCAGCTGCAAACTGACTTCCGGGTATTGGCGACGGAAAGCGGCGAACAGGTGCGGCGTGAAGTATTTGGCGCTGGACTCGACGGCCAGGCTCAACTGCCCCTGCAGGGAGCCTTGCAGGTCGCCCAGCTGCATGTCGAGGCTTTCCAGGCGGCCGAATATATCCGCGCTAGCCCGCTGCAGGGCCTCGGCGGCGTCGGTCAGGTAGAGCTTCTTGCCGACGTAATCGAACAGCGGTTGGCCGAGCAGCTCTTCCAACTGGCGGATTTGCAGGCTAACCGCCGGCTGGGTCAGCGACATGTCTTCGGCGGCGCGGCTGTAGGAGCGCTGTTGGCACACCGCGCGGAACACCTGAAGTTGGCGCAGGGTGATGCGCATCAAGGACTTGCGCACGGGATACCTCGTTCGGCTAGCTGCGGGTGGGCCTTGCGGCGGGGCTTTCGGCCGAGTGTATAAGCTATGACTTATAGCCAAGCAAATTATTATTGATTTCGATTATTCAACGCGCAGGCGTAGGGTGCATGGGTGGTCGCGACTAGCCACTAGCGATTACCTGTCTGTCCACTGGGTCGAGGAAGCACGCGTGATCAAGAAAATCCTGATTGCCAACCGCGGCGAGATCGCCGTCCGTATCGTGCGCGCCTGCGCCGAAATGGGCATTCGCTCGGTGGCCGTCTATTCCGACGCCGACCGTATGGCCTTGCACGTCAAGCGTGCCGACGAGGCCCATGGCATTGGTGCCGATCCCCTGGCCGGTTACCTGAACCCGCGCAAGCTGGTCAATCTGGCGGTGGAAACTGGCTGCGATGCCCTGCATCCCGGTTACGGCTTTCTGTCCGAGAATGCCGAGCTGGCAGATATCTGCGCCGAGCGCGGGATCAAGTTCATCGGCCCGTCCGCCGAGGTGATTCGCCGCATGGGCGACAAGACCGAAGCGCGACGCAGCATGATCAAGGCCGGCGTGCCGGTCACTCCTGGCACCGAGGGCAACGTCGCCGACATTACCGAGGCCCTGGTCGAAGGCGAGCGCATCGGTTACCCGGTGATGCTCAAGGCCACCTCCGGCGGCGGCGGCCGTGGTATTCGCCGTTGCAACTCGCGCGAAGAACTGGAGCAGGCGTTTCCGCGGGTGATTTCCGAAGCGACCAAGGCCTTTGGCTCGGCGGAAGTGTTCCTGGAAAAATGCATCGTCAATCCCAAGCACATTGAGGCGCAGATTCTCGGCGACAGCTTCGGCAACGTGGTGCACCTGTTCGAGCGCGACTGCTCGATCCAGCGGCGCAACCAGAAGCTCATCGAGATAGCCCCCAGCCCGCAGCTGACCCCCGAGCAGCGCGCCTATATCGGCGATCTGTCGGTGCGCGCGGCCAAGGCGGTGGGTTATGAGAACGCCGGTACCGTGGAGTTCTTGCTCGCCGAGGGCGAGGTGTACTTCATGGAGATGAACACCCGGGTGCAGGTGGAGCACACCATCACCGAAGAAATCACCGGCATCGATATCGTTCGCGAGCAGATCCGCATCGCCTCCGGCCTGCCGCTGTCGGTCAAGCAGGAGGACATCATCCACCGCGGGTTCGCCCTGCAGTTCCGCATCAACGCCGAGGACCCGAAGAACAACTTCCTGCCGTCCTTCGGCAAGATCACCCGCTACTACGCCCCCGGCGGCCCCGGTGTGCGCACCGACACGGCGATCTACACCGGCTACACCATCCCGCCCTACTACGATTCGATGTGTTTGAAGTTGGTGGTCTGGGCGCTGACCTGGGAAGAGGCGATGGATCGCGGCCTGCGCGCCCTGGACGACATGCGCCTGCAGGGGGTGAAGACCACCGCGGCCTATTATCAGGAGATCCTGCGCAACCCGGAATTCCGTAGCGGCCAGTTCAACACCAGCTTCGTCGAAAGCCACCCGGAACTGACCCAGTACTCGATCAAGCGCAAGCCCGAAGAGCTGGCGCTGGCCATCGCCGCCGCCATCGCCGCCCACGCCGGGCTCTAACGAATCGTAGCTCGGACCCAGTCCGGCAGTTGCAGCCACGGATCCTATCCGGGCGTCAGGAGAACAGAGATGAGCAAGACCGATCAGCCGAAACGCATCGCCGTCACCGACACCATCCTGCGTGACGCGCACCAGTCGCTGCTGGCCACGCGCATGCGCCTGGACGACATGCTGCCGATCTGCGACAAGCTCGACCAGGTTGGTTACTGGTCGCTGGAGGTCTGGGGCGGCGCGACCTTCGACGCCTGTGTGCGCTTCCTCAAGGAAGACCCCTGGACGCGTTTGCGCGAACTGCGCAAGGCGCTACCCAATACCCGCCTGCAGATGCTCCTGCGCGGGCAGAACCTGCTCGGCTATCGCCACTATAGCGACGACGTGGTCAAGGCCTTCGTCGCCAAGGCGGCGGCCAACGGCATCGATGTGTTCCGCATCTTCGACGCGATGAACGACGTGCGTAACCTGCGCGTGTCCATCGCCGCGGTGAAGGCCGCCGGCAAGCATGCCCAGGGCACCATCGCCTACACCACCAGCCCGGTGCACACGGTCGAGGCCTTTGTCGCTCAGGCCAAGGCCATGCAGGACATGGGCATCGACTCGGTGGCGCTCAAGGACATGGCCGGCCTGCTCACCCCTTATGCCACTTTCGAGCTGGTCCAGGCGCTGAAGGCCGAGGTCGACCTGCCGGTGTTCATCCACAGCCATGACACCTCGGGCATGGGTGCGATGTGCCAGCTCAAGGCCATCGAGGCGGGTGCCGAGCATATCGACACCGCCATCTCCAGCTTCGCCTGGGGCACCAGCCATCCGGGCACCGAGTCGATGGTCGCCGCGCTCAAGGGTAGCGAATACGACACCGGCCTGGACCTGGCGCTGATCCAGGAGATCGGCCTGTACTTCTATGCCGTGCGCAAGAAGTACCACCAGTTCGAGAGCGAATTCACCGCGGTGGATACCCGCGTGCAGGTCAACCAGGTGCCGGGCGGGATGATGTCCAACCTGGCCAACCAGCTCAAGGAACAGGGCGCGTTGAGCCGGATCAACGAGGTCTTCGCGGAAATTCCGCGGGTCCGCGAAGACCTCGGTTTTCCGCCGCTGGTGACCCCGACTTCACAGATCGTCGGCACCCAGGCGGTGTTCAACGTGCTGGCTGGCGAGCGCTACAAGACCATCACCAACGAGGTAAAACTCTATCTGCAGGGCCGCTACGGCCTGGCGCCGGGCAAAATCAACGAGCAACTGCGCAAGCAGGCGATCGGCAACGAAGACGTGATCGACGTGCGTCCGGCCGATTTGCTCAAGCCGGAAATGAGCAAGCTGCGCGGCGAAATCGGCGCCCTGGCCAAGTCCGAAGAGGACGTGCTGACCTATGCCATGTTCCCGGACATCGGCCGCAAGTTCCTCGAGGAACGTGAGGCCGGCAGCCTGACCCCGGAAGTACTGCTGCCGATTCCCGAGGGCGGTAGCGTGGCCGCTGCCGGGGGCGCCGGGGTGCCGACCGAGTTCGTCATCGACGTGCACGGCGAAAGCTACCGGGTCGACATCACCGGCGTCGGCGTCAAGGGCGAGGGCAAGCGCCACTTCTACCTGTCCATCGACGGCATGCCGGAAGAAGTGGTGTTCGAGCCGCTCAACGACTTCGTCGCGGGTACCGGCGGCAAGCGCAAGCAGGCCAGTGCGCCGGGCGACGTCAGCACCAGCATGCCGGGCAATATCGTCGATGTGCTGGTCAAGGAAGGCGACACGGTGAAAGCCGGCCAGGCGGTATTGATCAGCGAGGCGATGAAAATGGAGACCGAAGTGCAGGCGCCGATCGCCGGTACGGTCAAGGCCGTGCATGTAGCCAAGGGCGACCGGGTCAATCCGGGCGAAGTGCTGATCGAGATCGAGTAAAGTCGGGTCACTGAAGCCCATCCCCTGATGGGCTCAGGACGCCGCAACTGTTTACCTCGGGGGGCCGCAAGGCTCCCTTTTTTTAACTGAACGCCGGGCTGTCATGGGTGTTGGAGGCGGTAATGGGGCTTGACCCGGTGGTGCTGTTTTTTCTCTTCGGTCTGTGTGCCGGCCTGCTGAAAAGCGAGCTGAAGCTCCCGCCAGCCCTGTATGAAACGCTGTCCATCATGTTGCTGTTGGCCATTGGTCTGCACGGCGGCGTGGAACTGGCCGAACAGGCCAGCTGGCAATTGCTCGGCCAGGCGGCGCTGGTGTTGGGGTTGGGTGTGGCGCTGCCACTGCTGGCCTTTGCCGTGCTGCGTGGTCTGGGCTTTGATCGGGTCAATGCGGCGGCAGTAGCGGCGCACTATGGCTCGGTCAGCGCCGGTACCTTTGCCGTGGTGGTGGCGTTCATGCTGGCCCGTGGCATCGAGTTCGAGAGTTATATGCCGCTGTTTGTGGCGATTCTGGAGATTCCGGCAATCCTGGTCGGCATCCTCCTGGCCAAGGGCCTGGCCCGCGATACCGACTGGCGCGAACTGGGGCGGGAGATCTTCCTCGGCAAGAGCATCATGCTGCTGCTCGGCGGCCTGATCATCGGTGCGGTGGCCGGCAAGGAAGCGATCAAGCCGCTGGAGCCGCTGTACACCAGCATGTTCAAGCCGGTGCTGGCGTTCTTCCTGCTGGAGATGGGCCTGATCGCCTCCGGCCAGCTGGGCTCGCTGAAGCAGTTCGGCCTGCGCCTGGTCGGCTTCGCCCTGTTCATGCCACTGCTCGGGGCGCTGGTCGGGGCGCTGCTGGCGCGCTTTATGGGGTTGTCTCTCGGCGGCACCGCAATGCTCGCCACCCTGGCGGCCAGCGCCTCCTATATCGCGGTGCCGGCGGCCCTGCGTCTGGCGTTACCGCAGGCCAATCCTTCGCTATCCTTGACCGCCTCGCTGGGGATCACCTTTCCCTTCAACATCCTGATCGGCATTCCGCTGTATCTGGCGCTGGCCGAACAACTGATCGCCTGGGGACTCTGAGATGAACGCACACACCCGTACCCTGCTCACCGTGATCTGCGAAGCCGCGCTGGAGAAGAAGCTGCTGGCCGACCTGCAACAGCTCGGTGCTCCCGGCTGGACCATCTCCGACGCCCGTGGCCGTGGTGGCCATGGCGTGCGCAGCGCCGACTGGGACACCGAGGGCAATATCCGTCTGGAGATCATCTGTACCCGGGACATCGCCGAACGCCTGGCCGCCCACCTGCAGGACCAGTACTACGCCAACTTCGCCATGGTCTGCTACCTGGCGCAGGTGGAGGTGCTGCGCCCGGATAAATTCTAAGGCTGTCGCGGAGTGCGCGGCGTTTATCGGGCCGACCTCAATCCTCGTCGCCACTGCCCGCCGGGCGATAGCTGCTGCGCTGCAGGCCATGGCGTTGCATCTTCTCGTTGAGGGTGCGTCGCGGCAGCTGCAACAGCGCCATGACCTCGGCGATATTGCCCTGGCAGTGCTGCAAGGCACGGTGCAGGCATTGCGCCTCGAAGGTTTCCATCTGCTCGGCCAACGACTGCGCCGGCAACTCGCCAGCATCTTCAACCGGGGTGCTCAGACCCAGTGCCTGACGCTCGGCGGCGTTGATCAGCTCGCGCACATTGCCCGGCCAGTCGTGACCGAGCAACCGGGTCAAGTCGGCTGGCGACAGCGGCGGCAGCTCGCGGCCGTGGCGCTGGGCGGCCTGGCTGGCGAAGTGCTCGAACAGCAGGGGAATGTCCTCGCGCCGCTCGCGCAGCGGTGGAATGCGCAGGCTGGCGACGTTCAGCCGGTAGTACAGATCCTCGCGGAAACGCCCGGCGCGCACTTCATCGAGCAGATCCGGCTTGACCGCGCTGATCACCCGAAGATCGACCTGGATACTGCGGTTGGAACCGAGCCGCTCCAGGGTTTTCTCCTGCAGTACCCGCAGCAGTTTGACCTGCTGGGCCAGCGGCAGGCTTTCCACCTCGTCGAGAAACAGGGTGCCGCCGTCGGCATGCTCGATACGCCCGATGCGCTTGCCCTGGGCACCGGTGAAGGCGCCGCTTTCGTGGCCGAACAGCTCGCTCTCGAACAGTTGCTCCGGGATCGCCGCACAGTTGAGGGCGACGAAGGGCTTGCCGGCCCGCGAACTGAAATCATGCAGGCAACGGGCGACCCGCTCCTTGCCGCTGCCGGTGTCGCCGCGAATCAGGACATTCACCGAGGTACCAGCCAGCTCGAGAATCTGCCGGCGCAGGCTCTCCATCGGTCGTGAGACGCCGAGCAGTTGCGCCTCGATATGGTCCTTGAGGGCGAACTGCTGACGCAGTTGGCGGTTCTCGCAGACCAGCCGGCGCTTGTCCAGGGCGCGGTGCACACTGTCGAGCAAACGCTCGGGGGTGAAGGGTTTCTCGATAAAGTCATAAGCGCCCTGGCGCAGGGCCTGCACCGCCATGGGCACATCGCCGTGGCCGGTGACCAGGATCACCGGCAGGTCGCGGTCCAGTTCCAGCAGCTTGTCCAACAGTTGCAAGCCATCGGTACCGGGCATGCGCACGTCGCTGATGACGATTCCGGGGAAGTCGCGGTCGATCAGCGCCAGGGCCTGTGCCGCATTGGCGCAGCTTTGTACGCGAAACCCCGAGAGCTCCAGCCACTGCTGCACCGCCTCGCGGATCGCCGTCTCATCATCGACCACTATTACCTGACCGCTCATAGCACCTCCTTTCTCGACGGCGGCAGTGTAGCGCCTGGGTATTTTCGTAGGGTGGGTTAGGCGCATAGTAACGCGCCTGCGCGCCGATGCCCGACGCGCCGTAACCCACCAATGGCGTCCCTCTGCATCACGACCTGATGGGTTACGCGGCGCTCGAATAGCCTCGTTGTCTTTACCTATTCTGGTCTGCGCCGCTAACCCATCCTACGGGTTGTCACGGGTTCGACGCCGCCGGCAACCTGATGGTGAACAGCGCACCCGTCGCGCCATTGCTCACGCCCAGGCTGCCACCCAGCTCACGGACGATGCCGTAGGACACCGCCAGGCCGAGGCCCAAGCCCTGGCCCACCGGCTTGGTGGTGAAGAACGGCTCGAACACGCGCGTCAGGTTTTCATCGGCAATGCCGCCGCCACTGTCCATGATACTCAGCAGGCACTGCTCGCCCTGACGCTGGATCGACACGCTGAGCAGCCGCTGCTCGGCACCGGCCATGGCATCCAGGGCGTTGTTCAGCAGATTGAGCAGCACCTGCTCGAGTCGAATCGCATCGCCCAGCACCAGCGCGTTGCTGTCTATATCGCTGCGAAATTCAACCTGCTCGCCGCGCAGGCGTGGCCCCAGCAGTTGCAGCGCCTGTTCCAGCACATCGCCCAGGCGCAAGCGTTCGCTGAGGCCGGCCGGGCTCTTGCGGGCGAACGTCTTCAGGTGCCCGGTAAGCCCGGCCATGCGTTGCAGCAAGCCATCGATACGGCGCAAGCCTTCGTGCACATCGGCCTGGCGACCGCTGTCGAGCAGCAGGCGCAAGCTGCCCAGATGCATCTGCATGGCGGTCAGCGGCTGATTGATTTCATGGGCCATGGCCGCCGACATCTGCCCCAGCGCGGCCATCTTCGCCGCGTGCACCAGGCCATCCTGGGCCTCGCGCAACTCGGCGGTGCGCAGCGCCACCTCGCGCTCCAGGCGCTCGCGAATGCCGGCCTGCAGGCGCTGGTTCTTGCGCCGCTGGGCCAGGAACAGCAACAGGAACGCCAGAGTCATCCACACCCCGGCGGCGGCCAGGCGGTAGCTGCGCACGCTATTGACCAGGGTCTGCGGCTCGACCAGCAGGTGCAGGGTCCAGTCTTCCTCGGGCAGCGCCAGGCGTTGCCAGAGGTAATCGCGGCGCCCGTCCGGGCCATCGACCCGGCGCCATTCGCTGTCCGCGCCGATGCGCCGGCGCAGTTCGCTGGGCAGCGGTTGCAGCGCCTGTTCGGCATACTTGCGCACCTCCACCAGCTCGTCACGGGCCTGTTCGCTCAACGCTTGCAGGGCAAGAAAGCGCCAGGCCGGGCGGCTGCTGAGAATCACCACCGAGTAACTGTCGGCCACCAGCAACACCCCGGCCTGGCCGGCCCACTCGCGCTGCAACGCCTCCAGTTCGAGCTTGACCACCAGCACGCCGAGCACCGCGCCGTCATCGTCGCGCACCACATGGGAAAGGAAATAACCGGGAACCCCGGTGGTCACGCCCACTGCGAAATAGCGCCCGGAAGACTGGCGCACGGCATCCTGAAAGTACGGGCGGAAGGCGTAGTTGTTGCCGACGAAGCTGCTCCAGTCGCGCCAGTTGCTTGCCACCAGCGTCTCGCCCTGGCTGTCGAGCAGGTAGAGCACGGTGGAGCCGGCGGCGGTGTTCAACTGCTCCAGGCGCTGATTGAGTTTTTCGCGCAACAGGCGATCGTCCGGCGCATGCAGCAGCGACTTGATATCGCTGTCCAGCGCCAGCACCTCGGGCACCGAACGGAAGCGTTCGACCAGGGTATGAATCGACTGGGCATAGAGTTGCAATTGGCCACGCGCCTCGACGCTGCGCTCCTGCCAGGCGCGCTGCTCGGCATATCGCCCGGCCAGCCACATGCTGACGAGCAGGCCGAGGAGGATCAGCAGCACGATCAGGATGACGCGAAAACGCTGAAAAAAGGCTGGCATGCACGGCTCGACTCGACCCAATCCCGGCATGGTAAGGCAAAGCGCAGCCCATTGCAGGCGCGCGAGGGGTTGTGCCGCTGGCGCAGCCGGCTATAGTCGGAGCCTTGGTCTGAATCAGTCAGCGGGCAGGCAACATGGCAACAGTGGATCAGCCGACCACCCCACGCTTCTGGCGCGACCCGGCCCTGCCGTTCGTCGAGGTGAGGGATGTGCTGGATGGGCGCCAGCTGTGCTACGCCAGGCATTCCCATGAATGCTTCTCGATCGGCGCCATCACCCACGGTCGCAGCACCTACCTCAACGAGAAGGCGCGCGAACGAATCGGTGCCGGCAGCGTGGTGCTGATGAACCCCGGTGACGTGCATGCCTGCAACCCGCTGGAGGGCCAGCCCTGGTCCTATCGCATGTTCTATGTGGATGTGCCCTGGCTGACCGAACTGCAGCAACAGCTGGGTTTCAGCCGCAACCAGCCGCTACACGCCTTCTCGACCATCCTCAGCCAGGATCCGATGCTCTACGTCGGGCTGAATCGCCTGTATGACCTGCTCTGCGACCAACAGGCCGACAGCCTGCGCAAGCACTGCGCCCTGCTGGAGTTCTTCGCCGGACTGCAGCGTCGCCTCGCCCCGGCGCCCCGCAGCCGCCGCGAGGACAATCCACGCGTGCACCTGGCGGCCGAGTTCATTCGCGCGCACTGCACCGAGGCGTTGAAGTTGGAAGACATCTGCGCGGCGGCCGGACTCTCCCCTTCCTACCTGACCCGCAGCTTCCGCCGCGGCTATGGCATGACGCCCCACGCCTACCTGATCAACAGCCGCATCCAATACGCCCAATCCAGACTCCGACAGGGCGGCGAGATCGCCGAGGTGGCCTTGGCTGCCGGTTTCGCCGACCAGGCGCACTTGCAGCGCACCTTCAAGCAGCTGCTCGCCGCCACCCCCGGCCAATACCGCCGCGCGGTCTGATCACGACCACAGCAGATAGAACGCAGACGCCAGCAGCAGCAGGGCCAGGGCGCGATTGAACAGGCGCATGCGCGGCGGTTGCTCCAGATATGGGCGCAGGAACGCGCCGGCATAGGCCCAGCAGGCGAGAGACAGATAACAGATGACGAAATACAACGCGGCGAACTGCCCGACCACGCCCAGTTCGCCGTCCGCCGCGTAGGCGCCCATGCCGGCCAGGGCCGCCAGCCAGGCCTTGGGGTTGAGCCACTGCATCACCGCGCCAGTGAGCAGGGTGGGTGGCTGTTGCGCCTTGCCACTATTGAGCCAGCCATCGTCCCGCGCCAGGCCGTAGGCCATATAGAGCAGAAAGGCCACGCCGGCCCAGCGGATCAGCGCCGCCAGCACCGGCCACTGCTGCAACAGGCGGTGCAGCCCCAGGCCCATGGCCAGCAATAACAGGGTGAAGCCCAGGGTCGCGCCGGTCACATGCCGCAAGCTGGCGCGCAGGCCATAGCGGGCAGCGGAACTGAGCGCCACCAGGTTGACCGGGCCAGGGGAAATCGAGGAAGCCAGGGCAAAGGCCGCCATGGAAAGCAGAAGAGTCATCGCATACCTGCCAGCATCGCCAGAGAGAAGGCGCAGACTGACAGGCGTGAAAGGCGCGGTATTGAAGGAAACTGCCCTGCTCAAGGCATGGGGCTGCCTACATTCATTACCGCGCGTATAGACGGCGTCCTAACCTCAGCGATACAGATCTGCACGGGTCCAGGGCAGGCCGTGGCTGCCATCGGCGTGCGGCTTGACCGCCAGGATCTGATGCAGGCTCATCCAACCACGGGCGAAACCGTAGGCGCAGCCGGCCAGGTACAGCCGCCAGATGCGCAGGGCTTGCTCCGGCACCAGCTGTGCTGCCTGGTCCAAGCGCTCCTCCAGCCGCGCGCTCCAGTGCTCCAGGGTGCGCGCATAGTGCAGCCGCAGGTTTTCCACATCGACCACCTCCAGGCCTGCTTCGCTGAGGTGCGCGGTCATGGTCGCCAGGTGCGGTAACTCGCCTTCGGGGAAGACGTAACGCCCGATAAATTCGCCACCGCCGCGCCCCACCGGCCGGCCATCGGTGAATTTCGCGGTGATGCCATGGTTCATCACCAGGCCTCCGGCCTTCACCGCGCCGAACAGACGCTGGCAATAAAGCGGCAGGTTGGCATGGCCGACGTGCTCGAACATGCCGACGCTGACCACCTTGTCGAATCGACCGTCCTGCGGCAGGTCACGGTAGTCCAGCAGTTCCAGGCGCACCTGCTGACCCAGGCCCTCGTCCTTGACTCGCTTACGTGCCAATTTCAGCTGCGCGCGACTGAGCGTGATGCCATGCACCTCGACGCCGAATTCACGCGCGGCGAAGCGCGCCAGCCCGCCCCAACCGCAACCGACATCGAGCAGCCGTTCGCCCGGCTGCAGGCGCAGTTTGCGACACAGGTGGCGCAGCTTGGCCTGCTGCGCCTGCTCGAGGTCTTCCGCGCCGGTCTCGAAGTAGGCGCAGGAATAGACCATCTGCGGGTCCAGCCACAGTGCGTAGAAGTCGTTCGACAGGTCGTAGTGGTAACTGATCGCCGCCGCATCGCTGTCCTTGTCGTGGGGCACGCGCGATCGCTCGCTGGGATCATCATCCGCCAGCGCCTGACTGAGGGCATCGCCGATGCGAATCACTTCGCTCATCGGCCCTTCCAGTTCCACCCGCCCCTCGACATAGGCACCGCCCAAGGCATCCAGACTGGGATGGGCCAGCTGCGCCACCAGACTCGGGTCTTTGACCACCATAGTCACCCGCGGCTCAGGGCCGAGGTCGAACTCTGTGCCGTCCCATAGGCGCAGGCGCAGGGGCAGTTGCAGGTCACGCAGGTTCGGCGGCAGATACGCGAGCATAGGAACCTCCACCTTTAAAAATAATTGAAAAGGTAGTTCAGATGACTCGGTTGTCAGCTATTCGGTTCCATAACAAGTGGCTATATGCCATATCGCTGTAGCAGACCATCGCTCAGCCACTGGCGCAGCCAGGTGGCGGCCTGCAGCGGCGCGTTGTCGCCAAGGTCGCTCAACTGCGCGCAGAGTTCGGCGAAGCTCCAGCCGGCCACGGCCATACCGTGCAAGGCCGCGGCTTCGCCGGGCTCCAGGCTGCGGTACTGGCTGATCAAACCCTGCCGCCAGATCAGGCAGACCTGCGGTTGCTCCAGCGCCAGGCTGCCAGGAAACGCCGTGTCATCCTTGAGTGCGCGCCAGACCGCCACGCTGTTATAGCGGCAGCTTTGCCACTGCACGCTGGGCAGCAGACGCACCTGCAGGGTCGGCCAGTCCTCGGCCGGCAGGCTGGCCATCTGCTGCAAACTCAAGGGATCGCCCGCAGGCGTATCGAAGGCCAGGCTGAACGCCCACTCCAGCCGTGCCAGCTCGCTGAGCGGCGCGCTCTGTTCGGCCACCAGATAGCCCTCGATAAAACTCGCGAGGCGCGCTCCCAACCAGCGCAAACTGAAGTGCTGCGAAGGATGAGCCTCGATATAGGCGCCAGCCAGCGCGTCGAACTCCTCATCGCCCAGCCAGCCATGTACGGCGTGGTAATCGCCGCGCAAGGCTTCCAGCAGGCGCGCGCGGTAGGCGTTGTGGTAAATCGCCAAGCCGTCTTCGGCGCTCAGCGCCGGGCTACCCAGCAGGCTGGCACGCAATGCCGGATTGGCTGTCGGGTCGCTGCCGAGCAGGTAGGCCTCGAGCTCGCGCTGCCAGTCGTTCAGGCGCATGTCGGCGCGCCCTCCAGAGCCACGGCGGCATAGGCACGGGCCTGGTCCAGTTCGGCGAGCAACTCCTCCAATGGCGGGTAGTGGTCGTCACGCTCCAGCAGGGTGGCAACCGGGCCGAGGTGACGCAGGGTGCGCTGGTACAGTTGCCAGACCGGATCGCTGACCGGCTGATCGTGGGTGTCGATCAGGTAGCTGCCGTAATCGCTGTGCCCGGCCAGATGCAGTTGGCGGATACGCTGCTTGGGCAGGCCGCTGATGAAGTCCCAGGGCTCGAAACCATGGTTGCGCGCGCTGACATAGACGTTGTTGACGTCGAGCAGCAACTCGCAGCCACTGAGCTCGCTGAGCGCGGCGAGGAACTGCCATTCAGTGAACTGATCGTCGGCACTGCGCAGGTAGCTGGAAACATTCTCCAGCACCAGCGGCCGCTCGAGCACGTCCTGCACCTGGCGCACCCGCGCGGCGACGTGCTGCAGGCTCTCCTCGGTGTAGGGCAGCGGCAACAGGTCGTGCATCTGGTGGGCGTTGCCGCGACTCCAGCACAGGTGATCGGAGATCCATGCAGGTTGCACCCGCTGCGCCAGGTGTTTGAGACGGCGCAGGTAGTCACGATCCAGCTCATGCGGGCCGCCAATCGACAGCGACACGCCATGCATCACCAGCGGGTAGTGTTCACCGATGGCGTCCAGGTAATAGAGCGGTTTACCGCCCTCGACCAGGTAGTTTTCCGAGAGAATCTCGAACCAGTCGACGTGCGGTCGCTGCTCGAGAATCGCTTGGTAATAGGGGGTACGCAGACCCAGGCCATAGCCCAGGCTGGATGATTCGACGGACATGCCAGGCTCCTTGAATATCCGCAGGACCGGAGTGGCCGAAGTACGGCCACTCCGCGTGCCGTCACTCGCCGACAGAACCCTTGGCGTTGTTGCACTCGGCCAGGGTCATGCTCTTGAAGCCCTGGCCCTTGCAGGCACCTTGGCCTTTGCAAGCGTTGTTGGCGGTCTTGCAATCGTTCTGGCCCTTGCAGCCGTTGACGCCGTAACAGTGAACTGCGGCTTCTTCAGCCACGACGACGGTGCTGGTCAGGCCGGCGAACAGGGTCGCGGCAGCAAATGCCAGGGCAGCGCCGGTAGCCATAGTCTTGGTAGTCATGGGGTAATCCTCAAATTGTTAGAGAGTGCCGGTCGCCGCAAGGTTTTGCACGCCGGTACTCAACTAGAGCGAGGTCGCGGCTTGGCGTTACAGGGCACGCGATACTTTTATCAATTGCCGTCGCCACCACAACGGCAATCTAGCACCCAGGATGAGCGCAGCGGTCTCTGCAGTTAACGCCAAGACTGCTAGCGCCTGACCTTGCTCGCCGGTTCGCCGCCAATGCCGAAGTGGTTTTTCGGCATCTCGGTGATGATCACCCGCACCCGTTCGATCGGCGCGTCCAGCGAGCGCGCCATGGCCTCGCTGACTTCGCGGATCAGGGTTTCCTTCTGCTCGTCGCTGCGACCTTCGAGGATATACAACTGGGCGATGGGCATGGCCTCGTCCTCCAAAAATAGGGGCGGCCCGCCTGTGCAGGCTGGCCGCGGGGTTTCAGATAAAGCGCGCAGACACCGAACCGAGGCCCTGGTAGCGCACGGTGATATTGTCGCCCGGCACCACCGGCACGGCGGCGGTGATGCCGCCGGTCATGATGAAGGTGCCGGCCGGGATGTGCTCGCCGCGCTCGGCCAGCAGGTTGGCCAGCATCGCCACGCTGGACAACGGATGGCCAAGCACCGCCGCACCGGCGCCGAGTTCCACCACCTCACCGTTCTTCTCCATGACCACGCCGAGGGTGCGCAAATCGACCTCCTCCAAACTGGCCATGCGCCCGCCGGTGATGAAGCGGGTCGAGGAGGCGTTGTCGGCGACCACGCTGATCAGGTCGAACTTGAAGTTCTCGTAGCGCGAGTCGATCACCTCGACGGTCGGGATCACGTAATCAATCGCCGCGATCACGTCGCCGAGATGGCAGCCCGGGCCACGCAGTGGCGCCTTGGTCACCACCGATATTTCCGCCTCGATCTTCGGGTGGATCAGCTTGGCGCAATCCACCACACCGCCGTCCGGCACGCTGAAGTAGTCGGCGAGGAAGCCATAGATCGGCGTTTCCACGCCCATCTGCGCCATCTTCGCCCAGGAGGTCAGGCCCATCTTCAGGCCGACGATCTTGTTGCCGCGGGCCTCCTTGCGCCGACGGATTTCCCACTGCACGTCGTAGGCGTCGGCGAAGGTCATCTCGGGAAAGTCGTTGGTCACCTTGCCGATGTCATGCGCATGCAGTTCGGCGTTTTCGATGTGCTCGGCCAGGGCCAGCACCTGTTCACGGGTCAGGGTACGGTTCATGCGCTCACCTTCTGCTGCTGACGGGCCCGGGCCATGTCCAGGGCCAGGTCTTCGATCATGTCTTCCTGGCCGCCGACTGTGCCGCGACGGCCCAGTTCGACCAGGATGTCGCGGGCCGACACGCCGTATTTCTTCTCGGCGCGCTGGGCGAACAGCAGGAACGAGCTGTACACCCCGGCATAACCCAGGGTCAGGGCGTCGCGATCGACGCGGATCGGCTGATCCATCATCGGCACCACCAGGTCCTCAGCGACGTCCATGATCCGGTACAGGTCGATGCCGGTTTCCACGCCCATGCGTTTGCACACCGCGACGAACACCTCCAGCGGGGTATTGCCGGCACCGGCACCGAGGCCGGCGACCGAGCCGTCGATGCGCACCGCACCGGCCTCGATCGCGGCCAGGGAGTTGGCGATGGCCATGCCCATGTTGTGGTGACCGTGGAAGCCGACCTCGGTGGCCGGGTTCAGCTCGGCGCGCAGCAGGCCGATCTTCTCGCTGACTTCATCGGGCAGCATGTAGCCGGCCGAGTCGGTGCAGTAGATGCAGTTGGCGCCGTAGCTTTCCATCAGCTTGGCCTGTTCCAGGACTTTTTCCGCGCTGATCATGTGCGCCATCATCAGGAAGCCGACGGTGTCGACACCGAGCTTGCGCGCCATGCCAATGTGCTGCTCGGAGACGTCGGCCTCGGTGCAGTGGGTGGCCACGCGGATGGTCGAGACGCCGCAGTCCAGGGCCATTTTCAGGTGGTCGACGGTGCCGATGCCGGGCAGCAGCAGGGCGGAGACTTTGGCCTGCTTGAGGTGCGGGATCACCGCGCGCAGGTACTCCTCGTCGCTGTGCGCCGGGAAGCCGTAGTTGATCGAACGCCCGCCGAGGCCGTCGCCGTGGGTGATCTCGATCAGCGGCATGCCGGCGGCGTCGAGGCCGGTGGCGACCGCGACCATCTGCTCCAGGCTGATCTGGTGGCGCTTGGCGTGCATGCCGTCGCGCAGGCTCATGTCGTGCAGGATGACGCTCTTGCCGTGCAAATTCATGGTGTTACTCCTCACGCGAACGCGATGTCGCGACGCGGCAGTTGAATGGTGCCGGCGGCGATTTCCTCGGCGAACATCTCGCCGGTACGCAGCGCGGCGGCGGTCATGATGTCGAGGTTGCCGGCGTACTTGGGCAGGTAGTCGCCCAGGCCTTCGACTTCCATGAAGATCGACACGCGGTTGCCGTCGAACACCGGGCCGTTCTTCAGGCGGTAGCCGGGCACGTACTTCTGCACCTCGGCGATCATCGCCTGGACCGAGGCGGTGATCGCGGCCTGATCCGGCTCGCTGTCGGTCAGGCAGTGGATGGTGTCGCGCATCATCAGCGGCGGCTCGGCCGGGTTGATGACGATGATCGCCTTGCCTTCCCTGGCGCCGCCGACCTGCTCGATGGCGCCGGCAGTGGTGCGGGTGAACTCGTCGATGTTCTTGCGCGTGCCCGGGCCGACCGAGCGCGAGGAGACGGTGGCGACGATCTCGGCGTAGGCCACCGGCTGCACGCGGGATACCGCGGCGACCATGGGGATGGTGGCCTGGCCACCGCAGGTGACCATGTTGACGTTCATTTCCAGGCGGCCGACGTGCTGCTTGAGATTGACCGGCGGCACGCAGTAGGGGCCGATGGCCGCCGGGGTCAGGTCGACCATCAGCACGCCCAGCGCATTGAGCTTGCGGCTGTTCTCGGCATGCACATAGGCCGAGGTGGCATCGAAGGCGATACGGATGTCGTCGTCCAGTACGTGCGGCAGCAGGCCGTCGACGCCTTCGGCTGTGGTCTTCATGCCGAATTCGCGGGCGCGCTTGAGACCGTCGGAGTTGGGGTCGATGCCGACCATCCACACCGGCTCGATCCACTCGGAACGCAGCATCTTCATCACCAGATCGGTACCGATATTGCCGGGGCCGATAATGGCCGCCTTGAGTTTCTTGCTCATGGGTTTGTCCTCTGTTCGATCAGGTGAAGCGCACGGAGGCGCTGCCGATGCCGCCGATTTCGACGCGCATGAAGTCGCCGGCCTTGACCGGCTCCAGGGGCACCAGGGAGCCGGAGAGAATCACTTCGCCGGCCTTCAGCGGGATGCCGAAACGACCCAGGGTATTGGCCAGCCAGGCCACGCAGTTGACCGGCGAACCCAGGGCCGCGGCGCCGGCGCCGGTGCTGAGCAACTGGCCGTTCTTCTCTACTAGCATGCCGCAGGTGACCAGATCGACCTGGCGTGGCGACACCGCCGTATCGCCGAGCACGAACAGGCCGCAGGAGGCGTTGTCCGCCACGGTGTCCTCGATCTTGATTTTCCAGTCGCGGATGCGCGAATCGACGATCTCGAAACAGGGCATCACGCATTCGGTGGCGGCCAGCACGTCGGCGTTGGTCACGCCGGGGCCGATCAGGTCCTTCTTGAGGATGAAGGCGATCTCGCCCTCGGCCTTGGGCTGCATCAGCCGCTGGCTGATCGGCACGGCCTCGCCGCTGTTGAACACCATGGCGTCGGTCAGGTAACCGAAGTCCGGCTGATACACGCCCAGCATGTTCTGCACGGCCTTGCTGGTGACGCCGATCTTCTTGCCGATGATCTTCTCGCCGGCAGCCAGCCGGCGTTCGAGCATGCGCAGGGAGATGTGGTAGGCGTCGTCGATGCTGATGGCGAAACCGCGTTCGCTCAGCGGCGCGATCGCCTCGCGGTTGAGCATCGCCTGGTACAGCTCGTCGCCGAGCTCGTTGATCAATATCTGGTCCATGCTTGTCTCTCTCTCAGGAAAGGGGGGCGGCCTCGTCGAGGAAATCCTCGACCAGACGGGCGAAACGGCCGGCGTGTTCGATCTGGGTCCAGTGGCCGCAGTGGCCGTAGATGTGCAATTGGGCGTTGGCAATCCAGTGGGCCAGGGTCAGCGAGGTTTCCAGGGGGATGATCTGGTCTTCACGGCCATGCACCACCAGGGTCTGGTGGGGCAGCGCGCGGATCGCCCGCTCGTCGCTGCACAGCGCCTCAATCCAGCGCTGGCGCGGGGCCGGGAACATGGCGGCGAAGGACTCCTGGAAGCCCGGACGGATGCTGGCCTGGTAACGCAGCTCGGCCAGTTCGTCGTTGACCAGGCCGCGGTCGAAGGCGAAGAAGTCGAGTAGCGCGCGCATGTTGGCCAGCGTCGGGGTATAGCCCCAGGCCGCATCCAGGCCCGGGGTCAGTTCGAAGGGCACGCCGACGCTGCCCATCAGCACCAACCGGCGCACCCGCTCGGGGTGACGCACGGCCAGGGCCAGGGCGATGGCGCCACCGAAGGAGTTGCCGACCAGGTCGGCCTGGGCGATACCCAGCGCATCCAGCACGCCGAGGGCATGCAGCACCCAGGTGTCGAGGTTGTAGTGAGCATCCGCCGGGCGCTCGCTGTAGCCGAAGCCGAGCATGTCCGGGGCGATCACCCGGCGCTTTTGGGCCAGCTCCGGCATGACCAGACGCCAGTTGGCCCAGGCGGTAACGCCGGGACCGGAGCCGTGGATCAGCAACAGCGGAAAGCCGCTGCCCTGCTCCAGCACATTGGTGCGCCAACCGGCGGCGAGGATCTCGCGGCCCACCTCCGGGCTCTCCACGGGTGCCTTCAGGGATACGTTCATGGGCGCCTCAAAGTTTCACGCAGATGTTTTTCAGTTCGGTGTAGAACTCCAGCGAGTGCACACCCCCTTCCCGGCCGATACCCGATTGCTTGCTGCCGCCGAAGGCGGTGCGCAGGTCGCGCAAGAACCAGCTGTTGACCCAGACAATGCCGGCCTCGATCTGCCCGGCGACGCGGTGGGCACGCGAGCTGTGCTCGGTCCAGATCGCCGAGGCCAGCCCGTAGGGCAGGCTGTTGGCCAGTTCGATGGCTTCCTCTTCCGTGTCGAACGGGCGGATATGGCAGCAGGGGCCGAAGATTTCCTCGGTGACCACCGCCGAATCGTCGGCCAGTCCGGTCCAGATGGTCGGCTGCACCCAGGCGCCGCCGGCCAGGTGCGCGGCCATCTGCGGCACACCGCCGCCGGTGACGACGGTGGCGCCCTCGTCGACCGCCTGCTGGTAGTAGCTGAGGACTTTTTCGCGGTGCTTGAGGCTGACCAGTGGGCCGAAGTTGCTGCTCGCGTCGTCCGGCGGGCCGATCACCAGGCTCTCGGCACCGGCCTTCAGGCGGGCGACGAACTCGTCGAAGATCGGCCGCTCGACATACACCCGCTCGGTGCCCAGGCAGACCTGGCCGCAGTTGGCGAAGGCCGAGCGCAGGGTGCCCTCGATGGCCTTGTCCATGTCGCAATCGGCGAACACGATGCCGGCGTTCTTGCCACCCAGTTCCAGCGACACCTGACGCACGCCCTTGGCCGCAGCGCGCATGATCAGCTCGCCGGTGCCGGTCTCGCCGGTGAAGGTGTAGGCGTCGACGTCCGCGTGCTCGGTGAGGAAGGCGCCGGCCGAATCGCCGCCGAAGCCGTGCACCACGTTGTACACGCCCTCCGGCACGCCGGCGGCCTGCATCACTTCGCCGAGCAGGGTGGCGGTCAGCGGGGTTTCCTCGGACGGTTTGACCACCACGGTGTTACCGCAGGCCAGGGCCGGACCGACTTTCCAGGTCATCAGCAGCAGTGGCAGATTCCACGGGCTGATCACCCCGATCACCCCCTTGGGCCGACGCACCGCGTAGTTGAGCGCGCCGGCACCGTCCGGGGTGGCCATCTCGAAGGCTTCGTTGGCGACATTCTTCAGCAGGTCGGCAAACACCTTGAAGTTGGCCGCACCGCGCGGGATGTCGATGTGGCTGGCCAGCGATTTCGGCTTGCCGGTGTCGAGGCATTCGGCGTCGAGAAACTCGTCGAAGCGGGCAGTGATGCCATCGGCCACGCGATGCAGGATCTCCGCGCGTTCGGCCACACTCATCTTGCCCCAAGGGCCCTTGAGCGCGGCACGCGCAGCCTTGACCGCGGTGTTGACCTCGGCACGACCGGCCTCGTGGACATGGCCGATCACCTGGCCGGTGGCCGGGTTGATGTCCTCGAAGGTGCGGCCGCTGGCCGAACCAACGAAAGCACCGTTAATGAAATGCTTGATCTCTTTCATCTGCGCAATCTCTGCAATAAGTCGAGCCGGGCCTTCAGGTCAGCACGGTGAGGAAACGTTCGTTGAGCACCCGGTCGTGGTAGAAGATCGCCTTGCCCAGCTGGTCGGCGGTCCAGGTCACCACCGGATGATCGGGGTAGTGGTAGTCGCCGCCGCAGAACACCTCGTTGCGGTTACCGGACGGGTCGAAGAAGTAGATGGTCTTGCCGTGGGTCAAGCCGTGGCGGGTCGGGCCGATATCGATCGAGGTGTCGGTCATGCTGATCAGGTCGGCAGCGCGCAGCACGTCCTCCCAGGTCTCGAGGAAGAACGAGGCGTGATGGAAGCGGCCCTTTTCTGGATGGAGGATGAAGGCCACGTCGTGCGCCTTCATGCACAGGCTGAGAAACTGGGCGATGCGCGTGCCGCCATCGAGCACCTGCTCGGCGAGGGTGAAGCCAAGCACCTCGGTGAACAGCCGCAGGGTCTCGTCCAGCTCGTCGCCGTACAGCAGGCAATGGTCGAAGCGCATCGCACGCATGCCCTTGAGGCCACGCGGCCAGGCTTCCGGGTTGACCTCGGCGAGACCCCACTTGCCGGTGACCTGCTTGTGCGCGAACAGCTCGAAGCGGTGTCCGGAGGGCGAGGTGAACTGCACCCGGCGGCCGCAGTCCTTGAGTTCGCCGGCCGGCAGTTCCTCCACCTGGCAGCCGAACTCCAACAACTCGCCGGCCAGGCGGGTCAGGCAGGCATCGTCGATCACCTTGAAGGCCATGAAATCCATGCCCGGCTCATCGGCCTCGCGCAGCACCACGGAGAATTTGTCGGTCTCGGTCCAGGCCTTGAGGTAAACCCGGCCTTGCTCGTCGCGGTCGACCTCGACCAGGCCGAGCAACTCGACGTAGTGTTCCAGGGCCTTAGCCATGTCCAGCACGCGCAGTTGCACGTGGCCGGGACGCATCACACCTTTTTTCATAACGACACCTTTTGTCTTTGTTGTGGGTCGACCGTGTTTTCGCTGCACGGTTTTTGGTCACGCTCGATACACAGATCGCTACGGGCAAACAGGCGGCAGGCCAAGGCGTAGCCCTGTTCGCGCGCCGCTGTCGGGACGTGCTTGCAGCTCATCCGCCCGCACTCGTAGTCACCCGCCAGCACCCGCACCTTGCACAGGCCACAGCCGCCACCCCGGCAACCCACCGACACGCAGAACAGCCCTTGCTGCTCCATGGCGGTCAGTACCGGCAGCGCCTCGTCGCAGTTGAAGTGCTGGCCGCTGCTGACCTCGGTCACTTGATGTTGTCTGCCCATGGCGGCGGCCCTCAGATCCGCTTGAACAGCGCGGAACGCTGGCCATCGGCGGCGCCATCGGCGGCGGTGAGGAAGCGCTCCATAAAGATGTCGCGCTCGAACAGGCGGCCCTGCATCAGGGTGCTGATAGCCGCATCGATCATCGGTGGCGGCCCGCACAGATAGGCTTTGTGCCCGCTGAAACGACCATCGAAATGGGCCTTGGCGGCGTCATGCACGAAGCCCTTGAAGCCCTGCCAGGTCGGATCGTCGGTGGCCTGGCTGAGTGCCGGCACATAGCTGAAATTGCGGTGCTCGCGGGCCAGGCCCTCGAACAGTTCGCGGTTGTACAGTTCGGCGACGTTGCGTGCGCCCTGGAACAGGGTGATCTGGCGGCTGTCGCCTTGTTCAAGCAGGTCGAGGATCATCGATTGCGGGCTGGACAAGCCCGAGCCACCGGCCATGAAAATCAGGTCGCCTGGCTGCGAACCACGCACGAAGAACTGCCCGTAGGGGCCGGACAGCTGCAGTTGATCGCCGACCTTGAGCCGCTGGTGGATATAGCTGGTGGCGGCGCCGCCCTCGACCAGGCGCACATGCAATTCAACCTCGCGGGCCTGGCCCGACGGGTTGGCCAGGGAGAAGGCCCGGCTGCCTTCAATGCCTGGCAGGTCGAGGTTGACGTATTGCCCGGACTGGAACGCCATTGATCGATCCAGGCGCAGGTGCACGCCCTTGATGGTCGGCGACAGTTCAACGATAGCCGTCACCGTGGCGTGGAAATCCACCACCGGATGGCCAAGAAAGTCGGGATCGACGTCGATGTCGGCCTCGATGGTCACGTCGCTCTGCACGGTGGCGCAGCAGGCCAGCACCTTGCCCTCTTCGCGCTCGATGTCCATCAGGGCGAAGGGTGAGGCGGCGCCGATCTCGACGTCGCCTTCCAGCACCTGCACCTTGCAGGTGGCACAGGTGCCATGGCCGCAGGCGAAGGGCAGCCACACGCCCTGACGCAGGGCGGCCTGGAGGATGGTCTGGCCCTCCTCCACTTCGATCACTTCGCCGGTCGGCTCGATGGTGACGTTGTAACTCATGGTGCTCACCTCAGCTCGCGGAGTTGCCCAAGCCGTTCAGGCCGGGGGTTTGCAAACGCAGCATGTCCTTGTGACACAGGCCGTTGGCGTCCAGGCTGGCGGCGAAATCCGGCTCCCAGGGCTCGTCGTTGAGCAACCAGACGCTGGCGCTGAAATCGACCTTGGCGGTATCCGGGTGCGCGGCCATGGCCGGACGCAGCACTTGCTCGCACAACTCGGTGAAGCCCATGGCCGGGTTGACCGCCAGGGCGAACGGCGAGCAGAACATCAAGTGGCGATCCCAGCCCACGAACAGCAGGCGATTGCCGTGGAAGTTCGCTTCGAGGTCGAGCGGGGGAAAGTCATAAGACCCGATGGAATTGACAGTCATGAAGAGGTTCCTCTTGTTCTTGGTATGGGAAGGAGCGGGACGGCGCTGCCGTCCCGCGCCGGCTCAGCTCGCCTTGGGCAGCGGGGCGACGGCCGGATTCAAGCCCTTCCACTCCAGCCAGCGCTGGTGCTCGGGCGAGCCTAGGTACTCGAAATTGTCCTCGCCGATGTTGATGTTGTAGTAGTCGCGGACCACCGATTCGACGTCGGCACCGCCACAGTTGCCCTGGTAGATCTGGTGCACCGGCAGCCAGGCCTGGACATACTTTTCCGGCTGGTTCTTGAAGATGTCGCAGCAGCCATCCGAGCAGAAGTGGTAGCGCTCGTCCTCGTGCACATGGCTGCGATGGCTGAGCTTGGTGGCGTCGTCCGGCTCGGTGAAAATGACCGGAATCTGGCACACCTGACACAGCTGCGGCAGGGTGTTGTTGTAGAAGCGCTCACCCTTTTCCTGCTGCTCGCGCCAGAGGGTGAAGCGTTCGCGGTAGTACTTGTCGAAGGTGTTCGGGTACTTGGCCGACAGCCAGTCCATCTCCTCCTCGTTGGGCATCCAGGTGTGGAAGTTGGTCGCCTGGCTGTACTGGTAGAAGGTCGCCCAAGCCTGGTGGGAGACGTGCTCCTTGCCGATGGTCGACTGCTCGACGTACTTCGGCGCACGGATGCCGTAGCGCTCCAGGTCCTTGAACAGCGCGCCGCCAGCCTGCTCGAAGTAGACCTCCCAGGCTTCGGCCCAGGACATCACTTTGTTCGGCAGCATGTAGTCCATCATCATCCCGACCAGCGACAGCAGACGGTTGCCACGCCAGAACCACTTGTCGATCCAGCCCTGGATGATCGGCACGTTGTCCTCATGCTGCTCGAGCATGAACTTGATCACTTCCAAGCCCAGGGTCATGTGCCGGGCCTCGTCGGACTGCGCCGAGAAGCCGAAGGTGACGGTAGCCATGTCGCCGTTATAGGCCGCGCCGGACATAAACGGCACGAACAGCAGGTTGGTCAGCACGTACTCGAAGGAGAACGAGATGGCAGTGAGAAACTCGAACGGTCCGGCCGTGCGCGCATCGTCGAAGAACGATTTGGGCACCGAGAGGAACCACACGCGATCGTGCATGTGGGCGAAGTCATGCAGGCCGTTGAAGTGCTTGTTGTAATGGCTCATCGCGTGCACTTGAGTCTGCACGTGGCGCAGCTCGTCGATCGCCTGCATCTGGCAGGCCACCCGCGCACCGGCGCCACTGAACTGCCGGCCGACTCGGGCGAAGCCCTGATAGGCCTGGTACTCCAGTGGCGAGATACCACTGAGGAACAGCTTCAGCGCGTTGACGTAGCGCGCATCGGAGATGGTCTGCTGGCCGTTGTTCTGGGCGAAGGCGTCGAGAATGGCGTAGAGCTTCTTCTCCTTCTCGGCCTGGTACTTCCAATAGGAATCCATGGTCAGGCGGAAAGGATCTTCCCACTTGTCCCAGTCGGTAATTTTGATACCTTCGAAGTCCTCGTGAGGGAAGATGTCCTTCTTGTCCTGGTAGCTCGGCTCCCAGTCCAGATCGCGGGTCAGGTAGCGGTATTTGTCTTTGAGGCCGAGTTTTTTCTTGTTAGCGGTCATGGCTTGGCTCCTAATTTTTCCACTCGAGGACAAAGGCATCGTCGTCCTCGTCGACGCTGCCGCCGATGGTGATCACGTCCAGCAGCATTTCCTGCACGTCCCAGGCGCGGCCGAGCCGCTCTTCCATGGTGTCGCGACGGATCTCCAGACGGCCTTCGGCCTCGATGCGAATCATCGCGGGCTGGTGCTGGACCACCGCATGAGGGTTGTCATGGGTGATGCCATCCACCAGGTAGCGGGCGTTGTCGTTGTCCTGCAGGACGAGGTAAACGAGCGACATGATCTGAATCCTTATTGAATGTTCAGGCCGAGCTTTTTCAGCCGGGCGAGGAAGTCCTGACGCACGCTGGCGAATGCGGCGCCGCCGGCGCTGATCTCGGCCAGCGGTGTCTGCGCCTCAATGGCACGGGCCAGCCAGTACTCGACCCAGGCTTCGATCTGCAGGCGATTGCTCTCGCTCTCGGCGGCCACGGTCTTGACCATGGCATCGACCCAGCGGCTGCTCTCGGCGAACCACTGGCGCATGAACTCGGTGAGCAGGCCGACATCGCCGGCGCCTTCGGCGCTCAGGGTTTCGTCGAACTGCTGGTAGATCAGCGGGAACAGCAGGCCATCGCTGACCAGGTTCTGCGCCAGACTCAGCTCGAACCAGTCCTTGATCACGAAGCTGTCCTCGACGTAGCGGCGCAAGCCTTGCCAGAGCGGGTCGTCGAGCCATAGCTGCTTGCCCTGCTCGAGGGCCGCGGTACCGCCACCGTCGAGCAACAGGCCGATACGCGACAGGTATTGGGCGATGCCCAGACGATCCATGGCGTGGTAGATGTGCATCTGGGTCACGGTGGAGGCGACGGCGTCGGCAGCGATGCCGCTATTGTTCATGTTGGCGCCCAGTTCGGCGTGACGCAGCGGCACCAGTGCCCGCAGGATGCGCGCCCGCTGCTCGTCGCTCAGGCGCGCCAACAGCTCGCGCTTCTCGCAGAAGGCGTACTCATGCTCGGTGGTTTCCTGCATGCGTGCGCGGGTCTGCACATAGGTGCCGTAGTAGTACTGCCGCGGATCGCTGACCGCATACCAGTCGCGCATCACCAGGCAGGTGCGACTCGGATCGTTGAGCAGCTTGTCCGGCTGCCACTGCGGGCGGTAATGGAAATTGATCTTGGACTCAAGATCGTAGCTGGCCTCCTGATAGCGGCTGGCCGGCTTGTCGCCGAAGCGCCTGCGGATATGGCTGAAGGTCTGGCGGATCGGCGCCACCGTATTCGTCTTGATTTCTATGCTCATCTCGACCGTACCTGTTGTTGTTGTGTGTGGCTGCCGTGGGCAAACCCTTAGTCGTGTTTACCCGGCATGCGGCTGCCGACTTCACCGAAGCGCCACTTGACCATGTCGTCGTCGACTGCCTGGGCCATCGCTTGGCTCATCACCACCACGTGGTTGTGCTGGCAGAACTGGGTGAACGCGGCTTGCGGCAGGATCAGTTCGACAAACAGGTCCGGGTAACCGATGGCGAAGTCGAACTCGACGAAGCGGGCACCAGGCTCGCTGCGCACCCGGATGTAACGCGGCAGGTCTTCAAAGCGGGGCTCAAGCGTGTTCATGTTCGGGCCATCTCCCTTGGTGGCGGGTGCTAGGCCTAACGCAACGGCTGTGCCAATGCTCAAAAAAAACTTATAACTCAATGATTTATAAAGAAATATATAATTTAATGACGACAAAAGGCGCACCGCTCGGCGCGTGATGGTCAAGCCAATCGGGGGATTTTTGATGATTTGATCAAACGCCACGGGCCGGCTTGAGCAAATGCTCAGCCGCCGGGAAGGGGCTGCGTCGGGACGGGGCGAGCAGCGTCAATTTCATCAATTGGTTGACTTCCAGACGCGCATGGATCTGGATATGGTGGCTGCCGAGTCGAGCCACGAGGCCCTGCCCCAGACCTCGGCCGCCAACCACCCCGGACCCTTCCATTGACGGAAAATGCAGGGAAAAGCAGGTTATTTGCAGACATCTTCAGCCGTTTTCAGAGGTCGAATGGACAGCCTGCTAACCGGCTCGAGGTGGTTCTCCCCTTAAAAAAACAATCATGGGGCCCTATTGCCATGGCAATCAGGTACAAGCCACAACTGCAACACTCGGACTTTCAGGATCTGAGCAAACAGATCCGTTTTCAAAGCCTGGAAGGCAAGATCTGGTTCGGCGAACAGCGCATGTTGCTGCTGCAAGTCTCGGCCATGGCCAGCTTTCGTCGAGAACTGGTGGGCATTCTCGGTATCGAGCGGGCCAAGGGCTTCTTCCTGCGCCTGGGCTATCAGTCCGGCCTGCGCGATGCCGAACTGGCGCGCAAGCTGCGTCCGCATTGCAGCGAACAGGATATCTTCCTCGCCGGTCCACAACTGCACTCGCTCAAGGGCATGGTCAAGGCGGTCCCCACCGAAGTGGATATCGACATCCAGGCCGGGCGTTTCTATGTCGAGGTGGAGTGGATCGACTCCTTCGAAGTGGAGATCTGCCAGAGCGAGCTGGGGCCTATGGACGACCCGGTGTGCTGGACCCTGCTCGGCTATGCCTGCAGCTACTCCTCCTCGTTCATGGGCCGCGAGGTGATCTTCAAGGAGGTCACCTGCCGCGGCTGCGGCGACGACAAATGCCGGATCGTCGGCAAGCCGGCCGAGGAATGGGACGACACCAAGACGTTCAAGCAGTATTTCAAGAGCGACCCGATCATCGAGGAGCTGTACGAGTTGCAGTCGCAACTGGCCTCGCTGCGCACCAGCCTGCAACGCCAGGAGGGCCAGTACTACGGCATCGGCCAGTCCCTGGCCTACACCAAGGTCTGTCAGATGATCGACAAGGCCGCCCAGGGCAAGGTCTCGGTGCTGTTGCTCGGCGAAAGCGGCGTCGGCAAGGAGGTGATTGCGCGCAGCGTGCACCTGCGCAGCGCCCGCGCCGAGCAGCCGTTCGTCGCGGTCAACTGCGCCGCCATTCCACCGGATCTGATCGAGGCCGAGTTGTTCGGCGTGGAGAAGGGCGCCTTCACCGGCGCGCTGCAGTCGCGCATGGGCCGTTTCGAGCGGGCCAACCAGGGCACCATCTTTCTCGACGAAGTGATCGAACTGAGCCCGCGTGCCCAGGCCACCCTGCTGCGCGTGTTGCAGGAAGGCGAGCTGGAGCGGGTCGGCGACAACCGCACGCGCAAGGTCGACGTGCGAGTGATCGCCGCCACCAACGAAAGCCTCAGCGAGGCGGTCAAAACGGGCAAGTTCCGCGCCGACCTGTTCTACCGGCTCAACGTATTTCCGGTGAGTATCCCGCCCCTGCGCGAGCGCCTGGAGGATATTCCGCTGCTGGCGGAGCACTTTCTCCAGCGCTTACACAGCGAATACAACAAGAAGACCCTGGGCCTTTCCGACCTGGCCATGGAGGCCTGCATGCACTACCCCTGGCCAGGCAATATCCGCGAGTTGGAGAACGTCATCGAGCGCGGCATCATTCTCACCGAGAGCAACGAGAGCATCAGCCTCGAGGCCCTGTTCCCACAGTTACAGCTGGAAGAGTTGCTGGAAAGCCGGCTCTCCAACGAAGGCACCTTGCTACAGCCGGCCGCCGAACAGAACTGGATCGAACAGGTCTTGGGTTCAGGCCTGAGCCTGGACGCCATCGAAGAGCAGTTGATGCGCGAAGCCATGCAGCGGGCAGGCAACAACGTCTCCGGCGCGGCGCGCATCCTCGGCTTGAGCCGCCCGGCCCTGGCCTACCGATTGAAGAAGGTCGGTATCGAGGCCTGACAGGCTCGTAGCAGCTGCGGGTTAGCCCGCACCAGTAGCCTGGGCAACAGGCGCCAGACCAAGCCCAGCGCCACCAAGGGACGCGCCAGCAGACCGCGCACCTGGTCGCTGCGCGGGCAGCCATAGCGACACCAGGTGCAGAAGTGCTCGCAGTTGTTGGTCAGCAGCCGATAGCGGCTCTCGCCAAGCCGCGAGCGGGCCCTGGCCACCACCTGCCCGGCCGCGAAGCCGGGCAAGGGCCGGTACTCGATCCACACCGGCCGGTTCGCCGCGAACCGCTCGAGCGGCACCTCTTCCACCGGCCCGGCCTGCAGCGACTCGCACAACCCGGCGTAATGCACCACGCGTCCGCTGCCGACATAGATGCCGTGATGGCAATAGCCATGGCGCGGCGTGACCAGGTGTGCACCCAGCGGCGGCTCGACGTCTGCGTCGATATCCCAGAGCACCTGTCGTGCCCCGCGCATTGCGCTTGCCTGGAAAAACGGGAGGGTACTGCTCATGGCCGGCTCCAACCTGCGAAGCCCTTGGCTGGCCAAGGGCTTCAGCTGCGTTGCCAGGCTTGATGCATCAACCGCGCCAGCGGCTGCATGTCGCCGAGCTAGACAGGCTGCGGCTGGCAGGCCCTGCCCGATGCCGAGGCGCCACCGTGCAAATACTCAAAAAACGCCCAACGAACGGGCACCTTCTGGCTCGGCCAATGGCAGACAGGCAGGTGCCTCGAGACGGTTTCACCAAATGGAGAAAGACCCGGACGATTTGATTATTTGCTCAACGGCAGCTCTCCCTCCACGGCGCGAATGGCTTGCTTAAAAGTTCTTTGTAATCGTATAAATAGATATATTTCAATAACTTACAAAATATTAAAGGAGACTGGCACAGGCGTTGCTCTAGGGTTACCAACCGCTGCAAGACAACAACAATCCAAGTGGTGATCCGTAATGAGCTTCACTCTAAAGCCGCGTAACGGCCTGCCCTGCGCTATTGCCACCTCACGCCTACCTCGCTCCACGCTCGCCCTGATTCTGCTGCCCATGCTGCTGGCCGGTTGCGAGGCCGAACTGAACCTAGTGGCAGTCACCGAGCAAACCAGTCACGCCAGCCTGCGCACCGATCAGTACCAGGCGTTGGCCAGCAACTCAGCCGTCAGCGTGCTGGTCGGCAACGATGGCGTGGTCTTGGTCAGCCAGGACCTGGGCCTGAACTGGCAGCGCCAGCAGTTACCGGGGCAACCCGGGCTGATCGATGTGGATGCCTGCCCGGACGGCAGCTTCATCGCCCTGAGCTTCGACAACCAGCTATGGCACAGCGCCGATCAGGGGCTGAATTGGAATGCCCATGCGCTACCGACCGAGGAGCAGATGCTCACCGCAACCTGCGCACCCGGCGGTGCCTGGTGGACGGCAGGTGGTCTGACCACTCTGCTCGGTAGCCAGGATCAGGGCGCCAGCTGGGACACAACCAGCCTGGACGAAGACGCCATGCTCACCACTCTGCAGTTTCTCGATGCCGAGCAGGCGGTAGTCACTGGTGAGTTCGGCCTGGTCTTCAACAGCACGGACGCCGGCCAGAGCTGGCAGGCCAGCGGCAATCTGCCGGACGAGTTCTACCCGCACGCCAGTCGCTTCGTCAGCCTCGATGAGGGATGGGTGGGCGGCCTCAACGGCTTCATCTACCACACCGTCGACGGCGGGCAAAGCTGGCAGCGCCAGGACACCCCCTCCGCCGCGCCGATCTTCAACTTCAGCGCCAACCGCGACGGCCTGTTCGCCATCGGCGACCACAGCAGCGTGCTGCGCCTGAGCGGTGAGCGCTGGCAGGCATTGCCGACGCCGAACGCGCCGGCTTACCTGCGCGCCGCCAGCAGCAGCGACGACCATCGCCTGACCGTGGCTGGCGGCCGCGGCCTGTTGCTCAATCTCGATACCCGTCCGGCCCTGGCCGCCCAGGCTCAGTGAGGCTTTGACCATGTCCATGCATCGGTTCACCCATTTTTTCTACCTGGCCAAACTCTGGCTGTTTCGTCACCCGCGCCGGGTGCTGGCGCTGATCGGCGCGCTGACCCTGTTCTTAGCCCTGCAGATCCCGGCGCTCAAGGTCTATACCGATTTCGCCGACCTGCTGCCGCAGCAACACCCCTATATCCAGTTGCACAACAGCATCAAGGACACCTTCGGCGGCGCCAACGTACTGGTGATCGGCGTCGAGTTCACCGACGGTGACCTGTTCAGCAACGCCAACCTGGCCACCCTCGACCGCGTCACCCAGGCGGTGGATAACCTGCCGGGAGTCAACCACAACCTGGTCAGCAGCCTGACCCACCGCAACTCGCGCAAGATCTGGCTGACCGAAGTCGGCAGCATCAACTCCGAGCCCTACTACCAGCCCGAATTCGGCCAGCTCGACGCGCCACAACTGGCCGCGATGAGGGCCGACGTGGTGGCCAACCCGCGGGTCTACGGGCCGCTGGTATCGCCGGACCTCAAGGTGGCGCTGGTCAAGGCACAGCTGATCGAGGGCCAGCTCGACTACGAACAGACCTTCGCCCAGCTGCAGGCCCTGCGCCAGGCGGAAGTACGCGACGGCGTCAGGCTGTACGCCACCGGCCAGCCGGTGCTGGTCGGCTGGGCCTACACCTACATGGAGCAGATCCTGCAGATCTTCGTGTTCACCGTATTGGCCATGCTGGCCCTGCTGGTGTTCCATTTCCGCAAGGCCTACGGCGTGCTGATCCCGCTCGGCGGGGTGCTGATTTCGACCATCTGGGGCCTGGGCATCATCAGCCTGCTGGGCTACAACCTCGATCCGCTGGGCCTGGTGATTCCCTTCCTGATCGCCGCACGGGCCATGAGCCACGGCGTGCAGTTGGTGGAGCGCTACTACGCCGAAGTGCGCGAGCGCGGCAACGGTCAACTGGCCGCGCGCGCCACTTTCGATAGCCTGTTCCGCCCCGGCACCCTGGGCATCGCCTCGGACGCCATCGGCCTGGCGCTGATCGCCATCGGCTCGATCGCGCTGAACACCAAGCTGGGCATCTACGCCTCGCTGTGGGCGACCACGGTGATCTTCTCGGTGCTGATCGGCGTGCCGCTGCTGCTGTCGATCCTGCCGCAGCCGAAGAATCCCGAGATCAAGGAAACCTTCCTGCGCCACATCGGCGCCACCTGCGCCGCCACCGTGTCGCGCCCCGGTGCCGCGCGCAAGCTGCTGGGGCTGGCCGCGCTGGCGATTCTCGCCGGGCTGTGGGCCTCATCGCAGGTGCGTATCGGCGACTCCGAACCCGGCTCGCCAATCCTCTATCCCGAGCACGACTACAACCTGTCGTCCAAGCAGATCAACGACCGCTTCCCCGGTTCCGAGGAGCTGTACATCATTGCCGAGCACGCCGAGAACGGCGGGATCAAGCGGCCCGAAGTGCTGCACGCCCTGCAATCGCTGCAGGCGCACATGCTCAGCGACCCAGCGGTGGGTGGCAGCAAGGGTTTGCCGGACCTGGTCAAGCAGGTCAATCGGCTGATGCACAACGACGACCCGCGCTGGTTCCAGATCCCCCATGACGCCGATTACGTCGGCGGGCTGATGTTCACCTACATGGCCTCCAGCCCGATCCCCGGCGCCCTGGACGAGTTCAACGACACCGACGACCGCATCGCCAACCTGGTGTTCTATTACAAGGATCGCCAAGGCGAGACCATCCGCCGCGCCATGTTCATGGCCAAACAGTGGATCGCCGAGCACGGCGAGGATGTACCGGGCCTGACCATCCGCCTGGCCGGCGGCACCCTCGGGGTCGCCGCGGCGATGAACGAATCGGCGTTCGAGACCAACCTGCTGGTGCTGCCACTGGTATTCCTGCTGATCTTCATCTTCGTCATGCTGTTCTACACCAGCTGGCATGCCGGCCTGATGATGCTGATGGCGATGCTCTTCGCCACCGTGTTGACCTACGCCTACATGGGCCTGGCCGGGATGAGTATCGACATCAATACGGTGCCGGTGATCGCCGTGGGCATCGGTGTCGGCATCGACTACTCGATCTACATGATGGACCGCATCCGCGAGGAGATGGTCAAGAGCGGCAACCTGTCCGCGGCGGTGCACCGCGCCATCGCCACCACCGGCATGGCGATCAGCTTCACCGCGCTGACCCTGATGGCCGGCATCGTCATGTGGGTGCTGCTCTCCGACCTGCGCTTCCAGGCCGACGCCGCCAAGTTGCTGTGCGTGATGATCGTGATCAACGGTATCGCCGCCATGTTGCTGGCTCCGGCCTGGGTGCTGGTGTTCAAGCCGCGCTTCATCACCGATGCCTATGCCGATGCAGACGGTGTGATCCACGCCGACCAGGACACCGAGCCGAGCCCCCCAGTTGCCACCGATCCACTGCCGAATGCTACGCAGTCGAGCAGCGGACTGCTGCCCGAGGCGCGCCAACCGGCCTGAGCCGGCACGCACCAACAACCCACCGCAAGAGGTTCTGCCATGCAGACAAGAATAAGAAAAAGCCTGACACACTGGACCCTGGCCACGCTGGCGGGCGCAGGCTGCAGCCTGACGCCATTGGCCAGCGCCGTGGCCGACGAGGAGACGCAGGTCACCGGTTATGTCGAGAACGCCACCTTCGCCCGCGATAGCGTCGGTTTGTCGAAGTTTCGCAACACGCTGCAGCTCAACGCCGACCGCACGTTCGGCGACCTGGGCCAGCTGAACTTCAAGAACACCGCCTTCCACGCCACCTTCCGCGGCACCTACGATGGCGTCTACGACCTCAACAGCAGCGAATACGGCAGCGGCGCTGGGGGCGCCATCCAGCTGGAGGACACGGGCGCGATCAACCCCGCCGGTTCGGTGCCGCATGGCGGCGGCTTGAAGCTACCAAACACCTTCAACGTGGCCAACAATCCCAACGAGGGCATGATCGTCCTCGGCGAGAACCTGCATAAAACCCGTGGCGGCGTGGGCTTTGGCGTGCCGGTGCGCCCCTGTGACAAGGACAGCCGCGGCTGCATCGACGGCTACCTCGACTCCAGCAGCAACGACCTGCGCTTCCCCGAGTTCAACGATCGCCTGGATTTCATCCGCGAGCTGTATGTCGACTTCGACAATCAGCTGCCCAACGGCGACATCCTCAGCTGGCGTCTGGGCAAGCAGCAGGTGATCTGGGGCCGCACCGACCTGTTCCGCGTGCTCGACGTGATCAACCCGGTCGACTATTCGCGCAACAACATCTATGACGAACTGGAAGACATCCGCATCCCCATGTGGATCGCCAAAGCCGACTGGCGCATGGGCGCTGGCGAGCTGTTCGACGACCTCAATCTGTCGTTCGTGTGGAACGTCGACAAGTTTCGCCCGCACAACCTCGGACAATGCGGCGGCCCCAACTCGATCCTCGATGCGGCCTGCTTCTTCCGTGGCATGAACAACCTGTGGGAAAACGGCGGCACCGTTTCCAACTTCGCCTTCGGCGACACCGCCACCGACTTCGGCCCCGGCCAGATCGGTATTCGCAAGGCGCACATGCCGGCCTGGAGCCTGTCCAACACCCAGTTCGGGATCAAGCTGGAAGGCGTTTATGGCGACTTTGGCTTCAGCCTCAACGCCCTCACTTACCGCTCCCAGCTGCCTTCGCTTCGCGGTGGCATTGCGGCGCAGAACGGCTTCACCGGCGAGACCGGGGTATCGCCGAGCCTGATCGCGTTTGATATCCACTTCCCGCGGGTCAACTTGCTCGGCGGCTCGATGGACTACTACTCGCAGGCGATCGACACGGTATTTCGCGTCGAGGTCGCGCACACCGAAGGCGAGGAGTTCGCCAACACCCTGCAGTCGCGGCTGTTCTCCGAATCGGACGTGACTCGCTACGTGATCGGTGCGGACAAGAACATCTTCATTCCCGCACTCAACCCCGGTCGCGCCTTCCTGTTCTCCGCCCAATTGTTCGGCCAACACATCCACGAACACCAGGAAGAGAAACGTGTGCTGGGCAAGGTCGGCATGCCGGACTGGGAACAGAACTGGATCGGCACCCTGCTGGTCAAGGGCTGGTGGATGAACGACCGTCTCAGCCCGCAACTGCTCGCCGCGCATGACTTCAAGGCCCGGGCCACCGCCATCGCCCCGAGCATTGAGTACCTGTTCAGCGACAACCTGAAGATCACCGCTGGCGCCAACATCAAGGTCGGTCGCGGCGCCCGCGAGTACGACGATTGCCGTACCTGTAACCCCTGGGACCCCTTCACCAGCAGCGGCCAACCAGAAGGCATGAGCCTCGGCCTGACCGGCTATGAACCCCTTGGTCGTTTCCGCGCAGGCCCGATCGGCATGGCGCAAAAAGAAGACGAACTGCAACTGACCCTGCGCTACAGCTTCTGATCATCACGAGGAAGACCCATGAACAAGCAATTCCGCTTCCGTTTCGCCGCCCTTGCCCTGGCAATGAGCGCAGGTTTCGCCCAGGCCAACTCGGCCGTGATAGACCGCTCTTTCTACCCCTATAAGGCCGAAAAACCGGCCTTTGCCGGACTCAGCGCCGGCCTGACTATCAACAAAGCCAACGTCGCCCAGTTCAAGGACATCATCGATCCGGCCTTCTACGGCTTCATCGAGAAGGGCTGGCTGGACATGCAGGTCGGTGAAACCACCTCCTTCGACCTGCACCCTAACTATGTCGAGGCCACCCGTCAGGGTCAGAACAAGGTCAAGCTCGGCGCCAAAACCGGCGAGATCGACGGCTGGATCGCCGGTCGACCCTTCCCCCAGGAGCCCGATGCCAATGACCCGCGCGCCGGCGAGAAGCTGGCCTGGAACTACAAGTACGGCTACAACTGGGGCGACAGCGCGGCCATCTCGCCGTTCTACTGGAAGTACCGCGACATGGACTCAGCCAAGGTCGAGCGCACCATCAAGTTCGACTTTCACTTCCTCAACTTCACCGGCCGGGTCAACCAGGAACCCATGCCGTCGATCACGCCAAATCCCTCGGAGCTGTTTCGCGGCATCTACGTCAAGGTGCTCGAACCCTATGATGTGCGTAACACCCAGCTGCTGATCCACCGCTCCCAGGACGACCTCAAGCGCGACAACTCCTGGCTCTACCTCGGTTTCCAGCGCCGCGTACGGCGCCTGGCCACCGGCCAGGTGACCGATGCCTTCCTCGGCTCGGACCTGATGATCGAGGATTTCGAGGGCTACAACGGGCGCATCTCCGACATGAACTGGACCTACAAGGGCACCAAGTTTCTGTTGATGCCCTTCTACAACCACAACGACCTGACCTTGGACAGCGAAACCCATCAGGACAGCGACGGCTACCAGGTCGTGGCCTTCGCCGGCCAGGGCGGTTGTTTCCCCAATATCACCTGGCAACTGCGTAAGGTCTACGAGGTGGAATCGGCACCGGTGGAAGGCAGCCACCCGCTGTCCAAGCGGGTGCACTATGTGGACGCGCAGACCTTCACCGTGCCGCGCACGATTTCCTATGACCGCAAGGGCAGTCTGTGGAAGACCTTCACCATCGGCCAAGCCCACCCGGATCACCACCTGGCGAAAAACAAGGACAGCGGTGTGTCGATCGACGACAGCTTCAGCATGATCGACGTGCAAGCCATGCACTGCACCACCGGCCAGTTCAAGGGCCAGGTCGACCCGCAAATGAGCAAGCCGGAAATGTTCAGCGTGCAGCACATGCGCGCTACCGGTAACTGACAGGCCGTCCCCCGATACCGCCCGGCATGCTGCCGGGCGGTTCGCTCATCAGCCCCGAATTCAACTCAGGCGGCACACGCCCAGCACGGGCAACCGTGGCCCGTGCATCCGCCGCCTGCCCAAACCTTCAGTACGGATCGGATGCCATGTCACAGCGCGTGCCAGACAAGGGCCAGACCAACGAGCAACTCCTGTTGCTGACCGACAGCCAGGCCAACATCCTCTACGCCAGCCCGGCCCTGTGCCGTCTGGCTGGCCTCAGCGAAAGCGCCCTGATCGGCCGCCCCGCCTCCAGCCTGCGCCACCCGGACATGCCGCAGGGACCGATCAAGGATCTCTGGGCAACCCTCGGCCGCGGCCAGTCCTGGATGGGCATGCTGAAAAACCGCCGGGCCGATGGCCAGCCGTTCTGGGTCGACGCCTTCATCAGCCCGGTCCTGGAAAACGGCAAGGTACGCGAATACCAGGCCATCTATCGCCTGCCCCAGGCCGAGGCGATTCAGCGCGCCACCGCCATCTACCGTACACGCAGCCAGGGCAAGCACCCGGCGGCATTGCGCTGGCAATGGCTGACTCGCAACCGCGCCCAGACCCTGCTGGCGCTACTGGCCTTCAGCCCGCTCGGCCTGCTCGCGCTGAGCCAGAGCCCGCAACTGGGCGGCGCCGTATTGTTCGCGTGCGTCAGTCTCTGCTGGCTGCTGTTGAGCCTGCATGCCAAGCCTTTTGCCGCGCTGGTGGCGCACAGTCGGCGCATCGTTGAGCACCCGATCAAGCAGCTGATCTACACCGGCCGGATCGACGAAGTCGGCCAGTTGCAGTTGAGCAATCGCCTACAGGAGGCGCGTCTGGCGTCCATGGTGGCGCGCATCGGCGACAGCAGCAGCCGGGTCAGCGCCCATGCCGACCACACCAGGCAACTGCTCGGCACCAGCAATCAGGCGGCCGAGCAGCAGCAACAGGCCCTGGACGGCATCAGCGCCGCAGTCGAACAACTCAGCGCGACCATTCAGGAGGTGGCGGGCAACACGCGCAATGCCGCCGAACAGACTCACCAAGCGCAAGCCTTGAGCGACGACGGCCAGCGCCAGGTGGGCAACGCGCACCAGAGCATCGCCGCGCTGGCCGCCACCCTCGACCAGTCGGCCGCGGCGGTCACCGCCTTGAGCCAGCACAGCCAAGCCATCGGCGGCATTCTCGACGTGATCCGCAGCATCGCTGAACAGACCAACCTGCTGGCCTTGAATGCGGCCATCGAGGCGGCGCGGGCCGGCGACAATGGCCGCGGCTTCGCCGTGGTGGCCGACGAGGTACGCTCCCTGGCCAAGCGTACCCAGGCCTCCACCGACGAAATTCAGGGCATGATCGAAGCCCTGCGCCAGGGTACGGCGCAAGTGGTCAAGACCATGCAGCAAGGCCTGCAACAGTCACGGGCCAGCGTCGAACAGGTCGACGCCACCGCCCAGGCCCTGGCGCACATCACCCTGCGCATCGGTGAGATCGCCGGCATCAGCAGCCAGATCGCCGAGGCCGGCAACCAGCAGAGTCAGGCCGCCGAGGAGATCAACCAGAAGATCCACGCCCTGCAAGGGCTGGCCAGCCACAGCCGGCAACTGCAGCGCGACACCCTCGAGCTCGCCGACCAGGTCAGCAGCCAAGTCAGCCGACAGCGCGCATTGATCGAGCATATGCATGACCGCTGATGCCGAGGCGTCGGTCAGCCCCGCGGCATCAACAGCTCGGCCACTTGGCGGCCGCCGACGAAATGCTCGTCCACCAGGCGAATCACCTCCGCCTCGTTGCGCACCCGGTACCAGTCACCGGAGGGATAAACACTCAGGGTCGGCCCCTGGTCGCAGGGGAACTGGCACTGGGTACGGGTGATATGCACGCCTCCCGCGCACTCCAGCTTGCCGGCGGCCTTGAGCCGCGCGCGCAGGCTTTTCCACAGCGCCAGGGCGCCACGACGGGTGCAGCGTGGGCCGTTGCACAGCAGCAGGCGCTGCTGATGCGGCGGGATCTGCGACCAGGCGTGGTGCCCCGGTATGGCGGCGACTCCCACGCAGGGCAGGTGCAATTCGGGGCGTTCGATCAGGGCGCAGGCGACTTCCACCGGTAAGCCTTCGCTCTGGCCGATGGCGCTGGCGACAAACAGCTGCTCGGCCTCGGCCAGTTGGCCCAGTTCGCTGCGCAACCAGTCGAGGTGCGGGCTGCTGCTCTGCGGTTCCAGGTCGATCACCAGCAACGGCCGTTGACCTTCACTGACCCGCTGCCAGAGCTCGGCGTAACCGCTGCTAGTGTCGACGATATCGGCCAGCGCCGCCGCGCCGCGCAAGGCCGCCAGGCGCTGGCGGAACAGCTCGGCAAACGAGCCGTCGGCGAGGTCGGGGCCGACGAAGAGAATGCAGGCGTAGGGCGAAACGGGCGTGGTCATGGCGGCCTCCAGAGCGGGCCGGCAGTCTAACAGGCGATCCGTTTACGTAGGGTGGGTTAGCCGCATGCCGCGGTTGCCGAACAACACATCCATTCGCGACGCGGCGCAACCCACCAGCGGCGCAACGCGGTCCATCGCCTGCTGGGTTACGCGCCGCGCCACTGTCGTGTGTGGTCGGCGTCCCGCGTCGCTAACCCACCCTACAGGTCTACAGCGGCAAGGCCTCGCAGAGGTCGTCGAGGCTGACGAACTCGCGCTCCACCGCTGGCAAGCTCGGTCGGCGCAGCAGCAGCACCGGCAGGCCCAGCTCGCGGGCGACCTGCAATTTCGGCTCGGTGGCCTGGCTGCCGCTGTTCTTGCTGATCAGCACATCGCTGCGCAGACGGGCGAACAACGCACGCTCCTCATTCAGCTCAAACGGCCCACGCGCGCCGATGATTTCCGCACGCGGCACGGCCTCCTGACCTTGCAGGCAACGCACCGTCCAATGCTGGTGAGGGGGAATCTCGTGCAGGTGTTCCAGCGGCTCGCGCCCCAGGGTAAACAGCGGGCGCCGGAAGCCGTTCAGGGCTGCAACCAACCCGGCCCAGTCATCCACCTCGCGCCAGTCATCCCCTGTAACGGCCTGCCAACCCGGCCGGCGCAGCGCCCAGCAGGCCACCCCGCTCAGCGCAGCGGCGCGGGCGGCATTGGCGCTAATCTGCGCGGCGTAGGGATGAGTCAGATCGAGCAGCAGTTCGATGCCCTGCTCACGGATAAATCCCGCCAAGCCTTCGGCGCCGCCAAAACCACCCACGCGCACCTGGCAGGGCAGATCAGCGGGAACCCGGCCGAGGCCGGCCAGGCTGTAGATGCTCTCGGGGCCCAGGCGCCGAGCCAGCAACAACGCCTCAGTGGTGCCGCCGAGCAGGAGGATGCGCGCGCTCACGGCTTACGCACCTGCAGCAGGGTGATCGACAAGGCGCTGCGCCAGGTGTCGAAAGCGCCCAGCGGTTGCGCCTGGGCCACGGCGATGCGGGTCAACTCACCGCCGACCCGTTCGCGCCAGGCGACCAGCGCCGCTTCGCTTTGCAGGGTGACGGCGTTGGCCAGCAGCCGGCCGCCCGGCTTGAGGCTGGCCCAGCACTGCTCCAGCACACCGGGCACGGTCACCCCGCCGCCGATAAAGATTGCATCCGGCGCGGCCAGGCCGGCCAGTGCGGCGGGCGCGTGACCGGCGACCAGCTGCAGGCCCGGCACCCCGAGGGCGTCGCGGTTGTGCTGGATATGCCCCTGGCGGCCTGCGTCGGCCTCGATGGCGATGGCCCGGCAAGCGGGATGGGCGCGCATCCACTCGATACCGATGGAACCGCAGCCTGCGCCGACATCCCAGAGCAGCTCGCCCGGCTGCGGGGCCAAGCGCGCCAGGGTGATGGCGCGCACATCGCGCTTGGTCAGTTGGCCGTCGTGCTGATACAGCTCATCACGCAGGCCCGGTGTCAGCGGCAGCAGGCGCGCATCGGCGGCGGCGATACATTCGACCGCCAGCAGATTGAGATCGGCGGCGCGCGGCAGCTGCCAGTCGCTGGCCAGAGCATCGACGCGCCGCTCATTGGTGCCGCCCAGATGCTCCAGCACGGTCAGGCGGCTGGGGCCGAAGCCACGCTGGCGCAGCAGCTCGGCCACCGCCGCCGGGCTGTCGCCATCATTGCTCAGCAACAACAGGCGCGCGCCGGGGAAAATCCGCGCCTGCAACGCCGCCAACGGGCGCGCCACCAGCGACAGCACCGTCACCTCCTGCAACGGCCAACCGAGCCGGGCAGCGGCCAGGGATACCGAGGACGGCGCCGAGAACACCCGCAGCTCTTCGGCCGGCAGCTGCCGCGCCAGGCTGGCGCCGACGCCATAGAACAGCGGATCGCCGCTGGCCAGCACGCAAACAGGCGTACCACGCCGGGCCAGCAGCGGCTCCAGGCTGAAGGGGCTGGGCCACAACTCATGCGCGGCCGACAGATCCGCCGGCAGCAGGGCCAGCTGCCGCGCGCCAGCGACGATACAACGCGCATCGCCCAGCGCCTCGCGGGCCGCCTCGCCCAGGCCGGCATAGCCGTCTTCACCGATCCCCACCAGGGTTAACCAGGCCGTCATACCTACTCCTCTACGCCCGCCCGACGAGCAAGGGTGTCTGCGCGTCAAACAAAGCGGGCATAATACAGCCTTCGTCGGTGCCCAAGAGCCTGAACAGGGTCTGCTGCGCGTCGGCCATGCTGCGTTGGAAATGGCTTCGAACTGCTCATTTACTACTCGTAAACTCCGCATTCTCAGCCATTTCCGCCTTGCCTGGCTCTAGCTCGCACGCCCCTGGACAGGCTCTAAAATGGGCCTAAGAGGGAATCCGGAGCGATCTGCTGATCGTGACCGAGCTGCCCCCGCAACTGTAAACAGCGAGTCTGCCGCAACAGCGCCACTGGGTAACCGGGAAGGCCGCGCCAGATGATGACCTGTCAGCCAGGAGACCTGCCTACGACGCTAGTCGCGAGTGCCAACATCGGGCGGGGTGTACCGATGCCATTGAGTTCCCCTCCCACTTGGGCGGACTCTGCTGGTTCGGTCGCCGCGTCGTAGAAGCTGTTTACGATCTCGCGAGCTAGAGCCCTGCAAGGCAAAAACAGGCGAGGAAGCGGAGTGTACGAGCTGTACATGAGCATTCCGAGCCTGTTTTTAACGCAGCAGGGCCGACGCGCAGCAGATCGTAGGCAGGTTCGTTGTTGCTGGTGAACCTTTGCGCGACTTTTCCACCACCGTCGATCCGTCCGTACCACGCCCCGAAAAACCGGGATCGGCGTGCCCCGGCCTGTTGCGTATCGTCCATGCCCTGGACGGCGGCATCTGCCGGGTCAAGCTGGCCGGCGGCGTATTGAGTAGCGCCCAGGCCCGTGCCATTGCCGAGGCGGCCAGCCACTGCGCCAGCGGCGTATTGGAACTGACCAACCGCAGCAACCTGCAGATTCGCGGCGTGCGCCGCGAAGCCGAGAAGCCGCTGATCGAGCGCCTGCTGGCCGCCGGCCTCGGCCCACGGCATGTCGCCAGCGACGATGTGCGCAACCTGCTGCTCAGCCCCGCCGCCGGCCTCGACCCAGAGGCCCTGCTCGATACCCGGCCGCTGGCCGCACAACTGCTCGCGCTGCTGCAGGACAGCCCGGTGCTGCACGCGCTATCGGCCAAGTTCGCCCTCCAGTTGGACGGCGGCGAAGCCCTGACGATGCTCGAACACCCCCACGATATCTGGCTCAGCGCCCTGCCCGGACAGCCGGTCCGGCTGGCTTTCGGTCTGGCCGGTTGCCCCGGTGAGGCGCCACTAGGCGTGGTCAACGTCGAACAGGCGCCCGTGCTGATCGAACAACTACTAAAGCTGTTTCTCGAACTAGCCGGCACAGACCACAGCCGCATGCGCCAGCTGCTGAGCGTGATTCCAGCCAGCCAACTCCTGCAACAACTGCAAGCGCGCCTGCCCTTCACCCTGCAAGCCGCACCCGTAGCGTGGCAGCGTCCGCCGGTCAGCCCGCACGCGCCCATCGGCACGTATCCACAGCGGCAAGCGGGCCGGTGCATGGTCGCCACCGCCGCGCGACTGGGCCGGATCGACGCTGCGCAACTGCGCGCCCTGGCCGATTTGGCCGAACAGCAGGGCGACGCCAGCCTGCGCCTGACGCCCTGGCAGGGCCTGCTGCTGCCGAATATCCCCGCGACGGCGGCAGACGCCGTGCTGCAGGCGCTGGGCGATCTCGGCCTGCTGAGCGATGCGCATGAGCCCTTAACCAGCCTGATCGCCTGCACCGGCTCCGCCGCCTGCGGCAAAGGCCTGAGCGACAGCAAGGCCGATGCCCTGCGCCTGGCCGAGCGCCTGCGCGCCAGCAGCGCACGGCCGCAGGTGCATCTGAGCGCCTGCCCGCGCTCCTGCGCCGCCGCGCACACCGCACCTTTTACCTTGTTGGCCAGCAGCGCCAGCCACTACCAGCTCTATCAACGCACGCCTGAGGTGGCCGGTTTCGGTCAACTGCTAGCCGCTGCCATGACTATCGACGAGGCCGGCGACTGGTTCGCCGCCCACTGCGCAACAGGAAACCGCAATGCTTGAGTACATCCGCGATGGCCAGGAAATCTACCGCCAATCGTTCGCCACCATCCGCGCCGAGGCCGACCTCAGCGCTATCCCTGCCGATCTGGAAAAACTAGCGGTACGGCTGATTCACGCCTGCGGCATGGTCGATGTGGTGCAGGACCTGCGCTTTTCCGCCGGTGCCGGAGCGGCCGGCCGCGCCGCCCTGGCCAAGGGCGCGGCGATCCTCTGCGATGCGCGGATGGTCGCCGAAGGCATCACCCGCCCGCGCCTGGCCGCCAACAACCCGGTGATTTGCACCCTGCACAACGAGGGCGTGATTGATCTGGCCCACGAGCTGGGCAACACCCGCTCGGCGGCGGCCCTGGAGCACTGGCGCGCGCACCTGGAAGGCAGCGTGGTGGTGATCGGCAACGCCCCCACCGCGCTGTTTTATCTGCTGGAAATGCTCGACGCCGGCGCGCCCAAGCCGGCGCTGATCATCGGCATGCCGGTGGGCTTTATCGGCGCGGCGGAGTCCAAGGACGCCCTCGCAGCCGACAGCCGCGGCGTGCCCTACGTAATCGTGCGTGGTCGCCGCGGCGGCAGCGCGATGGCGGTGGCGGCGGTCAACGCCCTGGCCACGGAGGTGGAGTGATGAGTGCTATAGAGCAACCCGGCATGGCCCGCCCCGGCAAAGGACGCCTGATCGGTCTCGGTGTCGGCCCCGGCGACCCGGAGCTGATCACCCTCAAGGCCCTGCGCCTGCTGCAAGGCGCGGCGGTGGTCGGCTACTTCGTGGCCAAGGCCAAAGCCAACAAGGGCCAGGGCGGCAACGCCTTCGGCATCATCGAAGAGCACCTGACCGATGCGCAGCAGCGCCTGCCATTGGTGTACCCGGTGACCACCGAGAAGCTCGCCGCGCCGCTGAGCTATGAGGATGTGATCAGCGACTTCTACGACACCTGCGCGGTGCAGATCGCCGCCCAGCTGGACGCCGGCCACGACGTGGCGGTGATCTGCGAAGGCGACCCGTTCTTCTACGGCTCCTACATGTACCTGCACGACCGTCTGGCCGGCCAATACCAGGTGGAGGTGGTGCCCGGCGTGTGCTCCATGCTCGGCTGCGCCTCGGTGCTCGGCACCCCGCTGGTGTACCGCAACCAATCGCTGAGCGTGCTCTCCGGGGTACTCCCGGAAGAGGAACTCAAGCGCCGCCTGCAGGACGCCGAAGCCGCAGTGGTGATGAAGCTGGGGCGCAATTTCGAGAAAGTCCGACGGGTGCTGCAGGAGCTGGGCATCGCCGGCCGCGCCCATTACATCGAACGCGCCACCATGGGCAACCAGCGCATCGTGGCGCTGGACGAGGTCGAACCGATGTCGTCACCGTACTTCTCGATGATCGTGATTCCCGGCGAGAAGTGGCGCGGTTGAACACTGTGGGAGGGGCTTTAGCCGCGACATGTCTTATGTAGCTTGCGGCTAAAGCCCCTTTCATCAAACAAAAAATAACTCATTGTTTTATATATAAATTAAATATACACAAAGCCCTGTAGGAGCGGGCCATGCCCGCGAAACCCATCGCGGGCATGGCCCGCTCCTACAGGTACCCACAAGCCGACAGACACCATGGCCTCCAGTTTGCTGCGCGACAGCGCGGCGTCTGGACGACGGGGATCTCCTACGCCAACCACGGAACACCTTATGACCACCGCTCCCGCCATCATCATCCTCGGCCCCTCCGCCCTGGCCTGCGCGCGGCGCATCCAGGCACTTTATCCACAGGCCGAGATCCACGGCCTGCGCGGCCGGGTGGAGGGCGTCGAACGGGTCTATGAGGATTTCGGCGACAACCTGCGTGCGCTCTACCGCCGTAATGTGCCGATCATCGTCCTGTGCGCCGCCGGCATCGTGATTCGTAGCCTGGCCGGCGTGCTGGCCGAGAAAGGCAGCGAACCGCCAGTGCTGGCCGTGGCCGAAGACGGCAGCGCCGTGGTGCCGTTGCTCGGTGGTCTCGGCGGGGTCAACCGCCTGGCGCGGGAGATTGCCGCTCAGCTGCAAGTCAGCGCGGCCATCACCACCAGCGGCGAGCTGCGTTTCGGCACCTGCCTGCTCGACCCGCCGCCCGGCTATGTGCTGGCCGATTTGCAGCAGGGCAAAGGCTTTGTCAGCGACCTGCTCGGCGGTCAGGCGGTGCGCATCGAAGGCGACGCGCCCTGGCTGACCCAGGCCAAGCTGCCGGTGGCTGAGCACGCCGCACGGGTGATCCATATCAGCCCGCACAGCCGCGCGGCTAACGCCGATGAATTGTTGATCCACCCGCAGCAGGTCGCCGTGTGGATCGAACAGGCCAGCGCCGATTTACTCAGCGAACTGCAACAGGCGCTGCACGCCAGCGGTCTGGCCTCACAGAGCCTGGCCTGCCTGCTGGCCGCGCCGGCGCTGATGGCCAACGCCGGGCTGCACGCCGCCGCCGCGCAGCTGCACCTACCACTGCGTTTTATCGACGACGCCGAGCAACTGCCGCCGCTGCACAGCCAGCACGCCAGCCTGCGCCTGCTACTGGCCGCCGCACCCATCGACGCCGCGCAACTCGGCCGGCCCCGTGGCCGCCTGACGGTAATCGGCCTCGGCCCCGGTGCCGCCGAATTTATGGTGCCGGCCGCCCGCCAGGCGCTGGATGAGGCCCAGGACCTGCTCGGCTACGAAACCTATATCAATATGGCCGGCCCGCTGCGCCCAGAACAGGTGCGCCATTGCAGCGATAACCGCGAAGAAATGCAGCGCGCCCGGCATGCCTTCGCACTGGCCGCCAGCGGTCGCCGGGTGGTGCTGGTGTCGTCCGGCGACCCTGGCGTATTCGCCATGGCCGCCGCCGTGCTGGAAGCCCTGCACGCATCGACCGACGCCGAATGGCAGCGGGTCGACTTGCAGGTGTTCCCCGGCGTCTCCGCCGCCCTGGCCACCGCCGCCAAGGCCGGCGCGCCGCTGGGCCACGACTTCTGCATGCTGTCGCTGTCGGACAACCTCAAGCCCTGGGCGATTATCGAAAAGCGCCTGGAATATGCCGCCGCCGCCGACCTGGTGATGGCCTTCTACAATCCCATCTCCAAGGCCCGGCCCTGGCAACTCGGCCGCGCCCTGGACATCCTCCGTCAGCAGCGCAGCCCGCAGACCGTCGTGGTACTCGGCCGCGATATCGGCCGCCCCGGCGAAACCCTGCGCAGCCTGACCCTCGGCGAACTCACCCCCGAGCAAGTGGATATGCGCACCCTGGTAATTATTGGCTCCAGCCAAACCTGCCGCTTCCCCCGCACCGATGGCGGCGAGTGGGTGTATACGCCGAGGAGTTATCCACAGCCGCAGGAAACGTAGGATGGAACGGGACACGCTGGTTGAGCCTGCGATACCCATCGTGGGTTTTGACGATCAATAGTCATGGGCTGGCCTCGGCCCGCAGCCAGGCGTTATCAACCGCCATCGCAAAAGATGATATCAATCTGCCATAATCGCGCGACTAATGCCTGTAGGCCCCGTTCTAGAGGGCTATCAACACATACCCTGAAAGGATTTCCCCATGCAAAACCGCTTCAAGCTGTTCGTCACTGCGCTCGGCCTCGCCGTTCTTACAGGTTGCGCTTCCGTACCTATGGATACACCTTCAGCCGATGCCGCACTGAAGTCATTCTCCGCACCAGCTGCTGATCAAGCCGGGCTGTATATCTATCGCGACAGCTTCGCCGGCCAAGGGCTGAAAAAGACCCTCAAGGTCGATGGCGAAGTAATTGGCGAGACAGCCAATCGCACCTACTTCTATCGTCTCGTCAGCCCGGGTAATCACGTTATCGCTACCGAATCCGAGTTCAGCGACAACGCCATCAACCTGCTCGCAGTCGGCGGTCAGAACCACTACTTGCGTCAGTCCATCAAAATGGGGGTCTTCGTAGGTGGTGCCAAGCTGAGCGTCATGCCGGAAGCAACCGCCCAAGCGCACTTGCAGAAGTGCGAGCTGGCGAAATAGCCGGCATCTCTCATGGAGGGGCAGGTTGAAAATACATCTGTCCCCCTTTCAACTAAGGCCCGCCCCTGGTAACTCGGCCGCGCCCTGGACATCCTCCGTCAGCAGCGCAGCCCGCAGACCGTCGTGGTACTCGGCCGCGACATCGGCCGCCCCGGCGAAACCCTGGGCAACCTGACCCCCGGCGAACTCACCCCAGAGATGGTCGATATGCGCACCCGGGTAATCATCGGCTCCAGCCAAACCTGCCGCTTCCCCCGCGCCGATGGCGGCGAGTGGGTGTATACGCCGAGGAGTTATCCACAGCCGGAGGAAAAGTAGGATGGGGCGAGCCTGCGATACCCATCAGCGGTTTCGACGATCCACAGATGATGGGCTGGCCACTGCATGGGGTCGGTTCCGGTCACTCTCGACCAGCTGCTATCGACCTACAGCAGACGGTGGTCACCGGCAGATATCGGTCAAGAGTGGTCATTCGTATAGACGACTAGCCCCTGTCTTGTTCCCTCGAAGCGCGCTAGCAGAGTGCTTCCGAGAACAATCCCACTTGCTGGCACAGCACCACAAATTGGCGGCAGACAGCGCGAATTGCCTTGCCGTTGTCTTTGCGAAAATTGGCGATGGTCTTGAAGTCGGGCATCAAACGCCCAGTCAGCCACATGAGCTCGACATTACGCTGGGCCTCTCGTTCAAGGCGCCGACTGGATTGGATGCGGTTGAGATAACCGTAGATATAAATCTTCAGCAGGTCAGCAGGATGGTAAGCGGGTCTACCTGTTTCCGCCGGTACGACACCGTCAAAACCCAGCTTGCCTAGGTCGAGTTCACCGACGAAAACATCAACTACCCGCACCGGGTTAGTGTCCGTCACATAGTCATCCAGGCTCTCTGGGAGCAAGGTAACTTGAGTCCGATTTTCACCTTGAATGAATCGCCGCACTGGCATCTCCTGCTGAGATGAAGTCTGGTCAAATCATAGCAAGATTGTTGCCAGCGTTTTTACACACTCTGGGCCGGTTACGGTCATTGGCGAGTGATCTCTTTTGATATAGCGGCGAGCATGGAGCGGCCAGCAGCAGGCGCTCAGAATCTTCTGCAAAGCGGCCGTGACTTAGGCAGGAAACAAGCGGACCGATTTATTTACCTGCTCTCCACAGGACGATGACCGGCAGAGCCAGTCATCGTCCTACTCGAATCATTGTTATTGATCAGGTGGCGCAGAGCTCTCAAGGCTCTACAGCGGTCCCATTTACTGGTAAGCGCCGGCAGCGTAGGTAAGCTCGTAGCTGTGGCTATAAATCTCCAGGATGTTGCCGAAGGGGTCTTCCATATAGACCATGCGGAACGGCTTCTCGCCTGGGAAGTACTCGCGTACCGGCATGCGCTGCTTGCCACCGGCGGCGACGATCTTGGCCGCCAGGCCTTCGACGTCCGGGTCCTGGACGCAGAAGTGGAATATTCCGGTCTTCCAGTATTCGAAGTTGTTTTCCGGTTTTACCGCGTTGCGGAATTGAAAGACTTCCACGCCAATGCGGTCGCCGGTGGACATGTGGGCGATGCGAAACGAGCCCCAGCCTGCGCCGAATACGTCGGTGCACATGACGCCGATGGCTGAGTCGTCTTCGCTGATGGTGGTCGCCGGCATGATCAGGTACCAGCCCATGACCTCGGTGTAGAACTTCACGGCGGCGTCGAGATCGGTGACCGACAGGCCGATGTGGGAAAAGCTGCGTGGGTAGACGGAAGACATGACCAGTACCTCGTGTTGAGTTGATAGTGGTCAGTCTAGAAGCGCCAAGCCATAATCAAAATAACCACCAGGTTATGATTTCAATAAGAGATATTTATGCTAAATCCGCAGTGGCTGCGTACCTTCGCGACTCTCGCCGAGCAGGGCAATTTCACCCGTAGCGCCGAGCGCTTGGACTTGACCCAAGCGGCTGTCAGTCAGCATGTGCAGCGCCTGGAGGAGCGTTTAGGCCCGCTGTTGATACGCCGTCCGCGCCAGCTCGAACTCACACCTGCCGGGCGCGCTTTGCTCGAATACTGCGCGGAGGTCAATACGGCCGACCAACGCTTGCAGCGGCGTCTGTCAGAGCGTGACGCAGAGCACGGTGAGATAGGTTTGATCTGCCCCGGCAGCATAGGCTTGGCCCTCTATCCACTGCTGCTGGAGTTGCAGCATGCCCACCCAGGCCTGAGCATTCGACAGCGTTTCGCGCCGGATCGTGAAGTGCTCGATGCCGTGTTGGACAACCGCTTTGAACTTGGACTGGTGACGCTCAAACCGGACGATCCGCGTTTGAGTGTGAGTCGCTTCGCCGAGGAACCACTGGAACTAGTCGTGCCGGCCGGCGAGAGCGTTCAGGGCTGGGCTGATCTCGAGCGCCTTGGTTTCATTGATCATCCAGATGGCCAGGCCATGGCCGGTCGACTGCTTAGTCGCTATTACCCCGGCGCGCCCGGGGTCGGCAGCCTCCCGTGCCATGGCTTCACCAACCAAATCAGTCTGATCCTTGAACCTGTGGCTCGCGGCTTAGGCTTTACCGTATTGCCGCGCTATGCGCGCTTGGCTTTTTCACGGCCTGAATCCATCAAGGTCATTGAAGGGGAGCGACCGGTTGTAGATACCCTTTGGCTTTTGCACCGCGCTGAATGGCCGCTATCTGCCCGAGCTGATTTGCTTATCCAGCGAGTTAAACCGCATTTCTGCTCCGCTGACCGGTAGCCAAGAGAAAGGGGGGACGCGGGAGAGACGGTGGTTAAACACCCAGACGAAAAACCATAAGGTCGGCAGCCGCGCCATGAGCACCACAACCCACTCAGCACTCACTGCGGTTGCGTGACCTGCCATGCCGCCCTAATCACGCCAACGCTAAGTAGACCGATTCAAACCGAACTACACACGGCTTTAAGTCGATGCATGATGGCTCTCACAATGAGTGAATCTGTTGATCATGCTCAGCAACAGCCTGTGCCCGAGGCTCAAGGTGAATCCCTTGTCGAGGATATGCTCAGCATCATGGATGCCTACCGGGCTCACTGCCACAGAACTGTCCGAGCCCGGCTTCGACGCTGTCTTTTGAGCGTGGATGACGGGGCGGCGTAAGCCTCTCAAGCGGTGCGTTCAGGGGCCAGTTTGTCTTGAGTTTTCAGATCGAAGTCCGAGGCCTCATGCCGTTCGTGCAGCTGCTCTGACGGCTCGCCCCAGGTGCGGTTTACCATGCGGCCACGCTGCACGGCGGGTCGCTCAAGAATCTCTTCGGCCCAGCGCCGCAGGTTCTTATAGCTTTCGACCTGCAGAAACTCGCCCGCGCCATAGACCTTGCCCAGCACCAGGCTGCCGTACCAGGGCCAGGTGGCGATGTCGGCGATGGAGTATTCGTTTCCGCCCAGATAGCGGTGCTCGGCCAACTCGCGGTCAAGCACGTCCATCTGGCGCTTCACCTCCATGGTGAAGCGGTTGATCGGGTATTCGAATTTCTCCGGCGCGTAGGCATAGAAGTGGCCGAACCCGCCGCCCAGATAGGGGGCCGAGCCCTGCAGCCAGAACAGCCAGTTGATGACCTCAGTGCGCGCCGCGGCTTCCTTGGGCAGGTAGTGTCCGAATTTCTCCGCCAGATAGAGAAGAATCGCACCGCTTTCAAACACACGACTACCGGTATCAGTATCGAACAGTGCCGGAATTTTCGAGTTTGGATTGACTTCAACGAAGCCCGACGAGAACTGGCTTCCTTCGCCAATCTGGATCAAGTGGGCGTCATATTCCGCTCCAGCTGCGCCCAGCGCCAAGAGCTCCTCAAGCATGATGGTGACCTTCTGGCCATTGGGCGTGCCGAGCGAATAAAGCTGCAGAGGATGCCTCCCGTGCGGCAGGCTGACCTCATGTGTAGGCCCGGCAATGGGCCGGTTAATCTTGGCCCAATTGCCGCCATTTTCGCCGTTCAAGGTCCAGACTTTGGGTGGCACGTAATTGTTCGTATCAGACATGATCCAGACCTCTTACTTTAATGTTCAGGGCAGACCCGGGCTCGGGCGCTGCTGGATTTCGGACAAACACTGGGGGTGGGAGCGATCAGCTTTCCAGGCCATTTCTTGCCCTGTGTCCAGCTGGGGCGGCGAAGAGCGGACGTGGTCCTCAAGCCTCAGCGCAGTCTCACAAGGCGTTGACTGATCGCTCAGTCATTCGCCTCGGCCAACTGTTGCACGATGCTCATGTAGTTCTCGACCCCTTGCGCACCGGTTACCAGGTGGCGACGGTTGAAGATCATCGCCGGCACACCGCTAATGCCTTTGCCCAGCCAGGCTTCTTCGGCAGTGCGCACCTCTGTGGCAAAACGCTGATCTTCAAGCACGGCCAGGGCCTCGGTCCGTTCCAACCCGATTTCTGCGGCTACATCCGCCAGCACGCTGTCGTCAGACAGGTTCCGGCGGTTGGTGAAGTGAGCGGTAAAGAGGGCCTGTTTCAGGTCGTGCATACGCCCTTGCCGATCGGCCCAATGCAGAAGCTGATGCAGGTTGAAGGTGTTGTGCATGCGCATGTCGTCGGCGAAGCGGAACTCGAACCCGACTTCTGCGCCAACCTCGGTCATCTTGACCCGGCTTTCCTCCGATTGCTCCTTGGTAGTGCCGTATTTCTCGGCCACGTGGTCGCGCAGGCTCTGGCCCTCGGGTGGCATGCCGGGGTTCAGCTCGAACGGATGCCAATGAATCTCGTGCGCCGTGCCGGTCGCCTCCAGCGCCTTTGCCAGCTGGCGGTAGCCGATGATGCACCAGGGGCAGACCACATCGGACACGATGTCGATCCGCAGCTTTTGGGGTGGGGTGGTCATAGTTGCCTCCTCGATTGAATGTGATAGGCGGCCCGCAGCCGAGAGCCTGGCGCCTGTCATCCTTGCGACAAGCGGTTTGCGCTCATCGGTGAAGTGCGCCCAAGCGCGCGCTTGTTGTGCCGCTGCAGCACCAGGTTCCGCAACGCCAGCAGTATCACGATGATCGTCACGCCCGGCGGTCTCGACTGGAGCGGTGCATCTACCAGCCTGTGCTCCAGGTGTCTGGTCCACTTCGACATCAGCCTCTGGGTGACGCCAAGAACCACCGGTTCTGCTGAGAAGGTCCACGTGCAGAAGCGGACAGCCGCCGTGGCCTCGACATGGACGATGGCGTCGGGTATTGCTTCGCCGTTAGTGGGATTACTTCTTAGTCCAAGCAAACTGCTTGAAAGGTTCGTCGATAGGCGTTTGGGCGATATGGTTGGTGTAGTTGCTCATGACCTTTTGGCTAAGGCCCAGGATGACTTCCAACACATTTTGCTGGGTGTAACCGGCCGCATAAAAGTCTTGCAGTTGCTTTGGCTCAAGCTCGCCACGCTGGCGCACCATGGCCAGTGTGAAGTCGCGCAACGCCTCAAGTTTCGCGGTGGGCAGCGGCGTCTCATCGCGCAGTGCATTGCTCACTTCGTCCGAGACCTTCATCGACTTGGCGATACCCGTATGCGCAGGCACGCAGTAATGGCAGGCATGCTCAACGTTGATGGTTTGCCACACCACGGTTTTTTCATCGGCGCTGAGGCTGCTGTTAAGAAACAGGCCATGCAGCACTTGATAGCCCTCGAGCAAACCGGGGGCTTCGGCCATCACCGCATGCAAGCCTGGAATCATGCCAAAGGCTTTCTGCGACTTCTCCAACAGGGGCTTGGCGGCTTCGGGTGCGCTGTTCTGGTCATGCAGAGTAAAAGTGCTCATTGGGTGAATCCTTTTTGAGTGAACGTTCAAATAAGAAGACCAGCCTAATTGAGGTCAGGGAGGTAATCAAGCTATAATTGAACGGTCACTCAAACTCGATCCAGCCGATTGCACCTAACCCTTTATCCGAGAGCCAATGATGCCCCGTACAGCTCGTTTTGATCGCCAAGTCGCTCTAGATAGAGCCGTTGAGCTGTTTTGGTCGAGAGGTTATTACGCATCATCGATGAAGGATATTGAGAAGGCGCTGGATATGCGCCCCGGCAGCCTCTATGCCACCTTCGGCAGCAAAAGCGGTCTGTTTGCCGAGGCGCTGGAGGCTTACGCCAGCCGTGCCGGAGATGGCTTTCGCCAGATAATCGAAGGATCACCGAGCGTTGTCGACGGATTAAAGCGCTACCTGCGCTCATTCGCCCGGCCCTGTAGCGTCGACGCGCAAGCGCCTGCGCAGGCTTGCATGCTGATTAAGACCTTGCTTGAGGTTAACGCTGAAGACACCGCGTTACTGACTCAGGTGAAGACAATGCTCGCCACCATCGAGTTGGGACTTTGCGAGGTACTGGTGCAGGCCAAGGCAGCGGGGGAATTGCGTGCCGATGTTGAGTGCCCACGACTTGCCCGCTTGCTACAAGCGCAAATCATCGGGTTGCGCGCGTTTGCCGAGCGCAATGTGCCCGACGCTCAGATTGCAGCACTTGCCGACGACATGGCCAGCATGATTGATGCCTACCGAGCCCACTGAATCGGTCCTGATGCCTTAGCCGCAGTTGCTAGTCCACTTTTGGCCGGGTTACGGCCGTTGCCGAGTGCTCGCTATTTGATATAGAGGCGAGCATGGAGCGGCCAGCAGCAGGTGTTCAGAACCTTCTGCAAAGCGGCTGTGACTTAGGAAGGGGACACCTATCAGCCGGTCCTGCGCAGCAGATAGCTATCCATAATCCAGCCATGCTGCTCGCGCAGCACAGCGCGGCGGCTGCGGATGCTGTCGGCGACCTCGGCCAGCGGGCCGGCGATCAGCACTTCGTCGGCGGTGCCGATATAGGCTCCCCAGTAGATATGCATGTCCTGGTCGACGAAGCGCCGGTAGCTGTCCTGGGCGTCGAGCATCACCAGCACGCTGTCCACACCCTCGGGAAAGCCACCTTCGGCCAGACGGCGGGCCGGGGTGACCTGGAAGGCCTGGCCGATGCTGTTGAAGCAGACCTTATGCTTGGCCGCCAGGGCTTGCAGGCTGGTGATGCCGGGGATCACTTGGTACTCGATCTGCTCGCTGCTGTTGCCCACGATCTGTTCGACGATGCGCAGGGTGCTGTCGTACAGCGCCGGGTCGCCCCAGACCAGAAAGGCGCCGCATTCGCCGTCGGCCATCTGCTCGCGGATCATGCCCTCGAACACCTGCTGTTTGTCCTGATTCAGATCCACCACGCTGCCGCGATAGTCGGGCACGTCGCGCACCCGTTCCGGGCAGTCGGCGCTGACGAAGCGGTAGTCGCGGCCCTGGATAAAGCGCTCGCAGATGGTCTTGCGCAGGCCGATCAGGCTGTCCTTGGCGCTGCCCTTGTCCATCAGGAAGAACACGTCCGTGCGGTTCAGCGCGTTGATCGCCTGCACCGTCAGATAGTCCGGGTCGCCGGCACCGATGCCGATGATCAGAAGGGTTTTCATGGGGCTTCGACTCCAGCGTGTTCAGGACTGCCGTGCACAACCGGCAGCGTATCAATATGACGGTAATGCGCGCCCAACTCATCCGCCAATTGGCGGGCGCGGCCGAGGCGGATCGGCGCGCTTTCGATATCCACCAACAGCGCCGGGCACCCGCTCGGCGCCAAGGCCGGCCAGTCGCGCAGGCGGCCATCGGTGATGATCAACAAGCGCTGAGATTCGGCCGGGTGCAAACGCTGACGCCGCGCCTGCCAGGCGGCGGCATGGCGCAACGCATCGAGCAAGGGCGTGCCGCCACCTGCGCCCAACTCGGTCAGCCACTGCTGCAAGGCCTGAGTGGCTTGCTGCCCTTGCCACATCCACTGCGCCTTCCGGCCGGTAGCGTGTAGCACAGCCAGGCGCGCGCGCTGGCGGCGGGCCTGCTCGAACACCTCGGCGAGCAGGCCCTTGGCCTTGCTCAACGCGCCGTGCCGGCGGGTCGAGGCCGAGGCATCGACGATCACCAGCCACAGTTCAGTGGGCCGTGCACTGCGCGGACGCTGCAGCAAATCCTGGCGATTGCGCGGACGGCCCTTGAACAGAGTCGCCGGCCAGTCGATCCGGCCACCCGCGCCAGCGCGAATGGCACCACTGCGACCACCACCTAGTGCGCCGGGAGCGGCCTGGGCATCCGCGCCTGTGGCTGTGCGCGGGCGGATGCCTAGGGCTTTTTTGCCCAGCGCGGCGGTTCACGCCTTACGCCGAGGCTTTGCGCCTGCGCAGGTAATTCACCCCACTGGCCTTCGCCTTGCGCAGGTTGCTGCTGCTCGCCGGGCGCGCTGTTGTCGGGCTGAGATTGGGGCTGGGGTGGCGGCGCTTGCGCGGCGGGCGGCGGACTATGCCGACGCCGGTGACGCAGAACGAACTCGGCCACCGCGTCGATATCCACAAGCTCGATCGCCTCGACGCCACGCCAGGCGGCATGGGCGCGGGCGGCGCGCAGCCAGACCAGGTCGGCGCGCAAGCCATCGACGGCGGCGGCGAAACAGTGCTGGCTGATCTGCTCTAGGGCGGCATCGTCCAACGGGATATCCGCCAGGCGCTGACGGGCGCGCTGGCAACGGTTGCGCAGCTCATCCTGCGGCGCCTGCCAGCGCTGCAGAAACGCCTGCGGATCGGCATCGAAGGCCAGTCGGCGGCGGACGATCTCGGCGCGCTGGGCCGGTTGCGGCTGGGCATCTAGGGCCAGGTTGAAGCCGAAACGATCGAGCAGCTGCGGGCGCAGTTCGCCCTCTTCACCGTTCATGGTGCCGATCAGCACAAAGCGCGCGGCATGCCGGTGGGAGATGCCATCGCGCTCGACATGATTGACCCCGCTGGCGGCAGCATCCAGCAGCAGGTCGACCAGGTGATCGGGCAGCAGGTTGACCTCATCGACGTAGAGCACACCGCCATTGGCCTTGGCCAGCAGGCCGGGGCAGAACTGCGCACGGCCCTCGCTCAGCGCCGCGTCCAGATCGAGGGTGCCGACGATGCGCTCCTCACTCGCGCCCAGCGGCAGGGTGACGAAGGTGCCGCTGGCCAACAGATCGGCCAGGCCGCGCGCCAGGGTCGACTTGGCCATGCCGCGCGGCCCTTCGATCAGCACGCCACCGATGGCCGGGTCAATGGCCGCCAGGCACAGCGCCAGCTTGAGGTCGTCAGCGCCGACCACGGCAGCGAGGGGGAAGTGGCTATCGATCATGGCAGGCGTCCGTATGGGCGAAGAGCGGTGCGTAGGGTGGGTTAGCGACGCGGGTCGCCGGTCGAAAATCCACACGCGACAGTGGCGCGGCGCGTAACCCGCCAGGCGATGGTATGCGTTGCGCCCATGGTGGGTTACGCCGCATCGATTGCGCCGGGTCGTGCGGCAACCGCGGCAAGCGGCTAACCCACCCTTCGGGAGTGGATGCGTAGGCTGGGTTAGCGACGCGGCACAACGGCCGGGAATCCACGCGCGATGGTGGCGCGGCGCGTAACCCGCCAGGCGATGGACCGCGTTGCGCCCATGGTGGGTTACGCCGCACCGGGTTCGCTGGGTTATCCGTCAACCGCGGCAAGCGGCTAACCCACCCTACGGGAGTGGATGCGTAGGATGGGTTAGCGGCGCGGGACAGCGGCCGGGAATCCACGCGCGATGGTGGTGCGCCGCGTAACCCACCAGGCGATGGACCGCGTTGCGCCCATGGTGGGTTACGCCGCATCGATTGCGCCAGGTAGTGCGGTAACCGCGGCATGCGGCTAACCCACCCTACGAGATCGACGGGAAGGCGTGTGCTCATGCTTCCTCGCTGTCGATCAGCAGGTTTTCCAGGGCTTCGCGGTAGTCGCCGGGGTTCTCCCAGAGGCCGCGCTGCTGGGCTTCGAGCAGGCGTTCGAGGATGTCCTGCAAGGCGCCGGGGTTGTGCTGCTGGATAAACTCGCGGGTGTCCTGGTCGAGCAGATAGGCATCGGTGAGCAGGGCGTACTGGTGGTCGTCGACCAGTTCGCTGGTGGCGTCGAAGGCGAACAGGTAGTCGACGGTCGCCGCCAGTTCGAACGCACCCTTGTAGCCGTGGCGCTTCATGCCCGCGATCCACTTGGGGTTGGCCGCACGGGCGCGCACCACACGGCCCAGTTCTTCCTTGAGGGTACGAATGCGCGGCGTGTCGGGCTGGCTGTTGTCGCCGTGATAGCTGGCCACCTTGGCCCCGCGCAGGGTTTCCACCGCTGCGAGCATGCCGCCCTGAAACTGGTAGTAATCGTTGGAATCGAGGATGTCGTGCTCGCGGTTGTCCTGGTTGTGCAGCACCGCCTGCAACTGCTGCAGGCGTTCGGCGAACTGCGCCCGTGCCGGGGTGCCCTCACTGTGCTTGCCGTAGGCGTAGCCGCCCCAGTTCAGGTAGACCTCGGCCAGATCCGCGCGGGTCTGCCACAGGCGCTCTTCGATGGCGTTCTGCACGCCCGCGCCATAGGCCCCCGGCTTGGAGCCGAACACCCGCCAGCCGGCCTGTTTACGCGCCTCATGTTCGTCCAGGCCGCTGTCTTGCAGGGCCAGGGATTCACGCCAGACCCGCGCCGACAGCGGGTTCAGCTCTTCCGGCTCGTCCAGCTCGACCAGCGCCTGCACCGCCTCATCGAACAGGCGAATCAGGTTGCTGAAAGCGTCGCGGAAGAAACCGGACACGCGCAGGGTCACGTCCACCCGCGGGCGGCCGAGCTGCGCCAGCGGCAAGACCTCGAAGCGTTCGACGCGCTGGCTGCCGGCCTGCCACACCGGGCGCACGCCGAGCAGCGCCAGGGCCTGGGCCATGTCGTCACCGCCGGTGCGCATGGTCGCGGTGCCCCATACCGACAGGCCGAGCTGACGCAGGTGGTCGCCGTGGTCCTGCAGGTGGCGTTCGAGCAGACGATCCGCCGCTTGCACGCCGATGCGCCAGGCGGTCGGGGTCGGCAGGTTGCGTACATCCACCGAGTAGAAATTGCGCCCGGTGGGCAGCACATCGAGGCGACCGCGACTCGGCGCGCCGCTGGGTCCGGCCGGGACGAAGCGCCCGGCCAGGGCGGCGAGCAGGCCGTGGATTTCCGCCGGGCCGCAGGCATCCAGCAGCGGCGCGACCTGTTCGCGCAAACGCTGTAGCACCAGGGCGCTGGCCGGGCCAACGGCTTCGAAGTCCGCTGTCTCGATCAACTGCAAAGCGAGGATTTCCAAGCGCTCGCGGCTATCGCCGACACTGCGCCACAGGCTGTTATCGCAGGCCTGTAATACCTCGGGACGCGGCCCCTGCCAGTCCTCGGCCATGGCGCAATCCAGCGGGTCGAAGCCCAACTCCAGGTCATGGGCCAGGGCGCGCAGCAGGCTGGCATTGGCGCCCTGGCCATCGCCTCGGGGAATGCGCAGCAACGCTAGCAGAGTGTCGCGGCGCAACTGCCCAGCCGGCGATTCGCCGAACACATGCAGGCCGTCGCGGATCTGCGATTCCTTGAGGTCGCACAGGTAAGCATCGAGCTGCGGCAACCAGCTGTTGGGGTCTTCGTTGAGTTGCAGGCCGAGTTCACGGTCGAGGCTGGCCTCGCGCACCTTGAGCAGAATCTCGCCGCGCAGCTCGACGGCGCGGCGCAGGTCGAGCTGGCTGGCCTCGTAATACTCATCGGCCAGACGCTCGATATCGCGCAGCGGGCCGTAGCTTTCCGCGCGGGTCAGCGGCGGCATCAGGTGGTCGATGATCACCGCCTGGGTCCGCCGTTTGGCCTGCGCACCCTCGCCCGGATCGTTGACGATAAACGGGTAAATATTCGGCAGCGGGCCAAGAATTGCGCTCGGCCAGCACTGCTCGGACAGGCCGACGCTCTTGCCCGGCAGCCATTCCAGGTTGCCGTGCTTGCCGACGTGGATCACCGCGTTGGCGGCAAACACCGTGCGCAGCCAGCAGTAGAACGCCAGGTAGCCGTGCGGCGGCACCAGATCAGGGTCGTGATAGACCGCGCTGGTATCCACCTGATAGCCACGCGCTGGCTGGATGCCAACGAAGGTCAGGCCGAAACGCAAGCCGGCGATCATCAGCCGCCCGCCACGTTCTCCTCGGTACATGGGGTCCTGCTCGGGGTCGCCCCAGCGTTCGAGTACTGCTTGCTGGTTGGCGGCGGGCAACTGGGCGAAGAACGCCTGATAGTCCTCCAGCGCCAGGCTCTGCGCGCAGGGCCGTGCATCCAGGTTGTCGAGATCGTTGGTCACCCCGCCGAGCAGCTGGTGGATCAGCGCCGTGCCGCTGTCCGGCAGAGCTGCGACCGGATAACCCTGCTGCTCCAGCGCACGCAGGATATTCAGCGCCGCCGCCGGGGTATCCAGGCCGACGCCATTGCCGATGCGGCCGTCGCGGGTCGGGTAGTTGGCCAGGATCAGGGCGATACGCTTCTGCGCGTTGGGCTTTCTCGCCAATTCGACCCAGTTGCGCGCCAGCTCACTGACGAAGTCCATCCCTGGCAGATGCGCGCGGTAGCACACCACATCGCTCTGGCTGCGTTCGCTGCGCCAGGCCAGGCCCTTGAAGCTGATCGGCCGGGTGATCAGACGACCGTCGAGTTCCGGCAGGACGATATGCATGGCCAGGTCCCGCGAACCCAGGCCCTGGGCATTGGCTTGCCAGAGCTCGAGATTGTCCAGCGCACAGATCGCCTGCAAAACCGGCACATCGCGACGGAACGGGCGCAGCTCCGGCGCTTCCGGGTTGCTCATGGCGAAGCCGGTGGTGTTGATGATGACGCTGGCGTCGACCTCATCCAGCCAGTCCTCGACCTGGGCCAGGCAGGCCGCTTCCTTGAGGCTGGCGACGGCAACCGGTAACGGATTCAGGCCCTGGGCCTGCAGGCGCTGGCAGAACACCTCGATAAACCCGGTATTCGCCGCCTGTACCTGGGTGCGGTAGAACAGCAACGCCGCCACCGGTGCGCCCGCCTGCCACTGCGCGTGCCAATCGGCCAGGGTCGCGTTGGCGTGCTGCGGGTGATACAGGCTGACACGCGGCAAGGCGCACGGTGCCTGCCAAGGGTAATCGCGCTGCAACCAGCGGCTGGCGATGCAGTTGAACAGCTGCCGCGCGTTCTGCGCGCCGCCCTGACGCAGGTACTGCCAGAGCCGTTCGCTGTCGGCCGCCGGCACGTTGCCCAGGCCGCTCAGCTCGGGATCGGGGCTGTCGTCGCCGGGCACCATGATCACCTGGGCGCCGCGCTCGGCCAGTTCGACCAGACGCTCGATACCGTAGCGCCAGTAACTGACGCCGCCATGCACGGAAATCAGGATCACCTTGGCGTGCTGCAACACCTGCTCGACGTAGAGATCTACCGAGGCGTGATTGCCCAGCTGCGCCGGACTGGCCAGGCGCAGGCTCGGGTAATCCGCCGGCAGCTGCCGCGCCACCTCGGCCAGCAACGACAGGTGCGAATCGCCGGTGCAGAGAATCACCAACTCGGCCGGGGTCTGGCCAAGGTCGGCAATGCTGTCGGCCGGCAGCTGGCTGCCGGGCTGGGTGCGCAATAAATGCATGATCGCTCTTCTTGTAGGAGGTGCTGGGCGGCACTCCGCGTTAGCCGCGGCCCGTGCGGCTAAAGCCCCTCCCACACTCTGCTCAGGCCAGCGCCGCTTGCAGCTCGGCTGCGATGACGGCGTGGTCAAGCTGCTGGCCGATCACGATCAAGCGGGTGATTCGCGCCTCGTCGGCCTGCCAGGCGCGGTCGAAATGCTTGTCGAACCGCTGGCCGACGCCTTGCAGCAGCAGGCGCATGGGTTTGCCGGGAATCGCCGCGAAGCCCTTGATGCGCAGGATGCCGTGAGTGCCGACCGCAGCTTTCAGTGTCTGCAGCAGATGCGCTTCCTCGGCCTCCGGTAGTTCCACGTGGAACGAATCGAATTCGTCGTGATCGTGCTCTTCATGCCCTTCCAGATCGTGGTGAGTCTTGCGTGCGTCGATATGCAGCTCGGTCTCGCAGTTCAGGCCCAGCAGCACTTCCAGCGGCAGCTCGCCACCATGGGCTTCGATGACCTTGACCGCCGGCGGCAGCTCCTCGGCCACTTCGGCACGCACCGCAGCCAGGGCCGCGGCGTCGAGCAGGTCGGCCTTGTTGAGAATAACCAGGTCGGCGCTGGCCAGTTGGTCGGCGAACAGTTCGTGCAACGGCGACTCATGGTCGAGGTTGGGGTCGAGCTGGCGCTGCTGGTCGACCTGTTCCGGGAAGGCGGCGAAGGTGCCAGCGGCCACCGCCGGGCTGTCGACCACGGTAATCACCGCGTCGACGGTGCAGGCGTTGCGGATTTCCGGCCAGTTGAAGGCTTGCACCAACGGCTTGGGCAGGGCCAGACCAGAGGTTTCGATGAGGATGTGATCGAGGTCACCACGCCGCGCCACCAGCTCGCGCATCACCGGGAAGAACTCCTCCTGCACGGTGCAGCACAGGCAGCCATTGGCCAGCTCGTAGACCCGGCCGTTGGCTTCTTCTTCGCTGCAACCGATCGAGCACTGCTTGAGGATTTCGCCGTCGATGCCCAGCTCGCCGAACTCGTTGACGATCACCGCGATACGCCGCCCCTCTGCATGGCTGAGCATATGCCGGAGCAGGGTGGTCTTACCGGCGCCGAGAAAGCCGGTGACGATGGTGACGGGAAGTTTGGCGAGCGTTTTCATGGGCGACCCTGCGTGGCTTCGAAAGAAAGACCAGCGGGCAGGGGGAACAGGCGTGGCGATACAACGCGCCAGCCATGCACCACCGGAGCACCCCGCCCGGTTGTCAAAAGCGTTGCGAGGCAGGTCTCCTGGCTCACGACCGGGCTGGCGAATACTCGCCGGCCATTCCCTTCGCCTTCCCGCGCGGACGCAGTGGCTGTCGGGCTGTCGCGCTCAGGCGACAGACCAACACAAGGGTACGAGTCGTTTACAGTTGCGGGGGCAGCCAGGGCATAAACCCTGTTCCCTCTTAGCTTCGGTGGCAAAACCGAAGAACCTCGACGGGGGTGAAGGCTACGCAGTGCCCGCAGGCAGGTCAATCGCCGCAGTTGACGGGCAGGGCCGCTTCGTGATGTTCTAAAAAGCTGTTTCAGGTGTCTCGCGCATTACTGCGCGAGGTGAAACGGGAAGCCAGTGCGCCCTTACGGGCAATTCTGGCGCTGCCCCCGCAACGGTAAGCGCATGTCAGAATCTGTACAAAGTCTCGCGAGCTAGAGCCATGCAAGGCAAAAATAGGCGAGGAAGCGGAGTTTACGAATTGTAAATGAGCATTCCGAGCCTGTTTTTAACGCAGCAGGGCCGACGCGCAGCAGACTTTGAATAGGTTCTCAGGGTCGTTATAGCCACTGAGCCGCACGGCTTGGGAAGGCTGACCCTCCACTGTCCAGTCGACAGTCTGCGTAAGCCCGGAGACCGGCCTGAAACCTTGTTTGGCAACCCGCGGTGGGCGGGTACGCGCCGGAATCCCGAGCCTGTTCAGGCCTGGGTCCTTGCTGCGTTCCTCCTGCATCGCTTTCCCCAACAGCAGAAGGTCAGACCATGTCCAGCAGCGCACTCGCTTCTTCAGTAGCCGTCACCCTCCCTCTTTCGCAACGCCTTGTGCTGGCCGTCGGTAGCTGCCTGCTCGGCGCCGCGCTGATCTTCGTTGCCGGCTTCTCGCCTATCGAGGCGCTGCACAACGCTGCCCACGATACCCGCCACAGCGCCGCCTTCCCCTGCCACTGAGACCGCTGCCATGTTCAAGCGTATCGCCCAGACGGCAGGCTTCGCTGGCCTGCTTGCCGCCATTTTTCTGACCCTGTTGCAGAGTTTTTGGGTGACCCCACTGATTCTCCAGGCGGAAAGCTATGAAAACAACGCTCCGGCGCAAGACGTGCTGAACGAGCATAGTCATGCCGCTGCAACCCCCGCCCATAGCCACGAGGCTGCCGCCGGCCATAGCCACAACGCCGAAGCCTGGTCTCCCGAACACGGCTGGCAACGCACCCTGGCCACCGGTTTGAGCAACCTGGTGGTGGCCATCGGTTTCGCCCTGGTGCTCGCCGGTCTGTTCACCCTGCGCGCGCCGGGCCAAACCTGGCAGGGCCTGCTGTGGGGCCTCGGCGGCTTTGCCACCTTCTCCCTCGCGCCGGCCGCCGGCCTGCCACCGGAACTGCCGGGCAGCGCCGCCGCCGAGTTGCTGCTGCGCCAGTACTGGTGGATCGGCACGGCTGTGGCCACCGCTGTCGGCCTGGGCCTGTTGGCATTTAGCCGGCACTGGGCGCTGCGCATCGCCGGCTTGCTGGTACTGGCTATTCCCCATCTGATCGGCGCGCCGCAACCTGAGGTGCATGCGAGCCTGGCCCCAGCAGCCCTGGAGCAAGAATTCATACTCGCTTCGCTGCTGAGCAACGCGCTGTTCTGGGCGGCCCTGGGCCTAGCCGCCGCCTGGTTCTACACGCGCCCCCAGCAGAGCGCCTGAGCCGCTGCCGTGGCCAGCCCAGCAGGGGGCACGACCGCCAAGCGCCGGTTGATCTACGTCGCCGGCCTGGGTTGTCGGCGCGGTTGCTCGCGCGAGCAACTCCTGCACCTGCTGGAACAGGCACTGGCGTTGCAGGGCTTACAACCCGGCGACCTGAGTGGCCTGGCCAGCAGCGAGCACAAGCGCGATGAACCCGGTCTACGCCAGCTGGCTGAACAGCTGCATCTGCCGCTGGCGTGGTTGTCGGCCAGCCAACTGGACGCTTACCAGAGCCGCCTGAGCCAACCCAGCGCGCTGAGCCTGCAGGTAACCGGCAGCGCCGGAGTGGCCGAAGCCTGCGCCCTGGCTCAGGCCGAAATCCTGAGTGGTGCGCGCGCCGAGCTGCTGTGCGCCAAGATCCGTTCGGCCAGTGCCACCTGCGCCCTCGCCTTCGCCTTCGCCTTCGCCCCCATTGTGGAGACTGTATGACCGTCTACTTTATCGGCGCCGGCCCCGGCGACCCGGAGCTGATCACCGTCAAGGGCCAGCGCCTGCTGCGCAGCTGCCCGGTGATCCTGTATGCCGGCTCGCTGGTGCCCACCGCGGTACTCAATGGGCATAGCGCCGAGTTGCTGGTCAACACCGCCGAACTGCATCTGGATGAAATCATCCGGCTGATTCGCCAGGCCCACGAGCAAGGTCAGGACGTCGCCCGCGTGCATTCCGGCGATCCCTCGCTGTACGGCGCCATCGGCGAGCAGATCCGCCACCTGCGTGCGCTGGCTATTCCGTTCCAGATCATCCCCGGGGTGACCGCCACTGCCGCCTGTGCGGCCCTACTGGAAAGCGAACTGACCCTGCCCGACGTCTCCCAGACCCTGATCCTCACCCGCTACGCCAGCAAGTCGGATATGCCCGCCGGCGAGCAACTGCATGATCTGGCCCGCCACGGCGCGACCATGGCCATTCACCTGGGCGTGGTGCATCTGGGGAAAATCGTCGCCGAGTTGCTGCCGCATTACGGCGCAGACTGCCCGACCGCCGTGGTCCATCGCGCCAGCTGGCCCGATCAGGACTGGGTCAGCGGCACCCTCGCCGATATCGAAGCGCTGGTCAGCGCCAAGGGCTTTCGCCGCACCGCGCTGATCCTGGTCGGACGAGTGCTCAATGCCCAGGACTTTGCCGACTCGGCGCTGTACCACGCCGAGCATCGTCACCTGTTCAGGGGGCAAGACGTCTGAGGCAATACAGGCTGGAGTCGACCTTGGCGTAGTTATCCACAATCGCCACTTCGGCTCCCAACTCACGCAAACGGCTGTTCAGGTCGCTGGCATAGAGTTGCTGCAGAAAGCGCGGGTAATCGGCCTGCTGGGCCGCCGGCAATTGAGCTTGGACAAAGCCGTGCAGAGCCGGCAGCCGGAACTGCCAGTAACCTGGCCCACAGACAAAATCCTGGTCGCGCAGCAGGGCGATGAACGCCTCATCACCCTGCAGCACTGCCTGGCAGCCATCGAATAACAGCGCCAACGCAGGACTCATGCGCGCATTACTCGACCGTCACGCTCTTGGCCAGGTTGCGCGGCTGATCGACGTCGGTGCCCTTGAGCACGGCGACGTAGTAGGACAGCAGTTGCAGCGGAATGGTGTAGAGAATCGGCGCCAGGGCGTCGTGGATATGCGGCATGTTCACCACATGGGTGCCCTCGCCGTTGCGCATGCCAGCCTGCTCATCGGCAAACACCAGCAACTCGCCGCCACGCGCGCGCACTTCCTGCAGGTTGGATTTGAGCTTCTCCAGCAACTCGTTGTTCGGCGCCACCGTGACCACCGGCATGTCGCTGTCCACCAACGCCAAGGGCCCGTGCTTGAGTTCGCCGGCCGGATAGGCTTCGGCGTGGATATAGGAGATTTCCTTGAGCTTGAGCGCCCCTTCCATGGCCACCGGGTACTGCGCGCCACGGCCGAGGAACAACGCGTGGTGCTTCTCGGCGAACAGTTCGGAAACCTTCTCCACCACCGAGTCCATCGCCAGGGCTTCGCCGAGGCGGGCCGGCAGGCGCCGCAATTCGTCCACCAGCTCGGCTTCCAGTTGCTTATCCAGGCTGCCGCGGACCTGTCCGAGGGACAGGGTGAGCAGCATCAGGGCGACCAGCTGGGTGGTGAAGGCCTTGGTCGAGGCCACACCGATTTCCGGGCCAGCCTGGGTCAACAGAGTCAGGTCTGATTCGCGCACCAGCGAGCTGATGCCGACGTTGCAGATTGCCAGGCTGGCCAGGTAACCGCCCTGCTCGGGGCTCAGCGCCTTGGCGTTGCGCAGCGCCGCCAGGGTGTCGGCGGTTTCGCCGGACTGGGAAATGCTGATGAACAGGGTATCGGCCTGTACCACCACCTTGCGGTAGCGGAATTCGCTGGCCACTTCGATCTGGCAGGGAATCCCGGCCAGTTCTTCCAGCCAGTAACGGGCGACCATGCCGGCGTGATAGCTGGTGCCGCAGGCGACGATCTGCACGTTCTTCACTCGCGCAAACAGCTCAGCGGCTTGCGGACCGAACGCCTGGACCAGCACCTGGTTAGTGCCGAGGCGACCTTCCAGGGTGCGTTGCACGACCTTGGGTTGCTCATGGATTTCCTTGAGCATGAAATGGCGGAACTCACCCTTGTCGGCGGCTTCGGCGCCTTCGTGGTACTGCACGCTCTCGCGTTGCACCGGGTTGCCGTCAACATCCCAGATCTGCAGGCCATCGCGCTGGATTTCGGCGATATCGCCTTCTTCCAGGTACATGAAGCGGTCGGTCACCTGACGCAGGGCCAGTTGATCCGAGGCGAGGAAGTTCTCACCCAGGCCCAGGCCGATCACCAGCGGGCTACCGCTGCGGGCGGCGAGCAGGCGATCCGGCTGTTGTGCGCTGATGACCGCCAGGCCGTAAGCGCCGTGCAGTTCCTTGACCGCGGCCTTGAGCGCGGCGGTCAGGTCACCCAAACTCTGCAGTTTGTGTTCGAGCAGGTGGACGATGACTTCGGTGTCGGTATCCGAGCTGAACACGTAGCCCAGGCCCTTGAGCTGCGCGCGCAGTTGTTCGTGGTTTTCGATGATGCCGTTGTGCACCACCGCCAGATCAGTGCCGGAGAAATGCGGGTGGGCATTACGTTCGCTCGGCGCGCCGTGGGTGGCCCAGCGGGTATGGGCGATGCCCAGACGGCCGGCCAGGGGTTCTGCAACTAACGCGGCTTGCAGTTCGCTGACCTTGCCCACCCGACGGCGGCGCTCAAGCTGGCCTTGCTCATTCAACAGCGCCACACCGGCGCTGTCGTAGCCGCGGTATTCCAGGCGTTTCAGGCCTTCCACCAGCACGGCGGTGATGTTTCGTTCGGCGACGGCGCCCACGATGCCACACATAGTCTTTCTCCTTTAATGCTCTACGGCTGTGCAGATCAGGTTGACCCCGCGCGCCGCCAGTTGTTCGCGTGCCTCAGCGCTGAGGCGTTCGTCGGTTATCAGGGTATGGATGCTGCCCCAGGGCAGCTCCAGATTGGGAATCTTGCGGCCGATCTTGTCACTCTCGACCATCACCACCACCTCGCGGGCCACCTCGGCCATCACCCGACTCAGGCCGAGTAATTCATTGAACGTAGTGGTGCCGCGCGCCAGATCGATGCCATCGGCGCCAATGAACAGCTGGTCGAAGTCGTAGGAGCGCAGCACCTGCTCGGCGACCTGGCCCTGGAAGGATTCCGAGTGCGGGTCCCAGGTGCCGCCGGTCATCAGCAGCACCGGCTCGTGCTCCAGCTCGCTGAGGGCGCGGGCCACATTCAGCGAGTTGGTCATCACCACCAGGCCCGGCTTGTGGCCGAGCTGCGGAATCATTGCCGCCGTGGTGGTACCGCTGTCGATGATGATCCGCGCATGCTCGCGAATGCGCGCCACGCCGGCGCGGGCGATGGCCTGCTTGTAGGTGGAAATTGGTTGACTGGCATCGCCGATCAGCTCCTGCGGCAGGGGCACTGCACCGCCATACCGGCGCAGCAGCAAGCCATTCTTTTCCAGGGCGCTGAGGTCTTTGCGAATGGTCACTTCCGAGGTTTCGAAACGCTTGGCCAACTCGTCGACACTCACCTCGCCCTGCTCGGCGAGCAAGGCGAGAATGGTATGACGACGTTGCGGTGTGTTGCGTTTCGACATGCTAAGTTTCGATTCGAAAGATAATTACGCGAATCAAAACCTAATGAAGCTTTCGAGTCAAGAGCAAAACCGATGGAAGGCCGTAGGTTGGGTTGAGCGCAGCGATACCCATGCTGCCTAAGCGATGGGTTACGCCGCTACGCGCCTAACCCATCCTACGACCAGCCTCACTGCTTGATCTTCACCGGGCGCTTCCAGCCGTCGATATTGCGCTGCTTGGCGCGGCCTACCGCCAGCGTGCCCGCCGGCACATCGGCGGTGATCACCGAGCCGGCGCCAGTGGTGGTGCCGTCGCCCAGGGTCACGGGAGCAACCAGTGCGCTGTTGGAACCGATGAATACGTCCTCACCCAGCACCGTCTTTAACTTGTTGGCGCCATCGTAGTTGCAGGTGATGGTGCCTGCGCCGATATTGCTCCGGGCGCCGATCTCGGCATCGCCCAGATAGCTCAGGTGGCCAGCCTTGGCGCCCTCGCCCAGCACGGCGTTCTTCAGTTCGACGAAGTTACCCACATGGGCGCGAGCACCCAGTACCGAACCCGGGCGCAGACGGGCGAAGGGACCACAGTCGGCACCCTCGCCCAGTTCGGCGCCGTCCAGATGGCTGTTGGCTTTGACCAGCGCACCCTTACGCAGGATGCTGTCCTTGATCACACAGTTCGGGCCGATCTGCACACCATCTTCGATGACCACGCGGCCTTCGAGGATCACGTTGAGATCGATCAGCACGTCGCGGCCCACCGTCACCTCGCCACGCAGGTCGAAACGCGCCGGATCGCGCAGGGTCACGCCCTGGACCATCAGGCTGCGTGCAGCACGCTGCTGGTAATGACGTTCCAACTCGGCCAATTGGATGCGATCGTTGGCGCCCTGCACTTCCATCGCATCCAGGGGCTGCTCGGTAGCCACGACCAGGCCGTCCGCCACGGCCATGGCGATCACGTCGGTAAGGTAGTACTCGCCCTGGACATTGCTGTTGGACAGCCGCCCGAGCCAGTCGCCCAGACGGTTGCCGGGTACGGCAAGAATCCCGGTGTTGCCTTCGCAGATCTGCCGTTGTTCGGGCGTGGCGTCCTTGTGCTCGACAATCGCCTTCACCACGCCAGCGGCATCACGCACGATGCGGCCGTAGCCAGTCGGGTCGATGAGGTCGACCGTCAATAGCCCAAGCTGCTCGGCACCGACCTGCTTCAGCAAACGCTCGAGGGTGGCGGTCTCGATCAGCGGTACATCGCCGTAGAGGATCAGCACACGCTCGGCCGTCAGCGCCGGCAGGGCCTGGGCCACGGCATGGCCGGTGCCCAGTTGTTCGCTCTGCAGGACGAAGTTCAGGTCATCTGCCGCCAGTCGCTCACGCACCATATCCGCGCCATGCCCGATCACCACATGGATGCCAACAGGCGAAAGCTGACGGGCGCGGTCGATGACGTGCGCGAGCATGGATTGACCGGCAATCGGATGCAGGACTTTCGGCAAGGCGGAACGCATGCGAGTGCCCTGGCCGGCGGCGAGGATGACGATATCGAGAGACATAGGCAGACACTGATCCAAAAAATGCGGACAAAGAAAAAGGGTAGCCAAGGCTACCCTTTTACTCACGTGCGATGAAGCCTGACGTATCGCTTGCGGAAAACTGACGTTTTCAACAACCGAGTATCAGCTACCGCCGTACTTCTTGCGCAGCTGCTGGACGGTGCGCAGTTGAGCTGCGGCCTCGGCCAGGCGAGCGGCGGCGGAGCCGTAGTCGAACTCGGCACCGTGTTCATGCAGGGCCTTCTCGGCAGCCTTGACGGCTTCCTGAGCAGAGGCTTCGTCGAGGTCGGCAGCACGCTGCACGGTATCGGCCAAAACCTTGATCATGTTCGGCTGCACTTCAAGAAAACCACCGGAGATGTAATACACCTCGGCTTCGCCACCCGGCATGACCAGACGAATCGGGCCCGGCTTGAGGTCGGTGATCAGCGGCGCGTGCCCCAAGGCGATACCCAGATCACCCAGGTTGCCGTGCGCAATCACCATCTCGACCAGACCGGAGAAGATCTCGCCTTCTGCGCTGACGATGTCGCAATGGACTGTCATAGCCATATCTAGCCTCACAAAAGCGCCCGTCTCCGGGCGCGCGGGTGATTACAGTTTCTTCGCTTTCTCGATGGCTTCTTCGATGCCGCCGACCATGTAGAACGCCTGCTCCGGCAAGTGATCGTAATCACCTTTGAGAATACCGCTGAAACCAGCGATGGTGTCCTTCAGGGAAACGTACTTGCCAGGCGAACCAGTAAAGACTTCGGCCACGAAGAACGGCTGCGACAGGAAGCGCTGGATCTTACGCGCACGGGATACCAACTGCTTGTCGGTTTCCGACAGCTCGTCCATACCCAGGATCGCGATGATGTCCTTCAGTTCCTTGTAACGCTGCAGCACGTACTGCACGCCACGTGCGGTGTCGTAGTGCTCTTGACCGATCACGTTCGGGTCAAGCTGACGCGAAGTGGAGTCAAGCGGGTCGACCGCTGGGTAGATACCCAGGGAGGCGATGTCACGAGACAGTACGACGGTGGCGTCCAAGTGGGCGAAGGTGGTCGCCGGGCTCGGGTCAGTCAAGTCATCCGCAGGTACGTAAACGGCCTGAATCGAGGTGATCGAACCGTTCTTGGTCGACGTGATGCGCTCTTGCAGGATACCCATTTCCTCAGCCAGCGTCGGCTGATAGCCCACGGCGGAAGGCATACGGCCCAGCAGAGCGGATACTTCGGTACCGGCCAGGGTGTAACGATAGATGTTGTCGACGAACAGCAGAACGTCGTTACCTTCGTCACGGAACTTCTCGGCCATGGTCAGGCCGGTCAGCGCTACGCGCAGACGGTTGCCTGGTGGCTCGTTCATCTGACCGTAAACCAGGGCTACCTTGTCGAGAACGTTGGAGTCCTTCATCTCGTGGTAGAAGTCGTTACCCTCGCGGGTACGCTCGCCCACACCGGCAAACACGGAGTAACCGCTGTGCTCGATGGCGATGTTACGGATCAGTTCCATCATGTTCACGGTCTTGCCGACACCGGCACCACCGAACAGACCGACTTTGCCGCCTTTGGCGAACGGGCAGATCAGGTCGATAACCTTGATGCCGGTTTCCAACAGGTCGTTGCCGCCCGCTTGTTCAGCGAAGGATGGCGCAGGACGGTGAATGCCCCAACGCTCTTCTTCGCCGATCGGACCGGCTTCGTCGATTGGGTTACCGAGTACGTCCATGATCCGGCCCAGGGTCGCTTTACCGACCGGTACGGAGATGGCAGCACCAGAGTCGATAACGTCCAGACCGCGCTTCAAGCCTTCGGTAGAACCCATCGCAATGGTACGCACCACGCCGTCGCCCAGCTGTTGCTGAACTTCCAGAGTGGTTTCCGCGCCTTGTACTTTCAGCGCGTTGTAGATGCTCGGGACCTGATCGCGTGGGAATTCCACGTCGATCACGGCGCCGATGATTTGTACGATACGTCCGCTACTCATAGCTGGATCCTCTGAATATATGAACCGGTATCAGACCGCGGCTGCGCCGCCAACGATTTCCGAGATCTCTTGGGTGATCGCCGCCTGACGCGCCTTGTTGTAGATCAACTGCAAATCGTTGATCAGGTCACCGGCGTTGTCGGTAGCGCTCTTCATCGCGATCATCCGCGCCGCTTGTTCAGCTGCGTTGTTCTCGACCACCGCCTGGTACACCTGCGACTCCACGTAGCGCACCATCAAGCCGTCCAGCAGCTCCTTGGCATCGGGTTCATAGAGATAGTCCCAGTGATGCTTGAGCTGTTGATCCGAATCAGCGACCAGGGGAATCAACTGTTCCACTGTCGGCTGTTGCGTCATGGTGTTGATGAACTTGTTCGAGACCACGGACAAACGGTCGATGCGCCCATCGAGGTAGGCATCGAGCATGACCTTGACGCTACCGATCAAATCGTTGATCGACGGTTCTTCGCCCAGGTGGCTGATCGCAGCAACGACATTGCCACCAAAGCTGCGGAAGAATGCCGCACCCTTGCCACCAATCACGCAGAGATCGATCTCTACACCTTGTTCGCGGTTTACCACCATGTCCTTGACCAGGGCCTTGAACAGGTTGGTGTTGAGGCCACCACACAAGCCACGGTCACTGCTCACCAGCACATAACCGACGCGCTTTACTTCACGCTCGATCATGAACGGGTGACGGTATTCCGGGTTGGCGTTGGCCAGATGACCAATCACCTGGCGGATGCGATCCGCGTAAGGACGGCTGGCAGACATGCGCATTTGAGCCTTGCGCATCTTGCTGACAGCTACCTTTTCCATGGCGCTGGTGATCTTTTGCGTGCTTTTGATGCTCGCAATCTTGCTGCGAATCTCTTTTGCGCCTGCCATTTGACACCTATCGGGTTAGCAGGCGGAGGTCGTAGGACCTCCGCTGCGGCTTACCAGGTTTGGGTGGCCTTGAACTTCTCGATACCGGCTTTCAGGCCAGCGTCGATTTCGTCATTGAAGTCACCCTTCACGTTGATCTTCGCCATCAAGTCGGCGTGATCGCGGTTGAAGTAAGCAATCAGAGCTTGTTCGAAGCTGCCGATTTTGACGATTTCGATGTCCTGCAGGTAGCCACGTTCGGCCGAGTACAGGGACAGCGACATGTCGGCGATGGACATCGGCGCGTATTGCTTCTGCTTCATCAATTCGGTAACACGCTGACCATGCTCAAGCTGCTTGCGGGTGGCTTCGTCCAGGTCAGAAGCGAACTGGGCGAAAGCCGCCAATTCACGGTACTGAGCCAGAGCGGTACGGATACCACCGGAAAGCTTCTTGATGATCTTGGTCTGAGCGGCACCACCGACGCGGGAAACCGACACACCGGCGTTCACTGCCGGGCGAATGCCGGAGTTGAACATGGCCGATTCCAGGAAGATCTGACCGTCGGTGATCGAGATCACGTTGGTCGGAACGAACGCGGAAACGTCGCCAGCCTGGGTTTCGATGATCGGCAGAGCGGTCAAGGAACCGGTCTTGCCAGTCACGGCGCCATTGGTGAACTTCTCGACATACTCTTCGGAAACACGCGATGCGCGCTCCAGCAGACGGCTGTGGAGATAGAACACGTCGCCCGGGTAGGCTTCACGGCCTGGCGGACGGCGCAGCAGCAGGGAAATCTGGCGGTAAGCCACGGCTTGCTTGGACAGATCGTCATAAACGATCAGCGCGTCTTCGCCACGGTCGCGGAAGTACTCGCCCATGGTGCAACCGGAGTACGGTGCAATGAATTGCAGCGCAGCGGATTCGGAAGCACTGGCAGCGACGATGATGGTGTTAGCCAAGGCGCCGTTTTCTTCCAGCTTGCGGACCACGTTGGCGATGGTCGATTGCTTCTGACCAATTGCCACGTAGACACACTTAATGCCGCTGTCTTTCTGGTTGATGATGGCATCGATCGCCAGAGCGGTTTTACCGATCTGCCGGTCACCGATGATCAGCTCGCGCTGGCCACGACCAACCGGAATCATGGCGTCGACGGCCTTGTAACCGGTTTGCACCGGCTGGTCGACCGACTTACGCCAGATCACGCCCGGCGCAACCTTCTCAACCGCGTCGGTAGCGACGTTGTTCAGCGGGCCTTTACCGTCAACCGGGTTACCCAGAGCATCGACTACGCGACCCAGCAGTTCCGGACCTACCGGCACTTCGAGGATGCGGCCGGTGCACTTGGCGCTCATGCCTTCAGCCAACGACTGATAGGAACCGAGAACCACGGCGCCGACAGAGTCGCGCTCAAGGTTCATCGCCATGCCGTAGACGGCACCCGGGAACTCGATCATTTCGCCGTACATAACGTCGGCGAGACCGTGAATACGCACGATACCGTCGGATACGCTGACGACTGTGCCTTCGTTACGGGCTTGCGAGGCAACATCGAGCTTGTCGATGCGGCCCTTGATGATTTCACTTATTTCGGAAGGATTGAGTTGCTGCATAGCTCTGCTGCCCCTTCAAACTCAAGATTTCAATGCTTCGGCCAGCTTCGCGATTTTGCCGCGAACTGAGCCATCGATAACCAGGTCGCCGGCGCGGATTACGACACCACCGATCAGGCTGGCATCCTCCGTAGCATGCAGGCGCACTTCCCGGTTGAGCCGTGCACTGAGAACCTTGGCGAGTTTGTCTTGCTGTTCATCGCTCAATGCGAAGGCACTGGTGACATCCACGTCGACCGATTTTTCCTGTTCGGCTTTGTACAGCTCGAACAGATCGGCGATCTCCGGCAGCAAGGCCAGGCGATCGTTTTCGGCGACGATATGGATGAAATTGCGTACCTGGGCGTCGAACTTGTCACCACACACCTCGTTGAAGGTGGTGGACTTATCTGTACTCGTCAGACGCGGAGCCCCGAGCATGCGCTGGATGGTGTCGTCTTGCGACACCGCAGCAGCCAGGCCGAGCATGGCTGACCAAGAGGCCAGTTGCTGGTGGGCCTGGGCATACTCAAAGGCAGCCTTAGCGTAAGGTCGGGCCAGCGTGGTCAGTTCTGCCATGATCGCGCCCTCGCTTAAATTTCGGCTGCCAGTTTGGAAACCAGCTCCGCATGCGCGTTTTGGTCGATAGATATGCCCAGGATCTTCTCGGCACCGCTGACGGCCAGGCTACCCACTTGGGCACGCAAGGCGTCTTTGACGCTGTTCAGTTCCTGTTCGATCTCGGCCTGAGCCTGAGCCTTCACGCGGTCAGCTTCGACACGGGCCTGGTCACGGGCTTCGTCGACGATCTGGGTTCCACGTTTCTTGGCTTGCTCAATGATTTCGGCTGCTTGGCCTTTGGCTTCGCGCAGTTGTTGGGCCACTTTATCGTGGGCCAACTCCAGGTCACGAGCCGCACGGCTGGCAGCGTCCAGTCCATCTGCAATCTTCTTCTGACGATCCTGCAAAGCCGTAATGACCGGAGGCCACACGAACTTCATGCAGAACAGCACGAAGATGAAGAAGGCAACGGACTGGCCAATCAGGGTTGCATTAATGTTCACGCCAACACCTCGCTCGTTCGTTGTCCATCAAACCAATCCACTCGAATACTCGAGTGATTAGCCTGCAATTTGACCAACGAAGGGGTTCGCGAAGGTGAAGAACAATGCGATACCAACACCGATCATGGTCACGGCGTCGAGCAGACCGGCGACGATGAACATTTTAACTTGCAGCATCGGTACCATTTCCGGCTGACGCGCAGCGCCTTCCAGGAACTTGCCGCCCAGCAGGCCGAAACCAATGGCGGTACCCAGGGCACCCAGGCCAATCAGCAGTGCTACAGCGATCGCGGTCAGACCAACTACAGTTTCCATCTTTCCTCCCGACTTTTATGTCGTATTGGTTTAAGGTTTTCTAAGGTAAAGCGGTAAAGCTAAATCATTGCCTGTTTTGCCCTTGCGGGCGTCCACCTTGAGCAGAGCGCAGCCTAATCTGCCGTTTCCCGTCGGGGAAGGGCATCAAGGATGCGCGTTGCGCTCTTAGTGGTTGTCTTCGTGCGCCATCGACAGATAGACGATGGTCAGCATCATGAAGATGAACGCTTGCAGCACGATGATCAGGATGTGGAACACTGCCCACGCCCACTGCAAGACGATACCGAGACCGCCCAGCAGCAAACCGCCGCTGAACATGACTGCGATAAGGATGAAGATCAGCTCGCCGGCATACAGGTTACCGAACAGACGCAGAGCCAGGGAAATCGGCTTGGCAATCAGGGTCACCAACTCGAGTAGCAAGTTAACCGGCACAAACAGCGCCTGAATCAAGACGTTCTTGCTGCCGAACGGGTGCAGGGTCAACTCACCGATGAAACCGCCGATGCCTTTGACCTTGATGCTGTAATAGATAATCAGGGCAAATACCGACAGGGCCAGGCCCAGGGTGGCGTTCGGGTCGGTGGTCGGCACGACGCGGAAGAACAGATGCGGATCACCCATGATGGTCGCAGCCAGCATCGGCAGCCAGTCCACCGGGATCAGATCCATAAAGTTCATCAGGAAGACCCAGACGAAGATGGTCAGACCCAGCGGCGCGATCAGTGCGTTGCGACCATGGAAAGTGTCTTTGACACTGCCATCGACGAACTCGACCAGTACTTCGACGAAGTTCTGCAGCCCACCCGGTTGCCCGGAAGTGGCGCGCTTGGCTGCAGCGCGGAACAACAGAATGAAAATCAGGCCGAGCACCACCGACACCAACAGGGTATCGACATGGAATGCCCAGAAGCCCATTTCTTGGGCTTCCCTGAGGTTGTGGGCAAAACTCCAGCCGTTGACCGGGTGCTGACCGTAGGTCAGGTTGGTCAAGTGATGCTGGATATAACCCGAAGCGGTTTCTGCTGCTGCCATATATCCCTCGAGCCCTAAGGTCTTAAAAATCTTATTTTCATTAGCAAGGGTGAGAACCAGTTGACCAACTGGGTCAACAGGAATACGCCGAATACCGCCAGCGCATCCAATGGCTTCACGCCTGCAAACGTCAGTGCAAACAGCACTGCCGTCAAAATCAGTTTGCCCGCTTCACCGGCATAAAAAGACCGGACTATCGCTTGGGCGGCCCGCGCTCCACTGAAACGGAACGCCTTGTGGGCAAAGTACAAATTCGGCAACCAGGCAATCAGCCCGCCACACAACCCCGAATAACCACTTACTGCTCCGCGTGTGGCGTACAGCACCGCAGCCGCTAACAGTAGTACAGCCAGCTGGGTCAGCAAGACCGGAAACACCGCTAAACGATGAAAGGGCAGGCGATTTTGCTTGCGAACATCCATCGTCACAGTCCTTACGGCGTCGGCCGCCTCAAATCAACGACTTGGCATATTTCGTGCCGACAAAAGCGCGCAAAGTATATGGGCGCAGCCCCCCAGGTTCAACTGTCAGGTAGTGATTTCCGTGAACCCGCTACATGCTCAATTGTTTCAGCGGATGTGGGCCAGAACGCCCTGCAGTTCATCCAGCGAGTTGTAGCGAATCACCAGTTGGCCTTTGCCCTTTTGCCCATGCTTGATCTGCACTGGAGAGCCCAGGCGCTCGGCTAGGCGCTGTTCCAGACGACTGATGTCCGGGTCGGCTTTGGCCTCCACAACCGGCTTTTCCTTGCCACTCAACCACTGGCGTACCAGGGCTTCGGTTTGCCGCACGGTCAACCCGCGTGCGACAACGTGTCGCGCCCCTTCGACCTGTTGTTCCGCTGGCAGACCAAGTAGGGCACGAGCATGCCCCATCTCCAGATCGCCATGGGACAGCAGGGTCTTGATCTCCTCCGGCAGACCGATCAGGCGCAGCAGGTTGGTGATGGTCACGCGGGATTTGCCCACGGCCTCAGCCACCTGTTGCTGAGTCAGCTGGAATTCCTGCTGCAGTCGTTGCAGGGCAACGGCCTCGTCGATCGGGTTGAGGTCTTCACGCTGGATGTTCTCGATCAGCGCCATGGCAATCGCCGCCTCGTCGGGCAGTTCACGCACCATCGCCGGGATCTTGTCCAGGCCAGCTTGCTGGCAGGCACGCCAGCGTCGCTCACCGGCGACGATCTCGAAACGGCCTTCGCCAATCGGTCGCACCACGATCGGTTGCAGGACACCCTGAACCTTGATCGACTGCGCCAGTTCCTCCAGCGCGGTGGCGTCCATATCGCGACGCGGTTGGTACTTGCCGCGCTGAATCAGATCCAGGGGCAGGTATTGCAGCTCGCGGCTATCGGCCTGAGCGGCTTCTTCCTGCAGAGCAGTGACGGTGGTGCCACCCAGCAGGGCGTCCAAGCCGCGTCCCAGCCCTCGTTTCTTGGTGGCCATGCGGAGTTCCTTATGCGGTTGCGGAGCGGGCGCTGGCGCGTTGACGACGAACCAGCTCGCCAGCCAAGGCCAGGTAGGCAATGGCGCCACGGGATTGCTTGTCGTATACCAGCGCCGGCATGCCATAGCTGGGGGCCTCGGCCAGGCGAATGTTGCGCGGGATAACGGTTTGGTACAGCGTGTCGGGGAAATGTTGCTTGAGCTGCGCCGAAACATCGTTGGTCAGGCTGATGCGCGGATCGTACATGGTACGCAGCAGGCCTTCGATCTTCAGCGAAGGATTGAGCATTTTCGCAATACGCTGAATGCTGTTGACCAGGTCGCTCAAGCCTTCCAGGGCGAAATACTCGCATTGCATGGGGATGATCACCCCATCGGCGGCCACCAGGGCATTGACCGTGAGCATTGACAGCGCCGGCGGACAGTCGATGAGGATGTAGTCGTAGTTCTCGCGGATCGGCGCCAAGGCGTTACGCAGGCGACTTTCCTTCATTTTCATTTCCAGCAGGCCGACTTCCGCAGCCGTCAGGTCACGGTTGGCCGGCAGCAACTGGTAACCGCCGTGCTCGGAATATTGCATGGCCTCGACCAGGTTGCATTCGCCGATCAGCACGTCGTAGATCGAATGTTCCAGGGCATGCTTATCCACACCGCTGCCCATGGTCGCGTTGCCCTGTGGATCAAGATCGATCAGCAGTACGCGGCGCTTGGTCGCAACCAGCGAGGCCGCCAGATTGATGCAGGTGGTGGTCTTGCCCACGCCGCCTTTCTGGTTGGCGATTGCGAATACTTTAGCCATGTTGCGTTCCCCCTAGACCGAGCGGCGCAGTATCAGCAGATGACGCTGACCTTGGCAACCGGGAACCTTGAGCACATGGGTGGCTGCCAGGCGGAAGTCGGCCGGCAGAGCTTGCAATTCGTCGTCCGGATGCACGCCCTTCATGGCCAGCCACTGGCTCTGGCCATCGCCGAGATGGCGGGTCCAGTTGGCAAAATCCTCCAGGCTGCTGAAGGCGCGGGAGACGATACCGCTGAACGCCTGCTGTGGCTTGAAGGCCTCGACCCGGCTGTGGATAACTTCCAGGTTGGTCAGTTTCAGCTCCAGCTTCACCTGAGTCAGAAAGCGGGTTTTTTTGCCGTTGGAGTCGAGCAGAGTGAACTGCCGCTCCGGGAACAGGATGGCCAGGGGTATGCCCGGCATGCCGCCACCACTGCCGACGTCCAGCCAGTTATCCCCAGCATCAAAGACATAGGGCTGCACACTCAGGCTATCGAGCAAGTGGCGCGAGACCATTTCGTCCGGATCGCGCACCGCGGTGAGGTTGTAGGCCTTGTTCCACTTGATCAGCAGCGCCAGATAGGCCAGCAGCTGTTCCTGCTGCAAGGCCGAGACCTCGACGCCCAGCTCGAGGGCGCCTTGCGCCAGTTCTTCGGCGTGCTTGCTGGTGACCACAGACATCAGGCGCTTTGCTCCAGCTGGCGACCAGCTCCGCGTTTTTTCAGGTGGATCAGCAGCAGGGAAATCGCCGCCGGGGTGACCCCGGGGATCCGCGAAGCCTGGCCGAGGGTTTCGGGACGAGTGTTGCCGAGCTTGTGCTGGATTTCCTTGGACAGGCCAGAAATCCCGTTGTAATCGATATCCACAGGCAATTTGGTGTCTTCGCTGGCGCGCAGCCGGGCGATTTCATCCTGCTGACGGTCGATGTAGCCGGCGTACTTGGTCTTGATCTCGACCTGCTCGGCGACTTGCGGGTCTTGCGCACCTGCGCCGGTCAGTTCGACCAGGCCCAGGTAATCGATCTCCGGGCGCGACAACAGGTTGAGCAGGTTGTACTCGTGGGTCAGCGGCGTGCCGAAGTGCGCGGCAATCGCATCGCCCTGGGGCGTGCCGGGCCTGACCCAGGTACTTTTCAGGCGCTGTTCTTCCTGCGTGATGGCTTCACGCTTGATCTCGAACGCGGCCCATCGCTGATCGTCAACCAGGCCCAGCTCGCGGCCTTTTTCGGTCAGGCGCAGGTCGGCGTTGTCTTCGCGCAGAATCAGCCGGTATTCGGCCCGCGAAGTGAACATGCGGTATGGCTCCTGGGTGCCCAGGGTGATCAGGTCGTCGACCAATACGCCGAGGTAGGCCTCGTCGCGGCGCGGGCACCAGCTGTCTTGGCCCTGCGCACGCAATGCGGCATTGGCCCCGGCGAGCAGCCCCTGGGCGCCGGCTTCTTCGTAACCGGTGGTGCCATTGATCTGGCCGGCGAAGAACAAACCGGCGATGACCTTGGTTTCCAGGCTGTATTTCAAGTCTCGCGGATCGAAGTAGTCGTACTCGATGGCGTAGCCCGGACGCACGATATGGGCGTTTTCCAGGCCGCGGATCGAGCGCACCAGCTGCAATTGCACGTCGAACGGCAATGAGGTGGAAATGCCGTTGGGATAGAGCTCATGGGTGGTCAGCCCCTCAGGCTCGATAAATACCTGATGGCTGTCCTTGTCGGCAAAGCGGTGAATCTTGTCTTCGATCGATGGGCAGTAACGCGGCCCGACGCCTTCGATCACCCCGGAGTACATCGGCGAACGATCGAGGTTGGCGGCAATGATCTCGTGGGTCCGTGCATTGGTATGGGTGATCCAGCAACTGACCTGACGCGGATGTTGCTCTTGTGAACCTAGGAACGACATCAGCGGAGTCGGCGTATCGCCCGGCTGCTCGGTCATCACGGAAAAATCCACCGAACGGCCATCGATGCGCGGCGGGGTACCGGTCTTCAGCCGACCGACTCGCAGCGGCAATTCACGCAAGCGCTGAGCCAGAGCAATCGAGGGTGGATCGCCGGCGCGACCGCCGGAATAGTTCTGCATGCCTATGTGGATAAGTCCACCGAGGAAGGTGCCGGTGGTCAAGACCACCGAGTCGGCGAATATCCGCAGACCCATCTGGGTGACCACGCCTTTGACTTCATCGTTCTCGACGATCAGGTCATCCGCAGCTTGCTGAAATATCCACAGGTTGGCCTGGTTTTCCAGGGTTTCGCGGATCGCCGCCTTGTACAGCACCCGGTCGGCCTGGGCGCGAGTGGCGCGAACGGCAGGACCCTTGCGGCTGTTGAGCACGCGGAACTGGATGCCAGCCTTGTCGGTGGCCGTTGCCATGGCGCCACCCAGGGCGTCGATTTCCTTGACCAGGTGGCTTTTGCCGATCCCGCCGATCGCCGGATTGCAGCTCATCTGGCCAAGGGTTTCCACGTTATGGGTCAGCAGCAGGGTTTTTACCCCCATGCGTGCCGCTGCCAAAGCAGCCTCGGTGCCGGCATGACCACCGCCGATCACGATCACCTGAAAACGGGAAGGGAAATCCACCACGCACCTCGTGCCTGTTGTGAAGCTTTGAAAAGCTGGAAAGCCGGCGAGTATAGGGATTTAGCCGGTGTGAAAGAAGTCTTTTGCACAAAAAATAGCCAGCCTGTCCTGGCTTTCTCAGAGCTTCAGGCTAATAAAGAATAAAAGAATAGATTTATATAGATCTTTGTTTTTATGTTTATAAAGTAGGGAGCACTTTTCTGTGGATAGATAGCTACAGCCCATTAGTCACGTGGCTTGCAGCGTTTCAAAAAGCTGTGATGATCCTGCCGTTAGCCTGTTCGATAGCCGTAGACAGCCTGTGGATGAAATGGGTAGTTATCCACAGGGCGATTTATCCTCAGTTTTATCACCGGGTTATGGACCGGGCTTAGGCCCGGTTTTCCACAGGGCTTAGACGGGCAAATAATTCAATTTAAAACGGCGTTTGGCTAAGGCAACGACTGCCTGAAGGATGCAATCGTGAAGTCGTTGGACAGGACAGGTCGTCCAAGTCGCAGGATGGGGTAGGTGCAGAGGAGAGATTTGCATCAGCCGGAGAAGCTGAAGGAGTTACTCAGCAGGGCGCTGATCGATTTTTTTGCAGCGATTTACCCGCTGACTCATAGGAGCTGTTCATAGCCCATATGAGTCAACGTAATCCGGGAACGTCCGCCCGAATGTGCGGCGTTCTACGGATCTTTCGAACTAGGCGCTGCTGAGCTGGAACGGATCGCCGTCCAGCTCACCGGGGGAAGACGGTATCTACTTGCCGATACAGAAGCTGGAGAATATGCGTCCGAGCAGGTCGTCGGAGCTGAACGCTCCGGTGATTTCGCCCAGAGACTGTTGCGCCAGGCGCAGGTCTTCGGCGAGCAGCTCTCCGGCGCCTGCCAGGGTCAGCTGAGCGTGACCGTGGTCGAGGTGGGTGGCGGCCAGGTGCAACGCCTCCAGATGCCGCCTGCGGGCACTGAAGCTGCTCTCGGCAGTCTGTTCGTAGCCCATGCAGGCTTTCAGGTGCTCACGCAGCAGATCCAGACCGTCGCTGGACCTGGCCGAGAGGCTGATGGTCACATGGCCATCGTTGCCGACTTCCAGGGCTATGGCTTCGCCCGACAAGTCCGCCTTGTTGCGAATCAGGGTGACTTTGCCCTGATCGGGACGTTGAGCGAGAAATTCCGGCCATAGCGAGAACGGATCGTCGGCTTCTGGAGCAGTGGCATCGACCACCAGGAGAATACGGTCGGCTTCGCCAATAGCTTTCAGTGCGCGCTCGACGCCTATCTTTTCCACCTGATCCTCGGTGTCGCGCAAACCGGCGGTATCCACCACATGCAGCGGCATGCCGTCGATGTGGATATGTTCGCGCAGTACGTCACGGGTGGTGCCGGCGATCTCGGTGACGATGGCCGCTTCGCGCCCGGCCAGGGCATTGAGCAAACTGGATTTCCCAGCATTTGGCCGACCGGCGATCACCACCGTCATGCCATCGCGCAGCAGTGCACCTTGGCCGGCTTCGCGCAGCACGCCGGCGAGGTCTGTGCGTACGCCCTCGAGCAGGTTGAGCACATGGCCATCGGCAAGAAAGTCGATTTCCTCTTCGGGGAAGTCGATGGCAGCCTCGACGTAGATCCGCAGGCTGATCAAGCGTTCGGTCAGGCCATGCACGCGCCGCGAGAACTCGCCTTGCAGCGAACGCAGGGCATTGCGTGCAGCCTGTGCCGAGCTGGCTTCGATCAGGTCGGCAATCGCTTCGGCCTGGGCCAGGTCGAGTTTGTCGTTGAGGAATGCACGCTCGCTGAACTCGCCGGGACGGGCCTGGCGTGCGCCGAGTTGCAGGCAACGGCGCAGGAGCAAGTCGAGCACCACCGGGCCGCCGTGGCCTTGCAGTTCCAGTACATCCTCGCCGGTAAAGGAGTTGGGCCCGGGGAAGTACAGGGCCAGGCCCTCATCCAGCACCTGCTCGGCATCGGCAAAAAAAGGGCCGTAATGGGCATAACGAGGTTTCAGTTCACGTTGGCAAATCGCCAGGGCCAGTTGCCCGGCCAAGGGTCCCGAGACCCGCACGATGCCGACACCACCACGGCCCTGGGCTGTCGCAACGGCGGCAATGGTTTCACGGACTGCTGACATGCTGGACTCCAAACGCTGGATAGCAAGACGCCCCACGATGGGGGCGTCTTTTTAACGGCTTGCTCGAGCTTGGAAGCTCCGCCTTATCAGGCAGCCGCCGCCTTGGTTGCTGCTTCAATCTTGCGGGTAATGTACCACTGCTGAGCGATAGACAGGCAGTTGTTGACTACCCAGTACAGCACCAGGCCGGCCGGGAACCAGAGGAAGAAGAAGGTGAAGATGATTGGCATCATCTTCATGACCTTGGCCTGCATCGGATCCGGCGGTGTCGGGTTGAGCTGCTGCTGGATGAACATGGTGGCGCCCATGATAATCGGCAGGATGAAGAACGGATCCTTGATCGCCAGGTCGGTAATCCAGAACATCCAGGGTGCCTGACGCATTTCCACGCTTTCCAGCAGGGTCCAATACAGGGCGAGGAACACCGGCATCTGTACCAGGATCGGCAGGCAACCGCCTAGCGGGTTGATCTTCTCTTTTTTGTACAGCTCCATCATGCCCTGGGACATTTTCTGCTTATCGTCACCCAACTGCTCTTTCAGCGCGGCAAGTTTCGGCGCTACGGCACGCATGCGCGCCATCGACTTGTAGCTGGCGGCAGACAGTGGGAAGAAGATCAGTTTGATGATGATGGTCAGCACAATGATCGACCACCCCCAGTTACCCAGGATGCTGTGGATATGTTCCAGTAACCAGAAGATCGGTTGCGCGAGGAACCATAGAATGCCGTAGTCGACGGTCAATTCCAGCCCAGGGGACAGGGTTTTCAGGTGACCCTGGAGCTTCGGGCCGGCGTACAGAATCGCACTGACTTCGCCTTGTGTGCCGGGAGCAACCTGAACGGCCGGACCGGTATAGCCGACAATGTAATTGCCTTGGCTGTCTTTGCGGGTCTGTACCTGATTGGTGCTGCCTTTTTCGGGAATCCAGGCCGTGACGAAATAGTGCTGCAGCCAGGCTACCCAGCCGCCTTCGACGGTTTCCTTGAAGGGCTGCTTGTCGATATCTTTCATCGACACTTTTTTGTACGACTCTTCGGTTGTCCAGAGTGCGCCACCCAGGTAGGTAGCGGTGCCAGTGGCAGTGGTCGACGAGGGATCGTCACTGCCATCGCGCTTGAGCTGAGCGAACATATTGCCGTTCCAGGCCTGGCCACTCTGGTTGTCGATCAGGTAGCTGACGTTCATCTGGTAAGACGCAGGGTCTACGCAACCCGGCTTCTTCAGCTGTTGTTCTGCGGCCGAGCACTCGGGATTCAGACCACGGGTGAAGGTAAAGCGCTTGGTGTAATTGACACCGTCTTCGCTGAGCTTGAGGTCTACCTGCAGTTGGTCCTGGCCTTCAGCCAATTTATAACTCTGCTGGTCGCTGCTCCACAGGGCACGACCGCTGGATTTGTCCGGCGCACTAGTGCCGATCAAACCGCTTTGCGCCAGATAGGTGCGCTCGCTGCCATTATCAAACAGCTGGAACGGCACATCCGGGTGGTCTTGCCGGCGCGGGTACTGCGGCAAACGCAGCTCCACCACATCACCGCCACGTGGATCGATGGCCAGATCCAGTACGTCGGTTTTCACTCGAATCAGTTGGTCACTGACGGCCACTGGGGCAACGCTGATAGAGCCTGATTCGGCGGCAGGGGCTGCAGTCGGTATGTCGTCACCGCTGGCTGTTTGGGCGCGGGCAGTGGTATCTGGCAAGCTCGGAACGGTACTGCTGACTGCTGCAGTCTGAATCGGCAGGGCAGCTTGACCGTAGTCCTGGTTCCACTGGAGAACCATCATATAGGACACGATTGCCAGGGCGACGATCAGGATCGAGCGTTGAATATCCATGATTATTCGGCCATCGAAGAGGAACGGGAGGGTTTCGCGGGGGGAACCGGGTCGTAGCCACCGGGATTCCACGGGTGACAGCGGCCGAGCCGGCGCAATGCCAGCCAACCACCACGCATGAGGCCTTGTTGTTCGATGGCTTCATGCGCGTAGCAGGAGCAGCTTGGATAAAAACGACAGTGGCTGGCCATCAAAGGACTGATGGCATAGCGGTAGAACTGGATTGGAACCAAGGCCAGTTTACGCATGGGGACTGTCGTTTATCCCGATAGGGGTAGAAGTTTCCGGGCTTGGTTTGTTGCGTGCCAGGCGTTTCCAGAGCTTGCCGAACTGGAGAGCCAGTTCGGCATTCTGCAGATCGCCCAGGCCTTTACGCGCAACCACTACGATGTCCCAACCGACCAGGTTGTCCTGGTTGAGGCGGAACGATTCGCGGATCTGGCGTTTCAGGCGATTGCGTTCAACCGAGAGCTTGACGCTCTTCTTGCCGATCACCAAACCCAAACGGGGGTGGTCAAGCTGGTTGCTACGCGCCAGCAGCAGGACATTTTTGCCCGGAACTTTGCCGCTAGGGGAGTCGAAGACTGCCTTGAATTGTCGGGGGGTTAGCAGACGCTTTTCCCGACTGAAGTCTCGACTCACCACAATACCGAAATTTAGACGGCGAGACGCTTACGGCCCTTGGCGCGGCGACGCGACAGGACAGCACGGCCGCTTTTGGTGGCCATACGAGCACGGAAACCGTGAGTGCGAGCGCGTTTGATAGTGCTGGGTTGGAAAGTGCGTTTCATGGCGTGTTACCTGGCTGTCGACTACGGGCCGGAATGGCCCCCGTTTTAAGAGACCGGCGATTCTAGAGAAACACGAGGGTCAGGTCAATTTCCAACCAGCATTTTCGTTAATAAAGAATATAGAGAAGAGAATATTTAAAGCTTTTCTGTAATGTTAATAACTATTAGTAAGCCGCTTTTCTGTGCATAAGTGCCTCTAGCCCTTTATTCATGAAGCTTACAGAGCAGGGTAAGTCTGTCAGGAAGACGTGCTGCGGCTGTGTGAAGGCAGCGGATAAGCTGGGGATGGAATGCCATGTTATCCACAGCTGGATTCATGCACCACTTGTCCCCAGGCTTATCCGCCGGGCTTAAGCGGGGTTATCCACAGAGTTAAATTTACAGCTATCGACCAGTGGTATGGCCGATGACTGGCACTGGG